>NZ_JBWKEY010000006.1:0-569254 GCF_056435225.1 Streptomyces sp. NPDC043996 | reverse complement strand
GCTGCACGAGTTCCCACTCGGCATCGGACAGTTCATGGCGGCGTATCACCACCCCATGATCCACAACCCAAGATCACTTTGACGACAGGGCCTAGAGGGCGTCTGGAAAGCCTGTCAGCGGGCTGATCTTGAGAGGCGGCGGACGAGGAGCATGGCCATGGTGAGGTAGATGACGTTCTCCGAGCAGACGCGCAGGTACTCGTGGTCCTTCGACAGGCGGCGGCACCGTCCCAGCCCGGCGAACGTCCGCTCTGCCACCCAACGCCGAGGGACCACCGCGAAGAGGGGCACTGCGGGAGGCTGCGCATCCGCTCGGGCCCAGATCGAGCGGAATCCTCCGTCGCGGCGCTGGACGACCTGCACGGTGATGCCGGTGGCTTCCTGAGCCCAGGCATGGAAGTCGGCGCCGCGGTAGCCCTGGTCCGCCCACACATGCCGAAGGCGTGGGAAGGCATCGGCAGCCCGGGAGAACAGCACCGCGGCGCCGTCACGGTCGCCGACGCTGGCCGGGCTCACGCAGGCCACCAGGACGGTGCCGCGGGTATCGACGAGCAGGTGGCGTCTGATGCCGCTGACCTTCTTGCCGCCGTCGTAGCCGTGCAGGCCACCGCGCTCACTGGCCCGGACGCTCTGACTGTCCACGATGCCTGCACTGGGCGTGGGATCACGGCCGAGCTGCACCCGCTCTCGCTCGCGAAGGACCGTCAGCATCCATTCCCAGACGCCTTCTTGCTGCCATCTCCGCCAGTAGTGGTAGACCGTCTGCCACGGCGGCAGGTCGTGCGGCAACAGCCTCCAGGCACAGCCGGCCCTCAGCCAGTACGCCAACGCGTTGAGGATCTCCCGCCGCGGGTGCTTCGCCGGTCGTCCACCGGGCTTGACCGCCGGAACCAGCGGGCGGAGGACCGCCCAGTCCGGATCGGACAGATCCGTCGAGTAACGGGAACGCAGCCCGCACACCTCAGCTCCCGAAAGCGCGCCACCACCACGCCACCAGGCAACTTGCCCGCTGACAAGCTTTTCAGACGCCCTCTAACGGGATTTCCCTGAAAGGACTTCAGGGTCCCTCAGCTTCCCCACAGCACGGTACTGCCACTGTTCCTACACGAATCCCGGCGGCAGGGCGCCTGAGGAACCGGCCCTCGCTGCCCCGCAACGCTCACGCGTTCCCTGGGGACCCCGTGTCCCTCACCGAATCGAAGGAGCAACCATGCGTTTCCGTACGGCTGTCGCAGGACTGGGACTCGGAACAGCGCTCGTACTGGGGGGTGCGTCGGTCCCCGCACAGGCCACCGCACCCACCGCAGGTGCTGACGCTCTCGCGCCCGTGTGCACCAAGGGCAAGAACCTGACCAACGGGTGGGGTCAGTGCAGGGGCGCGGGAAGCTACAAGTGGCAGGTGAACGTCGACTGCACCCTGGGGGGTTGGGGGTCGAGCAGCATTTTGACCGGAGCCGGCCGCACCAACGCGTACTGCAACTGGGGCAACGTGGAGAGCGTGTCCATCGAGCACTTCTAGCTCTCTGAGAACGTGAAGGTCCGGCCTGGCCAGTGGCGCGGCAAGGACGCGACCTCAGCGCGGGTTCCCCTCCTTCCTCCGATGGCCCGGGGGGAGGAGGGAACTCCGCCCTCCCAAGACGACGTCCTTCGGCGCATACTCCGTGACGCAGCCGGACCGCTGACTCCCCACAGCGCTCCGAGCCGCCAAAGCCGCACGAGGCCCTGCCGGCTGCACTACCTCGCCAGCGGCTTCCCCACCACCCTCACCACCTCGGCGCTGCGCTGCGGCTGTGCAGGTTCCAGGCATACGTCGAGATGGCCCTGCTGGCCTCCGCCCGCCTTGGACAGCTCGCCACCGTCATGGCGCCCGGCGAGAGCGTGCGCCTGCTGGGCCACCCACCTGCGTGGCCGCATGGGAGCCCGCTGCAGCACCTGGTCCATGAGGTGCTCGCCGACGTCGAGGCGCACTGGTTCGACGACGGTGCGCTCTGGGCACCCTCGTGGTGCTGCCCACCGAGGACGACTCCTGCTACGGCACCAGGGCCGGGCTGGTGCGGTTCCTGGACCTGTACGTGCCGACGCCGAACACCCCGGCGAGGACTGCCTGCGAGGCCGGCCGCGGCAACTTCCCGTCGGCGCCGATGAGATGAAGGACCTCGCTACCGCCATCGGCCACCCGGCTGCCGTGGCGGCCGGCGGGCTACGCGATGCCGCCGCTGGTCACCTCCTGGCAGCCCAGCACTGTGCTGGCCGGGACGCTCCCGCCGCCGCTCTCCGAGGCCGACGCCTTCCAGCGCCGGTGCGCGGCCACCGCCGACCACCTCAAGAGACCTCGCCGCATCCGTACACGAGCTGGGCGACTCCCGCTGGGGCCAGGCATCACAAGCCTGGAGGCCCGGCGCCACCCCGACCGGGACGCCTCTCCCCCAGGAGTGCGACAGCGCCGTCTGCCAGGCCGCCGTCCGCTTCGGCCTGCCCGCACAATGCCACGCCTGCGACGGGGACTTCTGGCAGGGCCTGGCGTTGGGCAGCGAAGTCCTGGGCCTCGGCAGAGCGGCCGACGCGGTGGACGTCGGCCAGCAGCCGGCGCCGGCAGTGTCCGTTGAGGGTGCGGCTATCTGGCAGTTCGAGGTTTGGCAGCTGGTCCGGCCTTGACCTTGAGTGCACTCCAACTGCCAGCATCGGGCAGCGACGGAACAAGGAGTGCAGATGGAGATGCGTCAGCTAGGCAGGTCCGGGCCAGCCGTGTCCCGGTTCGCGTTCGGGGCTATGACGTTCGGTGGTGACACGGACGAGGCGGCGGCCCACGAGATGCTCGATGTGTACGTCAACGCGGGCGGCACGCTGATCGATACGGCCGACAACTACGGGAGCGGCACGTCGGAGCGCATCGTCGGCCGATGGCTGAGCGCCCGGCCGGGCGTGCGCGAGCGCGTCCTGCTCGCGACCAAGGGCCGCTTCGGATACCCCGGCGCGAGCCTGACGCCTGCGTACCTGCGCACCGCGATCGACGCCAGCCTCTCCCGGCTCGGCGTCGATCAGGTCGACCTCTACCAGTTGCACGGCCCAGACGACGAGCACCCAATCGACGAGATCGTCGAGTTTCTCGACGAGATCGTCACCGCGGGCAAGGCCCGCCACGTCGGGGTCAGCAATTTCGCTGGGTGGCAGGTCGCCAAGCTCGCGCGGCTGCTGGCAGAGCGGGGCGGACCGCCGCTGGTCTCCCAGCAGATCCAGTACAACCTGCTGGCCCGGGCGGTCGAGTGGGAGGTCATTCCGGCCGGTGTGGACGCTGGCCTGGGCACGCTGCTGTATGGCCCGCTGGCCCAGGGGTGGCTCACCGGGAAGTACCAGCGCGACCAGCAGCCACAGGCCGGCACACGGGTCGCCCGAGCCGGGGAACAGACGAGTGAAGCGTGGCACCGACGCAACACCGAGGAGGTGTGGTCGGTCATCGAGGTGCTCCGCACCGTCGCGCACGCGCACGGCGTGACGCCTGGCCAGGCGGCCCTGGCCTGGGTCGCCGACCGCCCGGGCGTCACCGCCCCGATCGTTGGCGCACGTACCGTAGCGCAGTTGCGCGAGTCACTCGCCGCGGCCACGCTGCACCTTGACGACAAGGCGTTCACCCGACTCACCGAAGTCAGCGCTCCGCTGACACCGAACTACCCGTACCAGATGATCCAACGCATCGCGGGATGGCACGGCTGATACGGCCCCGGAGCCGGGGCCTGACGCCATGGAACAGGCAACCCGCCAGTAGCTTTCAGGGCTTCCTGACAGCGGTCTTCGGCCTTGGTACGGGTGGGCTCGCGTATCCAAGTGTCGCCAGTTCTGGCGCCTGGACCATCGCTGCAGCCGTTGGCTGGCGCGGAGATTGATCACATTCCGTCGGCGCGCGGATGCTGCCCCTGTTCTCGTACTCGCGGCGGGCCGTGCGCTGGGCCGGGACCGCCGGGACACCCTGGGCACCGTCGAGCGGCCGACAGCGGGCCGGAGCTGGCAGGGCCCGGCCGGACGGCCCTGACGCACAGGGGGGCACCCTGGCCGCGCCGCACCGTCACCCCTCCCTGGCCGAGCACGGCCCGCTCGGCGGGCTCCAGGCCAGCCGCGCCAAGGAAGCCGACGACCCTGCCCGGCAACTCCGGGGCGGGGCCGCCCTCCTCGATGGCCGCGCGGCCGGGCATGCGGTCAGCGACCGCCGTGCGGATCGCACCGCGGCTGCCGCCGCGGTCACGTGCGAGAGCGGCGACAGAGCAGCCATCCAAATACGCGGTACGCACGGCGTCGGCCTGCGCGCCCGCCACGGCAGGACGGCGTCCGCCCGTGCCTCCCTTGCCCTCGACGGCACGCACATCGTCGCAGGCCAGGTCGCGCTGGACGTCGCGCCGAAGCTCCCGCACGCGACAGACGGTGAAGCTACCGCTACACAGCGAACCGGAAACACCCCTTGGGGATCTTGGCCGAAAGACTGCTGCGCCCAGGAATCCAGAAACCCCATACCAGCCAAGCGCGATCACCATGGCGATCACGTTCCGTATTCAACCCGCCGTGCACGGGGAACTCAACTGGCCGTCTGCGGGGACCGCCCGTGGGGAGAACCTGGCCGTACGCAGGTAAACGGTCTTGGCCGCCGTCACCCGTCCCAGTGATCGTCCTCACGAAAATCTTGCCTGATCCGCGACCACTCTGGCACAAGGCGGTTGAGCCCACGGACATGGTGTACGGGTGAGCCCACGGACATGGTGTACGGGCTCCGACCCATTCCGGGAGTCTGATCCGGTCACGGGCAAGAGCCCCATAGACGAACAGTTACCGGAGCATGGCTGATGAACCGATGCCGCGCCGCTGAGGACGAACGACCCCGGTGACGCTCCGTGCCTGCGGGGCCGGAGGCGGGGAGCTGAACTGGCCGCCGATTGGGGGCCGCTGATGGGGAGTTGCCCGGCCATGCATGGGAAAAGACCGACTCTTCGACACTTTCCGTGAACGATCACGTGGCCAACTGGCCCGCACCCTTCACGGGATGTGGCACAGGGCCACCATCGAGAGGCCGTTGGCCCTTCGGCACCTCGCTGCTGTGCGCGATGTGACCTCCGCGCTCCGGAGAGGGTGCGCCCCTTGCCCTCGCCGGAGCAGTGGCTGATGGTGAGGGGATGGACAGCTTTCAGCGGAAGGCGCTGCTGTGGAGCCGGGTGTGGCTGTGTGTATGGACGGCTGTCTCCGGGATCTTTGTCGCGGTGGTCTTGACGCTGGTCTTCCAGGGGCCTGGCTGCGTTGATCTGAGGCAGTGTCTGGATGCCCGTCCCGGGCGGGCGGAAAGCCTGAGCATGGTGATGTTCTTCGGCTGGCTCGCGGTGGGATGTGCCACCAGGGCGGCGGTCTGGTACGTGATGCTAAGGAGCACGCAGGGCCGCTATCAGGGCTATGACATGGGCTGGAGTGTCCTCGTCGGCTGTCTCATGGCGGGTGGCCTGGCGCTCGGGCTGACGGTGCTTTCCTGGTGGTTCCTCGTCGTTCATGCCGCACTCGTCGCCCTCGCCTACCGCTGGGAACTGAGCCGTGCGCGGTATCTGCGGGACAGAATCCTGCCTCATGACTACGCCTCAGGCAGTTGATTCAGGAGAGTCGTCTGCGACCTGAATCCACTGTGATGCCGTCCGCGGTGTTGATGTACGAGCGGCCCACCCGCAACGCGGCCAGAGACACTCCGCGGTTGCCCCGGGCCCTCCTCCGTGCTCGCCCGGCACCTGGCCTGGTGACGCGCGCCTGGACCTCGCCGGCGCTGTCGCGGTCGTGGCCGCCATCGCCGTCAACTCCCTGGCCGAGCTGCTGTTGTTGACCCCGCTGCGCCGCTGGACCCCAAGGCCCGCAGCGCCCTCCACGCACAGGCTGGCGGCCACGGGTCCGGATGCCGTGGTACGCCGTGCCGACCGAGCCGGGGTCGTAGTCGAAGCCCCAGCCGAATGCCGTGGCGTAGAAGGCCCGGGTCGCTGCCAGGTCGGTGGTGGACAGCTCGAACTGGGCCATCGCGCCAGGCCGTGGGGCCTGGGCAGACAGTCCGGCGGCGGGAGCTGCGAGGGTCAGCAGGTTGCCGCGCGGGTCGGTGATCCGGGCGCGGACCGTGCCGTCACCGTCCTCGGCCGCAGGGGTGACCACCGTCGCGCCCAGCTGCTGGAGCCGGGCCGAGTCGGCGACTACGTCGGCGGACGCGACACGCAGGCTGATGGCCTCCACGGTGCCGGCAGCGTGCTGTCGGATCTGCCCCATCGGGGCAGGGGCGCCCGGGGCCGTGACGCGGGTGAGGGCGGCCCCGCCGGCGCCGGGGGCGGGCTCCGGTGTGAAGGCCCAGCCCAGCCAGGGGCCGTAGAAGTCCTTCACCGCCTGGACGTCAATCGTATCGATCTCGAAGCCGAAGACCATGTCCAGCGGGGGCGCTTCCATGACACGCTCCTCAACACTCACAGAGGAGGAAGAGGAGGGATCTCTTCCGGGGATGAATCCCACGCTAGAAGCCTTTTAGACGTGGCTTCTTTGGGTGCTTGTGGGTCGTTGAGTGACTCATGACGGACTTGGTGGAGCGGTTGGTTCCGGAGGAGTAGTGGGTGCTGTTCCGGCGGGTGGCGCCGCCCACGGAGATCAAGCGTCCGCAGGGCCGCGGCCGACGCCGGGCAGGTGACCGCGAGACGCTGGCGGCAGTCATCTTCGTGGCCACCTCGGGCTGTACCTGGCGGCAGTTGCCGCCGGTCTTCGGCCCGGCCTGGCCCACCGTCTGCCGACGCTTCGCCCAGTGGAGCCAGGCCCTGGGCGGTCGAGCGCACGGTGTCCTGGCTGGCCGGATGCCGCCGACTGCACCGCCGCTACGAACGCAAGGCCGACCACTTCCTCGCCTTCGTCGCTATCGCCGCAGCCCTCACCAGCTACCGCAGGCTCACCAACTGAAACAACGTCTTAGACGCCGTGCTCGACGAGCGCGCACGCCCCACCGCGGCGGAGGCCAGGCGACTGGCCGACCGATTCGGTCAGGTGACGGGTGTGCTGATCGAGCTCGTGCCGCACACCGTCAAGCCGTACCCGGTCGACGCGATGCAGTGCCTCATCGAGCCGCGTGCCGAAAGGCCGCGTCCTCAGCATGAGTGCCGGTACGTCCTGCGTTTCGCCCTGGCCATCGTCGATGTCCTCGACCTGATGGGAGATGACGCGCCGTGACCCGCTCGCCTCCCCTTCAGACCGCCCGGCGCCGGGAAAACACGGCTCCTGCAGCGGCGACATCGGATCCCCGCGCTCGTCCGGTTCCACCAGCGCCAGCAGCGCGGACCGCAGTCCCGGGTCGAGATCCGCGACCCGTTTGCGTCCTCCACCCGGCCGCCGCACCCGCCCCAAGGGTTCCTCACCAGCCTCGAGCTCGAACACACCCTTGCGGACCGTCGTCTCACTCACCTCGGCCGCCCGGGCCACGGCCCGGACGCCACCATGCTCCAGTACCCGGGCCTCCGCGTCCAACAGCAGACGCCGCTGCCGCTCGTCCAGATGCGGGAACAACACAGCAAACTTCACAGCGAGTTGAGTGCAAACCTCGTCCGGGATGCGCATACCACACCAACGAGCCCCAGCACGGGAAGCAACACCTTGATGATCTGCAAGCCCTAAGGCTTGTCCCGCAAACTGCCTGCTCAGGGCCTGATGGCATGATCGGGGCGTGATCAGTGAACCCGGCCGTCCCGGCGTGATGCGGTGTGTCCTGTTTGATGTCGATGGCACGTTGATCGACGCTGTGGACAACCAGCGTCTGGTCTGGCACACGTGGGCGGAGCGGTACGGACTGGACCCTGATGAGGTCTACCGAGTGGCGCTGCGGACGAGGCCGATGGAGACGTTCGCGCAGGTTGCCTCTGACCGGGACCCCGGGGAGTGCCTGACCGCATTGCATGAGCTGGAGGACGAGGACGTTCGAGCCGGCTCATACTCTGCCTTCGATGGCGCCGCTGAACTGCTGAACGCCTTGGAGCCCGGGGCATGGGCGCTCGTGACCTCGAACTACGAGCACCGGGTACGCGGACGATTCGCACGGACGGGCTTGCCGGTCCCGACGGTTGTCGTGGATGCAGCTGCCGTGGCGGAGGGCAAGCCGTCACCGACGCCGTATCTGCAGGCGGCCGCACAACTCGGTGCCGCGCCGGAGGACTGCCTGGTCATCGAGGATGCCCCCTCCGGGGTGCAGTCCGGGCTGCGCGCCGGGATGACGGTGTGGGGCATCAACAACCCTGCGCTAGTCGACGGCGTGCACCGTCACTTCGGGAGTCTGCGGGAGGCGGTCCGAGACATCCTTGCCTTCACATCCGGGGCCGCTCCTGACTGACTGGAGGCCGAAGCCCCAATGGAATGATCTTGTTGTGGCTGGTGTGATCACGGCGTCCGAGCCGTCCTGGACAGCCCCGTTCACCGGGCTGAGCCCGCGCTGCTTCGGCAAGTTGATGACCGTGGTGCGGCGCCAGGTCCCCGACGAGCCACGGCGCGGACGGCCCTGGAGTCTGCCGTTGGAAGACCGGGTGCTTCTGATCGCGGCCTACTGGCGCACGAACTTGACGCTTCGCCAACTCGCCCCGCTCTTCGGTGTTTCGAAGTCCGCCGCCGACCGGATCATCGACCATCTGGGGCCCAAGCCCGCGCTCCAGCCCAGGCAGCGGTTCGCGAAGGACACCCTGCTGATCGTGGACGGCACCCTCGTGCCCACCCGAGACCATGCCGTGGCCGAGCAGTCGAAGAACTATCGCTACTCCACGAACCACCAGGTCGTCATCAACGCCGACACCCGCAGGGTCGTCGTGGTCGGCCACCCCGTGCCGGGCAACCGCAACGACTGCAAGGCGTGGGAGCAATCCTCGGCCAGCGACCACAGCAGAGCGGCCGGGTGCAACCGTCAGTCACGTGCGTTACCTCCGCCGGCGGCGACGACAACGGCGACGAGCGCCAGCAGGACAGCGGTCAGGCGTACGACGTCCGCCGGGCGCCAGCCCTCCTCCACGGACAGGATCACGATCGCGACGATCACATACGGCCAAGAAGAAGCTGAGGGCATGCGCATGGTCCGGCCTTTCGTCGGGTGATTACCGATCCGGGCAACAAGGTGGACCGCGTTCTGATTGTCTCGTCGGGACGTGCAGGTCAACTGTGGTCAAACCATGGGTTGTCCATGGCCAATGAGAGATGGACGAGATGACGAGGGCTGGGCGCAAACAAGGGCCTTTACGCGGCGAGACACCCGAGGCGAACGCCTTCGCCATGTGGTTACGCAGCGTCACGCACGGCTGGACCTTGAATCGGCTCGCTGACGTGTATCCAGTAAGTCGCACGCAGTGGGGCCACTATCGCAACGGTGCCAAGCTGCCTCCCGACTCTCTGCTGCAGACGACCGTGGACCGGTGCATACGCGACACCACCGTGCGCGAGCGGCACCTGTCCGAAGGCCGACGGCTGTTGCAACTCGCCCGCAAGGCCCAGCAGGGACGGGGGGTCTTACTGGCGCCCCCACCCGTAAACGATCTGGCGGCACGCCTGGACGATGCACGCCAGGCTCAACTGGAAGCAGAACGCGCCCTCTTCCGCATGCAACAACTCGTTCACACACTGCTACGGCTCGTCACCTCGTTGCAGGACAGGTGCCAGCGTCTTGAAGAACTCAACGAAGGCCGGGACGAACAGGAACTTCGCGAATCTCGGCAGCGGCTCGCCAGCGCCGAGCGCCTGTTGGAGCAGGCCCGCCGTGAACGGCGCGAGGCGGAGGAGATTCGCCTGGACGCCGAGTCCACCGCCGGCCGGCGAGAACGCGCGGTCGCCGCGGCCCGGCAAGAAGACGAGACGCCCGTCAGCACCACCCTCATCCCGGATCTTCCCGATCTCTGGGAAGTCGATCACTTGTTGGAACGCTCCAGCACCGAGCTCGACGTTCAAAGGGCCGACTTGGCCGCCTTGCGCGAACGCATCACACCGGGCCCCGTGCGCCCCTCACAAGTGCTCACCCCTGACGATGACCTCGCCGACATTGACTTTGGCTCCGAAGTCAATCGAAACAATGGTCCAGCCAGCGGGAACGTACCCATGACCAATCCCTCGGCCCCGGACATGCCCACCAGCTTGGCCGAGTCCTACCGCCTCGACGCGGCGCGCGTAGCTGACATCCTGACTCCCTTCAGACCGCCGCCCCCGCGCCCGATGAGGCGACACGGGTTCTGGCGCAGCCTCGGCCTTCTCGTCATCGGCCTGCTCGGCGCTGCCGCATCTATCCCCGTCGCTGCCGCGCTCGGCCACGCCTACCGCCTCGAGGGGTTTAGCTTCATCTCGCTGGCGTTTGGCTCCACCCTCCTCGTGGCCGCCGGTGGAGTGGGACGGATCTTGGTACGCCTCGGCATGCAGGTCAGTGGCTTCAGCGATGAGAGTGCGTCGACGGAGGCCAATGACGGTGTGGCCATGCTGGTGCTGGCCGGGCTGTTGTACGGCTTCCTTTTCGCGGTCGCCGCGCTGTCACCCCGCCGCATGTGGGTACTGAGCGATGTCGGCTGGGCGGTCACGGCATGGTTCTTCACCTGACCCAGTGCAGCGATCGGCCACTCCCCATGAACACCGTGTACGAGGTGCTCACGGGTCGGTCGGCCTCCGAAGCACGCCACGTGGCGTGCCCGGCACCGCGCAGCGGAAGCGGGCAGAGCAGTCAGGCATTCCCCCGACGGTAGGGGCCAGCCGTGCGTCCAGGGCGTCGGCGGTACGGATGACAGCGTGTAGGCCGTCCATCAGCCCACGACCAATGTGCCCCTTCCGTCCGGGTGGGGTGAGGTGGGCCCGGCCAGCGGCGACCTGTTCGTGCTGACACCGCGCTGGGGCAAGGGGAGTTGGCCGGTCGGCCGGACCTGGACATGATTGTCCGTACCTCCGGCGAGCAGCGTCTGTCCGGCTTCCTACCGACGATCGCAGAGCTCTCCTTTTTGCCTTGGCCTGTGGCCGGGTTTCGGCAGCGACGGCTCCGGGTGCGCAGCACACCTTCTATGCGCATCGGTCTGGCTGGGGGATGTCGCGGACGTGGTGCTTCCAGTGAGTGGGGCCCGCGTGCCGGAGCCTGTCGCACACTCGTGCGCGGACGGTGTGCGGGTCGAGTTCCCAGAGGCGGACTGTGCCGTCGACGGCCGCGCTGGCGAGCTGTTTGCGGTGCGGATGGAAGGCGAGGCTTTCAATCATGTTCTGGTGGCCGGTCAGGGTGGCGTAGGGCTCGTAGGTCGTGGTCTTCCAGATGCGGATGGTGGTGTCCCGGCCGGCGGCGGCTAGGAAGGTGCCGTTGCTGCTGTAGGCGACTGTGCGCACGGCCGCGGTGAACTCAGCCAGGGTGCGAGCCAGGCGGGGCTTTAGGGCGGTCATGTCCCAGACCTTGACCTCGTGGTCGTCACTCGCGGAGGCGAGGCGCTTGCCAGTGTGGTTGTAGGCGAGGCTGCGGATTGAGTCGGCGTGCCGGCCGACCAGGGCCGGTGGGGCCGAGCTGGAGAGATCGAGCTGGTGGATCTCGTTGACGTCGTTGCCGAAGGCGATGTGGTGTTCGTCGGGGTGAATGGCCAGCGCGCAGATGGCGCCATGGCGGAGCGAAAGAGAGCGCAGCGGTCGGCCGGACCGGTCCCAGACGCGGAGGGTGCCGTCCGAGGAGCCTGCGGCGATGACGCGGCCGTGTCTGCTGACTGCCAGGCCGCAGGTGCCGCTGCTGGACGGTGGGGCGGGCAGCAGCTCCTGCCGCCGGTGGGTGGTGTTCCACAGTCGTACGCTGCCGTCCCAGCTGGCGGTGGCGAGCAGGCTGCCGTCGGCGTCGGCGGCGGTGCGGTAGACGCTGCCCTGCCGAGCGGTGAAGGCACCGAGATAGGAGCGGCTGCGATCGGCGGTCCACATGCGGGGGCTTGCGCCGCCGCTGGCGACGACGGCGCGTCCGCCGCGCACGAAGGTCACCGTCTCCTCCGGCTGGCCGCGGGCGTCGGGCAGGGGGCCGCGGGTGAGGTCCCACAGGGCGGTGCTGCCGTCCTCGGACGTGGTGACGAGGGTGTGGCCGTCGTCGGTGAAGCCGACTCCGCGGACTGGCTTGGTGTGGCCGGTGATCGACACCAGGGGCAGTTCACGGGCCACGCTCCACAGCGTGACCTGAACGTCGTCTCCGGCCGTGGCGATCACCGCGCCGTCAAGGCTGAAGGCCACGGCGGTCAGCGCGCTTCCGGTGACCCTGGTGGTGAGTACCTTTTTACGGTCCTGACCGAGGTCCCACAGCGCCGCCAGGTTGTCGTGCCCGACCACGGCGACGCGGCGGCCGTCGGGGCTGAAGGATACGGACAGCAGGTTGGCGCTGGGAACGGATTCGTGGAGGGGCCAGCGGTCCTTCACGCTGCCGTCCGAAGCCTCACGCAAGGTGAGGGTCCCCTTCTGGCCGGCGGTGGCGATGCGGGTGCCATCCGGGCTGAAGGCGAGGCCCTGGGCGACCTCCTTGTCGCAGGTGGGCGCAGGTGCGGTGCCGTTGCTGGCATCCAGGTCGGTGACGGTCAGGCACTTCTGGTCGGTGGCCACGGCGATACGACGGCCGTCGGGACTGAGCGCCACGGCGGTCACCGGGGCGGAGAGGGTGATGGTGCGTGTGGCTCCCCGCCGCCAAACCCAGAGACGGCGCTCCTTGCCGACCACGACGGTGTCCCCGTCGCCGCTGATGGTGAAGTACCTCGGATACGACAGCGGGAAGAGCGACCCGTGACCGGTGTGGAGGGGAGTACCCACGGGCTTGCGGGTGGTGAGATCCCAGAGCTGAACGTGATCCTTGCGGTCGTAGGTGCCCATCGTGCGGCCGTTCGCGGCCAGGACGTGCGTGATTCGCTGGTGCTCGCGGGGGGCCGCGGGCAGGCGCTCCTTGAGCAGGTCGCCCTGTGCGCTCAGCAGTGCGCCGCGGGCTGTCGGGTCGTCACCGTCCAGCCGTACCGCTCCCACGGCCAGCAGCTGGGCGGCTTCCGGCAGGCCCCGGCTGCGGGCGTCCGCTGCTGCCGCGGCCAGGCCCAGCGCCTGGGCATGCGCCGTCTGGTCACGGGCCACCGACCGCTGATGGACCGCGAACGCCGCCAGTGAGACGGCCAGCACAACCAGGGCGGTCAGGGCCGCCGTGAGCAGCCGCAGACGCCGTAGCTTGGCCCGGTCGGCCCGGCGGTCGGCGTCCTGCTGCTGGACCGAGGCCTGGACGAACTTCGTTTCCTGGGGGCCCACGCGGCGCGAGGCCGTGAGCTCCAGTGCGGCGGCCAGAGGCGCGCCCCGGTACAGCAGGTGCGGGTCTCGGCCCTCCGCCGTCCAGGTACGGGCGGCGGCGGTGAGCTGCTGGTGAGCGCGCAGTGCGACACGATCGGCGTCGATCCACTCGCACAGCCTGGGCCAGGCCCGGAGCAGGGCCTCGTGGCTGATCTGCACGTGCTCGGTATCTGCGGTCAGCAGCCGGGCCCGGGTGAACGCCTCTACGACCGCCTGCGCTGCCGGGTCGTGCTGGATCAGGGCGTCCCGATCGGCGGGCTGGCGGACGTCGTCCTCGTTCTCGCCCACCCGCACCATGCTGAGCATCACACCCCGGGCCACCCCCTGCCCTTCGGGACTGAGCTGCATGTATACGCGTTCGGCGGTGGCGGCGACGGCGCCGTGGATGCCGCCCGTGCGCTCGTAGCCGGCGACATTGAGGACACCGTCTTCACGGTGCTGCCAAGTGGCGCGCAAGGCGTGGGACAGCAATGGGAGCGCCCCTGCGGCGCACTGCTCGGTGCCGGGCGCGTTACCCAGGTCCCGCAGCAGCACCTCCACCAGTCCCGGCTGCAGGGTCAGCCCTTCCGCGGCCGCCGGCCCGGTGATCGCCTGCCGCAGTTCGGGAACGGTCATAGGCCCCAGCGGCAGAGCGCTGGCGCGCAGCGCGGCCAGCAGCGAAGGGTGGGTCACGCAGTGCCCGTAGAAGTCGGCACGGACGCCGAGTACGACCGGCAGACCATCAGCGGCTCTGCGGCACAGGCCGTCGATGAACGCCTCCCGCTCGGCCTGCTCCGGGCAGAGGGTGAACAACTCCTCGAACTGGTCCACGATCACCAGCGCGTACGACGCAAGCTCCCGCCGGTCATCATGAGCGTGCAACTCCGCAACCGGCCGCGCCGTGGGCGTCATGTACAGGACCCCCGGCGTTCCGGGCTGCCGTGCCGACAGCGCCCCACCGACGACCGCGACGGCCAGTCCGGCCCGCAACAACGACGACTTGCCAATCCCCGAGGGCCCGATCACCACCGCCGGATGCCCCGCCGACTCGGGGTCAGCGAGCAGGCCCAGCAGTTCCGCCACTGCACGGTCACGCCCGAAGAACCAGGGTGCGTCCTCCGTACCGAACGATGCCAATCCCGGATAGGGACACTTCGCGGCGACGGCCCGCACCGCCAGCGCCAGCAACTCGCCTTCCGCTTTGAGGGCCTGGTCACACAGGCGGGCGAATTCTTCTGTCGCCGACTTCTCCCCGCGCTCCACCCGGCTGATGTGACCACGGCTGTAGTGAATGATCCCCGCCAGCCCTGTCAGAGACAGTCCCCGCTCCGTCCGCCACCGCCGCAATTCCTCACCGAAGGCCGGCTCCCCCCGATCTGCTCCCACGCCAGGCCCGCTTTCGCCACTCGCCCGCTCCTGCCGCCATGGTCCGACCCGCCGACGCGGCAAGGGGCCCGAACGCCGCTGGGCCGTCCCATCGGGTGACCGGACAGCACCGCAGTTGCCCCCACGCGGGCCGCCGAACCGGAGGTAGGGAGGTAGTGGCCGGCGGCAGTGCCGACAGGCGGCCCTGCTTTGCATGACTGCCCCCTGACAAGACGGGGCGGATGTCCGCCCCCCGGCGTGGACGCGGGCACCGCGCACGAAAGGGCCGACCGCTGGAAACGGCCGGCCCTTTCGTGGAGCGGACTGCTTACAGAGCGCGGATCGCGCCCCAGCGGGCGTTGTCGAGGGTTTCGTGGAAGTAGTCGTTGGGCGCGGTGAACTTCCCGGCCGGCAACCTATTCAGGCCACCGGAGCTGTCGTACGCCTTGAAGATCCGGATGGACTTGGTGAGGCAGTTGTCGGTGACGAGGTTGTAGTCCCTGCCATTGATCGACTTCATCAAGCGGAAGGCAGCGCCTTGGTTCTGTCCCACGGTGTCGACGCACCGGAAGAACTTGTAGCCACCGGCGTCGCTGGCGTTCCGGAACGCGTCGAGCATCGCCTGGGTGGAGCCGTTGCGGGCCCAGCCGTTGCCCTGACCGAGCGTCGCTCCGAAGTCCCACTTGTCGCTTCCGTCGTTCCAGCGATAGCCCCAGCCGACGTGGCCCGCCGGAGCAGGCTCGCCCGGTGCACTGAACAGGCACACGCGGCCCACGGACGACGCCGACCGTTCTGTCGACGCCAAGGCGGTACCAGCCGCCGACAGAACGGCCAGGGCGACCGCGGCGACGCCCAGCGCGCGGCGGACACGGCCTCGGATACCCGACGTGAACATATGATCTCCCTTCTTGGAGCCGCGAGTCGGGAGCTCACAGGCCGTCACCGGCTGGGACGCACTGCGGTACATCCCCAACCAGTACGCCCTCCCCGGCCCTTGCAGTCGCAGGAGTCCCACAGGGGTCTATGAGCTTCGCCAGCCCGCGGCGGTGTTACGTCTTGGTGAGGTACGACTTCTTCGAGACAGGTAGTCCCCGAATCGGGGGCTACAGGCCGACGTGTACGCATGTGCGGGAAAGCCGCTCTGTGTGGCGCCGGCAGTGGCCGCGACGCCGTCACAGCCGTGGCCGCGGCCACTGCAGCGGCGAGATCCACTGCGGCAACACCGTGAGCGCGGCGCACACGCGCCGCGGGCCGGTTACCGAACCGTCCTACCGTCAGCCCTGGCTGGCGGTCTCACCTGCTGCGGTGCAGCCACAGCCAGTAGGTCAGGCCATGGGGTGCGCAGTCGAAAGCGTCCCAGGGCCCCGCGCCGACCAATGCCCTCCCGTCGGCCTTGCAGTGGGCGAGCTTGAAATACCAGGTCTCGTACTTCCAGCACGGAGGGCTGGCGTTGCCGCACTCGGGGCTGTGGCCGGGGTCGCGCGGCGAGACCAACTGGACGGACGCAGGCGAGGCGGACTGCACACCGTCGGCCGCCTGGGCCGGTGCCGCAAGTCCCAGGGCAGCGACGGCTGTTCCTGCGAACAGCACGCCGGCAAGGCTTCGCTTCAGCTTCCCTCTGATGGCGTTCATGGTGGTTGTCCTCCGTCTCCCGGGTGGCCGACGCCTTGTCCGTCGGCCTGCCCTAGAGATTTCGCACCTCCCGACCACTCGCTGAAGGCGTTGTCTGTTGTCCCTCAGGCCCGGCAACAGACAACACCCGCCACCTGGCCAAATCGGCGAGCCGCAGCGTGCCAGATCTCGGCCCGTTCACCCGCTCGGCGCAGAGCGCGACTCTTCCTGAGGCTACGCAGCAGGCCCTGTAGTCCTCTGGGAAGCGCTGTGAACAGCCGCGAGTGGCAGCTCGTCGTGCTGCTGGCGATCGACGGGCTCCTCTGTGTTGAACACCGCCGTGCGAAGGCCCGATTCACCCGCACCGTGGGAGGTTGCTACTGGTCTGTGGACTCCCCGCTTGTCGGCGCGAGCTCGACGCCGCGAATTCTGCGAAGCCAGCCCATGAACAGCCGCAGCGCGATTCCGCACCCGGCGCACCAGCCCCACCCTTCAGTGACAAGCGCATGCAGCCCATCCTCGTGCCGGATGTACAGAATCTGTGCACCGACGGCCAGCGCGATGAACCCATGCGTACGCGACTCCGCGGACAGCAGCCAGTCCACCGGCATCCACAGGGGGGCAGCCAGGTCGCTGATCCGCATCCGGAGCGCTGCCCAGAGGAAGCCGATCGCGTAGCGCATCCTGCGGTGCGAGGAGAGAACGATGCCGTTCCCGGGGTCACCGGCAAGGACTGCCGCCCACTCCTCGCGGAGGTGTGCCCTGCGGCCTCCGGCGACAAAGGAAGCGAAGTTCACAGTCCGCAGGCCAGCCCTGCTGCTCGGGATATGGGTGCTCGTCGCGGCTGGCTCAGGCTCCTCCTCCACCGCCTGCGTGCCGTTGCGCAGGGCAGTGAGCAGCGAGGTGACCGCGGCGACCAGAATGGCGCCCGCAGTGAGCGCGCCGAAGAGCCACCCGGAAGTGAGCAGGGTGTCCGCGGATGCGGGTTCGGGGTCGAGCGTCTTCAGGAGGTAGCCGCCGAGCAGCAGTACTGCTGCCAGCGCGCCGGACAGCACGGGTGCCAGCACGGCGACAACAGCCACCAGCCCGGCACGAGGGGCCTCAGCGGGGCGCTCGTCGGTGCTCATGCCGTGCCCCCCTCGGTCACTGCGTGCAGTCCGAAGAGCCGGGGCTTTCGCTTCCTGGCCTGCAGGGCTGCGCTCTGACCGACGGCCGTGAGTTCGTAGTAGTACCGCTTCGGCCGCCCCGGGTGCTCACCCGTCTCCTCGTACCGGGTGGCCCATCCTGCGTCGACCAGGCGCTCAAGGATGGGATACACCGTCCCGGACCCGAGGTCGGCCTCCTCGCAGATCTTCAGCCCCCATGCTGGATCGTCGGCGGTGGACGTCAGCAAGACTTTGATGACCTCAAGTGTTGTGCGCGTAAGGCGAATTGATGCCATATCACGAGTGAAGCATCTCACCCACCATGTGTCGAGTACGACATTCGTTGGCCGGGGCGCTGACGGCAACCCTCCCTGTGCTCTCGGTATTCGCCGACGTCTGGGTAGAGTTGGCGGGACGTTGCTCGTCAGGCCAAGTGCCCGGCGACCCCATGCTCACCGACCGCGCCAAACGCTGAGCATCGAGATCGCCATCACGGACCTCACCTCCACAGCCCCCCACCCTCGAGCTGACCCCGCCCTCCACCAAACCGTCCTGGACGACCACGACGGGCTGACCGCCACCATCGACCGGCTGAGCGAGCAGACCTGTGGCATCACCCGAAACCGCGCCTGTACCGGCCGCTCGGTGCGGGGCAGGTTCGGCTTCAGGGCGGGGGAGGGCGCCGACTATGTGGGCGCCGGTGCCGTAGGCGGAGCTGCCGTCGAGGACATCCTGGTGCCGCTTGCAGCGATGGGTGGTGCGGTTGTACTTGTGCTCGGTCCGCCGCTGAATCTTGTCGGGGCGGGCGTCCGGCCGTCCAGGGCGTGGGTAATGGCGTCGCCCTTGGTTCCGTGTGGGCCGCGCACAGGCCGTCCGGCGCGCCGGGCCGGGTAAGGGCACAGCCGCCACACGGCCGCCTTGTCGAGCTGGCCGCACAGAACAGCCACCCGGTGGTGGGGTTGCCGCGGCTGTCGAGGTAGGCCTGCAGCGCGTCCCAGGCCGCCGGCGGGATCGGCTCCTTCCTCCGGCCGCCGCTGTTGATCTTGTCCAGGTGCAGCGCCCGGTGTCCGCGGTCGCAGAACTGCTTGGGTGTGGCTCCGTCTGAGTGAGTTCCCGTGTCAGGCTTGAAGTGCGTATATGTGCTGGTCGGGTAAGGGATGGAGCCGTTCGTGCTCTTTCCGCGCGTGGAAGATCCAGTAGTCGGGGAAGTCGCCGTTGCTGATGACGGTGCGGAGGGTGAGGACGGCTTCGGCGCCGGGGACGGTCCACCTGCTGCCGGTGATGTCGAGTCTGTCGGCGACCAGATGGCGGGCTGCTCCTTCGACGGCGCCGCTGGCGATCGGCCAGCCCGCTGCCAGGGCCTGGTCGTAGTGGACGAAGTCGGCGTTGTTCTCGAGGTATCGGCACGCTTTGTCAGCGGAGGCGCGCTGGTCGTTGCTGAGGTGGTGGCGGTCGGCTTCGGTGCGGATGTCACGGGCGGCGCCGGGGGCGGCGCCGACCAGGATCCGGGCGGCCTTCATGCCGACCCAGTCCTCGGCTGCGGGATCGGTGGCGGTGTGGAAGCACCGCGAGGCCGCCCACAGCTTCTCGATCACGTGGACGATGTCGAGGACGATGTGGATCGTGACGCCGCGCCGGGCGGCCTCGGTCTGGATCAACTCCCGCTGGTGGGTGGCGCCGTCGACCAGTACTACCCAGGTCCGGTGGTGTTCGGGGTCGCGGGCTTCGGCCTGGTCGAACGCGGCGGCGATGACCGTTTCGGCGTCCTCTCGGACGGAGGCGGTGAGCCATTTCGCCCGCGCGATGGGTCCTTTGCGGACGGTGCGGACTCCGGTGCGGCCGCCGGGCGGGGCGATGATGTCGTGCGGGCGGCGGATGGCGGGCTCGGCGTCGTGGACGACGGCGAGGGTGGCCATCCTTTTGCGGCAGGACTTCTCCCCGGTCGACAGCCGGGTGCGGAAGGTGTGCGGGCCCTGGCGGCGGCCTTCGCGGTGGCCTCGCGCAGGTGGCCCGGGCGCATCACGATTCCCTTCTGGTCGACACTGATCACCAGCAGCGTCCCGGCCACGGCCGGGTGGGGAGTGCGGGCCGTATAGAACGCGGCGACGTCCACGGCCGCGGCCCGCACCAGATCCTCCACCTGGCGTTTGCCCACCACCCGGCCCCCGCAGCTGCGGTCGATCGCTTCCAGCGCGGTGTCGTAGGAACCGCGGGCCGCCTCGAGGACCGCGAGGCGGCGCAGTCCCAGACTGTGCCGCCCGTGGGGCAGGCCCAGCATGGCGTCGGCGGGGTAGAGGTTGGCCATGCCCACCCCGCGCAGAGCGCACCGGGTCCCGGTCACCGGCCCCAGCACGGTGGCCAGTTGCCGATGATGGCCGGTCTCCAGCCGGCTCCGGCCGCCGGCGAGCACAGCCCGCTCCTTGGGACCGAGGGCGGACAGGTGGTCCTCCTCATGGCGGGCCCGCCACTCGAGATGGGCCTGCAGGAGCAGTCGCCCCAACTCCCGGGAACCCGCTTCGACGTCGGCCTCAGCCTGTTCATGCGTCGCGGTGAGTGCTTCGGGGCTGGAGAGGCGGGTGGCCAGCAAAGTGAGGGAAGAAAGCACGCGGGCAAAGGGGTCAGCCGCCGCGGCCGTTTCATACGCTGCGTTCATCGGGCTCTCGTCTTCGGACAGTGGCGATCTGGTTGGCACCATCGACGCTAGGGACGAGAGCCCGGCCCCACACCGGCGCGACGTCGCCCGTCGGCCGCGGCTTCCCGCTCCGGCGCACCGGCGCCCGCCCGCCGCGCACCACCCCACGCGAACAGGCCCGGCTCGTCCTCGGCCAGCCAGCCCCGCTCCACCAGCCGTTTCAGCTTCGAACGGAACCCCTCCACCTTGTTCTTGTCCGTCGACAACCCCAGCGCGGCGCACAGATGATGCGCCCGCATCGGATGCACCGCGTCCTGCAACACCTCGACGACGTCCCGGTACGAGCGCGGCAGCACATCCGCCTCAACCCCCGGCTCCCACTGCGGCACCAGCCGCACCCCGACCGGCGATCCCGCCTGGCTCCGGTCCACCGGCAGCGGGACTTCCTCCGCGGCCTCGTCCACGGACACCGTCACCGCCCCTCCCCGGAAAGGATCTCCGTCATCGTCTCCCGTGTGATCTCCAGCCGGGACAGCACAGCCTCCCGCTCGGCAAGACGACCAGCCAACTCCTCCATCCGCGAGCGAAGTTCACCGATCTCGGCCCGGGCAGCCGCCTCCCGCCACTCGATCTCCTCCAGCCACGACACCATCGCCGCCTCCAAGACCACGCCTCAGGACACGACGATCCGCCCTCCGCGCACACACGGCAACGGCGCACGGCATCACCAGCTCACTGAGAAAGAGGCGCACCCATATGAGCTTGCGCCTCATGGCGTCCTCTCGGTGTGGGGGAACGCATGAGCGATGTCGAGAGGGTGACTCGACGTCACTCGCGGCTGCCGAGGACCATAGAAGCCTGACGGGTCATACGTCATGAGCATGACGTGCCACTGGCAGGTACCGGCCAGTGGCATGCCGAGACGGGAGCGCTCTCCCCCGCCCGGGGGTGTACTCGTCGAAGGGCTGGTGCCGTTCGGGGGTTCCTGACGGGCATGCGGCAGATCACGCGAGCGGGGTGGCATCTGCCGCCCCCGGTCAGATCGGCTCGACTCGGGAAGCGCGACGGCCATGCCTTCATGCGCGGGAGGCACTGGCTCCCAGGTCTGGATCTTGACTACCCTCCGCTCCGAACAGAACGGGGTCAAGTTCGCCGGTATTCACCGGCGACAGCCTCCTGACCTGCCAGTACGTCTACTGCTGACTTGCTGGTCTCCTTCGCCATGTACACGCGCCGCTCGCGTGCTCGGACTACTACGCATTCGGTACGCGGACAAGAACGAGCCGCTGGAGGTCCATGACGGGAATCCGGTGAGGCTGGACGCTCCGGTTGGTGAGGCATGGGGCGAGGTGGCCCAGGGACGGCGGCCCGGTCGGTGAATCGCCACTGCCACCGCTTTCACTGCAAATCGTCGGCGGCGCTGCGCAGCAGCAACGCATCCCGCCCTTCACCCAGGCCACGCATCGCGACGCCGGGTCAGCCGTACCGGCCTCGTGTCGCCCCCCGACCAGCGGAGAGCGCAGTGGCTTCGGATTGGCACAGGCGTCATCGATGCGGCCGTGCTGGGTGGCGCTCGGTCAGGCTCATGATGAGCGTGTGGGGCTTCAGTGCGGCCCGCCGAGCGGCACGCACGGGTTGGTCGGTGATCGACCGCAGTTGCCATCGCGCGACGATGGAGGCGAGGGCAAGCGTCGCTTCCATGGTGGCAAAGGCGTCGCCGACGCACCGGCGGGCGCCAGCCCCGAAGGGCACCATCGTTCCGGGTTGCGGCCTTGTGTCCTTGCACCAGCGGTCAGGGTCGAAGGTTTCGGGGTCCGGGTAGAGGTCGGCACAATGATGGAGTTGGTAGGGGCTGTAGATGACGGTGGCACCGGCAGGCAGCGGGTGGCCGCCGAGGTTGGTGGTCGTGGTGGTGGTCCTGGTGAACATCCACCCTGGCGGGTACAGGCGCAGGGTCTCGGTGACGATGCGGCGGGTCACTTCCAATTCGGGCACATCCGAGTGCTGTGCGGCGTGGCCGTTGAGGACTCTGTCGGCTTCCGCTTGAAGCTGCGCTTCGATCCGGGGGTGGGTGCCGAGCAGGTACAGGGCCCAGGACAACAGATCTGCGGTGGTCTCCACTCCGGCGATGAGGAAGGTGACGACCTGATCGTGGATCTCGCTATCGGCCAGGCCCTGGCCGTCCTCGTCGTGGGCGGCCAGCAGCATCGACAAAAGGTCGCCGTGGTCAACGCCTCGGGCTCGATAGGTGCTGATCAGGCGATCGGTGAGCTGGCGTAGATAGGTTCGCGCCTGATCGAAACGTCGGTTCGCCGGGGTCGGGAACTTGTCCGCCATCGGCAGTGGTACGAGCACCCGCCGTGTAACACCGCGGGCGAACGCGTCGATGCTCTGGTCCAGGGCTGAGACGTCGGCCGCGTCCGGGTCGACTGAGAACAGGCAGCGTGCCGTGACGGCCGTGGTGAGTCGGAGCATAGCGGCGGGTACGTCGACCACCTGGCCAGGGCGCCAAGACTTGGTGGCCTCGGCGATCTCGGCACTCATCGTCGCGGCGTATCCGGGTAGTCGGCTGCTGTGGAATGCCGGTTGGACCAGGCGGCGTTGTCGACGGTGTGCTTGGGCCGGACAGGATACGACTCCATCGCCCATTACCGCCCGGAGCTTGTCGAAGAAGGGTCCGCCCTTGTCGAAGATGCGGTCCTCGACCAGAACTTGATGGGCCAGGTCTGGATGACACGCCACATATGCCGGGTGGTGGCCCAGTTTGATGCGCACCAGGTCGCCGTGAGCTGGCAGTGCTGCGATGAAATCCAAGGGCCTCCGAGCCAAGGCAAGCGTGTGGCCGACCAGGGGCAGTGCGCCTGGGGCGGTCGCGAGGGTGTAGGCGAGGTCCACGGTGGATGTCACCTCCGGTGCCACGGCGGGCCGTTGCGCGGTGTCGTTCTCGACGTGCTTGAGGAGGGACAACTGATGGCTGCGACACGCCCGCGTCTGTCGGCGAAAGCGCCGCCCATGGGGCCTGGGCCCTCGGCTCGAGGACAGTCCGTCCGGAGCCCTCCGGCCCGTCCTGCGCCTCGGGTTTCGGCCCGGTTACCCGGCACCGAAGAGGTCCTCGAAGCAATCAGGGTGTCCGCGTGCACGCGGTTCCAGATACCGAGCGGTCTGCACCTCCCATTCGTGATATCCGCGCATCATGCTCTGCATGGTGTCCACGTAGTGGATCGTTCCTTGCATTTCCTCCTGGGTGAGGCCCATCTGACAACATATTTCGAGGAGGCTCCGTCTCGCATCCAGGAACTCGTGGACCTGTCCAGTGATGATGCTGGTCACCTCGGCGATTGCCGTGTCGAGGGCACATCCACGATAGTACTGAACGGCCACCACAAGATTGTTCACCTCACCGTCCCCCTCTTTCTCCAGTGAGTTCGCGTCGTTCGTGAAGACCGGAATCTCGGTCGCGATGCGAAGCATCTGCTGGATCTGAGGGCTGCAGTGAACGACTGGCGGGATGGTGTACCGCTCGACTCGCTCTGCCAGGCAGATGAGGAAGTCTGTGCCACCCGAGAACCGGCGCATGATCCGGAACAGTTCCCAGGTCGCTGGGGCCGAGGAGCGCCGGTAGAACGCTTCGTAGATGTATGTGGCGAAGAACAGCTCCCAGTACTGGGCGGCGCGCCCCTTCCAGGACTGCGACATGCCGGTGGCGACCTGCGCCCAGAGCTCTGTAACCGCCAGGTACAACGGCGACTTCGCCGCCCCTTCCGTGCCGCCGTGGATGGCGCTGATCAGTTCCTCGGACAACCGCGCCGTGCGGGCTGGGTCCCTTCCGAGGGGCCCGTCGAATTGATCGTCAACGAGGAACAGGACGGCGAGCACCTGCGCGCTCAACAGCAGGTCATCCCCGCGAGCCCGGGGGTAGATCAATCCCGCGAGACGAGCGACGTTCCACCGGTCATACCAGGAGGCCATCTCGGCGCCGGCCAACAGGCCCCGTTCACGTAGCCAGAGGGAGCTGCGTTGCTGCGCGTCCTCGATCTCGTCGTCGGGAGCGACGAGGAGGTCGAACGGGAACTCGAACCGGGTAAGTGGCATGGTGCGATTCCTTTTTGGACGGTGGAATTACAAGGAAATCGAGGAAGTGCCCTGACCCGCTCGGAGACGTCGCACTCCCTGGAACAGCGGGTTCAGAGAATCACTTCACAAAACGCATGCACCATACGTCCGTACTGATGGTACCCATCCCAATTGAACGGCAACCTGGGCGCGCGGGATCCCCGAGAGAGCGCGGGGGCGTGAACGGAGCACTCAACGTCCGCCGTGGCGGAGAATCTCCAATGGGTGTGGATGCGGCCCGACTTCCGCGGCGGGACCCGCCTATCTGCCTTCGGCTGCTCTCAACGACCTGACTGTGCCCTGACTCGGTAGCTGGAACCTGATGGCACGGTGACCTGGCGGTTCGAGTCTCGCGGGACACTCTGATTGGCACCAAAGAGGTCGGGGTCTATTCGATCAGAGACGTCAAACGCCAAGCGGTCGAACGGGCGATCAACGGCCTCAAGCAGTCCCGAGCGGTCGCTACTCGCTACGACAAGCGCGGCTACGTCTTCCTCGGCACCGCCACCGCGGCGGCCGTCGCCATCTGGCTCCGCACAGGAGCTCCTACCCGACCCAGCAGTAGACGCCCTGGTTCTGGCGCCGGGCGCTGCTGACGAGATCAGCCAGATCACTCACGATCGCGTCCGCGATCTCCGTGTCGATGGCATCGCCGTCCTCCGCACGCAACTGTGCCCACGCGGCAGAGACGTCACGCAACCTGGAGTGCCCAGCGTCCGTGAGTGCAGCAAACAGGCGAGGCGACATCGCGAAGACGACGCACCCGTCATTCTCCTGGCCGACGACGATGCGAGGCTCACCGGCTTCGACGAGTTCCTCGAAACTGCCGCCAACCAGAAGGCATTCCCACTCGACCACAACCTCTTCAGGATCGAAGTTCCCGAAGGAGAGCGACTCGAATGCCCGTCCCGGACCGGTCCGGAGAGCCAGACCCGCCGAAGTATCGTCCGGCGCCAGGAAGAACTTCACGATGATGCTCACCCGGGCATCATGCCCGACAGCCCACAACCATGATCGGCCGGACAAGTCCTAGTGACCTGAGTCGGAGGTTCGTCGTTGGTTGGGTGTGAGTCGTCCGGGTCCGAAGATTCCGCCGTTGTCGGTCACTGATGCCCAGCGGGCTGTGCTGGAGGGCTGGGTGCGTCGTCGTTCGACGGCCCAGGCCCTGGCTCAGCGCTCCCGGATCGTGCTGGAGTGCGCCGAGGGGCACTCGATCATGGAGGTGTCCCGGCGGCTCGGTGTCACCGCTGACACGGTCCGCACCTGGCGGCGACGCTTCCTCGAATGGGGCCTGGACGGCCTGTCCGACGAGCCGCGGCCCGGTGTCCCGCGGAAGATCACCGACGCGGACGTCGAGCGGGTCATCGTCAAGACACTCGAGGAGAAGCCGAAGAACGCCACGCACTGGTCGACCCGGTCGATGGCCGCGGCCACGGGCATGTCCCAGTCCGCGATCTCGCGGATCTGGCGGGCGTTCGCCCTCGCCCCGCACCGGTCACAGACCTTCAAGCTGTCCACCGACCCGTTGTTCATCGACAAGGTCCGTGACGTGGTGGGGCTCTACCTCGACCCGCCGGAGAAGGCACTGGTGCTGTGTGCGGACGAAAAGTCGCAGATCCAGGCCCTGGACCGGTCCCAGCCCGTGCTGCCGATGGTGCCCGGGGTTCCCGAACGCCGCAGCCACGACTACGTCCGCGCCGGTACCACCACCCTGTTCGCGGCCCTGGAGGTCGCCACCGGCAAGGTCATCGGCTCCCTCCACCGCCGCCACCGGACCGTCGAGTTCAAGAAGTTCCTCACCAAGCTCGACAGGGAAGTCCCCGCCGACCTCGATGTGCACCTGATCCTCGACAACTACGTCACCCACAAGACGCCGGCCATCAAGCAATGGCTGCTGGCACACCCCCGCTTCTACCTGCACTTCACACCGACAAGTTCGTCCTGGCTGAACCTGGTGGAACGGTGGTTCGCCGAACTCACACAGAAGAAGCTCAAGCGCGGTGTCCACCGCTCCGTCCAAGCCCTCGAACGCGACATCCGCAGCTGGCTCACCAACTGGAACGAGCGCCCCCAGCCCTTCGCCTGGACGAAGACCGCCGACGAGATCCTCGACAAAGTCGCCACCCACTGCCGACGAATCTCCGACTCAGATCACTAGATCCTCATCAGTACCCGCGGGAGCGGCGGAGTTGCAGGGTGGGTAATGGCGCCGTGCTGGCCCGATGCCGCCGTGCCCGCGCTGGCTTCACACCTACAGCCAGGTCAAACACCGTCTCCCCCACCGCCGTGGCCACTACGCCGTCCCCGCTCTCGTCTGCCGCCACCTGGGCAACCTCACTGGCCGCGGCATCCGCATCTGGCGCCTGATCGCCGCCACCGTCATCGCGGCGCAACTCGCACTGCTGATCGCGCTCCTCGTCCCGCAGGCGATGCCATACGACCCGCGCAGGGCGGGGAGCCGGGCGGACGAGCCCGCCTCACGACGACGGAGACACGGTCCAGACCAGTGGCCGGGGAGCGTCCGTTCAGGACACGGACCGACACCGGGCCACCGTGGCCGTGGAATGCCGCGTTGTGCCCGCCAGGACCTCGACCACCGGGCGCGCCGAATCATCGGTCCACTGGGCAGCTGGTGGCACTGAGCGGGGCCTGCGCCGCCGCCCCTGGCAGGCACCACGCCGTCGCATCGCGTGGGTGTCAACTCCCGTGTGCTGTTGGGTTGCAGGCGATAGGCGTGAGGTTGCCGGGTCCGGGGAGGAGAGCGGTGAGGCGATAACGTCTGGTCCGCAGGTATCGGGGCCGCAGTGAGCTGAGTGGAGTGAGTGCATGCGCAAGAGGATCGCTGGAATAGCCGTGGTCACGGCAGCCGTGCTGCTGACTGGGTGCGGCGATGAGGAGAGCGGGAAGGCGAAGGACAGCAAGAGCACAGAGCAGTCGAAGGCCTCGGCGCGCAAGGACAAGAGCGGCGACGACGCAGCGTCGCAGTCCTTCGAGGTGACGTTGGAGGTCGGCGGGAAGGGCAAGCCGTCGCTGGGCTGGTCCGCGGACACCAACCACTTTGAGAACCAGATCACTCTGCCCTGGAAGAAGATCATCACGGTCTCGCTGGAGCGAGCCGAACTGAAGTCCGGCAGACTGCTGTCCCTGAGCCCTCAGTCGGTCCCGGCCGCCGAGGGGCTGCAGCATGTCTTCCCGCCCTGCACCATCACCGTCGACGGCAAGGTCGTCGACAAAAGCGCCGGCGGTGAGGACGGCGGCTGCGAGTACCAGCTGAAGGGATCCTGAGGACTCTCCCCACCGCGGTGGCGGGCAGTGCCCCGAGCCCCGTCTGCCCGTCCGGTAGGGGCCCGTTGTCAGTGGCGGCGGCCACAAGCGCCGTATGGCCTCACCCCAGCACCTCAACCGTCTCCTAGCTGAGCTCGGGCCCGGTCGCCGCCCCATGGCCGAACGCATCCTCAGCGCACTGGTCCGTCGCGACGAGGCGGAGCAGACGCCCGGCACCGGTCAGATGCGCTCGGTTGAGGAACTGCGCGATCTGATCGCCGACTCGTCCGCCCGCACGGCCTACGCCCCCGTCCGCGCGGGTGACTACCTCCGCGACAAGATGCGGTCCATCTACACGACCTGAGAGAAAGACCTTCGACCACCACCAGACAACCAGCACCCCACTTACACCAACTGCCCCTGGGTTCAGTGCAGTTGGACTACGCTCGGCACACGCTGGCTACCGGGGGACACAGCGGACGGCACAGCATGGGGGATCGATGGACATTCCGTCGTACGCGGGCATGGACCGCTTCATCGAGGCGTTCGACGAGCTGGTGGTGCAGCCGCGGCGCCACCGGGGCCGCCTGCCCGCCGTGCTGCTCACCGAGCAGGGCGACGGGTTCGCGGGGCGGCGGATCGTGACGGGGCTGCGCGGCCGACTGCGCGGCGACGACGTCATGCTCGCGCCGCACGCGTACGTCGAACCGGTCCCCGAGGGCCCTGATCCGCTGGAGCTCTTCGAGCAGCTCACCCAGCAACTCGTGGACTCCATGCCGCCCGGCACGGGACGGCTCAAGCTGCCCGGCTACCGGCTGCTGCACGCCGTCCTGAGCGCCCCGCACTTCGAGGGGCAGTTCGCACAGCGCCATCGCGCGCTGCGCGAGCACTGCTACACCGTGCACCGCCAGTGGTCGCCGGTGTCCAACGCCCTGTGGCAGCTCGGCGGTGGCGACCAGGACAGGACAGGCGGCGCCGGGGTCATCGGGGTGCTGTGGAACCTCTTCTCGGGCCCCCTGTTCCAGCGCCTGCCATGCATGCTGTTCGGGATGCGCGCCACCCGGCGCATACTCGGCAGCGGCCGCAACCGCCGCTGGTACGCCCAGTGGTACCGGCAGCAGCACGGCACCCCGCCCTCGGACTTCTTCCGCTCCGCACTGGACCTCGTGCCGAACGGCTCGGGCGGCGGTGGCGCGATTGATCCGGAGCAGAGCGACCGCGTCCTGGTGCACGCGCTCCTCGCCGACCTGGACACGGCGGCCCGGACACGAGTGTTCAACCCCTGGCGGCGGCGCCGTATGACGCGGTTCGTCATGCTCTTCGAAGAGCTCGGTTACGCCGACTCGCGTACGCAGCGCTTCGTACGGGAGCTGCGGACCGCGACGAAGGACCTGTGCATCACGTCGGTGTTCGTCGTGGCGGCCGGTGTGCGGTCGCTCGCCCAGCGCGTCCCGGACATCGAGACGTCCGATCTGGCCCACGCGGGCGCCGAGCTGGACCTGATCCGGGAGAGGGGGACGCCACCGGACCTGCCGACCGGAATGACCGTACCCGTACCGGCCGAGGCCACGCCGCCCGACGAGCAGGCGGCGTACTGGCTGCGGCACAACCCTCGGCTCGTACCGCCCGAGCACCGCTTCTCGCCGAGCACCGAAGTGGTGGGAGCGGCCGGGACCCTGGCCCTGGCGCTCGTCGTCCTCGCCGCCCTCTTCACGCTGCCGCCGCTCGACCGGGACCCGGAGCGGGACGCCTGCGAGGGCAAGACGTTCCTGGGCACCGACGGCGCCTGCATCGGCGTCGCGGAGGCCGCCAAGGGGTTCAAGAAGAGCAAGGAGGAGCAGGCCGTCCGCAAGGCCCTGGAGGCCATCGAGGCACAGAACAGCGCCGTCGAGGCGGCGACGCGGGACCGGCAGGACCGCGACGGCGGCGGCGCGCGGCACCGCACCGTCGTCTATCTCGGCCCGTTCAGCGGCGGTGAAGGAGCCGAGGACCCGGTGCGCGGCGGCACCCTGCCCGAGCTGCGCGGTCTGGCCCTCGCCCAGGCCCGGATCAATGAACTCACCCGGGGCAGCCACGACCGCGTGCCGCTGCGCGTGCTGATCGCGAACGCGGGCGACCGCTTCCAGGACGCCGAGGAGGTGGCCGAGCAGATCGCCCAGCTGGCCGAGCGCGACCCGGACATCGTGGGCGTCGTCGGACTCGGGCAGAGCAGGCCGGGCACCCTGAAGGCCATCGAGGTGCTGAACGAGGCGGGCCTGCCCATGGTGGGCACGTCCGGCACCGCCGTGGACCTGCTGCGCACCGGCCGCCCGTACTACTACCAGCTGGCCCCCACCAACGCCCGGATCGCCCAGGTCATGGCGTCCTTCCTGCGGCACGGCAGAACGGTGGCCGACGGCCGGGCCACCGCCGAGCGGATCGAGCTGATCACCGACCCCACGGACCTCTACAGCAACGATCTGACCCAGGAGTTCCAGCGGTCCGCCGGGCGCACCCCGACCACCGTGTGGGAGCACACTCCGCAGGGCGACTCCGACGGTACGCGCCTGCCCAACGCCGTACGCGGCTCGCTCGCGACGAGCGCCCCGGACCTGGCCCGGCAGGTGTGCCGGGCCGTCGAGAGGACACCGCGCACGGCAGTGGTGTGGACCGCGCGGGCCAACGAGTTCACGTCCTTCCTTGACGAGATGAACCGGCTGAGCGGCGCGTGCCAGAGACTGACCGTGCTCGGCGGCGACGACGTGACCAACTCGCTGCTCCAGGGCGAGCACCCCGAGGACCGCTTCCCGGGCCTGACCCTGTACTACGTCGCGCACGGCAGCGCCCCCCTGCTGGACCGGGCGGCGGGCCGGTCGGCCACCGAGGCCCGGCAGTTCCTGCGCGCGTACGACCGGGTGAGCGCCCGGCAGCGGTGGGGTGCGCGGATGCGTGCGGACGGGCATCCCGTGCTCGCCTGGGACGCGCTGCGCTATCTGTCCGAGGCGGTGGACGAGGCGCGGGCGGCGCTCGGCGGCGACGAGGACCGGCTCGGCCCCGCCCAGGTGCAGGCCGTGCTCTACCAGGGCCTCGGCGACGGCGGCTTCGACGGTGCCACCGGCCGCGTCGATTCGGCGGGGGCGGCCGGGGGCGGCCGGTTCACCGCCGACAAGCTGGTGCTGGTGATGGGCGGCGAGGGGCGGGCCGAGGCGGTGTGCGGAGCGCTGACGAAGCGGCTGAGCCCCGCGAAGTGGGGCGGCCGCTTCCCGTGCCCGACCCCCTGACCGGCCGGCCCGGCGGACCCGTCACACCCCGTCGGCGACCACCTCGACCCGTCGCGGCTCCACCACGGGCCCGCTCGACGGCGGGGTGTGCCAGCTGAAGGTGAGGACGACGGGCAGCGGGATCGCCACGAACACACAGTGTCGTCCGCCGAGCCGGACAGGACCCGCACGGTGCGCAGCGACGGGAGACGGCCGGGGCGGGAGCAGTCCGACCGCCTCCAGGGTCACGGGCACGTCCACCTCACCGGTCTCCTGGCCGTACGGGGCCAGCCGCAGCGCCGTCAGGGCCGGCCGCACCGACAGGATCTGAGGGTCCGACAGGCCTCTCGGGAGGATGCCGCCGCCGACGCGCACCAGCTCGTCGAGGGTGCGTCGGGTGCGCCACGGCCCCGGTTGTGAGGCCTGCGCGCAGAACGCGGCGACCGCCTCCCCGATCTGCTCGGTCAGCGTCACCCGCGCGGACTTCGGGCGCCCGGGGTCGGGCGGCGTCCCCGGGAAGCGCAGGGTCACCACGCCGACGCCGTCGACGCCGCGCGTGCTGGTCACCCGCTCGGCGAGCGTCTGGCGCGGCGTGTCCCAGCGCCAGTCGAGGACCACGAGCAGCGCGCGGGGTGTCAGGCTCTCGGGCGGAAGCCGCGCCTCGGCGGCGTGCTGTCTGACCCAGCGGGAGGGGTCGCCGAAGCTGCGGACCTCGACCGGCGCGGCGGGGGCGGCAGTGGCGTGCGGGGGCTGGCAGAGCAGGGCGAAGTCCGGTGCCGCCCGTGCCGTCACTCCGTGGGTCCCCAGGAAGTCGGCGAGTTCGGCCCGGAAGGTGCCGCCCGCCGCGCCGTCGGGGAAGCGCCGGTCCCGGCGGGGGCGCCGGATGCGGTCGGCCAGGAGCCTGAGGAACGCGTCGAGCACCTGCTCGGCCTCCGCCGTGCTCTCGCGCTCCGTCTCCGCGAGGCCCAGTTCCTCGCGCACCCGCCCCAGGGTCCGGGTCACCGAGGCGTCCGGTGCGGTGCGCCGGGGCTGTGGTGTGGCGGCCCTGTTGCGGGCGAGCGCGGGCACGGTGCCGTCGGGGTGTGCGAGGACCGCGGTGCGCACGGACCAGGTGGCCGGTGAGGTCCGCGCGGCCGCTTCGGTCAGCCGGTCGGCGGTGAGCAGCGCGGGTGCGCCGGGGAGGCCCTCGGCGGCCTGGCGCAGGACGTCCCGGGTCAGATGGGGCCGGTCCGGCTCGGGCTCGTGGGCGTGTTCGAGCGTCAGCCAGGTGACGCCGTCAGACGGCCCGTTCTGGTGCCTCGTCTGCTAGGTGTCAAGGGCGCACGGTAACTCGACTTCGCTCGGGCAGGCAGATTCTGTTTGTGTAGACATCCTGCTCCGTGGCGCATCCCGTGACGACGCCTCCGGCGCCCCGCGGGCCGTAGCTCAGGGTGGGGACCTCACCGAACGCGCCAGGGAGCGCACCGGTCGTGGTGGCGCGCTCCCGGCCGCCGGTGGCGGTTGGCCTGCGGGGTGATGAGGCCGGGCCGCGCGCCGTTGTACTCGGCGTGATGAAGCCGATTTCGCGTGCCGTGCCCCTGCACGCTCGGATGCGGCACGGGGCTGGGCCTTGGGCGGCAGCGCTCCTGTGCGTCTCCGTGCTGGTCACCGCCCTCGGCTCTGCTCACTGGGCGGACATGGGGGCTCGGGTCAGCGGTTGCCTGCACGTGGTCGGGATACCGATCTTGTCCGGCTACGCCTGTCTGGAAGGGAGTTTCCACGCGCGCAGCGGGACTCGGTGGCTGGGCGTGACTGCCGCCCGGAGCCGCCTCGCGCGCACACTCCTGGACACCGCCCCTGCCGTGCTGTGGCCGCTGGCCGGGTACGTGCTGGCCGCGACGGTGCTGTACACCCGCGCCCTTTTGTCCACCCACTCGGGCACGCCGCCCTTCGCTTCGCTCGCCCACGACCTGGGACGGCTCACGGCCTACGCCTGCCTGGCGTACGGCTTGGGGCGGTTGCTGTCCTACAGGGTCATCGTGCTTCTGGCCGTCGTCGCCGCGATGATCTCGGAGTTTGTTTCCGTGGACCAGGGCCTGCTGATCGAAAGCAACCCCGGCGTGTACGCCGGCCCCGCCATCCCCCAGTTCGCCTGGTGGCGCTCCACCGACGCGGCCGGGCGGCTGCTGTTCCTGGCCATGCTGTTCGCCGCCGCGGCCGCGCTGTCCGTACTGGTCGACGCCCGTCGGTGGCGCTGGGTGTCCGTGGTCGCCCCGCTCGTCGCGGTCGGCGTGTTCTGGGCAGGGCAGATGCCACTTGTCTACCGCTCGGATCACCAGGCGCGAGTCACTGTGCTCTGCGCGGGGCGCGAGCCTGTCGTGTGCTGGCCGGGAGGGGACGCCCGGCGGCCTCCCGCCGGCTTACTCGCGATGGCTCGGCATGTGCAGCACCGCCTCCGAGGCGTCAGGAACCGCCCGACCCACTACGTTTCCGTGGAGGTGACCACCGGCCGCAACGACCGCACCTCATACAGTCCCGTCGACGACGAGCCGGGCCACACGGTCGACCTTGACCTGCACCTGGACCGACGACAGATGTTCGACGACGTCGTGCACAGCCTCCTCACGCCGGCTCTCGACGAGAGCGTCCCACCCCACCAACTCGCTCTGGTCCAGTGGATGCTCCCGGCAGACCTACGCGATCCGGCGTACGAAGGCGCTGTGCGCCGTATCAATGCCCTGCCCGCCGCGGCGCGCACCGCATGGCTCAGCCGATGCCTCGAGGCGACGCAGGAGGGCGGCAGCCTTCCCCCGCCCCCTAGGGCAGTTGACGTCGTGCAACCGCATCTGCCTCACGCGCCGATGTACACACAGCAAGCCCTCCGAAAGGCCGCCCCTGGGGATCTGGCGGCCCGTACCGCGAACGATTCCTGAGGCCGCATGACCACCTATCCGGGGTGCCGGTCCTGCACGGACCCGCCGCCCGCTCCACCCCCGCCCGAGGACCAGGCGCTCTGCGACAGCCATCTCGTCCGCGCGATGGCCGACGGCAGTACGGAAGCGCTCTCTGAACTGTTCTCCCGGCACGCGGGGAACGTACTCGCCCATCTCCTCAACCGCGGATTCCTCACACATACCGCCGAGGACGCCGTCCAGGAAGCATTCCTCTCCGCCTGGAAGAGCGCGTCCAGCTTTCACGAAGGCAATGCGATCGGCTGGCTCGTCCGCATCGCACTCCGTCGCGCCATCGACGTCGAACGGCTCCAGGGCCGTGAACGAGCCCGCTTCGAAAGGGTCTGCGAACAGACGCGTGTGGATGCGGCGGTTGCCCCGTCCGCGGAGGACTGTCTGCTCGCGTCCTCCACTCGCTACACGTCGCTTGCGGTTGCCCTCGCCGGCCTCTCCTCGCCGTATCGCGAGGTGATCGAGCTGCGCTACGTCCATCAACTCAGCGTCCGCCAGACCGCGGAACACCTCGGAGTACCGCAAGGCACGGTCAAAGCCCGGGCCGCGCGAGGCTGCGGACAGTTGCGTGCGTGGCTCCTCGCGCAACAGGAGGCCGAGAGCACCAGGCCCGTAGAAGGAGGTGACGACGATGACGGCCCCGGCCTCAGAGTTCCCCGCCCGCGGCATTGAGCGGCGCTCCGCGGAACAAGACCGACCTCCCAGCGCAAGGGAGAGATCCTTCGCAGGGCAGGGGCATAAGTTGCTGCCCTGCCTGACAACCAGCCCATGGGAAACAGGCCCGGCCGTGGAGGCACCCCCCACAGTGGCCCACCACACCCGCACCCATCCTCGTTCCTTCCCAGCGTGGACCACCGCCCACTTTCGCCCCCAACGCGCCACCTGCGACAGCCCCCGGGACACCCACCTCATCCAGGCCGACACCGCCTGGCCGACGCACCACCTCAACGCGGTCCGTGCCGGGGACACTCTCCCCGCTCTCCCGTCGAGCACGAAGGCAGCAGCGCCATGAACGACACCGCACCCCCCACGAGCCCGCACTCAGCCGCCCTGCGAGCCGACGACCGGCACCTGCCCAGCCACTGGGTCACCGCCTACGCCCGCGGAGTCCTGGACCCCCCACTCCTGGACCACACCGAACTGCACCTGCGCCAGTGCCGCCGGTGCGCGGCCGCCGTCGATACGGCCGTGCGACAGGGGCCCCATGGGCGGCTGCTCGACGCCGCCCACACCTCGCTGCTCGATCGTGTCGGCGGGCTCCCTGGCCAGCCCCCGCCTTCCCCGCCAGCGCGGCGTCCCGGGCGACTGCCCTGGCTGGGCGTAACACAGGGGCTGCGCCTGCCCTGGCTCGTGGCCATCGTCGCCGTGTGCGCGGTGGGCGTGATCCTCGCCAACTGGCGGGGATCACCGGCACCGCGCCTGATGCTTCTCCTCTTCGCCCCCCTCCTGCCCCTGCTCTGTGTCGCGGGCAGCTACGGCGGAAAAGCCGACCCTTTCGCGGAAGTCACGAGAACAACCCCTGCTGGAGGCCTTCGCCTGCTGCTCGTCCGGACCAGCCAAGTCCTCGCGCTGTGCGTGCCGTTGCTGACCACTACCGCCGCACTTATGCCTCGGGGAGGACTCCCGCTCTACACCTCCGCAGGGTGGCTGCTGCCTTGCCTGACAGTGACCCTGGCCACCTTGCTGCTCACTTCCTACGTGGGCAGCTGGGCCGCCGCACTGACAACGAGCTGCGGCTGGCTACTGCTCGTCTCCGTGCTGGCGAAGCCATTCATGAAAGACACGGGCGGCGACTTCACCCACCGGGTGGTCCACAGCCTCAACCAGGTCCAGATGAAGTTCGTTGACTACCTGGTCGTGATCGTACTCAGTGCCACCGCCACCGTCCTGGCCGAACTCCTGATCCTGCGCCGCCACGCCTTCAGCCGTCCGGAGTCCTGATGATCAGAGCGGAGCGCCTCTGCGTGCGACACCGCCGCCGAGGCCTTGTCCTTGATGGTGTCGATCTCGAACTGGGACCCGGCGTGCACGGTCTGCTCGGTCCCAACGGTGCTGGGAAATCCACGCTCCTGCGCGTCCTCGCCACCGCGGCGGCGGCCACCGAAGGCACCCTGACACTGCTGGGCAGGAGCCCTCGCGTCCCCGCCCAGCGCCTGGAAATCCGCCGTCGACTGGGGTACCTCCCCCAGGAGTTCGGGGTCTTCCGCAGCTACACCGTGCGCGAGTTCCTCGCATACGCCGCCTGGCTACGGGAAGTGCCAGGCACCCGGATCCACACAGCTGTGGAGGACGCCACACGCGGGGTCGGTCTCAGCGACCGCATCGACGACAGGCTGCGCACCCTCTCTGGCGGCATGAAACAGCGCGTCGGCATCGCGCAGGCCATCGTCAACGAGCCCGACCTGCTCCTCCTCGACGAGCCTACGACCGGGCTCGACCCAGCCCAGCGTGAGCGCCTCCACGCCCTGCTGCGCACCATCGGCGAGTCGGCGACCATCGTCGTCGCCACTCATCTCATGGAGGACATCACCGGCGCCTGCGACGACGTACTCGTACTCACAGACGGCAGGATCCGCTTCCACGGCACGGTGGAGACCCTGACGGCAGTGGGCGGATACGCGGCCCTGCTGGCGTGAGAACGGGCGCGTCCGCCCTGCAGTCGCGGAGTACGCCGCGTTCGTAGCGGAGAGAGGCGTGGACACCACGGCGGTGGTGTCGCCCAAGAACCCCACGTCGGTCGGCGTGCCCCTGACCGAACTGCGCGAGCTCGCTGAACGCGTGGGCCCCGATGTACTCCTGGTGGTCGACGAGTCGTTTGTCGACTTCGCCCAGGCACCGGAGGGGTCTCTCGTCCCACACCTCGACGAGCATCCAAACCTGCTCGTCCTCAAGAGCATCAGCAAGGTGTACGGCGTCGGCGGAATACGCCTCGGGTACGCGGTAACGGCCGATCTTGAATGGGCCAGGCGTATGCGCGCGGAACTGCCGATCTGGGACAGCAATGGATTCGCAGAGGAGTTCCTGAGAGGGCTGCCATATTGCCGAGATACTTTCGAGTCGAGCTGCCAGATCGAACACGTTCTGGACTTCAACCAGATGACCACTGTGGCCAAAGAAGTCGTCGAAGCCGCCCCGGAGAGCCTCGTCATCGGCATCATGTGAGACCTCAAGCCACGATCACTGGTACGCGGGCAGCGTACGCTCCGGCAGCGGCACGGCCCGTGTTCTTGAGGCTGCGGCCAGGCACCGGTCGGTGCCTGGCCGCAGCCTCAAGAACACGGGCCGCCTCGGAGCGAGGTGGTCTCTTGGAGGGTTCAGCAGGTGGGGTTGCCGGCGGCTCCTTCGCTGCCCTTGCGGCCGTCGTCGCTGGCGTTGGTGTTGTTGTCTCCCCGGGCACCGCCGGCACCGCCCTCGCCTCCGAGGCCGAACAGGTTGACCGCATCGTCAGGCACGGAATTCGCCGGGCAAGCGCCGTTGCCCCCGTTCCCGCCGTTGCCCCCGTTCCCGCCCTTGCCGCCCGGGGTGGCGGACTGCCCCGACGGGGCGCCACTGACCGTCACGGTGACGGAATCCTGGACGAAGGACCGGCCGGCGCCGCCCTTGCCGCCGGTGCCCCCGTTCCCGCCCTTGCCGCCGCGGTTGAGGCTCACACGTTCGTTGGTCTTCGTGTAGGTGAGGGTGACGGTCCCGGACTGGGTCCCGTCTCCGCCCGTGCCGCCCGCGCCGCCGACAGCGCCCGAGGCCCCACCTGCTCGGTTGCCGCCGATGCCGCCGTGGCCGCCGTCGCCGCCGTCGCCGCCGGCTGTCTCGACGCCGTTGGCCGCGGTGATGTTGTTGAAGTTGCCATGACCGCCCCTGCCGCCGGTGCCGCCAGCCCCTGCGATACCGGCGCTACCGGGAGCGTTGCGATTGCCGGTGAAAGAGTTGTTGCCGCCGACACCGTTCATGCCGCCGTCGCCGCCGGTGCCACCGTCGCCGGCGTCACCGCCGGTTGCCTCCACGGCGTTGCTCGCCTTGATGGTTCCCGATGCGGAGTTGCCGCTGGCGCCGATCCCTCCCTGGCCGCCCATCCCGCCGGTCCCCGCGTTCCCGCCGGTACCGGGGCCGCCGGAAATAATGAAGGTGGGGGCGCCGTCGCCTGCGTTCCCGCCGAAGCCGCCGCTTCCGGCCTGGCCCCCGGCTCCGGCAGCGCCTCCAGCCACAATGACCGTGTTCGCAGTGACTTGACCGTTGTTCCCTGCGCCGCCGTTAGCGCCCGCGCCGCCGTTTCCGCCGTTGGCGCCGGTACCGCCGTCGCCACCGCGACCAATGGGGATGCGGGTGCGGGTGCCGGCGATGGTGAAGTCGAGGAGGGGCGCGTTTCCGCCGACGCCGCCGTTCCCGCCCTTGCCGCCCCTGCCGCCGGTGCCGCCCCTGCCGCCGTACGCCCTCACTTTCGCGCTCGCGGTGTCCACAGTGACGGAGCCGATGTTGCCGGCGCCGCCGTCTGCGCCAGCGCGTGCATTCCCACCGGCGCTGCCGGTGCCGCCGTTGGTGGACGTAGCACCATCGCTGCCGTTGGTGCCGTTGGCTCCCTCGGTGCCAGTGCCGCCGTCGCCGCCGGTGAGCGTGATGGAGGCGCTCGTGGCGCTCTTCTCGATGGTGATGGTGCCGTCGTTGCCGTCGCCGCCCTTCTGGGCGTCCTCGCCGCCGCTTTGGCCGTTCTTGCCGTCCTTACCGGTGGCCGTGATCGTGATCGAGCCGTTCCCGTTATAGGTGAATGATCCTTCTGAGGTGATGGCGGCGTCGCCTGGATTCTTGGCCTCGATGGTGACCCTGGCATCACCCCCACCCAGTGTCCAAGCCTCAGCAAGCCCTTCGGTGCACGCATACGTGGCTACCGGCGCGTCCGGGATCTGGGCACAGCCGGACGGCAGGGCCGCGGCGGCGCGGGCCGGGGCCGCCAGGGCTACGCCGCCGCTCAGCACGGCGGCTGAGGCCAGCGCGGCGGTGAGGGAACGATGGGATACGGGCACGTCAGCTCTCCTTGATAGCAGTGAGGCATGGCTATCGAAGGCTTGCCCGCACACAGTGCGTATACGCACATAAAAGTAATATCGCACTCAAATGCGCGATTTTCGATAAGAGGCCAAAACGTACTGGGATATCGAGCGGAACTGTTGAGTTGCCACCATTCGAGGGCGTAGCGAACGTGGAAGTAGCTGCGGACCACGTACGGTGGGTGCTGGCCGGGGCATGACCCGGTCGGTCTGATCGCGGGCGCGCGTCCCGGGACGCTGTTCATGGGCAGCCGCCTGTCACACAGCATCACCCGGCGGACGCGTCCAGGGCGAACCGTGTTTCACGGGTTGTTGCAAATAGCTCGCTAGTTTGCAACCACTCATGAAACAGTCCGGGGTCGTGAGCTACGACTTCCAGCGCGTGGAAGCGCACGACTGCCCGATGTCCACCTGCGCCCCCCGCCGTACGCACACCGATATCGGTCTGGACTGAGCTGCCCCGGCCGGTGAGCGACGGTGCCGAACCGGTCGGGCACGCCCGCCTCGGCTACGCCCGCGCCTCGACCGCCCCACAGTCCCTCGACGCACAGCTCGACTCCCTCGCCGAGGCCGGAGTGACCCGGTTCGGCCCCGAGGCGTACGAGGGCCGCGCCCTGGTCACGTGGGAGCCCGACGGTGGAGCCTCCGACGACCTCGACATCGCGAAGGTGACGCTCCCCGGGAAGAGCCCCGCAAGGCGATTCCCCATCCTGTCGCCGCTACACCACCCCCGCCCCCTCCGCCAAGACCGGCCTGCGCGTGCAGGCCGTCGTGCAGACCGCCGCCGTGGCCGCGTTTGGTGGGGGGTCTCCACGACCGCACCGGCGAGGAAACCCCAATCACAACCTCCCCCACCACCCGCTCAGCCACACCCCCCACAATGACNNNNCGTACGCCCCCCCCCCCCCCCCCCCCCCCCCCCCCCCCCCCCCCCCCCCCCCCCCCCCCACACACCCCCCCCCCCCCCCCCCCCCCCACCCTCCCCCCCCCCTCCCCCCCCCCCCACGACCGTACTCGGCGACGCCGACGAACTCGACCTCTACCGCGACGTGCTCGGCACCGCCTACGAGCAGATGCTCCGTGACCGTGTCAGCTGGCCTGCGCTCAAGGCCTCCGCTCGGACCGCGGTCGTGTGGATCGTCCAGCACAAGGCCGCCGCCGAGCAGGTGTGGGCGGCGGGTGGCGACTCTTCTCGACTGACCCCGCCCAACCGGCAGCAGCGCCGATCGGGCGGGGCGAGTACGACGCCGCATCCGGGCTCTACGAGTGGTACGAGTACCCGCCCGGCAAGGCCCCGCGCATGCGAGCGCCGTCCCTGACCTGGCAGCGACTCCTCCCCCTGTGCGAGGACGGTCAGGACCAGGGCGAGCTGACGCTGTCCTTCTCGCCCCGGCCCAACCCACACCTCCTGAACGCCTTCGCCCCGCCCATCAGGAACCCCACAGCGAGGTCGGTAGGCTTGTTGTACGTGGGTGGCGCGCCCGTGGTGATCGTCATGGGTCGATTGCGCACATCATCGGTAACGGCCGACAGGCCTTGGGGGGGTCGCCGTCGCGGCCCGCAAAGGTGAGCGCGGTGGGCGAGTCCATCGACGCGGCCGGGTGCCGTGTCAGCTGCTGTAGCAGTACCGGTTGCTGAGCGGAACGTTGTCGAATCTCACTGTTCTCCACGCGGTGACGGGCGTCGCGCCCCACAGGACGTTGACTCTCACCACCAGGCACCCTCCACGGTTGTACGCGGCGCGGGTGTTGTTGAAGGCGCTGTTGTAGTAGTAGGCGATGGCGATGGCGCACGCTCCCTTGGCCACAGGGTGCGGGAGGTTGCCGCAGATGACGGTGCTGGCTGTGGCCACCTTCCAGCCGTGGTTGTCGAACTTCGATTTGATCCAGCGCGTGGTGGCCTTGCTGAAGTACCAGGAGCAGGTGACGATGCCGCAGTTCCTCTTCACCCAGGGGTCGGCTACCACGGGGAAGCGGGGCGTGACGGCGGCCCCGGAGGCGTCGGTGGCCGGGGTGAGATCGATGTTGAGCTTGAGGGTGTTGCCATCGATGGCATAACTGGTGGGCCAGGAGCGCCCGTTGGCGTCCTTGGCCCAGGGCTTCTGGATCCGGGTCACCTCTTCGAGGAGTACCGCGGGTTCCGTGGTGCTGGCGTGCTCCTTGACGATGAGCGCACTGCCGTCGAGTTCGTCGACGGCCAGCCGGGTGCCGGTGGGCAGGTCCAGGGGGAAGGAGTAACTGGTCGGGGCGGAAGCGTCGTCGAGGTGTGCGAAGGTGCGGAAGCCGCCGTCGGTGGTGGGCTGCACGCCGATGGAGTGGTTGGCGCTGGTGCCGTCGTAGAGGACGGTTCCCCCGGCCGTGCGGGTGGCTGTACCGGTGGCGGGCAGCTTGAGGGTGGTGGTCCCCGCGTCGTTGCTGACCTTGATGCCCTGCTGCGGGTCCCGGGGCACCTTCACCGTCGTCGTACCCGAGTCGTCGGTCTTGGATGTGATGGCGATGTTCTCGCTGTCGCTGTCCGTGGTGCCGCTGACGTCCGCGGTGCCCGTGATGTTCTCGATGGCCTCGCCGGCGGTGGACGGGGCGGGGAAGCTGCGGTCGACGAGTTCGGCGTAGGACAGGACGTCGACCCAGACGGTCACCGGGCTCGATCCGGTGTTGTGGAGGTTAACCTTTCCGTCACCGCCGAGCTTGGCGAGGGTGAAGCCCGTGGCCTCGGTGTTGGGGACGTAGCTGACCGTGGGGCCCGGCGCGGCGGCGGTCTGAGTGGGGTGCACCTGTATACCGCCCGTTCCAGTGCCGAAGGCAGTGACACCGATGCCGACGGCCGTGGTGTTGAGGACGGGGACGCCCGCCACTCCGCGCGGGTCCACGACCTTGTCACCGCCTGCCGGGATCACGAGCTTCTCGGCGACCCTGACCGGAGGAACCGAGCGCAGGCCGGCGCGCTGGGCGGTGCCGGTGGAGCGGGTGAAGTAGCCAACCACGTCGACCGCGACGTCGGCGCTGCCCCAGCCGAGGTTGTGGATGTTGACCGCGCCGTTGGCACCGATTTTGACGATGGCGAAGTTCTGCTGGGCCACGTCCTTCGGGTAGTCGATGGTGGCGTCGGCAGGCCAGCCCTCGCCTGCGGGGTAGACCCGAATGGTGCCCGTGGAGGTGCTCTTGGCCGTGACGGTCAGCGCGACGGCGGTGACATCAGCCGCGGGTACGCCGCCCTTACCGAGAGGCTTGAGTTCGAGGTTGCCCCCGCCGCCGAGGCTGGTGGGGGTCAGGACGCGCTGGGGCGGCAGAGCCACATAGGAAGAGCCCTGACTGTCGTCCTGTCGCAGGGTGTAGCCGTGAACGTCCAGGTATACGCGCATGCTGGCCGTGCCCTGGTTGACGACCTTGACCTGGCCGTCGGAGCCGACCCCGGTCACCAACGTCGTGGACGCATAGTGGGCCTTGTCGTAGCTCACGCTGGCCGCGTCCGGTTCCAATTCGCCCGACGGGTAGACGACCACCGTCCCGGAGTCGCTGTCGCCCTTGGCGGCCACGTTCACGGCGACGGACTCGAGTCCCGTGGCCGGAAGTCCCGCGGAACCGGACAGCTTCACCGTCAGCGTCGCGCCGGGTTCCACCGCGACGTTGTCCAGCACACGGGCCCTCTTCGGGACGTACTGGCCCCCTGAGGGGTCGGCCGAGCCTCGGGGTCTTGGTGCTTCTTGTGCGCCCTGGGCCGCTTCTGGCGCTCCCTGTGTACTCAGCGCCGGGGCACTGGCCGGGCTGGAAGAAGCGGCCGCGGCGGTCGGCGCGTTGACCACCAGGCCGGTGGACAGCAGCAGGAAGGCCGTGAGGGCGGATAGAGCAGTACGACGGATGCGCACGTGACTCCCCCTGTTCTCGAAATTGGTCGCGAAACGAGAAGTGCCTGCGGACGCGGCAGTACTCACGCTGTGGGCGGTCCGGCAGCCGGGGTGAGCGTGGCAGGTGTGGCACTGGATGAGAAGACCGAGTGAAGACAATGAGGAAAAGGTGAGACTGGTGGCCGGAAAGGAGTAAATCCGGCCCGGCATCAATCAACTTGCCCTGTATCCACCGACTTCGAATGGCATCCCGCACTTGATCACCCAGGAGTGGATTTACCTGATGTGGCCACGGCCACTGGCTGAACCTGTGCTCTGACCAAGGACGCACTGACCAGCACAAAGGCCGTGGGGGGAACGAGTCTGCCGCAACATCGAGCCGCGCGGGGCCCGTTCGCGGTGGCGTCAAGGCGGGTGATCGAGCGGACCCTGTCCTGGCTGACCGGCTACCACCGCCTTAGCTCTCGCTACGAGCACCAACCATCCCACTACCTGGCCTTCCTGACGAATGAGTCCGATGGATCGAAGTCGGCTACCCTACCCGCCAGTAGGGTCCTTAGGCGGAGCGACGAGGGAGGTCACCGATGGGGCGTCAGCGGCACCTTGAGGAGTCCGTTGTGATGGACGCCGCGCCGGAGGTCGTCTATCGGCTGGTGGCCCACCTTCCCGACATGGGCCGTTGGAGTCCCGAGTGCCGCCGGGTCTGGGTGCCGCGCCCTCCCGTGCGCACCGGCACACGCTTCGTCGGATTCAACCGGCGCGGGCCGTTCGTCTGGTTCACGACAGGGCGGGTCTCAGCCGCACGGGTGGGCGAGGAGTTCACGTTCGACGTCGGTGTCTTCGGGCTGCCGATCGCCCGCTGGAGCTATCGTTTCGCCGCCGAAGGAACAGGCACCCGTGTCACCGAGACCTGGCAGGACCTGCGCACCGGTCCCGGCGCCCGTCTTGCCGACCTCCTCGGCACCGTCTTCGCCGGCACCACCCCGGAGCGCCGCGTCGCCGTGAACGGCCACGGCATGCGCACGACCCTCACCCGGATCGCACGGGCAGCAACGTCGTCGCCTTGACCCAGGCGGGCGCGCACCAGCAGAGAGCGAGCGACGCGGCCGGGGACGCCCACGAGTGCGTCCTGCCCGTCTGCGCGGTGACAAGGCGTAATCCAGCCGTGACACCCGCAACTACCTACGGAAGCGGCACATCAAAGCGACCATCGCCCAGCCCGAGGACCAGCGTGAACGCCGGAGGCAGCAGGGCCGGGCCGGTGGCCGCCCGCCAGCCTTTGACAAGGCCCAGTACCGGCGCCGCAGTGCCGCCGAGCGATGCGTCAGCGAGTGGAAACAGTTCCGCGCGGTCGCCAGCAGATACGACAAGCGTGACTACATCTTCCACGGCACACTGACCATCGCAGCCATCGTCATCTGGCTCCGCGACACCGTCCAAGCCATCAGAAACGACCTAATGGTGCCCGTTGCCCTGGTCATCGGGCCTGTCGGCGGGCGCGTTCACCGCTCCGCTCCCCTCACAAGCGCCGCACTCAACAGTGTGGCCGTTCACCGTGATCGTGCCCTGGCCCGCGCAGTTGGTGCACGTCGCCACCGCGCGCCTCCCGCAGCCTGACGAGTCCGGAGGCCAACCGGTTCAGCAGGTCGCGCCGCAAGCGGCGTTCCGACAGTTGCACGAGCCGCTGATACATCCACGCCGGGTAGCGGCCGGGCAGGCCGCGGCCCTGGGCGACATCGGGGAGGTACTCCCGGTCGATCCACCCCATGGCGGCCTCCCTCCACCCCTGCCTGCCTGGAGCGTAGCGCCGGGTCACTCGGCCCGGGAGGGGGCGTCCATGCCGCCCAGGCGGCGGCCGCCCTACGGCGCTCTGGTGGACGCGACGTATTCCAGAGCACACCCGTGAGGGTGAGCGCGATCTGACGCCACAGCCTCCCGTCCCGCACAGGATGGATGCCTTCAAGGCGGTCCGGATCGGCGCATGCTCCGAGGCGTCCTTCGTAGTACCGCTCCCCGATGGTGAGCGGCAGCTCCGCGATGGCGGGGAGCGCGTCGCGGGACTCGGTGTCGATGCGGGCCTCGGCCTGGTGCAGGAGCGCGGCGACGGTACGGGCGTGCAGGCGCAGGGCGCGGCGGCGGGAGAAGCCACGACGGCGAATACCCCGATGCCGGGAAAGACCCCGCCAGTCTCCTTGTTGCCCGTCACGGCCGTGAAGGCTCCCAGCGTGAAGCAGAAGGCCAGCATGAGGAAGGGCACCACGGTAGAGGCGCGCTGTTCGGGCCTGTTGAGCACGTGATGGTCCGTCGCCCGGACGACTGCCCGCAGGCGTATGGCTATGCGCCGCTCGATGCCGAGCGTGTTCCGCGGGCCCGGCGTAGACCCGCGGTGTGGGAGATGTCGGCCTGACGGCGGTGCTCCCGAGGCACCTGCTCGATGGGGGCCGGCTGATCGTCACCTGGATATGATCCGCTGATGATCAACTCTCTCGCCGGTACCACCGTGTTCGACATCGACGGCACGCTCTGCTTCGACGGGCGGACCATCGACAGCCGGATCCTCACGGCGATCGGCAGCTGTGAAGGCAGCGGCCACCAGCTGGTCTTCGCTTCTGCGCGACCGGTCCGTGACCTCCTGCCGGTGCTCGACGGGGCCTTCTCCTCCGCCACGTTGATCGGTGGTAACGGAAGCCTCGTGTCAGTCGGCGGCCAGGTCCGCGCCCGGGCCGCCTTCACGCCCTCCGAACTCGGTTCCCTGCTACGGGAGGTCGAGCGCTACGACGGGCAGTACCTCGCCGACGGGCCCTGGGACTACGCCTACACCGGGCCCGGCGACCACCCGATCCTGGACCGCGTGGACCAGGGCGGACTCGCCCGCCGCCTGCCCATCTCGGAACTGCCCGACGTGGTGAAGTTCCTCGTCGTCGGCGCGTCCGACATGGCGGCACTCTCCGAGGCCGTCCGCGCGCTCGGGCTGACGGTCAACCACCACCTCGACGAAGCGATCATCGACATCGCGCCCGGTACGACGACGAAGTGGCAGGCCCTCAGCGCGCTGGGGCTGGACGACTACACCGCGTTCGGCAACGACATCAACGATCTCGACCTGCTGCGCCATGCGCGCCGGGCGGTGCGCGTCGGCTCCCACCCGAGCCTGGACGACGTCGCCCATGTCTCCGTGGCCGCCGATCCGCAGGCCGTCGCTGCCGAGATCGCCCTGCTCGCCCGTGGTGCGCTCGCCGCCCCGTACAACGCGACGCCGCCCGTGCTGACGGAATCCGTATAGGGCAGCAAGAAGCCATACAGGACGGGAAGAAGCCATGTTCACAGCCCTTGCGGGTTTCACTCTCTTCGCCTTGCTGGTGACGGTCGTACCGGGCCCGGACACCTTGTTGGTCCTGCGCAACTGTGTGCGCGGCGGGCGTCTGCCCGGCATCGCCACCGCCCTCGGCGCGGCCGTCGGCTCCCTGGCCTGGGCGGTCGCCGCCGCGGTGGGTCTGGCGGCCGCCCTGCAACGGTGGGACGCCGCGTTCGCCGTCGTACGGTTGGCGGGCGCCGCGTATCTGGTCTTCCTGGGGGCCCAAGCCCTGTGGGCCCACCGGCGCGGTGCCGCGGCCACGGCGACTGACGCGGCCGGCGGCGTGCCCGCGCCGACCGCGTTCCTCGCGTTCCGGCAGGGTCTGCTGAGCTGCCTCCTCAACCCCAAGGTCGGGATCTTCTTCGTCGCAGTGGTCCCTCAGTTCCTCCCCGACAACCGCTCCGCGCTGCCCATGACGCTGCTCTTCGGCGTCGTCGACGCCACTATCGCGGCGGGCTGGCTGATCCTGGTCTCGGTCTTCGCCGCCCGTCTCCTCAACTGGCTGCGCCGCCCCCGGGTGAACACGGCCATGGAGCGCACCACAGGCGGCGTCTTGGTGGCGCTCGGACTGGGGACGGCCGCAGAGACCCTGTGACAGCCCCCTCCCCCCGAGACCGGCTCCGTGCGCTCAGGGGTGGACCTTGAGCGGCGGCCGCGGACCCGCGCGGCGGCCAGGCCGCCGTTGGTGGGCTCGCGCTGCCGCTCGATCCCAGGCTCACATAGGTCTGCGATGTCCCTGGTCATGGCAGCGAGCGGGAGGGTGGTGGTGGCGGTGGTGCGGAGCGTGTTGCGCGGGTGCGGCGGTTGAGCTGCAGCAGTGCGGCGCTGGTCATGTCCGCGGCACGGCGTACGTTGTCGGCCAGGGCCGTGAGGCGCTCGGCATCGAGCACGGAGGCGCCGACCGCAGCGACGATGGTCCCGTCGGGTGCGCGCACGGGTGCGGCGGCAGTGTGCACGCCCAGCGTGTCGAGGTGGCCGACGGCCAGGCCCCGGTCGCGGGCTCGGGTGAGGAGCCGCCCCCATTCTCGGGTGGAATACGGCGGTGCTGGCTCCGTCCGAGGGGTGTCGATGGACATGATCTGCTCGGCCACCGATCCAGGCGGCAGCAGCGTGCCCGGGCCGCAGGCAAGGATCTCGTCGACCTCACCAAGGATCCCGCACATGATCATGGTGCGGTCGGTCTCGGCTACGGTCAGGCCGATGCTGGTGCCCGGCGCGATCGAGGCCAGCTGCCGCAACGGGCGGCCCGCGGCCAGGCGCAGCGTGCGCGCGGAGGACTGCCAGGACTGGCCGAGCTGGAACATGCGTGAACCCATCTGGTAGCGGCCGGCGTGACGGCGCACGGCGCCGAGCGCGAGGAGCTGCTCCAGCAGCCGGTGCGCGGTGGCCTTGGGCAGGTTCGCACCGGCCGCCAGCTGCGTCAGACCCGCCTCCCCGACCCGGCTGAGCTCGTCGAGCAACGCGAACGCGCCCTCCAGCACCGCCCGCCCGCCGTTTCTGGATGCTTCTGGCCTGCTGTCCATCGCCGCTCACTCCTCGATGGGCCCCAGCCTCGGTGCTCGCCGCCACTCTGATGCCTCGGACACGTGCCGGTCCGCTCAGCGGACCGAACCCTGGCCGTGCTGCCTGTACGCGGAGATCCTTCTTCACGTCAGACCTGGTCGCTCCATCAATTGCACTCCATGACATACGAGGAGGCAACGGCGTGAAACTGCACCGCAGGGCAGCGCAGAGGAGCGGGAGCCCACCCGGCGCACGATCTCGGACCCTCACGCCACATGCTGTCGGCCTCACCGCACACGCGATCGCAGCGCTGCTCGCCGCGACTGCCCCGGCGCCGGCCACTCGCACCAGCAGGCCGCACCGACCGGGAAAACCGCGCCCGCCAGCCTGCTCGCCCTGTCGAAACAGCGCGAAGACCTGACTGTCGCCGCTCACACGCCCCGCCGTCCCACCGCAAGCCCCTGGGTGACTTCGCAACCAACCGACATCGCGAACCCAGTCAGAACGTGACTCCCCCGGGCAGCTGACTGAGGCGGAACCGGTCGCCATGGACCGGAGTCTTCCCCATCCGTACACGGACAAAGGAGTTCCACATGCGCACTCACCTCGCCCTCCCCGCCGTCACCGCCGTGCTCGCCCTCGGCCTTGGCGGTGTCGCACTCGCCCCCGGCGCGGTCGCCGCGGTCGCCTCCGGTGCCCACGCGCAGGCAGCGGGGTCCGCATTCGAAGCCCCCGCCTTCGACGCCTCGGGGACCTGGACCGCCCACCAGAGCAACGGGCACAACCCCTCGCTCACGGTGAGCCAGGACGCCCAGGGCCAACTCACCGGCACCGCCGCGGAAGCAGGTGCGGCGGGCACTCTCGAACAGGGCTTCGTGGACGGCACCTACATCTCCTTCGTCGTCGTCTGGAACGACGGCCGCGAGGGCCGCTACATCGGCTCCCTCGGCGGCGACCGAAGGCTGAGCGGGGTCACCACCGACCTGGCACATCCCGGCAGCGAGGCCACCTGGTCCACGACCCGGACGTTCTGAACCACCGGCCGAGCGGCGGCGGTCCGCTCTCAGCCCGCCGCCGGTCAGCCGGCCAGCCGGAACCAGAGGCAGACCACACGCGTGCCGGCGTGCACCCGCACCCCGGCCGCGCCCCAGTACCGGATGTGCCCCTCGCGCCAGTGCCCGGCCGAGCGGAACCCCTCGCCCTCGGCGTGCGCGAACTCCTCGGTCACCTCGGCGAAGGGGACCACCTCGACCGAGGTGACCTCCACCTCTGCCACCAGGGCCCCCGCGTTGTCGGTCACCACGAGCCGCTCGCCCGGGTGCTCCAACTGCTCGGATGCGGCCGTGTACTCCGCGAGCAGACCAGCCGTGGCGCGCTTCGTCCCGGCCAGGACCAAGGAGTTCAGCTCGTCCCGGAAGGCACCCGGCGTCCCGAGCTCCAGCACCCGCAAGCCGTCGATCCGCGACCACATGACGCCTCCTCCTGTACCGGTCTGCGGGGCCGGCCCCGATCTCCCGCTCTGGAAGCCCCCGAGCGTTCCACAGAACGGACCCGACACGCAGGCACAGCGGTTCCATCGGGGCTCTTCTCCGCTCTTCTTCTGGAGCGACGCTTCAGCTTCGACCGCGTGGTCTCGACCTTCCCGGTTGTCGTGGGCAGGCCGACCCGCGGCACGATCTGCTTGGCCTGCAACGGACCCGGGGCATCAGTGATGATCTCAACGATGTCCCGGTACACGTCTGGCAACACCTGGGCCACCAGACCCTCCCGCCATGGCGGCTCCGCCATCAACCCCGGGCCCTCTCCAGCCGAACGGCCAACTCCGCTGCCTCGGCCTGACGTTCCTCCACCCGCCGCCGGGCTGCGGCCTCCCGTATCTCAAGCTCTTGCTGCGACGAGACCACAGCGCCCAACCTCCACCTCGCCACGCACGGTTGAAGCACGACGGTGCCGACCACACGCCAATCAGCGTCTTCCCAGTTCAACCCACCCATCCCCCGAAAGGAACCGCACCCAGCCGCGACCGAGTGGTGCGGAGGAAGCTTTCATGCGCGAGTGCACCCAGTGAATGCACACCCGTCTGGCCGACTCGTGAACAGCCTGTATCGCCGAGACCGACAACGAAGTGCGCGGCACGTCTTTGTGAACCACGAGGAGAAGGTCCCCGAGCCAGGCACCGACACAGACACTCTCGGCTACGTCACCAACTTCTACGTCTGCCCCGAGTACCGCGGCCATGGTCTTGGCAAGACACTGCTGGAAGAAGTGGTCCACAAATGGACGGCAGAACCGCCTGGACACCTTGATGGCCTGGCCCTCGGAACGGAGTGCATCCCTCTATCACCGAGTCGGCTGAGCTACATCCATCGCCGATCAGGTGTCGGCAGGCGGCTCTGACGGAGCCGGTGGCGATGGGCCAGCCCGCTTCAAGGGCGGTGTCGTAGTGGAGCTGGTCGAGGTGCCCGGTGACGTAGTTGATGCTGGTGGTGACCGTGTCGTGTTTCGCGTGGGTGAGGTGTCCGGCATCGGCCTGAGTGGTCAATTCCTCGGCGACGCGGACGGCGTGTCCGTGCAGGATCGCGGTGAGTTTCTCGGCGGCGAAGGTCTCAGCCGGACTGTCATGACCACCCTTTCAGCCAATGTGTACGCTTCCCCCTGCCTCGCGCGGCCCGCCCCTGCTTGGATGCGTGACGACCAGCTCACGGGGGCTAAGCCAGCACTCCCGTCTGAGAGGAGAGCAGCGGTCACGTAATCCGGGCCCCGGGGAGCATCGCCACTCTCGAGGGAGATCACGTGACCCGTGCCATCTTGACCGGCCGTGAGGGACCCACTCGACTCCTGAGCAGCCCTGACGGTGGTTGGGAGTACGCCTCGGCGCATCCGCATCTGTCTCTGGGGCCGGGGGTGCTTAGCTATCGGGGATTCCGCTTCGCTCAGGGTCCGCTGCGCCGTCGCCTGGAGATTCCCTGCGGCTTGGCAACACTGGTCATCGGATTCGGTAAGTCGCTGCGGATAGTCCCCCACGGCTCACCCGACCGATCCCGCTCGGTGGTCTCCCTACTCAGCCCGCCCGGCACCCGCTCGGCGACGGGCGAGCACACCGGCGGGCTCCGGGGCGTGGAGGTGATGCTCACCCCGTGGGCGGCGTTCGAACTCTTCGGCGTGGCCTTGGACGAACTGGGTCTCTGCCTGGACCCCGCCGAGATCGTGGGCGCCCGGATCGACGACCTGGCGCAGGACCTGGGCCGAACGCCCTGCTGGACCGAACGCTTCGCGCTTGTCGATCAGTTCCTGCTGCGCTGTCGGTCGATGGGCCGCACCGCGTCGGACCGGGTGGTCTCCGCGTGGCGCCAACTCGAAGCCGCACGCGGGATGTTAGGGGGCCGACAGTGCTGGCGGAGCGCCTGGACTGCAGCCAGCGGCAGCTCGAGCGCTGCTGCGGGGAGCAGCTCGGCCTGCGCCCCAAACAGCTGGCCCGGGTTCTGCGGCTGCAGCACGCCGCCGCCCTGCTCGCATCGGGCATCAGGCCCGCGGGGGTGGCCTCCCGCTGCGGCTTCTACGACCAGGCACATCTAGCTCGGGAGTTCACCTCGATGACGGGCCGGCCACCGTTGCGTTTTGTCGCCGAACACCGGGCAGGCGGAGCGGATGTCAACCGGGCGTCTGGCCGCATCACCAGTATCTTGCTCAACGGGTAACGGGGATTCATGGAACCCGGCGCCTTGCCATAACTCAGGCGGCCGGTTATGCAACCGCGCACCAAGGATGGCGCGTCGAAAAAATCCAATGTCGATTTTTTGCAATACGGGCTGTTCGGGGTAATGGGAGAATTCCTCGCCCGACATTGGTCGGGACGCTCCGCCGACGAGAGGAGAGTGACATGTTGCGCGCCCTGGAATCTGCGGGACAGGCCCTGCTCGAGCGCTTCGTGCCCAAGATTACGGCCTCTGCCCAGGCCGAGCCGATGGCCTGCTGGCCCCAGTGCTGGCAGTGCAACCGGCGCTACTCATACGGCTGCGTCGACCAGTGGTGCAGCTACAACGCCGGGTGCTGCGAGACGGCTCCCCGTTGCTACCGCTGTTACTGCTGACGCAGGCGTGGGCCCGGGGCTGTCGCGCCGGGCCCTTCTGCGTGGCGACCGAACGCCGCCCCGTGCGCGCTGTCCCATATGACCGGATGAGGAGGCCGAGATGGAGCAGTATCTCGCGATATGGGTCAGGTGCCTGATCGGCCTGGCCTTCCTGGTCTCCGCGGTGAGCAAGGTCTCCGGGCGCCGGTCCTTCGCCGAGTTCGCCGAGGCTGTCGCAGTCCTCGCCCCTGTGCCCGGAGCCCGCCGACTGCTGGCTCCCGCTGTGGTGGCGCTGGAGTTCGCGGTAGCGGTGCTCCTGACGCTGCCCGCTCCCGTCGCCTTCCGGGTCGGCGCGTGGCTCGCCACCGCCCTGCTGCTCACCTTCGCTCTCGGTGTGGCGCTCGCCGTACGCCGGGGGGCCGAGACGGCCTGCCGCTGCTTCGGCCGCTCCACGACGCAGGTCAAGGGCTGGCAGGCGGTACGCAATCTGACCCTGGCCGTACCAGCCGCTCTGGCGGCGACGCTCGGCCCCGGCTCGCAGGGCGCCGCCACCGGGCTCGCGCTGGCCGCGGTGATGGGACTGACCTGTGGGGCGGTGGTCATCGCGCTCGACGACATCGTAGATCTCTTCCGTCCGGCCACCGCAAAGGCCGTCGGCTTCCGACAGGAGACACCCTATGCCCGTCGTGATCACAGCTCTCGTCTTCGTCGGGGCGCTGTGCCTGCTGAATCTCGTCCTGAGCGTCGGAATCATCAAACGCCTGCGCGACCAGGCTGAAATTCTCAACCGCAACGGCAATTCTAGCCGGGCCGCAACCCTCGGCATGAACGAAGAGGTTGGGGAGTTTTCCGCGATCGCGGAGGACGGCGAACTGGTCGGCCATGAAAGCCTTTACCAGGGCGACACTCTGGTCGCCTTCTTCTCTCCAACCTGCGGCCCCTGTTGGGAGAAGCTGCCGAATTTCGTGGAATTCGCCGCCACCTTCCCTGGCGGTCGGGAAAAGGTACTGGCGACGGTCGTTGGGGACGCCGCGGACACAGCCGACATGGTGGAGCGGCTGCGTCCGGTGGCCAGGGTGGTACGGGAGGACAGCAACGAGGGCGCGGTCAGTACGGCCTTCGCCCTGCAGGCGTTCCCGGCCATCCTCGTCGTCTCCCCCAGCAACGAGCACGGGCGGCCCATCGTCACCGCTGACAATCTCGACCACGACCTGCCGGTGCCCGCCCCGTGAGCCTTCGCCGCCTCCGACCACGTGGACGCGGCGAGCGGAAGGAGACCGCCCACTCCGCGTACCGACGCATCGCCACGGCGGTCGTCCTGTGCGCCAGGGCGGCTCCGGCGGCGTCGGCCGGCTATGCGGTGATCACGCTGTCGTCCGGCCTGACGCCGGTGGCGGTGGCATGGATGACCAAGCTGATGCTCGACGGCCTCACCCGGGGGGCGGATGCCGGGGACTTGATGGTCCCGGCGCTCGGTTACGTCCTCATCGCGACGGTGGTCGGCCTCGGCCCGCTGATCGGCCGGTACCTCCGAGGCGTCGTGGACCGCAAGGTGGGGCTGCTGACACAGGACCGGCTGCTGACGGCAGTGGGCCGGCATCCGGGCCTGGGCCGGCTGGAGGACGCCGCGTTCCTGGACCGGCTGCGGGTGGCCCAGGACGTCGGCCGCACCGTCGCGGGTCAGCTCGCCGACGGGGTACTGACGGCGGGCAAGTCGGTGCTGACGGTGGGCGGGTTCCTCGTCTCGCTGGTCGCGATCAGCCCGCTGATGGCGCTGCTGGTGCTGGCCACGGGAGTGCCGTCGCTGATAGCCCAGCTCTCACTCTCCCGGCACTACGCCCGCGCCGTTTTCGCCGTGGGACGGATCGAGCGGCGTGAGGACTTCTACGCGGATCTGATCGCCTCCGCGACTGCGGCCAAGGAGATCCGGCTCTTCGGCATCGGCGACTTCCTGCGCGGGCGGGTACTGGCGGAGCGCCGGGCGGCCAACGCCGTGACACAAGCGGTCGAGGCGCGGCAGACCAAGGTGCAGGGCGCGCTGGAGCTGCTGACCTCGCTGGTCTCGGGGGCGGGGCTGATGTGGGCGGTGTTCGCGGCCACCCGGGGAGAGCTCTCCGTCGGCGGGGTGACGATGTTCGTGGCCGCGGTGGACGGAGTGCAAACCTCACTCGGCGCGCTGCTGCTGCAGATCGCGGCCACGCAGCGGACGCTGCTGATGTTCGACCACTACCTGGAGGTGGTGGAGACCAAGCCCGACCTCCCGGTGGCCGCCGACCCGGTGCCGCTGCCGCGGCTCGAGCGCGGGATCGAGCTGCGCGACGTCTGGTTCCGCTATGCCGAGGATCAGGAGTGGGTGTTGCGCGGACTGGACCTGTTCATCCCCTGCGGACAGTCACTGGCCCTGGTGGGACTGAACGGCGCGGGCAAGTCCACGTTAGTGAAGCTGCTCTGCCGGTTCTACGACCCCAAGCGCGGAGCGATCCTCTGGGACGGCGTCGACGTACGCGATGTCGATCCCGCAGAGCTGCGCGAACGCATCTCCACCCTGTTCCAGGACTTCCAGCACTACGACATGACGGCAGCCGAGAACATCGGTCTGGGCGATCTGCGGCTGTTCGACCGGCGCGACCGGATTGAGACAGCGGCAGGCGAGGCGGGCCTGCACCCCAAGCTCGCCTCGCTGCCGGAAGGCTACGACACCATGCTCTCGCGCTCCTTCATCCCGGACGGCACCTCCGGCCCTGGCACCCTGCTGTCCGGGGGGCAGCACCAGCGGCTGGCCCTGGCTCGCGCCTTCCTGCGCGAGGGGCGCGACCTGATGAACCTCGACGAGCCCTCGGCAGGACTCGACGCGGAGGCAGAGCACGAGATCCACCTGACCATCGGCCGACACCGTGCGGGCCGCACCAGCCTGTTGATCTCGCATCGGCTCAGTGCAGTCCGCGACGCCCACCGAATCGCCGCACTCGACGGCGGACGGGTGGTGGAACAGGGCGCGCACGACGAACTGCTGCGCGCCGGCGGTGAGTACGCGCGGCTCTTCGCTCTCCAAGCCGACGGTTACCAGGACACTGACGCGGCGGGCGGCCCGGTAGCATCGGTGGCCACGTCGTGATCGCGGAGAAGGCAGGGATCGCTGCCGCCGCTCTCACTCGCCGACTGGTGTGCGTCACCGTCGAAGGGGTGAGCATGGAGCCAGCTTTCCAGGATCGTGACCAAGTGCTGGTGATACGGCGGCGAAGGCCCAGACCGGGCCAGGTCGTCGTCGTCGAGTCTCCCTTCGGCAAGCAGAGCTGGCGGGACCCGCCGCTGCTGGCCAGGGCCGCCCCCCACCTGATAGCGGCGCGCCGCTGGATGATCAAGCGGGCCGTGGCACTCCCCGGAGACCCGATCCCGCGCGGGCTGGGGCTCGCGAACCTAACTGACGAGCGGGTGCCGACTGGCATGGCGGTGCTGCTTGGCGACAACCCCTCGTCGAGTTTCGACTCAAGGGAGTTCGGCTACTTCCCCCTAGTGCGCCTGCTGGGCGTCGTGAGGTCGCCCGGGAGGTGACCGGACGACTGCTCATCGCCCACAAACAACCGCCTATCCGCGCCGTCGCGGCATCAGAGCGACGAACAACCAGAGGTGCGGCGGGCGGCGTGGGTGACTTTCTGGTTCTCGCGCTCCTGGCCGGTGTCGAAGTGCAGCCGGATCCACACGCCGCGCAGAGGCGGGCGGAAGATGAAGCCCGCGTGGGCGAGGATCTTGGCTGCGAACTTGTCGAACGCGCGCCTGGCCTCCCTGTCTGTCCGCGCGGCAGCGCAGGCCCCAGGCCAGCAGCGTCGTGATGGCTTCGCGCTCAGCACCCCTCAGCCGAGCGGGGTCCGCGCCTTCCAGTTCCCGCATCATCCGGTCCACCACCTCACCACGCAGCGTCGTGTCCCCCCTAGGGATCGACGTCAGCCAGAGTGGGCGTCCGATGGAGGCCCAGCCTGTCGAGGACCGTTCAGAATTCGTCACCGACGACTATCCGCTCCAGCGTCCCCGCTGCGGGACGCGGCCCCGGCTTCCGTCCCGTCCGGGAGGACGAGACGCCGCGCCGAAACTCGATGACGAGAGTCACCCCACCCCCTCCTTGTTCCTGCCTCGCCCCGTCCGATCAGGTCAACCCCGCAGCCAATTCTTCATGATCCGAACGAAACCGCCTAGCCGCAGCCGCCTTCGGCACTGCCGCCTGAAACGCAGCCGCCCCCGCGCTAGCGGGGGCGGCCCTGCGACCACGGTGGATCACCGGTCGTTCACACTGCGGGTGCGGCCCCAGACGGCATCGGCCAGCAGGCGCAGAGCCGTGTACTTCAGGTTCGTTCTCCGAGTCGGCGCCTCAGCTGTTACTCAGGGCGCGGCCCAAAAGAGGGAGCAGGCGGTCCCAGTGTCGCTTCAGCCCGGAGGCGCTGAATGCGTCGGTGTCGGACATGGTGAAGCCATGGACGGTGCCGGGGTAGATCTCGGAGGTGTAGCTGACACCTGCGGCATCCAGGGCCTGGTTGAGCTCGGCGAGGGCCTCGGGCGTCAAGTCGCTCTCGGCGTGGCCGAAGTGGACCTCGGCGGTGAGCTTCGCGAGGCTGTCAGGTCCGTCGACTCCCACTGGGCCGTGGAATGCGGCGAGGGCGGACACCTGGCCGGGGTGGGCCGCGGCGGTGCGCGTCGCAATGAGGCCGCCGATGCAGTAGCCAGTCACCGCGACCGGTCCGGCGCTGACCTCGGGCTGAGCGGTGAGGAACGTGAGATAGGCGTCGGCGTCGATCAGGACACGTTCTGTGGTGTGCGCCTCGATCATCGGCATCAGCTGGTCGAAGACCGTGGGCCGGATCTCATCTCCAATGTGCTCGGGAAGCTCGATCACCGGAGCCGGGCCGTGCCGGTAGAAGAGGTTGGGGACGAGCACGTAGTACCCGTGCCGGGCCAGTTCGCGGGCCATCTCCCGCAGCACGGGTCGGATACCGAACCCGTCCGCGTACATCAGCACCCCCGGGCACCGCCCGCCACCATCTGGGAAGGCGGCGAACGCGTCGGCCTGGCCGTCCGCGGTGGGAATCTGCAGCGTCTTGATGGGCATGAAACCTCCTGTCGTGGTTGACGTGCCGAGCCTGTGATCAACACGACGGAGGCGGAGCCCGCGCAGCGGCGCAAGAACCTCGATCGAACAGCGGGCCCGCACTGGCCCGTACGACGCTCAGAAGAGCACCGGGTCACCAATCCGTGTGCGGCGCAATGCCATCCCGGTAATCATCCCCACAGCATAGTCCACAGCCCCGGCCATCCGGTGCGACAACATGACTAGGAGCAGAACGTAGCGGCCGTCACGCTTCGTACTCGCAGAAGTGAGTAGTCCCGAGAGGCCGTGGCCCCCGCCGGACCATCTCCGGTTTGCCCTTGATCTTCGTTCTCACAACCTCTCGCAAAATAGCCTTCGCACAATGCCACTCGCGATGTGTTTCGCGACATGCCAGAGCTCGCCGAACCGGCGGCCGTCGTCGAGCAGTTCGACTGCCCGACCACTCCTCACCGGCCCCCTTCAGGGGGTGTACGACCCGTCCGGGCACGGCGCCGCCCTGTGTGCGTTCTTCGCCAGCATGGCGGAGTCCGAACGCGAGTACATCCGGGAGAAGTCCCTGGAGGGCCAGGCATCCGCCCGCGTGCGCGGCCGGCATGGCGGGCGTCCCAAGGTTGTCGACGACGACATGGCCGCGTACGCCCGCAGCCTGCGGGCAAACGGGGCCTTCGTCCCCGAGGTCGCCCGCCAGCTGGTCATCACCTCTCGGGCGAGAATCAGGGCAAGCGGCCCTCGGTCGCCACCGTCTACGGCATCCTCGCCGAGGACGCCGACAGCACCGAATGAGCCCGGACACCTTCAGGGCTTCAAAATCAACTCATTGCCCCATTGACGCGTATCTGGGCCACACCCCGAGACCCCCGTGGGTTCAGGGAAACCGCAGCCTGTTCAGCGGGAACTCGCGGGTCGATCCGTGTGCATCAGCTGGGCGTATCCGTGGGTTCGGCGGGAACCGTGAGGTGGTTCGCGAGGCGGCGGGCTTCAGCCGTGACCTCTGCATCGACCTGCGCTATTGCTTCGTCGCCGTCTTCGAGCATGCCGTACTCGTCATCGAGCTCGGCGAGCCGCTCAGTCAGAGGCAGCTCGTGCCCGTAGCGCCGGTGAATCCGCAAGGCGGGAATCGGGCGAGGGCTGTGTTCAGGACCGTTCGGGGGCCGGGCCGAGGACCATGGCCCCTCCCCCACGGTGCGGCGGCAAGGCCTGCGGTCCGTCATCCCCGCGCCTGCCAGGCGCGCACCTGCTCGCGTGTCAGCTACTCAAGGACCAGCTCCTGGACGTCGCCGACGACGGCCAGCTCCGGAGGCGATCGATGCTGGACGCGGCGCGGACCGCGGCCTTGGCGGGACGTCAGGGCATCGCCCTCAGCTATCGGCCCATAGCGCAGAGACCCCTTCACGACGCGTGCCCGGCGTAGGACTGTCTCCTCAAGATCGCCTCTGGGGCATGACCACGTCAGCACCCGGAGGCCGCCGCGCCAACTGATGCACGAGGAGCGCCCTTATGGACGTCCGTCACCGAAGAGCCACCGGCACCGTTGCCGCCGTCACTGCCGCCGCGATACTGGCAGGCATCGCGCCCATCGCCCTGGCAACCGACAGGTCATCGAGTACGGATCGGGCAGCCGAGGCCGTCGAGAAGATCACTGGGACAGACGACATCGTCCCCAGTACACATCGGGCCGACGGCACTACCCGAGCGGACGCGGACACGGAAGAGGGCACCGCGACCGTGACGGCACCGGCTACTGCCGACGGCACCGTCAACGCCACCACAGAATCCGGCGGCATCGGGATCGGTCTGCCGAACACCTTGCGGGCCAAGGGCATCGCGACGAAGAACGGCACCATCGTCTACCCGGGCGCGGCCAAGAACACCGACTTGGCCGTCCAGCCCACCGAAGGCGGGGGCGTGCGCTCCCTGATCATCATCAGCGACGCCGACGCGGCCAAGGAGTACCGGTTCGATCTCGACCTCCCCCAGGACGCCGTCACCGAGCAGCAGCAGGACGGCAGCGTCCGGGTGCTGGCCGGGCCCGCGGAAGACGCCGCGGTCATCGGGGTGTTCGAGGCCCCCTGGGCCCAAGACGCCGACGGCAAAGCTGTTGCCACGTCATATCGAGTCGAGGGCGGCGCCCTCGTCCAGACCCTCGCCTTCGGCCAGGACACCGCCTTCCCTGTCGTTGCCGACCCCTGGTGGAACCCCTTCTCGTGGAAGTGGAAGAAGATCTGGGGCGTCACCACTCGCGGGCTGAAGCGCTGCGGACTGGCGGTCTCAAGAACGCGCTCGGGCTGGGGGCAGGTACAGCCAGCACCAACATCGTGCTCAAGAAGGTCGCCGGCCGAACGGCGATGATGCTGCCCGGCGGCGGATACGCCTACCTCAGCGCCGCCGCCTACAGCTGCATCACCAACCTCTGACCACGGTGACCGCCATGAAGCTCACAGAACTGCTCGGCATGGGCGGCGGCGCAGCCCCCTACACGACCATTCCGGTCAAGGTCTGGCTCCCGATCCTGCTCACCAGCCTGACGGTCGGAACTCTGCTGAACCGCTATACGGCCGTTCCTGGCTGGGCCGGGTGGGCCTCGGCGTTCCTGACCTGGGCTGTAAGCCTGGGAACAGCCACCGTACTTGTGGGCCGGAAGGACAGGTCAACGCCCTGAGGCACACGGCACACCTTGCGAACCGGCCGGAAGCATCTCCCCAGGAAAGAGCACCGGCCTGCCGGACGGTGGCCGGTGTGGTGGTGGCCCAGTGGGTGCCGGTGACGGCGAGCGTGCCGGGCGACGTGATAAGGAAGCCACGTCGGTCCACCGGCCCCTCCCGCATCCTGGGAAAAGCCCCCGAGCTCGCTCATGGGGGCGTTGTCCCTTCTTCGTATTGGCTGGAGGTCGTGTCCGGGCTCATGCCCGTCAGCGGAGAGGGCCGCATCTGTGGTTCTGGCCGGTGGAGTTGGTCAGTCGGAAGCCGGAGCATGACGGTGCCAAGGACGGTGGTCCATACGAAGAGCAGGGAGAAGAAGAACATGCTGAGGGGTTCGCCGGGGGCGAGCCATCCGTGGTTGGCGAAGAGGAGGAACGGGTGGGGCAGGCCCAGTGCCGCGGTGGCGAAGCTGTAGGTCGCGGTCCAGCGCGGCAGGGCCTGGGTGTGGCGGATGGCTATGCCTGCGGACAAGGTCAGGAGGCTGGTGAAGAACTGGGTGGGCAGCCAGACGAACAGGGAGGCTTCGAAGGCGAAGCGGATGAAGTCGTCACTCAGGGTGGGGTGGTACCCGGCCGCGGCGGATGCCGTCATCCACAGGACGGCCGCTAGCTGGAAGAAGGCCATGGTCAGGGCCATGGCGGGGGTGATGAGGGAGATGAACATGGTGTGGCGACCGGACCTGCGCAGCATCTCGGTCAGCCCGGCGCTGAACAGCAGGGTCACCGCGTAGAAGACGAAGCCCAGGAAGCACTGGGCGATGTAGAAGTCGGAGTACCGTGCGAAGTAGTCCACGATCTGGGCCGTCGAGTCGCCCCAGTTGGGGAAGACGTGCGGGAAGTCCGGGGAGAAGAATCCGATCAGGGCAAGGCTGGGCAGGGCGACGATGCCGGCGAGTGCGGCCCAGCGGGTCTCCTGGCGTGGGGTCATGTCTCCTCCTGGCGCTGGCCGGTCGGGACGCTGGCATCCCGGCTGTGGGGGGCGGGTGACTCCGCGGGGTGATGCGCGCGGGTGGTGGGGGCCGTGCTGGGGGCGGTGATGGGGATGCGCCGCAGTGCGATGCTGACGGTGAGCATCCAGGCGGCGAGCAGGGCCCAGGGCACCATGGACGCCCAGCCGCCGGGGGCCAGCCATCCCTGGCCTGCCAGGACTTGCAGGGATCCGAGGGCGCACACGGTGCCGGCGGCGAAGGTCGATGCCGTGACCCAGGTGGGGAACAGGCGCGTCTGGAGGAAGGCGATCGCGGTGGCGGTCAGCAGGAACGCCTCGTAGAGCTGGAAGAACTGGTAGCTCACGAAACCGGCTTCGAAGGTGTAGTGGGCCAGCATGGCGTTGGTGGGGTGGCCAGTGGTGCCGCCGAGGCCCAGCAGTATCCACAGGGGGGAGGTGATCTGCACGGACAGCGAGGCGGCGACGGCGGCCGGTGTCATGACGCGGGTGGCGATGGTCCGGTGCCCGCCGCCTTCGAGGTAGGCCGTGAGCCCGGCGATGAGCCAGATCAGCAGGATGAGGCCGATGCCCGCGGTGAAGGACTGGGAGATGACGGCGGCGCGGTTCTCGGCGAACCAGGCGGTCATGTGCGCGCCGGACTGGCCCCAGTTCGGGAAGAGCTCGGGAAACCGTTGCGGGACCGAGGCGAGCGAGACGAGCATCACCAGCACGCCCAGGATTCCCGCCCCGCCCGCACGCCGGATGTCGCGGGCCTGTTCAGGTGACAAGGGTGACGAAGTGTTCATGGCGATCCTTGCGGCTCGGTGGTGAGGACGGCCCGGTCGATGGTCGGGGAAGCCGCGCAGGCAGGTGCGGCTGTGGGTGCGGTGGTGCTCGCCGTCGCTGGTGCGCCTGGTGGCCCGCACGCCGCGGTGGCCGCGCTGTGGTGAGCGGGCGCGGGGATGCCGGTGTCCGGGCCTGGGGCGGGCACGGCGGTGGAGTCAGGCGTGGCCCGGCCGGTGCCCCCGGTGGTCATGGTGTGCTGTCTTTCGTTGCGGGGCGGCTGGGCCGGTGCGTCGGCTTGCGATGGCGGGCGGATGAGGTGGCGATGACGCGGCCGAGGTGCCGGGGGCGAAGGAGGGTGGCCGGGCCGGAGAGCATGTTGGCCACGCGGGCGAAGTCCTGGAACATCCGCGGGTTGCCCGGGATGACTTCCTGCCATTGGTTGAGGTACCACTGCCCGGCCCGGACGGCCGGGGGAAGCGGCCCGCCGCTGGACCAGCCGTAGTCGGCGAGTGTGGCCATGGCCCAGGGCCAGGCGGTGACCCGGGCTAGACGGCGCTGGAACGTCCGGGCGAACCCGCGCCTTTCACTATGAGTGCGGCGGGCCAGCATGGTGTGCAGGAGGCGGACTTCGAGCGCGGCGACTGTCATGCCCTGGGCGTAGACGGGGTTGAAGACGCAGGCGGCGTCGCCGAGCGCGAGGAGCCCCTCGGGCCAGGGAGTGAGGCGGTCATAGCGGCGGCGCCGGTTGGCCGTGTACGCGTACCGGTAGACCGGGGAGATCGGATCGAGGGGGACGAGGGTGGCGGCCAAGTCGCTGTGGAGGGACTTGGCGAAGGCGGTGAAGCCGTCCTCATCGGTGGGCGGGTAGTCGCCGGCGGCTCCTTGCAGAGTGACCAGGAGCCGGTTGTCCTCGAGGCGCAGGGCGAAGCAGCCGTGCGGGCGGTCGGGGGCGTGCGGGGGCTCGAAGAGCGCGTACCAGGGGGCCGGGGGCCGCGGTCCGGTGCGGTAGGCGCGGGTGGCGTAGCCGACGCGGGCGTCCACGGTGGTCTCGGCCACGCGCGGGAGTCCGAGGGCGGTCAGCCAGTCTGGCAGGTGGGAGGCGCGGCCGCTGGCGTCGACGGTCAGATCCGCCCGCAGCGTCTGCGGTGTCCGCTCGCCGCCTCCGGATGCCCGGCGTACGAGATGGACACCGGTGATGCGCCGGTCGCCGGGGGCGGTGTGCAGTGCGGTGACGGTGCAGCCGTCGCGGATGGCCACACCCGGCAGTGCGGCGACACGGGCGCGGAGGGTGGTTTCCAGCAGGGGACGGCTGACCGGCTGGATGAGGATGTGCGAGGCCACCGGCGGCGGGGACCCCTGGGGCAGCTGCAGGCGGGCGTGCTGGCAGAAGTCCACCAAGGGCGCCCCGGCGGCCTGGAGTTGGTCCTGGATGCCGGGGAGGAGCTCTTCGAAGAGCTGCAGGCCGCGGGCCTGGAGCGCGTGGGCGTGGCGGCCTTGCGGGACCCCTTTGCGGGGCTGCGGCTCCGGGCGGAGGTGGTCGCGTTCCAGGATCGTGACCTGGTCGAAGGCGTCGCTGAGGACGCGGGCGGCGAGCAGCCCGGCGATGCCCGCGCCAATGACGACGGCCTGCCCGCACCTGCGCCGCGGGTGATGGGGCTGCTCATGACGGCGATCCACGCTGCTTCCCTTCCGGAGGGACCGGGCCGCAGTGGCCCGGGGGAATCTGCTGACGGGGTGTTCCAGGTCAGGGGGTGGGCGGGCTAAACCAGGAAGGGAAGTCGACCGGGTGACCGATGGCGAGGGCCGCCACGGTGATGAACACCAGCGCTGCCGCGACTGCGACGCTCATGTACCCGACCCCCGCGAACAGACGCACCCACGGCTGGGCCCGGCGTGGCAGGTTCAGCGAGCCGTCGAGGATCCACACTTCCCGGCCGGGCCTGGCGTAGAGGGTCATCAGCACCACGGGCATCACCACGAGGAAGATCATGGAGAGGGGGGAGGAGAGCGGCAGCTGGTAGTAGTGGCCCTCGAACAAGGTGAGGCGGGGCAGGGCGTAGACGTAGCCGTAGCCGCCGACCCGCTGGTACGCCTGCTCCATGGGGATGTCCAGGACCAGGCACGCCGCAGCCGTGAGAGTGGCCACCCGGGCACGGCTCCACTGGGGCCGCCAGCGCCGCAGCCGGGTGGCGATGGCCACGCCCATGAAGATCCACAAGATGAGCGCGATGTAGGCGCCGATGACGAGCAGGCTCATGATCTCGGTCTTCACCCCGGGCGGCGGGCCGGACCAGCCGGGCAGAGAGGGGCCCCAGCTGAGCACGTTCAGGCCGTAGCGGTTGTGCCCGATGGTGTGGTGCGTGGCGTTGAGGTAGCCGTCCAGCCAGAAGGACAGCGAGCAGCCCGCGAGCAGCGCGGCGGGCAGGGTCACCCGCCCCGCGGCGCGGGAGGTGCGCCAGCACCACCAGACGCCTGCGGCCCAGCCGGTGAGGAGCACCACCTCCGTCGCCCGGGTGGCGATCTTCATCGGGGTGGGGATCTCGTAGCCGCCGGCGGGGTAGGCGTGGAGGTTCCCGTCGGCCGCCCAGCGGGCGAACACGTACAGCTGGGTGAGGAATGCCGCCGCGCCGATGGCGGCCCAGGCAACGGACGGACACTTCCAGCGCCCGGGAGCGGGCGGTTCGGATGCCTGGGCCGGTGAGGGGGCCAGGGAGCTGTCGTGCGGCATGTGGCGTCACCCCTTGGCGGCGTTCTTGGTGGTCTCGGACACGCGGTGGTCCGTGGGGGCCGTCTCGGCGGTCGCCTCTGCCGCGGTGGCCAGTCCCATGTGCTCGACAAGCCAGTCGGTGAGGCTGGCGGCGCTGGGTTTGGTCCAGATCACCCCGGGGGCGATGTCGGTGTGGAGGGCGTGGTGGAGGCGCTGCTGCAGCTGGACGGCGGCCAGGGAGTCCAGGCCGAGCGTGACCAGGCTGGTGTGCGGGCCGATATGACGGGTGGTGTTGCCGAGGAGTTCGCGTACCTGGCCGGTGATGAATTCCGTCAGGATCCGGTGACGCCGCGCGGGCGACTCCGCGGCGAGCAGTTCGTCGCGGACGGGCGACGCTCCGTCCGCCGCGGGAGGAGAGCCGGCCAGCAGCGGGGCCAGGAGCGTGGCCTCGCGCAGGTGCGGGTAGGGCGCGATCCACTGGGCGGCCTCGATCGGCGAGTACGCGATGCGGTGATGCCCTTCGGCGAGGATGCGCTCGAAGGCGTCCATGCCGTCCTCGGGGTTGATCATGACGAAGCCGCGCTCGGCGAGGTGCTGACCGCGGCCGGCACCGCTCCAGGCACCCCAGTGGATCCCGGTGGCGGGCAGACCCTCGGCCAGGCGGTGGGTGACCAGGGCATCGAGGAAGGCGTTGGCGGCGGCATACGCGCCTTGCCCGGGAGAGCCGATCAGGGACGCGAGGGAGGAGTAGACGGCGAAGAAGTCCACGTCCCGGTCCAGAGTGGCCCGGTGCAGCAGCCAGGCGCCCTCGGCCTTGCCACGCCATACCCGCTCCAGCAGCTCGGGGCCGAGGGCGGTCAGGGTGGCGTCCTCTACGACGCCTGCGGCGTGCACGATGCCGCGCAGCGGCGCGCCGCCGTCCGTGGCGGTCGCAAGCGCCCGCTGGACGGTCTCGGCATCGCCGATGTCCCCCAGCAGTACGGGAAGGTCGGTGCCGAGCGCGGTGTGCAGGTCCTCCAGCTGACGCTGGGTGGTGTCGGACGGGGCTCGGCGGCCGCAGAGCACGATGCGGCGGGCGCCGCGTTCGGCGAGGCGGCCCGCGGTGAGCAGTCCCAGGCCACCCAGCCCGCCGGTGATCAGATAGCTGCCGTCGGGGCGTACCGGTTTGGACAGGGGCGCGCGCACGGTGGGTTCGGGCCCGGGGCGTACCTGGGCGAGGGTGCGTGTGCTGCCCTGCCAGACGACTTCGGTGACCGGCTGGTCAGCGGCCAGCAGATCGTCCAGCACCGTCTCCAGCGGGGTGGAGTCGCTGACCTGCAGGCTGCTGGGCCGTAGCCGCGGGTACTCGTAGGCCGCCGCGCGCAGCAGCCCGAGCAGGCCCGCGGCGGTCAGGCGATCGCCGCGCCACATCACCCACAGCCGCGGTGGGCGCGGACGGTCCGCCAGGCACCGCAGCACGGTCACGGCATGCCACAGTGCCGCGCGCGCCGCGTCCGCCGTGTCCGCAGGGGCGGTGGGGTCGGCGAGAGCGAGCAGCACCGCGGTGGCCTCGGGCGCGCCCTTGGCCTGCTCGCCGAGGGCCGCGGCGAGCAGAGGTGCTGCCGAGTGGTCCGCGGGGTGAGGCAGGTAGCGGCTGCTGGCGGCCCGGGCGGCGAGCATGCCGGACAGGCGCTGGGTCCACCGGCAGTCCTCGGGTCCGAGCGTCAGCCAGTGCTGGCCGTCGGCCACTGGGACGCGGGGTGCGGGTGCGGGGAGGTGAGCCAGGTGGAACAGGCGGGTGGAATAGCGCTGTTCCGGAGAGGTGATGTTGGCCAGGTGCAGGCTGCGGATCTCGGCCACCACCGTGCCGTCCGCGCTGGTCAGCAGTCCCGAGGCGGTGCAGGTCAGATCGTCGGCGTGGTGGAGGGTGACGTGGGCGGTGCGGGCGTGGGCGGCTGGGCGGTGCACGAGGACCTCGTCGAAACCGGCGACCACGACCGGGCCGGGGCTGGTGGCGCGGTGGGCCAGCCACACCGCGACGACGGTCTGGATCAGCTCGTCGGCCAGCGCCGGGTGCAGGGACATCGTCCAGGCGGAGAGGCGGGCCGTGTCGTGGATGCGCACCGCGCTGACCGCGCGGTCTTCGGAGGGGTGGATTTTGATGTGGTCCACGGCGGTGAAGGCCGGGCCGTGCTGGACGTTGTGCCGCTCTCTGAAGGTTCGGTGCAGATCGGCCGGGGCGCTGTCCTGCCAGTCGGCGGTGTCCGGGCGGTCCACCGTCCTAGGAACCTGCTGGTCGGGCAGGGGGCGTACGGTGCCGCGGGCGTGCACGGTGATGCCGTCCGGGCCGTGGCTGAGGATCTCCACACCGGCTTCGTCGCCGTCGCGGACCAGGCGCGTGGTGACCTGCGGCTCTGGGTCCAGGACCAGCGGGCTGAGTGCTTCCACCCCGCGGGCGGCGACCTGGGGTTGGCCGAAGGCGCGGGCGGCGGCGGCCAGCATCATCTCCAGCAGGCCGGTGCCGGGCAGCACCGGCACGCCGGCCACCTGGTGGTCGGTCAGCCAGGGCAGGCGTTCCGGGCTGATCGGTGTCTGCCACCAGAAGCGGCCGGGCTGCTCGGGGTCTTGGACCTGGCCGCCGAGCAGGGGATGCTGCTGGGCGCCGACCAGATGGGGGGCGACGAGTTGGTAAGGGGGCTGGTCGCCGCCGTGCCGGGTGCGGTGCCAGGTGGTGCCGGGCACGTCGGCCAGCCGGCCGTCGCCGTAGCGGCTGGACCAGTCGATCCGGTCGTAACCGGCCGCATGGAGCTGGCCGAGGTGGGTGAGGAAAGCGGTCTGGTCCTCGACTCCCTCACGCAGGCTGCCGAGCGCCACCGCATCGTGGATACCGTGGTGGCGGGCGGTGTCCAGGACGGGCCGTACCGCGAGCGGGTGGGCGGTGCATTCGATGAACAGGCGGTGGCCGTCGGCCAGCGCGGCGGCCACGGCGGCAGCGAAGCGGACCGTGTCGCGCTGGTTGCGCACCCAGTACGTGCCGTCGATCCCGCCGGGGGCGCGGGGGTTGTCGGTGACGGTGGAGTAGAAGGCGATGTCCGGCGCGGCAGTCGGCAGCGCGGCCAGGGCCTTGCGCAGCGGGTCCAGGATGGGGTCGACCTCGGGCGAGTGCGAGGCGACATCCACATCGATCATCTTGGCCGCGATGCCGTCGTCCTCCCAGGCGGCGACCAGGCCCGCGATCTGGGCGGCGTTTCCGGAGATGACGGTGATGCCCGGGGAGGTCAGTACGCCCAGCGACACCCCGTCCGCGCCGGCCGCGTCGATCGCCTCCTGTACGGGGGCGGCGCCGAGCATGACCGAGGCCATCGCGCCGCCGGAGATGGTGGCCAACAGCGCGGAGCGGCGGCAGATCACCTTCGCCCCGTCGGCCGGTGTGAGCCCGCCGGCCACGACGATGGCGGCGACCTCACCGAGCGACTGGCCGATCACCGCGACCGGTTCCACGCCCCAGGACTGCCACAGGCGCGCGAGCGCCACCTGCACCGCGAACAGAGTGGGCTGGATGTGCTCCAGTCCCACCAGCCGCTGCGGGTGCTGGATCATCTCGCGTACGGAGAATCCGGCCTCCTCGCGGATGAGGGGCTCGATCTCGTCGATCGCCCGCTGAAAGACCGGCTCACCGGCCAGCAGCCCCTGGCACATGCCGGGACGCTGCGAGCCCTGCCCGGTGAAGACGAACACCGGCCCCAGGTGCTCCGGCGGCAGCACCGGGGTGCCGGAAGCCATGCCGGGTGTCTCCTCCCCATGGGCGAATGCCCGGGCCCGGACGGCCAGTTCGCCGTGGTCACCGGCCACGAGGGCGAGGCGGTGGTCGGCGTGGGAGCGGCGCAGGGTGAGGGTGTGCGCGACATCACCGAGCGCACACGCGGCACCCTCGCCTTCGGCCCAGTCCGCCAGGGCCGCAGCCGCCAGGCCAAGGGACTGCGGCGAACTGCCGGACACCGGGAAGAGCCGGGCGGCCGCCGCGGGGGCTGCCGGGCCCGGGACAGAGCGGCGGCGGGGTGCGGCCGGGGCCGCCTCCAGAATCACATGGGCGTTGGTGCCGGTGACACCGTAGGAGCACACCGCGGCCAGCCGCACCGCCTCGGGCACCGGCCAGTCGGTCACCTCGACGGGGACGAACAGCCGGGAGTCCGCGGCACGCTCGATGGAAGGATTCCACTGGTCGAAGTGGAGATTGGGCGGGATCCGGCCGCGCCGCAGGCATTCGATGGCCTTGATGGCTCCGGCCACACCGGAGACCGGCTCGGTGTGCCCGATATTGGTCTTCAGCGAACCGAGCGCGCACCGGCCGCGGCCGCGGCCGTAGACGGCGTCGATGGAGGTGTACTCGATGGGGTCGCCGACCGCGGTGCCCGGGCCGTGCGCCTCCACCAGCCCGACCTCCCCCGCATCGATCCCCGCCTTGCTGGCCGCCGTCCGGAACAGCTGCTGCTGCAGCTCACTCGAGGGCGCGGTCAGCCGACTGGCCTGCCCGTCGTTGTTGACCGCACTCCCACGGATCACCGCCAGCACCCGGTCCCCGTCCCGGCGCGCGTCCGCCAGCCGTTTCAGCAGCAGCACCCCGGCTCCCTCGCCGCGCACATAGCCGTCCGCGCGGGCGTCGAAGGCATGGCAGGCCCCGCGCGCCGACAGCAGCAGGGGCGCCTCGTAGTACTGGGTCTCGGGGGTGAGCATCAGCAGCACACCGCCCGCCAGTGCGGCATCGCACTCGCCCAGGGTCAGCGCCCCGCACGCGGCGTCCACGGCCACAAGACCGGAGGAACAGTGCGTACTGATCACCATCACCGGCCCGCGCAGGTCCAGCGCGAACGCCACCCGCCCCGCGGCCCCGGCGGTGAAGTTCCCGAACAGATACGGGCTGTTGGGCGCGTCCTGCACCGGACGGGCCTCGCGGAACAGGTTGTCCGGAGCGTAGGTACCCACGTACACGCCGGTGCGCGAGCCACGCATCCGGTGTACGGGAACACCCGCATGCTCCACGGCCTCCCAGGCCACCTCCGCCAGCAGCCGAAACTGCGGATCCACCCACCGCTGCTCGTTCGGAGCCACCGAGAACGCCGCGGGGTCCCACGCCCACACATCACCTTCGAGGAAACAGCCCCGGCCCGCCCGCGCGGCCAATTCTGGATCGTGCACGGCTGCCAGCCGGGCCGCATCCCACCGGCCGGCCGGCACCGGGCCCACTGTGGAACGTCCCTCGGCCGCCAGTTTCCACAGCCCGCCCGCGCTGTCCACTCCACCCGGGAAGCGGCAGCCCATCCCGATCACCGCGATGGGCTCCGCACTTGATGCCGACATGTTCCCCACCCCCGCTCACTCGGCGATCGCCGTGCTGTAGGTGAACCGGAACACCGGCAGCAGTCGGCCCTCCACCCACTCGCTCTCGCCCGCGGCCTCGAAATGCTGATGCCGCCCGTAGAAGGCCACCACCAGGCGCGATGTGTCGGCCGTAGCCTCCGGCAGCTGATACAGATGCGGCAGGCCTGACGGCCCACCCGACAGTACGACCAGCCGCTCCGTGTCCCCCACTTGATGGACAGCCATGACGACGCCTCCTCACAGGGCACAGCGGCACACTCGGCACCACGCCCGGGAACCTGGGCACCACGCCCGGGAACCTGGCTGGAAACCAACCATGCTCCGCATGCTAGAGACCTGCTCAACAGCCGCCAGGGTGTACAGCCAGCCAGCTGGAACGCACCCAACACACCCGTGCACGCCGCTCACACACCGGCACCCCCCACCGCACACCCACAGGCAGCGCACGCCCGGGGCGCCACCAGCCAAGCCGCAACGGTCAACAACCGCGGAAAGTACCGGATTTACCGCGGCAGGGCCCCTACCGTGATCACCACGACCTGCGGCGGGGCATTCCGGCCGTCGGGGCTGAGACGCCGGGGCTGAGACGTCGGGGCTGAGACGTCGGGGAGACGGCGGCCGCGATGTCCGGCCAGCGGTCCCGGACTCTGCCGCCGACGGCCGGGAGATCCCAGGCCCGATCGCCAATCAAGCCCTGAAGCACGGCGGCGAACCCGGACGGCTCGCGGCCGTCGCGCTGCACGATCTGGGCCCGGCGGCGCCGCGGAGCGCAGGCCTCGCTCTCGCCGCGCTTCTTGGCGGCCACGCGGGCCTGGTGCACCGCGACCCGGGCAAGGCCGACACCGGACAGCTGCGGTCCGTCAACGGCCGTTCGTACGACGGGGGGTGGTCGTCTCGCTCATCGGCCTCTTACCGGCTCCCGTACCGCAAGCCGCAGGCGCCGCTCTCCAGCCGCAGAGCCCGGCGCACCAGGTCGGGGCCGTAGAGCCGCTCCGCGCTCTCTCGGCCCATGGCGTCGACCGCCATGGTGACCGACGAGGTGTGAACGCGGAACGGCGCACAGCTCCTTTGCCTGGGCCGGACGCGGTTCCGGCGGGAGACTCCCCGCGGCGCCACGTAGCTGGCTACGGCAGCGGCTCGAAGTGCCCGGTAACCGTGTAGGTGCCGCTCAGGAGGGGGCCGCCGGAGGCCCCGGCCGCATCGAATTGCAGGGTTGCGGGCCCGTCGATGTAGAGGCGAGCTGAGTAGTTGAAGCCGTAGAACCTGCGGTCGGGTGGTCCGGAAGGGGGTGGGCCACAGGGCACCCACGGGAAGGCGTACTGGAGTCCGGAGCCGCTGCTGGTCAGAACGGCAGAGCCGAGGACGCCGCCGTTGTCCATTGCGTAGAAGCCGGTCACGGTTTCGATGACGAGGCGTTTCCCAGCGGGGATCTGATCGGGCAGGACGACCCGGCCGATGCTGCCGCTGGTGTTGTCGAAGCTTCCGCCGGAGCGGTAGATGTCCATGGGGGTGTTCCTTCTTCCGTAACGGATTGGCAGTGGGCTCGAGAGGGCGGCGGCCGGTATCTCACACAGCTGCGAGGCAGCCTCTACGAGGGTCGCTGTCGGCTGAGGACGAGCTGCCGCTGGACGCACGTCGAGCGTGCTGCTTAGGGTCGGGCAGCCAGGTTGGGCGATGAGGGCTCATTGATCAACGAGGTAGCCCACCGCCGCCGCGTAGAGGATTCCCGAGGTGTTCGCCTGGGCGCTGACGGTGATCTGCTGGCGACCGGCTACGTACAGTCGTACGGGTGAGCCGTACTGGTGCATGCGCGCTACGCCGAGTTGGCCTCCCCAGTTGAGGGGCCGGGCAGCGAAATGGGTTGGCAAGAGCACCTGCTGTGTGTCCCCTGCGCCGGCTGCGATCTGGTCGACGACGTCGTTCTCGCCAACGACGAAGAACCCCGAGAGGTGCTCGACGACGAAAAGCTTGCCCGCAGGTACGACATCCAGGCTGAGGGAGATACCAGTATGTGGGTTGTCTCTGTTGTCTTGTTCCTTCGCTGAAGAGAAAGGCTGAATGGCCATCTGTATGGTTTCCCTTCCTCAGCGCGCCTGTCAGTCCTTAGCATCGGATATACCCGGATGCGTCGCAGTTGCTGCAACGCCGGAGATCGGCCCACCCAAATTGGTCATCGCTGGCACCGGCGGGCGTTCGACGACGGTCTGCGGTGACCCCATCTCACGGCCGCCCGGGATCGGCGAAGTGTCCCCCGCCATCAGCCGCTGCCGGGCGTCCGCGCGGGCCCGCGTCACCGCGTCGTCCTCCGGACACCTTGCGCAAGCTCTCCGCGCCCGGCGCGGCAGGCTGGGGACCGGCAATGAACGCCTCGCTTACCTTCCGCTGCACAGCCTGGCTGGTCAGGGCGTCCCAGTCACCGCCATACCGCCCGGTGCGGGCGCGGACCTGCTGACTCCAGCTCGTGGTGACACAAGAGTGTCGAGGATCCCGGCCACCTCACGGGGACGGACCTGGATGCCCATGTGGCCGGTGTCCACGGTGTGGACTTGGAAGGGGTTCTTTGGGGTCAGCGCGTCTGCCTCGGCGATCATTCGGTCCTGCACGGCGAGTGGGATCGCCCGGTCCTGGGAGAAGCGTATGTAGGTGCGGGGGATCCGTCCCCAGGTGTCCGCCCGGCCGCGGGCGTCCGCGGTGAGGACCTGTGCGGAGTCGGCGGGTTCGAGGAGATTCAGCACGGCCCGGAACTGTTCGTCGGTCGCGTCGGCCATCAGGTTCTCCTTGGCCGCGTGCAGGAACTGGGGGTCGGCCGAGCGCCAGTTGACCAGGGCCGAGGCGACATCCTTGATCCCCAGGGTCTCCAGGTAGTCGGCGACGCTCGGCAGCTCGACGCAGCACCACGCCGAGGCGTACACGATCCGGCTGACCAGACCGGGTACCGCGTTGCCCACACCGGTGATGGTTGCCCCGCCTCCGCTGGTCCCCACCAGGACGACTGGCCCGTACTCCGCGAGTTGGCGGACCGCGTCCACGACGTGGTTGACGTTGTCGTCCAAGGTCACGTCGGCCAGCGGCGAGGGCTGTGCCGAGAACGCCTCCAGGTCCTGGGGCGCCTGGTAGGAGAGGGGGAAGGAGGCGTCCATGCCATGGCCCGGCAGGTCAACGGCCAGCGCCCGATGGCCGAGCAGCGCGAGCTGCTGGAGGACCGGCGACCAGGAGTAGGAATTGCTGTGCGCGCCGTGGACAAGGACGAAGGTCGGCCGACCGTCTCGGCGCGGTGTCCGCTGATGGCGTTCCTGGCGCATGGGGAATCCTTCCGGCGGGGAAAAGAGAGCGACCACTCTGGCACACGGCGGTTGAGCCCACGGACATGGTGTACGGGCTCCGACCCATTCCGGGAGTTTGATCCGGTCACGGGCAAGAGCCCCATAGACGAACGGCCACCGGAGCGTGGCTGATGAAGCGCTGCCACGCCGCTGAGGACGAACAACCCCGGTGACGCTCCGTGCCTGCGGGGCCGTAGGTGGGGAGCTGAACTGGCCGCCGATGGGAGCCGCTGCCGAGGAGTTGCTGGCCATACACGGGGAAAAGATCTTGGCCACTGTCTCCCGAGCCCGGAAGGCACTGTGCCTGGTCGACCAACTGGTTGCTGGACAGGCGCCTGGCTGGCGGCTCGCCGTAGCGGTCGATGTGGTCGAGCACCACCTGGTGCTTCTTCATCGGCCGCACCCGCCAGTCGCGGACCTGCTCACCGGCGAGGTTCTCGAGGACCAGCGCCTGGTCGTCGTCGACACCACCCACGTCCGCGCCAAAAAGAGGGGCGAACACACCGGCCCGAGTCGCGTGGACCGGCGCGAACCGGGTACCAAGATGCACATCCTGTCGGACGCGAACGGACTTCCCCTGGTCATCGGAATCTCCGCGGCGAACGCCCACGACAGCCATGGACTGAAACCGATGCCGGCAGGACTCCAAACACCACACGACCCGCACCACGGCCGCAACTTCAAACCCCAACGCCTCCACACCAACAAGGCATACGACGTTCCCCACCTGCGGCGTTGGCTCTGGGGCAGACACATCGGCATACGCATCGCACGCAAGGGCACCGAATCCAGCGAACGCCTGGGACGTCGTAGGCGGGTGATCGAGCGGACCTTGGTCCCGGCTGACCGGCCACCACCGTCTCAGCTCCCGCTACGCACGCCACCCCCCAACTACCGGGCCTTCCTCGACTTCGCAGCCGCCCTGTGCCGCTACAAGCGACTACTCCGCCTCACCACATAGGACAACGTCTTAACCAGTCACTTCCTCTTCGCCTCGGAGCAGACGGGGCGGACCCGTTGACCGGGCAGGTATATGGAGCGTTCCAGTGGAGTGAGGTCTCGGTGGATGAGGCGGCATATTTTGCGGATGGACGTGGTGGGGGTGGGTAAATCCGTTTTCCACAGTCGGACCGTTTTGTCGTCGCTGCTGGTGATCAGAGTACTGGCGTCGGGGCTGAGCACGACGGTGTTCACGTCGCCGGTGTGGCCGGTGAAAGTGGCGCGTGTTCTGCCGGTTTCCACATCCCATAGCCGCACCGAGGTATCGGTGCCGGTGGCGGCCGCCAGAACCTGCTCCCCCGGGCCGAATGCCAGCACGGTGATCGGGTACGAGTGGCGGGCGACGGCCTTACGTGCCTTGCCGGTCGCCACGTCCCACAACCGGACTGTGTTGTCGTAGCTGCTGGTAGCCAGGGTGCGTCCGTCGGGGCTGAACACCATGCTTTCCAGTGTCGAGGTGTGGCCCTGAAGTGTGGTGCGCGTTTTGCCGGTGGTCGCGTTGCGCAGCCTCACCTCGTAGTCCTTGTTGCCGGTGGCCAGCGTGTTCCCGTCCGGGCTGAATGCGAGCGCCATGGTCGGCTCTCTCACGAGGGTGCGTGTCGTGCCCGTGGTGGTGTCCCATAGCCGCACTTTCTCGTCGCTGATTACTGCGGGGGTTTCTCCGTCCGGGCTGAACGCTGCGGCCAGGATGTATGGGGCGGTGAGCACACGCAAGGCGTCGCCTGTTCTTACGTCCCATAGGCGTACCGTCTGGTCTCTACTGCCGGTGGCCAGCGTCCGCCCGTCCGGACTGAACTCCATCGTGGTGACGGTATCGGTGTGTCCCGTGAGGCTCAGGCTTGATGTGCCATGGGTTACGTGCCTCAGGTGCACGGTGCTGTCCGGGCCGGCGGTGGCCAGGGTCCGCCGGTCCGGGCTCAGTGCCACCGCGGAGGTGGGGCCGGTGCGATGGGTGAGCGCGGGCCGTGTCGTGCCTGCTGCCGCGTCCCACAGCCGTACCGTCTTGTCGTCACTGCCGGTGGCCAGCATCCGCCCATCCGGACTGAACCGCATCACGTTGACCCTGTCGGTGTGTCCGGCGAGCTTGGCCTGCCTCTTGCCGGTTGTCGCGTCCCACAACTGCACCGCGCCGCTGCCCGCGGTGGCCAGCGTCCGCCCGTCCGAGCTGAACGCGAGCACATCCGCTCCGCCCGGAAGGGCAGTGCGTGCCTGTCCGGAAGCGACGTTCCATAACCGCACCTTCCCGTCGCTGCCGTTGGTCGCCAAGGTGCGCCCGTCAGGGCTGAAGGCCAGCGCGTCGGCCGACTTGTAACGGCCGGTGAGCAGGGTGCGTAGGTTGCCTGTAGCCACGTCCCACAGCCCCACCCCGCCCTCGGTACCGGCGGCCAGTGTCTGTCCGTTGGGGCTGAAGACGAGTTCGGAGACGTCGTCGGTGCGGCCAGTGAGCGTGATGCGGGCTTTGCCTTCGGCGACGTCCCACAGCCGTACTCCCCCGTCGGTGCCTGTAGCGAGTGTGCGCCCGTCCGGGCTGAACGCCAGCTCGCCGGTCCGTGCGTGGAGGATGTGCCCGGCCTCTCCCGTCGCCACCTGTGTGAGCCGTACCGTGTCGTCGTTGAGAGGCGCGACGGCCAGGGTGCGGGCATCAGGACTCAGTGTCATCTGGTACGTATCGTCGCCGTCGTTGGGGACGACGCGGCGTTTCCTGCCGGTGGCCGTGTCCCACAGGTACGCGTCCCGGTCCTCGGCGGTGGAGACCAGGGTGCGCCCGTCGCGGCTGAACGCCAGGGCACGGATCCGGCCGGTGTGACCGATGAGGCGGTGCCGCAGAGGAAGGCCGTAGGCGGAGTAGAGGCTGCTGGCGGCTTCCCGTGTGGGGGCCGTGCGGTGCGCTTGAACGGCCAGCAGCGAGGCCAGGTCGGGATCCTCGTCGAGGAGGGCCGCGGACTGCGCGGCGAGCTGCCGGGACTGGGCCACCCGCTGTGCCTCCCGTGCGCGGTCGCGTTCCCGGTCGCTGCGGAGGCTCTGCTGCCAGGCGAGGAGTCCGGCGGCCAGGGCCAGGGCCAGGAGTACGGACAGGGCTGCGGTGAAGTGGCGCAGGCGGCGGGCGGTGCGGGCGGCTGCCCGCTGTTCCTGGTCCCGGGCGGTGGCACTGGCGGTGAGGAAGGAGCCTTCCACGTCGGTGAGTTCTCGGCGGCTGCGAGCGAGACGGAAGTGTTCCTCCGCGGTGGCCAGCAGGATGCCGCGGTACAGAGCACCGGCGTCGTGGTCGAGTTCCTGCCACCGGTGAGCGGCTTCGGTCAGCTGGCGGTGGCAGCGCAGGCGTTCGCGGCTCTGCTCGACCCACGCGTGCAGGCGGGGCCACGCGGCGATGAGTGCCTCGTGCGCGAGATCGACGGTGTGCTCGTCGAGGGTGACCAGGCGGGCACGGGCCAGCCGCTCCAGGACGTACTCGACGTCGCCGGGGCCGTCAATCAAGTCGAGTTCACCGCGGTCGGCGGGGCGTCGGGTGTCCGGGGCGCCTGCTCCTGGAGTGATGAGGCGGAGCAGCAGGAGTCGGGCGAGTTCGGCCTGGGAGTCGGTGAGCTGGGCGTAGAGGGTCTCGGCGCTCTGGGCGATCGCGCCGTGCAGGCCGCCGACCGCTTCATAGGCTTCCATCGTCAAAATCCGTCCCCGCCGTCGGAGGCAGGTTTCCAGCAGGGCGTGCGAGACCAGCGGCAGGCTGCCGGGCTGCCCGGCTGCTTCCTCGATCAGGCGTGCGGTCAGGGCCCGTTCCACGAGCAGGCCCGAGGCGGCAGCGGGCTTGACGATGACCTCCCGCAGTTCGTCGCGGGTCATCGGACCGACGATCAGGCTCGCCTTGGCGAAGGCCGTGGCCAGCTCCTGGTGTTCGAGGCAGTGCGCGGAGAAATCCGCGCGCACGCCCAGCACTACCCGCATTCTGCTGTCGGCCTCCTGGGCCCGCAGCAACAGGTCGATGAACTGGGCTCGCTGCGCCGGGTCCTGGCAGAGGGTGAAGACCTCCTCGAACTGATCCACCACCAGCCACGTGTCCCCTTCGCCCGCAGCCGGGACACACCGCTCGCGATGATCCACGAAGGGGTGAGCACCCGGGGTGAGGATCCGGATCGCCGACGGGCGCGGCTCCGCTCCGTCCGGTTGCCGCAGCCGCGGGATGAGACCAGCGCGCAATAGGGAGGACTTGCCGCTGCCCGACGCGCCGAACACCACCGTGATCCGCTGTTCACCGGCCAGCTCGACGAGGTCGTCCGTCAGCCGACCGCGGCCGAAGAACTGCGCCTGGTCCCCGGGTTCGAAACGCGCCAGCCCGCGGTACGGTGCCGCCGATGCATCGACAGGCGCCGCCGTTACTTGGGCGACCTCGCTCCTGGCCTGATGCCAGCGGCGCTCCCACTCCTCCTGGTCCGCACCGCATGCCGCGGCGTAGGCCAGCGTGACCTCCAACGAGGGCAGCTTGTCACCTGAGGCGGCCCGGGAGAACACCGTGGCGGAATAGCGCGCCCGCTGGGCCATCTCCCGGTACGTAGGGCCACCGGCCTGCCTCCGCAGCACCCGCAGCGCCAGGGCGAATCGCGCGACCGGCCCGGCTGCCGGATCCAACGGCTTCTCACGGCGCCCCATGCATCCCCCTCAGCCGGCTCGGCACCGAGCATCCCGCTTCACACGGCATTTCAGCAGAACCGTGGCAACCCCGTGCGGCCCACCATCGAACCTCGGCCAGCCACCAGGCCCCGCGGGATTGATACGCAGCACGACATGGGGCTGCGCATCAACCTCGCGGGACCAAAGCTGGAAATGGAGCGGGAGAGGCGCTGTCAGTACGGGCGCGTGAACGCTGACTCCTCATGCCAGAAGCCCTCCTGCCTCCCGCACATCAGAGTCGATAGGTCCACGTCCACGTCTGATGCGCGCTGCAGAGCAGACCAGAGCTGAAGGGAATGTGCACGGGGAATCGCACGGTGGTGCACCTCGCGGGCCGGAAGCGGACGTCCCATCGGTACGCGCGCCCGGCGCGCTGCCTCACCCTGATCGGCTACACCACTACCAGGGGCGCCATCAACCAGGTATCGCCACATCGGTTACGACTGCAAAGGAGATCACATGAGACGGAGAAGACTCAGCAGACGGGCGGCTTCGACGGTCGTCACGATGATCGCCGCGATGGCCCTTGTCCCGCTGGCGGCGCAGGCACCAGCACAGGCAGCAGCACCGGCAGCAGCGAACGTCGCGGCCGGAACGTCCGCATGGACACCGCAGATCTACCCGCTGTTCTCAGGTGAGTGGGTACAGCGGAATGTGTCGAGCTCCGATCGGAACGCGGCGCTGGTCGCGTGCGCCTGGGCAGATGGAATCGCCTGCGTGTCGGTTGGCCAAGGCGACGGCAAACACAGCGTCTTCCACCTGTTCAAGTGCGATACGCGGTCGCTCTCGAACTTCATCGACGCGCTCGCTGTTCTCAACAACCAGACTGGCGGAGCCCAAGTGCATTTCTGGGGGCCCAGGTACGAGGTCTACATCCCTGCGGACGACAGGATCCACACGGTCCCGGACCACGCGACGTACGACTTCAATCGCCTCGACATCTGCTGAGGGCACCTCGCCCCGGGCACGCTGATCATGGGTGTCCGGGGCGGAACCTGCCTGCTCACCGCCCCTCCCACCGCACGTGCTGACCTGCCGGCAGATGGTCGCCCGGTGGACGAAGGACCACCGGCCAGGCGCCGACGGAAGAGCGCCACCGATGCCCTGAACCGGCGCCTGTAGCCGACCTGCCGGACCCGCTCTACCTCCTGGCCGTGCAAGCCCTCCATCTCCGCTCGCGCCGTCGCCACGCGCAGGGTCGCGGTGAGTCCTGGTGCCCGGCGGGCCAGCAGTACGACGACGGAGCGGACGCGTGCGCGGTGCCGTCACTGAGCCGGAAACCGGCCGCGATCGTCTGGTGTGCTCACGCAGGTACACCAGCGCGACCAGCTCACGCTGGCGCGGACGCGGCTTGCACCTGCGGGCACCCTCCCGAAGGACGATCCGCGTCGTCACCGCCTCCACGAGGGCATGTGACAGCTCCAGCGCGGCTGGATACGTAACCAAAGGCCCCACGGGTGACAAGTTCAGACGTCAGACATCTGTCTCAACACCCTTGGGGGCCTCGCCCGTTCGCCCCCACCCCCCAACACCCGGCCGAAGACCAGACTGCACGAGCACAGTGTTCGCCGTCGTCGGGGGTGCCTCAACGCGGGGGCATTTCGCGGTCACTGGGGCAGTCACGTTCGGACTGAGGTCGCGGTGTCAGTCTGCTTGAGTTTCATCCAGGGGCGCTGAACCTGCCACTCACCATTGGACGGACGGTAGATGGCGACATCCGCCTTGCCATCGCCGTCGAAGTCCGCCTTGAGGCGTTGCAGCTCGATGGCGTCGAGTGCCCCCCCGTAACTTTGGAGCCGGGTTCGAGGTCGATCGCGCACCGCGACCAGTCCAGCCCACCGCGGGCGCCGGGTTCGTCGGGCAGTACGCGGTGGAGCCGGGCCCAGACCCGGGCCTGGCTCCACTGGGCGAAGCGTCGGCAGACGGTGGGCCAGGCCGGGCCGAAGACCGGCGGCAACTGCCGCCAGGTGCAGCCCGAGGTGGCCACGAAGATGACTGCCGCCAGCGTCTCGCGGTCACCTGCCCGGCGTCGGCCGCCGCCCTGCGGACGCTTGATCTCCGTGCGCGGCACCACCCGCCGGAACAGCACCCACAACTCCTCCGGAACCAACCGCTCCACCAAGTCCGTCACGAGTCACTCAACGACCCACAAGCACCCAAAGAAACCACGTCTTACTAGGGCGCCGCTTCAACCGGTGCTCCGCGCCTCGCCCTTCAACGCCGGGTGGGCCGCTTCTCGGCGGTACATGAGCCGGCGGAGTGTCGCCTCCGCCGGGCCGCGCAGGCCGCGCCGTTCCAGGGCGTACGCGCCGACGACCGTCACCAGCCACACGCCCACCGCGAAGAGGACCATGCTCGCGCTGGTCAGATGCGCCCCGAGGCCGAGCCCCCACGCGGCGAGGAGCGGGGCGAAGATCAGGGAGTGGGTGAGGTAGCACGACAGGGAGCGCTTGCCGACCGCCGACACGGCCGTGACGGCCCGCGCGCCGCGCCGCTGGGGGCGCTTGGTCCACCAGTGGACGAACAGGGCGATCGCGGCGACGTAGCCGAGCCCGGCGGCGGTGCCGGTGGCGTCCCGCAGCAGGGTGAGCGCCCCCGACTCACTCTGCGCGTCGTCCGGCACGTCGAGCGCCCCGACGTGCGCGAGCGCGGCGGGCAGCGCGCCCAGCCAGCCCACGGCGACGCCCACGACGGCGGTGCCGCGCAGCAGCCGCAGATGACGGCCCGGCTCCTCCAGGACGCGGCGCCGCGCGGCCCAGTAGCCGAGCAGGAACACCAGTGCCCCGCCCCCGACGAGGGACAGCGCCGATGCCGCGAAGGTCACGAACAGACCTGTCTCGACGCGGGTGCCCACGGCGGCGGCCCAGCTCTCCTCGGCGGCCGCGTACGCCGCGCTGCCCGGCTCCTCGGCCCCCGCGTCGCCGAGCGAGCCGATGTCACCTTGGAGCAGGGCGCCGATCAGCGGCCACACCGAGACCACGACCAACAGGGCGCTCACCGCGATCCCCCAGGCCAGAACGCGCCCGCTCCGGCGCAGGAACAGCCAGCCGAGGGCGAGGCTCAGCACGCCGTAGTACCCGACGATGTCGCCCGCCATCAGGAGCGTGGAGTGGGCGAGCCCGAGGGGGATGAGCAGCAGGCTGCGGCGGCGCAGCAGCCGCACCGCGGCGCGCTGGGAGGTGCCCGCGGCGGTGTGGCGCAGGAAGAGCTGCGTCATGCCGTAGCCGAAGAGGAACGCGAAGAGCGGGTACACCCGCAGGTCAAGCCCGACGATCATGGCGAACTGCGCCGCGTGGTCGAGCGGGCCGCCGTTCACGGGCTGCCACCCTGAGGGGCCGTAGCTGGACTTCCACAGGTGGAAGGCGGTGTTGGACGCCACGATGAGCAGCAGCATGAGGCCGCGCGCCAGGTCGGGCGCGAGCGCCCGCCCGGCCGCCGTGACCCCCGCGGGCCGGGGCCCGCCCGCTCCGCTCCGACTCGTCTGGTTCTCGCTGTCGACCGTCATGCCCCGACGCTAGGAATCCGGGCGGGGCCGGGGCGTCCGTCTTCGGGCTAGCGCGGGTGGGCCATCCGGCTAGGGCCGGTCGGCCTTCCGGCCCAGGGTGGCCGCCGAAGGGCGAAGGCGAGCACCGCGCGTGCTGGGGCGTGAGGTGACGGCACCCTCCGTCACAGCACCATTTGGAGTCCGGCGAACGTGGACGTGCTGCCCGACCGCACCGCGCTGACGCTTACCGCCTGGCTGTGCGACCACCCCGGAGCCGAAGTCGTGTGCAGGGATCGTGCCAAGGGCTACCCGCCCGAGCTGCGCCCACGGCGGAAACGGGTGACTGATCCAGAGCCGTCTCGGCCAGGACCCGCGTGCGAGGTTCGGCCCGCTCGCTCAAGCTGTGGCCGACGTGAGGAGTGCCTGGCGCATCCGAGCGAACTCAAGCAGCTGGCTGGCCATCAGAGTCAGCTGGTCCTGCACGCGCGGGTCCTCACACCGCCCGTCGGGGCCGAATGGCGTCGCCGTACTGTTGACCGCCACGCCGATCGGCGTCGGCCAGCCGCGCAGGGCGTGCGTGATGTCGCGCAGTGCTGCCAAGGTGCCTACGGCGCCCTGCCACCCCTGGCCTACCGCGATGCAGCCCACGGCCCGCCCGCTGAGGTACGGGCGGCTGTCGTCGCGCAGCTCCTCCAAATGGTCGAGGGCGTTCTTCACCAGCCCGGAGACGGTCCCGTGGTACGCGGGGCTGGCGATCACCACAGCGTCCGACTCCGCCACCGCGCGGATCAGCGCACCAGCACGCTGGTGCTTGACATCCGCGCTTGGCTGGTACAGCGGCATGGCGAGCTCCGAGCCATTCATCAGACGAACGTGCGCACCCATCCCCTTCGCCGCGTCCAGGCAAGCGTGAAGGGCCCGTTCCACCGTTGACCGGGCACCGGACGAGCCGCCGATTCCCACGATCCTGATTTCGTGTCGCACGCGACGCCCTTCGACATGGTTGACAGCTGGTGCGGACCATACGGTGGCGGTGAGGGCACCGGCGCCTACGCGCCCGCAGGCGGCGGTGCCCCACCGCTGTTCACTGAGCGGGTCATGGCTGTGGCTGGAGGAACTCGGAGAAGCGGACGCTGACCTCCTCCAGCTGGTCAGTGACCCGAGGCGGAGGCTGCGTGGCGTCGGCCGATACCGCGCAGTGGATGAAGACAGGCGCGGGCGGGTTCGGCAATTCCTCACGGAGGGTTCTCGCCAGGCCCTCCTTGGAGTCCACGGTGTGGATTCGGGTGAATCCGCATGCGCGCGCCCACCCGGGCAGGTCCACGCGGCGGCCGGGCGAGCGCTGGCCGCCGGTCGAGGCGTAGACACCGTCGTCCAGCACCAGCTGGATGAGCGGCAGGTCCGGCTCCGCGCCCGCCATCACCAGCCCGACGGGGTTCATCAGGAGACTCCCGTCCCCGTCCACCACCAGCGTGGTTCGGCGGGAGGACATGGCGATACCGGTGCCGAGTGACAGGGCAAGGCCCATCGAGCCCGTCATGTAGAAGTGGTTGCGGCGAGTGGCTGCGGCCCCGATGCGGGAGATGTACCCGGTGGTGAACACCGTCGGCAGATCAGGAGCGGTGGCCAGCGCGACCGTGACGGCCTCGGTCTTGGTGAGAGTCATGGGCTACACCTTCCAGGCGAATTCGTCGGGTCGGACCAAGAGCGCGAAGGGCAGGCGTTTCTCCCGCACCACGGCCGCGGCCTGTTCCACCTGCCGGGCAGCGCCCTCACCCGTCACGTACGCGTAGTCGATGCCGAGGCCCTCCAGGATGGGTTCTGTGAGCCGCCCCATCGGGAGGTTCTCGGTGGTCGTGTCCGGCGCCGTCCCGCGCATGCTGACCACCAACAGCATGGGGATCCGGTACGGCACGACCAGCGAGGCGAGCGCGTTGACCGACTGCCCGAATCCGGAGTTCTGCATCAGCACGACCGGGAGGTCGCCCGCCAGGCTCGCCCCGGCGGCGACCCCGACGGCGTTGTCCTCACGCGCCACGACGTGGTAGTCGGCGCCCGCCTCCAGCAGCGAGAGCAGGGGGGCCAGGATGCCGCACGGCGTGCCGAAGTAGGGGCCGAAGCCGTGCGTGGTCAGTGCCTCGTACACCGCGGCCTCCGCACCGGCCGAGCGCTGAGCCTGGAGTGTTTCCGTTGCCATGTGCGTCTCCTTGAAGCTAGTCACGTCACTGTCGTGCCGAGCCGGTCGGCCGCCTGACCACCCAGCCTCCACGCCTCGTCCACGTGGTCGCTGAAACCGAGGAGCTCCCAGCGTTGCAGCGCCAGCGGCACGTTCCCCTCCCGCCACAGCCGGTCGTGGAAGGCAGCGAGGTCGAAGGCCGCCCCCTCGCGCCGGGCGCAGGCGGTCAGCAGGTCAAGCACCTGGGCCTTGCCCGCCAGATAGCTCAGGCCCAACCCCGGCCGACCCGCGTAGACGGCGGTTTCCTCCCATGCCGTACGGCGATCCATCGGGACCAGGTCGGCGAGCCGCCCGGCAGCCTGGTCGAGCGTCAGCTCCCCCAGTCCGAGTCCCAGGTCGATCTCCACCCGCAGCGCGCGCAGCCGCATCGCGTTCACTACGAACCGCCGGCTAGCTGGGGCGTCGTCGAAGAGACCAGCAAGCATGGTGAGTTCCTCGGTGTGGAAGGCGACGCCTTCGTTCGCGGCCGAGTCGTAGTAGTGACGCCGCACCGGGTTCTCGTGCCGCGTGGCCAGCGCGAGCTGCCAGGCGTGGACGCCCTCGTGGACGATGCCCACGCGCGGGTCCCGGGCCTCCGCGAGCTGGAAGTACGGCAGGTCAGGCCGGGGCTCGGGGATGTAGCGCACCGCGTCCTCGTCCCACCCTGCCCACGCCGCCGTGTGGTGCTGGACGCCAAGCCAGGTCAGCGACTCCAGGTGGGCCGGCAACGGCAGATTGCGGTAGTGCCGGAGATCTTCGGGCAGGTTCACGATGCGTTCCTTCCGCAGGAACGCCCGAACGCCGAGCTCGTCCTGCCGCTGCCGGTGGATCTGCGCCGCCGTGTCGGCGAGCAACGGTGGGGCGGCCAGCTCGCCGTGGCGGTGAAGTACGTGCTCAGCCGCCGCCGCACGGGCGTACTCCCTGCGGCCCAGGTCGCGCAGTTGCTCCACCGACCACGGCAGCAGCGCGACCCGATGGAGGAAGAAGCGGAACGCCTCGGGCCCCGGACTGAGCGCCTCGGTGCAGGTGGGCAGGGTCTCCCGTAGCCACTGCCGGTAGTGGGCCAGGGCTCGCCGCGCGGCCCCCGACGCGGCGTCCAGCTCGGCTGCCAGGTGCGTCGGCTGCGGCCCGGCGAGCGCGGCGATCGCTGTCCCCAACGCCTCGTCGGTGGAACCGAGCAGCCGCAGCGCGAACTCGGCGAGCGGCGCGGCGGCGCGCCCGGCCAGGTTGAGCTGCCCCTGAGCGAGAATCTCGGGCACCCGGGCCAGCCGGGCCGCCACCACGCGCGCCTGCGGTTCCTCGCTGGCGTCCGGCCGCAGCAGGTGGTGGTAGACCGGCAGCAAGGCCTGATCGAGGTAGAACCCGGGGTTGCGCTGCCAGTCCCGCAGAAGGTGCAGCTCCCAGTGGACGCGGGCCAGTGCCGAGCCGATCAGCTGGCCGTCCACCCGCACCGGTACGGTCTCCGCCGACAGGTCGAGGGCACGATGGCGGCGGGCGAACCCGGCCAGCGCCCGGCTCCGCTCGGCAACCGCCTCCGGCGACCAGTCGGGCAGCCAGCCGTCCGGGCGCTCGACCCGGTTGAGGTCGTCGTAACAGTCGGGCTGGGTGACCGCGCGCCACGCCCAGAACTCCTCGGCCAGCTCGCGCAGAGCGGCCGCCGCGCTGCTCATCAGTGGTCTCCTCGGGTGGCGGTCACGACGTCAGCGTCACGCGGTAGGCGCGCATCCAGCGGTCGACCTCGATGAGCGGCAGCAGCAAATGCAGGTTGTCCGCCATCGTCATCATCTCCGTCCGGCCGGAGACGAGTTCGCGCACCTTCGGCAGGTCCAGCAGGCCGGCCAGCGGCGAGGAGCCGCCGTCGAGGACCCGGTCGAGCGCGGCGCGTACGGCCTTGGCGTGGGCCGGTGAGAAGGTGGCGGGGTAGGCACTCTTGCGGCGCCGCAGCACCTCCGGTGGGAGCACATCGGCGACTGCGGCGCGCAGCAGGCTCTTCTCCCGCCCGTCCGCCACCTTCATCTTCCACGGCACGTTCCAGACGTACTCCAGCAGCGTGTGGTCGCAGAACGGCACCCGTACCTCCAACCCGAGAGCCATGCTCATACGGTCCTTGCGGTCCAGCAGGTACAGCAGCGGGCCTTGCAGGCTGAGGAAGAGGACCTCGCGCATCCGAGCTTGGAGGCCAGACTCGCCGGTCAGCCGCGGCACCCTGGTGCGCAGCGTGGCGTAGCGGTCCCGCTCGTCCTCGTCGGGGCGGATCCGGGCCCGGACGTCTGGGGCCAGGCAGTCGGTCAGCCGGGGAGCGTTACCGAGCCACGGGAAGGTGTCGCCCCACACGGTGGCCTGGTCGAAGAACCAGGGGTAGCCCCCGAAGACCTCGTCGGCCGCCTCGCCGGAGAGCGCGACCGTGGAGTGCTCGCGGACCGCCTGGAACAGCAGGTACATGGAGGCGTCGAACTGCCCGAGGCTGGGCAGGTCGCGGGCGGCCAGTGCGGCCGGAACCACGTCGGCCAGCGCCTCGGGGTCCAGGTCGATCGACGTGTGGTCGACGCCGATATGCGCGGCGGCGGCCAGCGCGAACGGGGTGTCCTGCTCCGGGCGCAGCGCCGTGGCGCGGAAGTCGTCGGCGGCACCCTGGAAGTCCACCGAGAAGGAGCGCAGTCCCGGCGCGTGGTGCCGGGCCGCCAGGGCCGTGACGGCCGAGGAGTCCAGGCCACCGGAGAGCAGGGTGCACAGTGGCACGTCCGCCACCAGTTGGTGGGCGACGGTGTCCTCCAGGATTTCTCGGACGCGGCGCACGGTGGTGTCCTCGTCGTCATGGTGCTCCTGGCTGACCAGGCGCCAGTACGGCGCCTCGTGCGCCCCCGAGCGGTCCACCCTGACCAGGTGCCCGGGCTGTACCTGGCGCAGGTCGGTGTAGGGGGTCTCCCAGGGCATGGAGAGCCTGGGGTTGAACAGGATGGGAAGTCTGTCCTCGCTGGTACGCGCCGTGAACAGCGGGTTGGCCAGGACCGCCTTCGGCTCGGAGGCGAACAGAACGCCGCCCCGGTAGGCGTGGTAGTAGAGCGGTTTGACGCCCAGCCGATCGCGGATCAGGAGCAGCTCCTCGCGGGCAGCGTCCCAGATCGCGAAGGCGAACATGCCGGTGAGCCGGTCGACGAAGCCTGTCCCCCACTCCAGGTAAGCGCGCAGGACGACCTCGGTGTCGGAGGCGGTGCTGAAGTGGTGGCCGCGGGACCGCAGCTGGTCCCGTAGCTCGCGGAAGTTGTAGAGCTCGCCGCTGTAGGTCAGCACCACCGGGGCCTCGCTGCCGCGCCGCCGCGCGGTCATGGGCTGGACGCCGCCCTCCAGGTCGACGATGGAGAGGCGCCGGTGGCCGAGGGCCGCGTGCGCCGAGAGCCAGACGCCGTCGGCGTCGGGCCCGCGCCGGTGCAGGGTCGCGGTCATGGCTTCCACCGTCGGACGTTCGGTGGTGAGATCGCGGGTGAAGTCGATCCAGCCGGCGATGCCGCACATCGTGGCCTCCTTGTTGGCGGGTCGGGTGGGGCGTGGGGGGTCAGGAGAGGGTCGGCCGTCCGGTGAGGCTGCGGCGGGGGGACCCTGGCAGGCCGGCGAGGAACTCGTCGAGGTCAACGGTCCGGTGGCCGCTCACGCCGGGGCATTCCCAGCGCAGGTCGGTCCGGGCCGAACGGTCCGGGTCGTGGAAGTAGACGGCCTCCAGGCCCCGCTCGGCGCCGAACGTCAGCACCGGGTTGGCGGTGAGGAGGTCCCGGATCTGCGGGGTGTCGCGCAGGACCCTCAGCACCAGCCGCTTCTCCCTGAAGTGATTGTCGGGCAGGGCGACTTGGGGGTGCATCTTGCGTTTGAACTGGAAGATGCCCTTGCTCAGAAAGGGTTCGCACCCGGAGAGGTCGACGCGGGTCAGGCCGTTTTCGGCGGCCCACTGGAGGACCAGCACATACATCGCCATGTACGTGCCCGAGCGGTAGGGCTCCTCGCCGCCGGCCTCGACGCCGGCCAGCCGGATGACCAGGGTGCTGCCCTCCCGGCGGCAGAGCATCCCCGCCACCCGTCGGCCCGACTCGCACAGGAAGAACAGCACACCGCGCCGGAAGAGGCACACAAGCGCGCTCTGCCGCTCCTCGGAGCGAGCGGCGTCGCGGTGCCGGTTACGCATGGTCGGCCGGTGCATGCCGTCGTAGAAGGAGTGGAAGTCGGCTTCCGAAGTGGCGACTTCGAGGGTGCGGGAGCGGGAGCGGAGCTCCCGGGCGTGCTGCTGGCGGGCCTTGCGCGAGAGTCGCTTGAGGATGTCCTGCTGATCGGGGCCCACCGGGACCGACAGGTCGATCCGGAAGGGCAGCAGCAGGCAGTGGCGCGGCTGCCCTGTGGGGGCATCGCGACGCAGCACGCCGACCGCGAGCAGGTCCGCGTCGGGCGCGGCTCGGCCACTGGCGAGGTCGGCCCAGGTGGTGCGGTGGCGGTTCTGCTCCGAACCGGTTCCGCGGCGCTGTTCGAGGAAGGGCAGCACGTGGGTGAGGCCGTGCGCCAGTCCGCCGTAGGCGAGGACCGGGCCCTGGCCGGTCGGCCGGGACACGGTGACCGACGGACGGGCTGTCACGGCGGCCAGGCCGTGCGCACGGACGACGAGCGGATCAGCGCTGTTGTTCCAGGCGTAGCGCCAGTTCGGCGGAATCACCCCTGCCTCACCCCGCCCCGTGGAGCAGTCGGTGGGTGGGCGAGGTCGGCTGGGGTGGGCGGACGAAGGGCCGCGACGTGACGGTGGGCATCGCTGTCGGCTCCGGATCCGGCGCTACGCGTGCGCGGCCGCGAGGACGGCCTGGGCGAGTTCGTCGACGGATCCGACACGCGTGAGGTGCTCCTCGCGCAGCGCGGGCAGGAGCTCGTCGCTGTAGTAGCCGGAGGCGTGGACCACCACCTCGATGTCCGGCTTCAGCAGGCCCCGTTCCCTGGAGAGCAGCACCCCGGTGAGTGCCTTGACCAGCGACCATTCGCGGATCAGGGCTGGGTCGGCGGCGATCGCGATGCCCGCGGCGGCGGCCAGCGCCCGCACACGGTCGAAGTGCTCCAGGCACTCACGCCGGGAGACGACGATCCCGCCGCCACCGTGGCGGGCGATGATCTCGTTGACCTGCGCGCGGGTGGGCGGCTCCTTGGTGTAGAAGGTCGGGTCGATCACCTCCTGGGGATCGTCGGTGACGGCCGGGAACTCCGCGGCCACGTCCTGGCGCCACGCGCTGACCGCCTCGTCGTACGTGTATTCCGGGAGCTTGGTGCCCAGCAGGCTGGTCACCATGTCCGCTGTCGCGAGCTGTTGGACCAGGTAGAAGCCGGGGTGCCAGGCGGGGGCGGTGTGCCCGGGCAGTCCCTCGGTGAGCAGTTGGTGCCCGAGGTGGTAGCCGAGCAGCCCGAAGGCACTGGACACGGCGTGCACATGCACCCGTGGCGCGGCGTCGGCGGTGATGGGCAGCAACTCCGCCTCGGCGAAGGCGCGCGCGGCGTCGGCCACTCGATAGTTGTCGAGGTCGAGGGTGTACCAGACGCGGAAACCGGTGGTGTCCAGGATGTCGGCGGCATGCCGCCGCACCACCTCGCCGCTGAGCCGCTTGACGTCGGCCGGCTGCTCGACCCGGGCCAAGGCCACCGGGTTGGCCGTGCGCAGCGCCTGGCCTCCGGTCAGCGCGCAGTCGCGCAGCTTGCTGCGCGAAGCCTCGGGGGCGAGCATCACGATGCGCAACTCGTCCGGAGTGGCTAGCCCGGTCGCGTAGGCCCGGGCCACCGCGTCGCGCAGGGCCGTCCCCTTGTTTCCGGAGGTCGGGGTGAACAGCAGCACGCGCTCGCCGGTGCGGCGGATGTGGGCGGCGGCACGCGCGATCATGAGCAGCGACGCCATGGTCTTGGTGGTCCTGGCGCCCGGGTTGCGCATCAGGTCGAGAATGTGGGTCCGCGGCTCCACCTGCGTCAGCCCAATGTCGGTGACCTCGGTGAACGCCGCGAAGGAGGCGTCCTTCGCGGTGAGTTCCAGGGGGATCTCGGCCGCGGTGGTGCGCTCGGCGTCCACCTTGCGGGCGGCGGCACGGATCTCCTGGAAGTACCGGTTGAGCGCGTTGTGCACGACCTGGCCGGCGCCGGCCGTGCGGCCCGTTGCGGACATGGCGGAAGACAAGGCGGATCCACTCCTTCGGAAGAAGCTGTCGGGTACGTGTGTCGCTGGGTCGCTCAGGCGCCTGGTCTCTGGGTTCGCGGCAAAGGATCAGAGGTCGGCGGTCGACTGCGCTGTGATCTCCGCGACGACAGCCTCCTCGACCGCCTGCGCGAGTCCGCGCACGGTGGGCGCGTCGAACAGGGCACGGACCTCCAGGTCCACGCCGAAGGCCTGCCGAACGCGGGAGATGATCCGCATGGCCCGCAGGGAGTCGCCGCCGAGGTCGAAGAACGTGTCGTCGATGCCGAGCCGCTCACGCTCCAGGGCCTCTGCCCAGATGCCGTGGATGATCTCCTGCTGAGGGTTCTGTGGGGGGACGGGCTCGGCACGCGGGTCGAGCAGGCCGTCCGGCAGGGGCAGGGCGCCGCGGTCCACCTTGCCGTTCTTGTTGAGCGGCAGCGCGGCGATCGGGACCATCGTGCCGGGCACCATGTACGACGGGAGCCGCTGTCCGGCGAACTCACGCAGGGCGGCGCGGTGGGGCAGCGCGCGGCCCGGCGCCGGGACCAGGTAGGCCGTCAGCTGCCAGGTGCCCTCGGCGGACTGTCGGGCGACGGTCACCGCGTCCTGTACGTCCGCGTGAAGGGTGAGGACGGCGTCCACCTCGGCCGGTTCGACCCGGTGCCCACGGATCTTCACCTGGCCGTCGATGCGCCCGATGAAGCCCAGTCGGCCGGTCGCGGCGTCGCGCCGGACCAGGTCGCCGGTGCGGTACATCCGGCTGCCCGGCGGGCCGTAGGGGTCCGGCAGGAACCGTTCCGCTGTCAGGTCGGGCCGTCCGAGGTAGCCCCGGTTGACTCCGGTGCCCGCGATGTAGAACTCGCCCGGTTCACCGTCCGGGACACACGCGAGGTGTTCGTCCAGGACATGACCGCGCACGCCGGGGATGGGCCGCCCGAGCGGCGGGCTGTCGGGCCAGTCGGCGAGGCCTCCGGTCAGGGTGCAGGCGGTGGCCTGGTGCGTCTCGGAGGGGCCGTACTGGTTCTCCAGAACCGTGCCGTCCAGTGCACCGAGGAACCCTCGCACGTCCGGGGTCAGCCGCAGCGGCTCGCCCGCCGCGACGATCTCGGTCAGCTCCAGCCGGTCGGTAAGGCCGGGTTCCTGGAGGGCGGCCCGCGCGAGCTGCCGCAAGAACGCCGGTGACAGATAGATCCGTTGGACATGCTCACGGGTCATCAGGTCGAGCAGCGCCACCGGGTCCTGCCGGTGCTTCTCCTGGACGAGGACCAGCGAGCCGCCACTGAGCAGCGCGCCGAAGATCTCCTGGAGCGAGACGTCGAATCCCAGCGAGGTGAACTGCAAGAACACCTGAGGGCCGGGCAGCCGCGTGACCGCCCAGTCGGCGACGTTCGCAATCGATGCCGAGGTCAGGCCGATGCCCTTGGGACGGCCGGTGGATCCGGAGGTGAAGATGACGCAGCGCAGGCCCTGTGCGGGCAGGCGCCGGTCGAGCCGGGTCTTCGGGCACGCGGCCAGCTCGGCGGCCAGCTGCTCGTACGGGAGCACGGGGAGCCGGGCGTCGCGGAACGCCCGGGCCAGCGCGCGCTCGGTCAGCAGCAGGAGAGCACCGGAGGCGGTCAGGTTCTCCATCAGCCGCTGGGCCGGGTGGCCCGGGTCCATCGGCTGGAAGGCGGCGCCGGTCTTCAGGGCCGCGAGCATGGCGACGAACGCTTCCGGGCGACGACTCATGCAGATGCCGACCACCGTCTCCGGCCCCGCGCCCCGGCGCCGCAAGCAGTGAGCGAGCCGGTTGGCCCGGGCGTCCAGCGCGCCGTAGCTGACACGGTCTTCGCCGGCCACGATCGCGAGGTCGCCGGGTCTGATCCGGGCCCGTTCTTCGAAACGCTCGATGATGTCCAAGGCGGCTCCTTGTCGCGGATGCGGCGATATCCCCGGGGCCTCGCGATCGCGTCCCACTCGATCGCCTCCACCGCTCGCAGGGCGGGGTTGATCGTTTTCAGCATCAGCACCCGGGGGTGTCGCAGGCAACGCCAACTGAACGAAGTCAGCGGCACTTTCCGCGATGAGCGGCTGCCCGCCGCGGCCGTCACAGGTGGTGGAAGCCGGACTGCACGAAGTGTGCCCGGGCTTGCGGGAAGGCCCTTGCCCGTATGGCGGACGGCTGTTGATGATCTTTCAGAGGCAGCGGCCGCCGGCCCGCCCGGCGGACTGCCGACACCACCGGTCGTAGGAGGACTCCATGTTCAAGGTCGTGGTCAATCACGAGGAGCAGCACTCCCTTTGGCCCCAGGACCAGCAGACCCCGGCCGGCTGGACCGAGGTCGGGGTGGCCGGCGGCAAGGAGGAGTGCCTGGAGTACATCCGCGGCGCCTGGACCGACATCACCCCGCTGAGCGTGCGTCGGGCCCTCGCGGGGTCCTGACCAACGGGCCCCGGAGCACCTCCGGCGAGAACAGGCCCAAGCCGCCGCATCCAGTCCACAGGGACCGTGTCCCGGTCGTACGTTCGGAGAGGCAATGACCGTCGAGCACCCACCGCGGCTCTCCGCCGCCCAGGCCGAGCTGCTGGCCCGCCGCCTGCGCGGCGCGGTCGAGGGTGGCGCGAGCGAACCGACCGCCCTCACCCGGCGAGCCCGCCACGAGCGCCCCGTGCTGTCGTTCGCGCAGCAGCGGCTGTGGTTCCTGGAGCAGATGCACCCGGGCTCGATCGCCTACATCACGGCCGACACGGTCTACCGCGTCCGGGGACCGCTGGACGTGCCCGCCCTGCGTCAGGCGCTGCGGTCGGTGGCCGAGCGCCACGTCACGCTCCGCTCGTGCTTCGCCGATGACGCCGGGCAGCCCTACGTGGTGGTCGGCGCGGCGGGCCGCATCACCCTACGGGTGGTCGACCTCACCGGCCGCGCCGACCCGGCGGCCGCCGCCGAGGCGCATCTCGCGGACGAGCAGGGCACCCCCTTCGACCTGGCCACCGGACCGTTGCTGCGCGCCACCCTGCTGCGTCTCGGCGAGGACGACCACATCCTGGCCGCCGTCGTGCACCACGTCGCCTTCGACGGACCGTCGATCGGGATCTTCGAACGTGACCTGGCCACGGCGTACCGGGCCGCCCGCACGGGTGAGGCACCAGGCTGGTCCCCGCTGCCCGTGGACTACACCGACTACGCGGCCTGGCAGCACGAGATGCTGACGGACCGTCTGATCGATCGTCAGCTGGAGTATTGGCGGCGGGCCCTGCGGGGTGCGCCCACCACTCTCCAACTGCCCACCGACCGTCCGCGCCCGGCGGCCCCCGGGTACCGGGGCTCCGTGGTCGCCTTCACGGTGAGGGAGGAGACGGCCGACCGCCTACGGGCCCTCTCCCGCGCGCAGGGCGCGACGCCGTTCATGACCACGCTGGCCGCGTACCAGGCCCTGTTGTCCCGTCACACGCACAGCACCGACTTCCTCGTCGGCTGCTCGTCCGCGGGCCGCACTCGGCCCGAGGCCGAGGAGCTGGTCGGCTTCTTCGTGAACACCCTGCCCATCCGGGCGGATCTGACCGGTGACCCGACCCTCCGCCAGCTGGTCGACCGGGCGCGCGCGGCCGCTCTGGACGCGTTCGCGCACCAGGACCTGCCGTTCCAGCGCATCATCGAGGAGCTCGCCCCGCCGCGGGAGATCAGCCACAACCCCTTGGTCCAAGTCTGGTTCGACGTGTCCGCCCCGGGTGCCGGGCTCCTGCTCGACGGCGCCGAGGTGGAGCGTGTCCGGCCTCGCCACCCCTCGACCAACTTCGACCTCGCACTGCACCTGACGGAGTCCGGGTCGGGCCCGTTCACCGGTGAACTCGTCTACGCCACCGACCTGTTCGACGAGGCCACCGGCCGCTCGCTCGCCGCGCAGTACGTCTACCTGCTGGAGCAGGCCGCCCGGCACCCGGACCGCCCAGCGGCGGACCTGCCGCTGGTTGATGCCGACCGGCTGGCCGAACTGCTCGACGTCTGGAACGACACCGCGCGGCCTGTCCCCGAGGGCACCGTCACTGACGCCTTCGAGCACCAGGTCCGCCGCACTCCTGAGGCCATCGCCCTGGTCGAGGGGAACCATCGGCTGACGTATCGCCAGCTCAACGCCAGGGCCAACCGGCTCGCCCACGAACTGCGCGCCCACGGCGTCGGCCCGGAGCACACGGTCGGTCTGCTGCTGCCCCGCGGCACGGACTTCGTGGTGACGCTACTCGCCGTGCTCAAGGCGGGGAGCGGCTACCTGCCGCTCGACCCGGCGTACCCGGCGGACCGGATCGCCTCCCTGCTGCACGACGCCTCGGCCGGGACGGTCGTCACCGATCAGCGACTCGCCGACCTGCTGCCGGCCGGAATCCGGGCCGTGCTGATGGAGCCGGAGGGCTTCAGGCAGCACCCAGCGACCGACCCGGCGCCGCTCACCACCGACGGCGGCCTCTGCTACGTGATCTACACCTCGGGCTCCACCGGCCGTCCGAAGGGCGTCGCCATGGCCCACGCGCCGCTGCGCAACCTGATCCAGTGGCAGGTCGACCGGACCACCGTCACCGGACCCACCCTCCAGTTCTCCTCCCTGTACTTCGACGCTTCCTTCCAGGAGCTGTTCACCACCTTCCTCACCGGCGGCTCGCTCGTACTGATCAGCGAGGAGCAGCGCCGTGACCCCCGCCAGGTGCTGGCCGCCATCCGGGCGCACGGTGTCCGGCGGCTGTTCTGCCCACCGATGGTGCTGGAGCAACTCGCCGTCCAGGACGCCGCGGAAGCGGCGGCGCCACTTCCGCTCCAGGAGATCGTCACGGCGGGCGAGCGGCTCACCCTCGGCAAGGAGATCCGCGCGTTCCTGGCCCGGATGCCCGGTGTCGTCCTGGAGAACCAGTGCGGCCCCACCGAGACGCACGCGGTCGTCGCTCACCTGCTGACCGGGCCGCCGGAGGACTGGCCGACGAATCCGCCGATCGGCCGGCCGATCGCCAACACCCGGATCCATGTGCTGGACGAGCGCATGAGGCCGGTGCCAGTGGGGGTGTCTGGCGAGCTGTACGTCACCCGGCCCTGGCTCGCCCGAGGCTACGTCGGCCGACCGGACCTCACCGCCGAACGGTTCCTGCCCTCCCCCTACGCGACCGCACCTGGGCAGCTGATGTACCGGACCGGTGACCTGGTCCGGTGGCGCCCGGACGGCACGGTGGAGTTCCTGGGCCGGGTGGACGACCAGGTGAAGATCCGCGGCTACCGGGTCGAGCCGGCCGAGGTGGAGGCCCGGTTGCGCGACCTCCCCGAGGTCGGCGAGGTCGCGGTGCTCCCGGTCGAGGTGGCCCCCGGCGACCGTCGGCTGGTCGCCTACCTCACCACGGACGGCGGCTCCGGGCTCCGGCCGGCCCGGCTGCGGGCCCTGCTCGCAGCATCCCTCCCGGACTACCTGATCCCCTCCCACTTCGTGACCGTCGCCCGGCTGCCCCTCACGGCGACCGGCAAGCTCGACCGCCATGCCCTGCTGCGCAGGGAGATGCCCGGCCCGGAGCAGGGCACGGAGGCCGGCTCCCGGGGGCCGCGCGATCCCCGGGAGGAGATCCTCGCGGGCCTGTTCGCCGAGGTCCTGGGGCTGCCGAAGGTCGGTGCCGAGGACGACTTCTTCGCCCTCGGCGGGCACTCGCTGCTGGCGACCCGGCTGATCGCGCGGATCCGTTCCACCTTCGGGGCCGAGCTTCCGCTCCGCGACCTGTTCCGGACGCCAACCGTGGCCGGCCTGGTGCACCTGCTGGAGGCGTCCCGGCCCTCCCGGCCGACGCTCGTCCCGGCCGCACGGCCCGCCGTACTGCCGCTGTCTCCCGCACAGCGGCGGATCTGGTTCCTGGGCCGGACCGGCCAGAGCGCCGACTACAACTCGCCGTTCGCGCTGCGGCTGCGTGGCCGGCTCGACGCCGACGCCCTGGCGGCGGCCCTCGCAGACGTGGTCGCCCGGCACGAGGCGCTGCGGACGGTCTTCCCCGACCACGACGGCGACCCGCGCCAACACATCCTCCCGGCCGACTCCGTGCCGTGGCTGCTGGAGCGCGCCGCGTGCCCGCCCGGCGAGATCGACCGGCTCCTCGCCGCCTTCGCGGAACGGGAGTTCGACCTGGCCGCGGAGCCTCCACTGCGCGCGGCCCTCTACCGGGCGGGCCCCGAAGAGCACGTCCTGGCGCTGGTGGTGCACCACATCGCCACCGATGGCTGGTCCCTGGGCGTGCTCCTGCGGGACCTCTCCACCGCGTACACCGCGCGCGTCACGGGTGCGGCGCCACGGCTGTCGGCACTGCCCGTGCAGTACGCAGACTTCGCGCTGTGGCAGCTCGGCCTGCTGGCCGATGAGCAGGACCCGGACTCCTCCGCCGCCCGGCAGCTGTCCTTCTGGCAGGAGCGGCTGGCCGGCCTGCCGACCGAGCTGGAGCTGCCGTACGACCGGCCCCGGCCCGAGACAGCGGAGAACTCCGGCGGCATGGTGCCACTGGCGCTGGACGGCGCACTGCACGCCCGGCTGCTGCGACTGGCTGGCGCCCACGGCTGCACGCTCCTGATGGTGCTGCACGCGGCCCTGGCCGCGCTCCTGTCACGTCTCGGGGCCGGCACTGACATCCCGATCGGGGTGCCCGCGGCGGGCCGCGGCGACGAGGCACTGGACGACCTGGTCGGCGTCTTCGTCAACACCCTCGTGCTGCGCACCGACCTCTCCGGGAACCCGACCTTCGCCGAGCTGCTGGCCCGGGTGCGGGATGCCGACCTGGCTGCGTACGAGCACGCCGACCTGCCGTTCGAGCGGGTGGTCGAGGCGGTCAACCCGGACCGTTCGCTGGCCCGCCATCCTCTGTTCCAGGTCGTTCTCCAGCTGGACGCGAGCGTGACCGACGGACTGGCGCTGGCCGGTCTGGAGGTCGCTGAGGAGCCGGTCCGCTTCGAGGTGTCCAAATTCGACTTGCGCATCGCCCTGACCGACCGCAGCGACGCCGCCGGGGCACGGGGCGGGTTGCACGGCGTCCTGGAGTACGCCGAGGCGCTGTTCGACCGGGGCACCGCCGAGGCCTTGGCCGACCGGCTGTACCGGATGCTCGAGCAGCTGGCGGCCGATCCGGACCGCCGGATCGGCGCCGTCGACCTGCTGACGGCGGAGGAGCGCCGGCGCATCCTCATCGACTGGAACGACACCGCCGTGGACCTGCCGGAGCGGACGGTGCCGGAGCTGTTCGAGGAGTTCGCGCGTGAGACCCCGGACGCCCCCTCCGTGCGTTGCGGCACCGCCGTCCTCAGCTATGCCGAGCTGAACGAGCGGGCCAACCGCTTCGCCCGCCACCTGGCGAGCCTGGGCATCGGGTCCGAGAGGCTCGTCGCGGTAGCCCTGCCGCGCGGCCCGGAGCTCGTCGCGGTGCTGCTGGGCGTGCTCAAGGCCGGGGCAGGCTACCTGCCGCTCGATCCCGAGCAGCCGCCCGAGCGGCTGGCTCGCATCCTCACCTCGGCGGCGCCCGCGCTGACGGTGACCACCACCGCGCTCGCGGACCGTCTCCCCCGAATGCCGCCCCGGCTGCTCCTCGACGAGCCGGACACCAGGGGCGCCGTGGACCAGCACCCGGCGGGCGACCTGGACCAAGTTGAGCGCATCGCTGAGCTCACTCCAGCGACCACCGCCTACGTCATCTACACCTCCGGCTCGACCGGCGAGCCCAAGGGTGTGGTGATCGAGCACCGGTCGCTCAACCTGTACCTGGCCTGGGCCCGCCACGCCTACCCGGCGATAGCCGGGCGGGCACTGGTCCACTCCCCCATCGCCTTCGACCTCACCGTAACCGGACTCTGGGGACCGCTGACCTGTGGCGGCTCGCTCGAACTCGTGACGCTCCATGACGAACCAGCCGTGGTGGAGCAGCCGACCTTCGTCAAGGCCACCCCCTCGCACCTCGGCCTGTTCCAGGTCCTGCCCGAGACGTACGCCCCCACCGGGCAGCTCGTGCTCGGCGGCGAACTGCTGCTAGGCGCGGCGCTGGACGAGTGGCGCACCCACCACCCCGGAGTGACCGTGGTCAACGAGTACGGTCCGACCGAGACCACGGTGGGCTGCGCCGAGTACCGCATCGAGCCGGGCGACTCTGTACCGGCTGGCGGCGTCACCATCGGCCACCCGATCTGGAACACCCAGTGGTACGTGCTGGACGACGCGCTGTCTCCCGTCCCCGTCGGCGTGGTCGGCGAACTCCACATCAGCGGCGGGCTACTGGCCCGCGGCTACCTGGACCAGCCCGATCTGACGGCGGCCCGGTTCCTGCCAGACCCGTACGGCCCACCGGGCGCCCGGATGTATCGCACCGGGGACCTAGTGCGCTGGCGCCACGATGGGCAGGCGGAGTTCGTCGGGCGGGTGGATGACCAGGTCAAGGTGCGCGGCTTCCGGGTGGAGCTGGGCGAGGTCGAGGCAGTGCTCTCGACGCTGCCCGGGGTGGCGGCCGCCGCCGCGACCGTGCTCGGCGGCGACCGGCTGGTGGCCTACGTGGTGCCGGCCGCGCCGGAGGGCCTCGACGACGAGTCCGTGCGTGCGGCCGCCGCCAGCCTTCTGCCCGCGTACATGATGCCCTCGGCCTACGTCCTGATCGACCGTCTGCCGCTCACCACGAACGGGAAGCTGGACCGCCAGCGGCTGCCCGCCCCGGAGCTGCCCTCAGCCGACGCCAGCCGGGCCCCGGACACGGAGTTGGAGAAGACGCTCTGCGCCCTGTTCGCCGAGGTGCTCGGGCTGGCGCGGGTTGGCGTCGAGGACGGCTTCTTCGCGCTAGGCGGGCACTCCCTTCTCGCCGCCCGGCTGGTCGCCCTGATCCGCTCCTCTCTCGGCCTGCGCGTCGGCATCCAGGACCTGTTCACCGCGCCCTCGGTGGCGGCGCTGGCCACCCGCATCGAAGCGGGCGGCCACCAGGACTCCCTGGCGACCCTGCTGACGCTGCGTGCCGACCGCTCCCGACAGCGGCCCCCGCTGTTCTGTGTCCACCCGGGGGCCGGTATCGGCACGGTGTACGCGGCGCTCCTCGACCGGCTCGACCCGGACCAGCCGGTGTACGCGGTGCAGGCACCCACGCTGCGGCCGGACGGGGCGGCGGCAGCGAGCGTCGCCGAGCTGGCCGCCGACTATCTCCTGCTGATCCGGCAAGCCCAGCCGTCCGGTCCGTACCGGCTGCTGGGCTGGTCGTTTGGCGCGCTCGTCGCTCACGCCATGGCGGTCGGGCTCCAGGAACAGGGCGAGGAGGTCGAGCTGCTCGCGATGCTCGACGGCTACCCGCCCGAGCAGGACGGCGCGGCGCCCGAGACGGCCGACGAGCCCGATCCACTCGCCGAACTCCTGCACTCACTGGGGCAGTCGACAGACGGCGCCCCCGGCGAGCGGTTGACGGTGGCCGACTTCATCCGGTTGACCAGCCAGGAGGACGGCCCGCTCACCGGCCTGGACGAAGAGACCATCTCCGCCATGGCCCGTACGTTCCTTCACCACGCGGCCCTGCGACAAACCCACCGGCCGGGCGTGTTCCGAGGCGGCGCGGTGTTCTTCCACGCGGCGGCCGACCCCAGTTCGGGGGACCCGCAGGCCTGGCGCCGCTTCCAGTCCGGGGAATTGGAGGTCCACCCGGTCGACTGCGTGCACGGCGCGATGATGCACCGAGGCTCGGCGGATCGAATCGGCGCGGTCATCGCGGGCAGGCTGCGCCGCCCGCGGACCTGACGGCCATTCGTACTCGCTTTCCGGCTATGACGGAGGAGAGGAAGCATGTCCAAGACAGCACAGGCCACGCCCGTGGAGACCGTCCGCGCGATACCCGGGGCAGCGGCCACGGAAATGGCCGGTGTCAGCCGCCAGCTGGCGTCGGCGGCCGACCAGATCGATGACGTCAAGTGGGTGGCCGCGGCCCGGTCCGCGTGGGCGGAGTTGCCGTCCCTCTACCGGCGTGAGATCAGCGCCTTCCGCCGGGACTCGGGGCCAGCGGGCGCCATTGTCCTGCGTGGGCTCCCCGTGGACGAGCAGGACCTACCGGCCACCCCCATGGTGAGCGGCTCGGTCCAGCGGACGGCCACCGTCCCGGCCGCGCTGCTGGTGATGACGGCATGCGGGCTCGGCGATCCGGCCGCCTTCCTGGCCGAGAAGTCCGGTGCGCTGGTTCAGGACGTCGTGCCGGTACCGGGCCAGGAGTACTTCCAGGGCAACGCTGGCTCCGTGGACCTGATGGTGCACAACGAGAACGCCTTCCATGAGCACCGCCCGGACTTCGTGCTGCTCCTCTGCGTGCGGCCGGACCACGAGGAGGTCGCGGGGCTGTCCACCACCTCGATTCGGGAGGCACTGCCGAATCTCTCGGACCGGGCCCGCGAGTGCCTCCGGCAGCCCGAGTTCAGCACCCAGCCACCGCCGTCCTTCGGCTCGCCCGACGGCGGGGCGGTCCGGCACGCCGTGCTGACTGGGATGCCGAACGACCCTGACATCCAGGTGGACTTCGCGGCCACCTCCGGTCTGACCCCGGCCGCCCGGGAGGCGCTGGCTGAGCTGTCGGACGCGCTGGTGGGCGTGGCCCGGACCGTCCGGCTACGCGCCGGGGACCTCGCGATCGTCGACAACCGGGTCTGCCTGCACGGCCGTACCGCGTTCCGCCCGCGATACGACGGCCGGGACCGTTGGGTTCAGCGCACCTTCGCGATGGCCGACCTGCGCCGCTCCCGGTCGTACCGCACCGATGACGGTTACGTGCTCGTCCGCTGAGGTCTTTCAGGTCCGCTGAGGTCTTTTTAAGGAGGGAGAAGCCATGACTCACCAGCCGAACCAACCCGGCTCGCCGGAACTCGCCGAGCTGTTGGCGGTTCTCCGGGCGGAGGCCCACGACGACGCCAGTGGCCGCCCCAGCGACACAGCGCTGGACGCGCTGCGCGGGAGCAGTGTGCTGAGCCTGCCCGTCCCGGTCGAGTACGCCGGTACCGGAGCGGACTGGCGCCGTGCCAACACCGCGATCACTTCCCTGGCCCAGGCCGATGCCTCGGTCGCGATCATCGTCTTCCTGCACTACACGGCCGTGAGCAGGATCATGGCCTACGGCTCCGCGGAGCAGCGTAAGCGGCTGCTGACGGCGGTCTCCCACGACGGCCGGATCTTCGCCTCATCCTGGAGCGAGCCGGGCGCCGACGCCGCCAAGCAGCGCATCGCTACCAGCGCCGAGCGGCGCGGGGACGGCAGCTGGGAGCTCAACGGCGCGAAGACCTTCACCACGGGTGCGGGGGTGGCCGATCTCTATCTGGTCCTCGCCCGCACCGGTGAGCAGGACGCGTCGTCCGGCAGCTACGGCCGGTCCGACCAGGGCATCTTCGTGGTCGACAGCACCCGGCCTGGCTTCACCGTCGATGGAGTGCTGGACCTGTCCGGCATGCGCCGTTCGGCGACTGGCCTGATCCGGCTGAACGGGTACCTGGCCGAGGACGCCGACGTGCTGATCCGCTCCGGCGACACCCCCGCGGTCATCAACCATCCGCACACCCTGGGGCTGACCCTCGGCGCGGTCGCACTGGGCATCGCCGAGGAGGCCCGCGACATCGCGCTCCAGGTCGGACGGCAGCGTTCCCTGCTGGGCAGCCCGCTCTACCGGCACCACGTCTTCGAGCTGGGCTCGCGCATCGCGGCCGTCCGGGGAGTGGTGGAGGCGGCCACCAGAGAACCCGGAGACCGCAGGGGCCCCGCGCTGACGGCCAAGGTATTCGCCTCGGAGACGGCCGAGGCGATCTGCCGGGGCGCTCAGGAGCTGGCCGGCAGCGCCGCGTTCTCACGCGGCCACGCGCTCAACCGGCTCTCGCAGGACGCCCGGGCCGTCACCCTGATGGGTCCGCCCAACTACCTCTGCCGCGAGCTGGTCACCGCCCACCTGGGGGGACGGTGACAACCCCGCAGCCGGGCGCGGTGCGGATCGGCGCCGTCGTGCTTCCGGAGCACCCCTGGCCGCAGGCCCGAGATATCTGGCTGGAACTGGAGCAGCTGGGCCTGCATCACGCGTGGTCCTTCGACCACCACTCCTGGCGCACGCTGCGCGACGAGCCCTGGTACGACTCGCTGACGATGCTCTCGGCGGCGGCCGTCGTGACCGAGCGGATCCAGCTGGGAACGATGGTTTCCACCCCGAACTTCCGGCACCCGGCCGTAGTCGCCAAACAAGTGATGACCATCGACCAACTCTCCGGCGGCCGCTTCGTGTTCGGCATCGGCGCTGGCGCGCCGGGCGGCGACGCCCACCTGCTCGGCGGCGAGGCCCTGACGCCAGCACGGCGTGCCGACCGCTTCGCCGAGTTCGTCGACCTCTCCGACGAACTGCTGCGGAACCGGGCAACCACCTATCACGGCGAGTACTTCAGCGCGGTAGAGGCCCTGATGGTACCCGGCTGCGTCCAGCGGCCGCGGGTGCCGTTCGCCATCGCGGCCTCGGGGCCGCGCGGCATACGGCTCGCGGCGCGCCATGGCCAATGGTGGGTAACCATCGGCGACGCAGGCCGCCCCGGCGAGCGACCGGAGAAAGAGGCCTGGCACCTGTTGTCCCGGCAGGTGGACCGGCTCGCGGAGGCCTGTGAGAAGTCGGGGCGGGACTTCTCAGAAATCGGACGCCTGGTGAATGTCAGCCGAATTGTGGGTTCGCCGTACTCATCTCCCGAGCGTTTCGTGGACCTCGTCGGGAGGTGCCAGGAAATCGGATTCACCGACGTAGTGGTGAACCACCCGCGCCCTGAAGGTATTTTCAGCGGAAGCCGACCGATTTTCTCCCACGCCGTTTCCGCTGCCATGAGTGCCTTTAAGTCCTGAGCGTCTTCACCCACGAGAGCAAGGCGCCAAGAAGACCACCGGTTCGCCATCCGGACACGTTCCCTCGGAGTCGCCCACTCGACGCGGCCACCTGCTGCAACCCCCTGCAACTGTGCACCGTTCACACGCATCCAAAACCCGCCACCCCATTGCCTGAACATAACTATCGCGTTCAAACCTCTTGATCTGCACCTGAAGAACTGCCTACGGTACGCACCAGTTGCAGCAACCACACAGTTGCGAACCGTCTTGCAGCAGAGTTGTCGGCCCACCAGGTGACAGTACGGCTCGGGAGGCGCGATCCATGCACGCGAAGGTTCTAGGCCCGCTTTTCGTCGGCAAAGCCGAGCACGGTCCAGACTGCGCGCCCAGCGCACCGAAGCCTCGCCAACTGCTTGCGCTGCTTGCACTGAACGCCAACCAGTTCGTCACCACCGCCACCTGCATCGACGAGCTGTGGGGCGCGAATCCTCCCCGAAGCGCCGTCACCACGCTGCGCACCTACGTCATGCGGATCCGCCGCGCCTTACGCGTGACTGAGGTGGCCGAGCGGCCGTCGGACGACGTCCTGCGCACCCGGCAGTACGGGTACCAGCTGTTAGTCGGGCGGACCAATCTCGACCTGTTCCGCTTCTCCGACCACATGGACGAAGGCAAACGCGCGCTGCTGCGCGGAGACCACCACCGGGGAGCCGACACGCTCCGCGCCGCCCTCGCCCTGTGGAAGGACTCGCCCCTCATCGACGTACAGGCGGGCCCGCTCATCACGGCTCACCGGGCCCGGCTCCAGGAAAGCCGACTCACCTGCCTGGAACTGCGCGTCGAGGCCGAGCTCCGGCTCGGCCTGCATCATGAACTGATCAGCGAACTGACCGGCCTGGCCGCCGAGTTCCCCACCTATGAGAGCGTGCACGCGCAGCTGATGCTCGCCCTGTTCAGGTCGGGACGGCAGGCCCAGGCGCTCATGGTCTACCGGCAGCTGTCCGTCGTACTCGCCGAGGAACTCGGCATAGCACCGTCCCGGCGCCTCAGCCAGTTGCACCAGGCCATTCTGCTGGCGAACCCCGCTCTCGACCCACCCCGCACCCCTTCGGCCGGGCTGCGGCAGACTCTCGATCTAGTCGGCAGCCTCCCGGTATAGCGGCGCTTGCCAGCCGTCGGGGCCGGACGCCCGCCCGAGCAGGCGGTACGCGTGCGCCGCCGAGACCAGCGTCACGTGGTGGTGCCAGCCCCGGAACGACCGTCCCTCGAAGTGGCGCAGGCCCGACAGCTCACTCAGAAACTGGAGGTCCCGGCCGGCCCGGGAGCACAGGGCCATGAGCATCACCAAGTCGGAGGACCGGGCGCCCTCGACGTTGGTGACCCACGCCGACTCCATGCAAACCGGCTCCGCGCCCCAGCCCACGACGACCTTCCGGGTGCGATGCGCCAGGCCGACGCTTCGCGCGGCGCCTGTCCCCACGGGATCGGGCATCAGTACGCTGCTGTAGCGGGAGCCGCGGCCCGCGCCGCTCCGCCAATGCTGGGCCGGTCCCCGGGCGCTCCCCGCCCAGGCCAGCCGATTCCCCACCGTGACCACCTCGCCCGAGGCCTGCCGCGCCAGCGGCGTGGCATGGTCCACCCGGATCACGTACGGCAGCCCGCGCTTCTCCAGGCCGTAGATCAGCGCGTCCACCGACGGGCTGCGTCTCGCGTCCACGACGACGGGCATCGGCTGCCCCCGCCAACCGACGGTCATTTCGTCCAACGCGTCAAGCAGGTGCTGCCACCGTGAGCGGTAGCGCTCCGCATCGGGCACCCGGCTGCGGGTCCGGCGCTCGTGGTCGGTGTCCCAGGAACGCGGCAGCATCAACCGCCAGTTGACCGGTGCCGTGCCGGCCGACCCGACAGCCATCACTGCCAGCCCCAACTGACAGTTGAGTACGCGCCCGAGCGTCTGGGAGAACTGCTGGTCCACCCCGACCGAGCTGCGGCCGCTCTTGGGCAGCACGGTCTCCTCCACCACCCACGCCCGGGGCGCCAGCGCCCCACCGACCGCTTGGGCGATGCGCTCACGCACCGGCCGCCAGTCCCAGGAACTCTGGTTGACGAACTGCTGGAGACTTTGGTCGGCGCGCCGCCCGAGCAGCCGCTCGGAGATCCGGCGCACCGACTTCCGGCCGGGCACCTCCACCAGGCCGCGCACGTACACCTCGCCCCAACGGCGCTGGTCGGCACGGGGCATCGAGGCGAACAGGAAGGCACAGAACCGGGAGAGATCATCGCTCGAATTCAGCACCTGCCCAGGCTGCGCGACCCCGATGGAAGCTGGATGGAAGCATTGTTGAAGCCGCATACACCTCGCGACCGGCCTCGGGCCCCTCCACCAAGGCGCATCGGCTCGCCGGGCGCGGCTGGAGCACTACTGCCGGGCCGGGACGGCGTCCTGCTCCGGGGCCCTCCCCTTGACCGCCGCCATGCTCTTGCGTAGTCCCGGGGCCAGCAACAGGGTAGTCGCGAGCGATGCCGCCGCCGTTGCCACGATCCCGGTGGCTGGCGACGTCAGTTCGGCCACCGAGCCGGCCACCACAGCCCCGATCCCCTGCATGGTGAGCATCCCTGAGCTGTGCAGGCCCAGAGCCTGCCCGCTCAGTTCATCGGGCGTCAGCGCCATCAGCCGGTCCTGGAGCAGCAGCCCCGCCGCGTACCCGACCGTGGCAACCGTGACCAACACCAGGGCGACCGGCAGGCCCGGGTGCATCGCGAACAGCAGGTAGGGGGCGGCGAGCAGGATGCAGAGCGGGACGGCCAGCCGGTCCCGCCACCGTGCTGGCAGGAAGCGGCCTGCGACGACGTCCCCGACTAGCATTCCGACAGCGCCGAGGGCGAAGAGCAGGCCGGCATCGTCGGGCGAGTACGGGACATAGAGCGACTCCACGCCAACGATCAGGCCGTTGGGCACCCACAGCGCTAGATAGACATACCGCCGGGGTACCGAAGACCAGAGCCGTGCGTTGGTCCGCCAGGTCTCGGCAATGGACGTCCTCCCGGTGCCTCGAGCCGGCCGACTGCTGAGCCCACAGCGCGCCACCACGGCGGCCAGCACATACAGGCCGGCGGACAGGAGCAGCGTGCCGCGCGCCGAAAGCACCATGACCAGTGCGCCGCCGAGGGCGAATCCGCAGATCTGAATGATGCCGACCGACATGTTGAGGACAGATCGCCCGATCAAGTAGCCGTCCCGGGTCAGGATCTCGTTGAGCAACCCGTACCGCACCCCGCCGCTGACCGACCCAACGACGCCAAGCCCCAGCAGCACCACGAACGTCGCCCATACCGGCAGCGCGGGAATCGCCTGCAGGGCCGTACCCGCGCCGAAGAGCAGGCTCATGCCCGTCATGGCCGCGCGTGGCGGTAGCCTGTCCGCCCCCGAGAGCACGGTGACCGCCCCCACCATCTGCGTGAGTGCGGGGCCGAACATGGCCAGGGAAGACAGTAGCGCCGAGTCCGTCCGCTGGAACACCAGGATGCCGAGGGCCAGTCCGCTCATCGTCTGAGCCGCGGTCTGCCCGGCCGAGACGAGGAAGAGCGGGGTGAACTCCTTGGCCAGGAAGAGTTCCCGATAGGTACGCATGACGGAGAGTCTCTCCGGCATGATCGACGGATCGTTAGACTTTCGCGGGGAGGCGAAACCAATGAGCTGGTGGCGGGTCGACGCGGACACTCTCGCCGGGAGCCGGTTCGCCGCGTCCCCCCTGGCTGAGGCGCTGGCCGGCCTGAAGACGCTGCACTGCGGCCGCGCAGCGCACGTCGGTGAGCACCAGTGGCTCGACACCCACCTTTCCGCTTACCGGGACCGCCTCTCTGCTGACCCTGTCACAGCAGCGTTGGTCGAGGCGGGGCTGAGACGCCAGTGGAACGCGACCTTCCTCACTCCCACGCCTCTGGGCGGAAGCGATCCCACATTCGGTGACGAGTTGGAGCAGATCCGCGGTACTCCGCCCGCCGCCGTCCGCGCCGACCTGGCGGAGTCACTGAACGGCTCGCTGCCGGCCGTGCTGCGCCGCGACGACCTCGCCCAGCGGGCCGCAGACCTGCTGGAGTGGGTGTGGACGGAGACCATCCAGCCCTCCTGGCCCCGCCGCAGACGGATCATCGAGGCCGATATCGTCGCCCGCACCGCCCGAGCCGCCCTGCACGGCTGGGCCACAGCGCTGAACGAGATGCGCCCGGGGATGCGCTGGCTCGGAGACGACCGCCTTCAGATCACCGTCTGCGACAGCCCTCCGCTTGAACTCTCCGGCGTGCGGCTGACGTTCGTCCCAGTCACCTTGAGCCAGACCTGGGTGTGTTGGGACGTCCCTCCTGCTGACGGCCGGAACTCGTATCCCGTCCTGCGGTACGCGGTCGCCTATCCCTGTTCAGGAGTTCTCACCGACGACGAGCGCCGCCGAGCGCCGAAGGCCTTGGCCGCGCTGCTCGGCCGTGGCCGGGCCGAATTGCTCGCCCTGCTCGACACTCCGAAGACCACCACCCAGCTGGTGGCTCTCACCGGCCTGCCCCTGGGTTCGGTGGGCCGGCATCTGCGAGTCCTCCGGGAGGCCCACCTGATCCAGCGGCGGCGCGCAGGCCGTTCGGTCCTCTACCTCCGCACTGGGGCAGGCCAGGCCCTCGTGGCGGCACAGGTCTCAGGGACCGGTGGTCTCTGACGAAGGGGCTACCCCTGCCGGGATGACGGTCAGGTCGACGGCAATCCGATTGCCCTGTTCGGCTTGACCGCGTGACGGTGCTCGGCGGCGACGCCCGCCTCCACCGCCGACAAGGCTGACCTCTTCCTGCACATCTAGCCCGGCACCGACCTCGCCCTGCTGGAGCTCGGTCAGGATCTCGCTGGGCGTGCGGACCAGCGGCATGACACATCCCACCGCCGCGTCGGCCTGCTCCAGTTCCCGGGCGTTCCACTTCAAGATCGCGGCCGCGACGTCTTCGGGGACTTCGCCCACGCCGAGCGGCTCCTGTGCGGCGACCTTGATGGTCGGGTAGATGGTGAACGGCATCATCCAGCGGTCGTCGGCGGTCCGGTGGAAGGCGCTGCCGAAGGCGTGGTTGATGAGGGACGGGGTGTAGCCGTTGAGGAGTTCCCACTTCTGCTCGTAGAAGGGACACAGGCGGTGGGGGCCGACGCACGGGTCCATGTGGATGTCCTGGCCACGGCCGGTACGTTCCCTCCAAAGGGCCGCGATGGCGGCGGACTTGGCGACGAGTGCGATGCCGGAGGCGGCGCCCAGGCGCGGCGTGCTCGGTACGACCGGGACGGTCACCGACTCACGCCGCCTCGACCTGCGCGGCACGGACGACGTCCTGGCCCTGTTCGACGTCCTGGGCGATGGCGCGCCGCCCTCATGGCAGACACTGCGCACCGCCCTCCGCGACGACCCGCAGGTCCGGGACGTCGTGATCGCCACCAACCACGCGATCCGGGAGTTCGAACCGGAGCGCATCGCCACGACCTGCTGTTCATCCGGGCCCAGGACCGCGACGACGTCTTCGGGCCGAACCCCGAAGCGTTCTGGACCGGACCGTGCCAGGGCGAGGCCACGGTCCGCACGGTGACGGGCAACCACCTCACCATCGAGGAGCCGCCGCACGTGGCCGCGGTCGCCGAACGGATCGAGGAGGCACTGGCGGCAGCCGACCCGGCCGGGACGGGCATCTGCGCGGTCACTCCCTCGGGGCTGCGCATCACTCGACATCACCTTCGCCAAGGCCTCCCTGTCCCCAGCGGGCCGCCTCGGCCCGGTCGACCTGGTCACCGTGGTGTACGTGCTGCCATACGCCGAGTCGCCGCGAGACCTCGGCGACATGTGCCAGGGCGCGGCGCGGGCCCTGCGACCCGGCGGCCGCTTCGTGGCGGCCGCCCTCAACCCCGGCTTCGCCACCGATCCGGAGTGGTACCGCCCGTACGGATTGACCATCGAGGCGACAAACGAGGACCATGACGGCGCTCCGGCCGTCCTCACCTCGCATCTGATCGATCCGCCGCTGAGGGTGACCGGGCACAGGAGCCGACGGACCGTCTTCGTCTCCGACGTCCTCACCCACGCGGTGTCGACCAGGTCGATCCCGCCGAGCGCACGCGGCTGGAGCATTACCTTCTCGAGCACATCGAGGCCATGCTGCCCGGCTTCGCCTCGAAGATCCGCTACCACCGCTTCGTCGCGCCGCGCGAGTTCCGAGAGATCCACCGGCTGAGCAGCGACCTCACGCCTGTGGTGATCCCGCCGGGCCTCCATAGGCCCGACGGCTACGACCCCGGACGCGACCTCCACTACGTCGGCAACACCGTCCAGCCCACCTGCGAACACGCCGGTAGCGCGCTGGTCTCGGGACTGCGCGCCGCCGACCTGATCAGCGGAGCCGCGCCGGGCTGGGCGGGGGCGGCGGAGTGAGGCCGTTCATGCCGGTGCTCCGCCAAGGCGTGGGTGAGCGGGACAGCCAGCGTCGTAAAACTTTCATCAATCTCCTCCCCCGCACCACAGGCACACCTCACACTTGCCGCGTTGGGGAGGGACGGCACACGCGGCCCGATTCCCCCACGACGAGTCCTGTCCTTCCTACCGCGAGGGTGGCCATGGCAGCAGATCATTCGTTATCACGTCGCAGCGTGCTCAAGAGAACCGTCGGCACCGCGCTCACCGCCGGAGCCCTGTCGGTCATCGGCGGGGCCGTCACCCCCGCCGCGGCCGCGGGCCCGCGCCGCGCCCGGGACGCACGGGCGTTCCACGGCACCTGGCTGGGGTCGTACGACGGGCGCAGCGCGAGGCTGGAGATCGTGACCCAGCAGCAGTCGCCCAGCACCAACTACACGCTCTTCCTCAAGTTCATCGAGCTGGAACGCAACGAGACCTACTCGGGGCACGTCCAGAACGTTCCCCTGGACGCACACGAGGTCCGGAACATCACGCTCACCGGCCCCAGCACCCTCAGCTGGCCGAACCTGCTCCAGCACACCTGGAACACCGACTACCTCTCCGGCATCAGCAGCTGGAACGGCACCGGCTTCCCCATGTCCTTCACCCGTTCCACCATCGCGCCGCCCTTCGTGGCGAGCCGGCCGTTCCGGGGCTACGGGGACTGGTACTCACCGCCCAACAACCACTCCGTGTACGAGGGCAACAACGACGGCCGACGGGCCAAACTGGAAGTCCTGAAGTACTTCGTCGGCGGCCAGACCCAGACCCAGTTCACGTTGACCGATCTCGACCGTGACACCGCGTACGCGGCCACGTTCCTGGACGTGGACTTCGGCGGCTGGAGCATGGACCGCCAACGCAACCCCCTCGCCGGGGTCACGATGAAGCCGATCACCCCTGGCGTCGAACCGAAGTACATCGAGTCCCTGTACTGGCACTCCTGGAACCCCATGTACGTGAGCGGCACGAACATCTGGCAGAGCGGCCGCTACGGCATGTCCTTCGTCCGTCGGACACCGCTGCCGTAACCGGGCAGCGCCTCCGGCCGCTGGACGGCCTCCAGGACGGGCGGCCCGCTCATCGGGACGGGGCGGGCCCTGAACCCGCCTCCTCGCGCACCCGCACCTCACCGGAGTCGCGCGCTCAAGGACAGGCAACCGGCCGAGCGTCCATGTGGCCGACGAACCCACTACCTCGCTTGACATCACCATGCAGGCCCAGATCCTCGGCGCCTCGCGCACCGGGCGACCGACGCCGGGTTCATCCTGATCACCCATGACCTCGGCGTCGTGGCCGACCCCGCGGACGACGTGGCAGCAAACCTCACTTGTTCACAGCGAGCCCGCCCCTCGGCCGCCAATCCACCGCCATCGCGAGACCTCACAGTTCCCAGGCTTCGGATTCGCGTGTGCTTGCGCGTTTCGCGCGTCCTCCCATTGGAGGAATCGGCGTGCCGGTAGCGCAACTTTCGCTCCCGGCATGGTCACACTGGGCGGGGAATTCAGTTTCGGCATGAAATGATGGGAACTCAACATGCTTTCCTGTCCGTCCGGTTCCCGCTCACGGGTCATGCGGTGTATCTGGTGTCCGGTAGCGCGGCTGTAAGCCCCGGTTCCTCCTCATCGGCGTTCGGCGACTGGCTTCTCTTGGGGGCTGCCCGGCCAGGTCGCCTTTCTGCGGCCGCTCTTCGCTGGCCGCTGTCCCGGCGCGCACGACCGCGACGAGGGCGGAGGGTTCGAAGCCGATTTTCGCAGGTGGCCTCCTGGTCATCGGGGGCCTGAGGGAAAGAGGCGCCGCGCATTCGAAGGCAGCGGTCGCGCCGAGCAAGGTCACCCCCCGTGGCCGGGCATGGCATTCCCTGCCTTGTTCTCACTGTTCCCGTACGGCGGGCGCGCGGGGACACCGTGCACGTCGGCGGCAGCGACCTGGCATACCTCACACCTCAGCCCCTCTCCCCCATTGACGCGAAGGAGAACAACGATGGAGCCCGTCTACGACGTGATGGCTCGCCTGCTCCATGAGCATTTCGGCGTGCCGAAGGATCTCATCCGCCCGGACGCCACCTTGGAGGCGCTGGAGTTCGACTCGCTCGCCCGGGTGGAGCTGGCCATGGTGCTCACGGACGCCCTCGGCGTGAGCCTGCCCGAGGACCGGGCGGACATGACGCTCGCCGAGGTGGCCGAGCACCTGACCGTGGCCGTCGGCGCGGCGGGAGCCGCCGAGTCCCTGCGGAGTGCGGTCCGGTGACGGCACGGGACATGGCCGTCACGGGGCTCGGCCTCGTCACCCCGGCAGGGGTGGGAGTCGAGGAGTCGTGGACGGGGATCTGCGCTGGCAGTGGTCTTGCGGCGCGGGATGAGGCCCTTGCCGGTCTCCCCGTCGACTTCTCCTGCCGAGTGCCGGACTTCGACGCCGCCGCGCTGCTCGGCCCCCGGCTCACCTGGCGCATCGACCGGTTCATTCAGCTCGCCCTGGTGGCCGCCCGCCAGGCGGTGGCGGACGCGGCACTGGACCCGGAGGCGTGGGACGGGCCGCGGGTCGCCGTCGTCCTTGGCGTGGCCACTGCCGGGGGCGACACCTGGCCGGACGCCTTCGGCAGTCTCGCCGAGGGCCGGGTCAACTCCATCTCGCCCACCGCGCTGACCCGTTCGCTGCCCAACATGGCCGCTGGCGAGATCTCGATGGACCTGCACGCGACCGGACCGTGCCTCACCACATCGACGGCGTGCGCTTCCGGGGCCACGGCCCTTGGTATCGCCCGCGATCTGCTGCGCTCTGGATCCTGTGACATCGCGATCGCGGGCGGCACCGACTGCGCCCGGGTGCCGATGGGGTCGGCCGCCTTCTACCGGCTCGGCGCCCTCTCCCAGCGCCGCGACGATCCGGCCGCCGCGTCCCGCCCCTTCGACGTGGACCGGGACGGTTTCGTGCTCAGCGAGGGCGCCGGGATCCTCGTCCTGGAGCGCCCCGAGCACGCCCGCGCCCGCGGCGCCCGGATCCGCGGCTACCTCGCCGGTTACGGGGCCTCCGCCGACGGCTTCCACACCACCAGCCCCCGGCCTGACGGCGACGGCGCGCGACGGGCCATCGCAGCGGCCCTCGCCGACGCCGGTTCCGAACCGGCGGACGTCCACCACGTCAACGCCCACGGCACCTCCACCCCGCAGGGCGACCGCATCGAGGCGAACCTGCTCGGCAGCCTCTTCGGGTCGGGCGCACCCTCGGTGACCTCCGTCAAGGGCACCATCGGTCACACGCTGGGCGCGGCTGGGGCGGTGGAGGCCGCGGTGACGGTGTTGTCCCTGGAACGGCAACTCGTCCCGCCCACCGCCAACCTCAACCAGCTCGACGACGGCCTGGCCATCGACGTCGTCACCAAGACGCCCCGGGCCCACCGGATGACGGGCGCCCTCAGCAATGCCTTCGGGTTCGGCGGCCAGAACGCGGTGCTCTTCTTCCGGGCCGCATGAGGCACGTGACCGCCCGTCCCCGGCTCGTGCTGCTGCTGGCCGCCCTGGTGGCCGCCCTGTGCGCGATCGCGGGCGCGGGCACGCACGAGCGGCTGGCCAACGGGGGCTACACCGCGAAGGGCACGGAGGCCGACCGGGCGGCCGCGATACTCGCCCGCGCGGGCGCGGCCCCGCCCGATGTGGTGCTGCTCGCCCAGTCCTCCACCGGGGTGGACCGGGCGGCCGCCCGGCGGGCGGGCCTTGGCCTCACGCGGGAACTGGCCGCGGCCGACGGGGTGGTCTCGACACGCTCGTACTGGGTCACGCCCGACCCGCTGCTGCGCTCCATGGACGGACGGGCCGCCCTGGTCACCGCCGACCTCGCCGGCGCGGACCGGGACGCGGCCGCCACAGCCCGCGAGCTGGTCCCGGCACTCACAGGCCACCGCGGGCCTCTGGACGTCTCCGCGACCGGCCCCTCCTGGGTGAGCGTGCAAGCCGCGCAGACGAGCCAACGGGACCTTGTCACCGCCGAGTTGATCGCGGCGCCCCTCACTCTGCTCCTCCTTGTCGTGGCGTTGCGCTCGCTGCTCGCCGCGCTGGTACCCGTCGTGATCGGCGCGCTCGCCGTCGCGGGCACGACGGCGCTGCTGTGGGCATTGACGTACGCCATGCCGGTGTCGGTCTTCGCGATGAACCTCACGACGGCGCTCGGCTTCGGCCTCGCCGTGGACTACGGCCTCCTGCTCGTCACCCGCTTCCGCGAGGAACGGGGCCACGGTCTAGAGGTGCCCGATGCGGTGGCGCGCACGGTGCGCACCGCCGGACGCACGGTCGTGGTCTCGGCCTGCACGGTGGCCCTCGCGATGGCGGCGCTGCTCCTGCTGCCGCTGCCGTTCCTGCGCTCCATGGCGTGCGCGGGCATGGCGGTGGCACTCCTCGCCGCGGCCGCGGCCATGGCCGCCGTACCGGCGTTGCTGCTGGTGCTCGGCGAGCCCATCGGCCGTACCGGACGCCCCGACAGCCCGCTGTGGCGGCGGGCCGCCAGGGTGGTCACTCGACGGCCCGCGCGGTACGGGATCGGCTGCGCCGTGGCCCTGACGCTCTGCGCGGTGCCGTTCGGGCACGTCCGGTTCGGGCTCGTCGACGAGCGGATGCTACCGGCGAGCGCCGAGGCCCATGCGACGGGCGAGGAGATCCGGGGGCGCTTCGCCGCGCCCGCCGAGCGCACCCTCACGGTCGTACTGCCCAACACCGCGGACGCCGAGCCGTACCGCCAGCGCGTGGCGGCCCTGGACAACGTGGCCGGGGCCCGGTCCGCGACCTTGCCCGGGCTCGGCCCGGTGCTGACCGTCGTCGGCACCGCACCACCCCAGTCGGCCGCCGCTCAGCGGCTGGTGGCCGACCTCCGTTCGGTATCCCCCAAGGGCGCCCAGGTGGCGGGCCGCGCGGCGATGCTCGCCGACACCAAGGCGGCAGTGGCCGAGCGGCTGCCCCTGGCTGGCGGAATACTGGCGGCCACTACATGGGCGATGCTCTTCCTGCTGACCCGCAGCGTGCTGCTGCCCTTCAAGGCGCTGCTCGTGGGCGCGTTGAGCCTGACGGCGAGCTTCGGCCTGGTGGTGCACATCTTCCAGGACGGCCATCTGCGGGGCGTCCTCGGAGAGTTCACCGTCACGGGCGCGCTGGACCTGACGCTGCCGCTGCTGATGGCGGCCGTCGCCTTCGGACTCGCGATCGACTACGAGATCTTCCTGCTCTCCCGGGTCCGCGAGCAGTGGCTGCGAGGCCTGAACACCCGGGACGCCGTGGTGGAGGGCGTGGCCCGCACCGGGCGGCTCGTCACCACAGCCGCCCTCGCGGTGGCCCTGGTCACGGGAGTGCTCGCCACCTCCGGGCTGACGGTCCTGAAACTCCTCGGCACCGGGCTCGCGGTCGCCGTGCTCCTTGATGCCACGCTGGTACGAGGGATGCTCGTACCCGCCTTCCTCACCCTGGCGGGCCGAGCCAACTGGTGGGCGCCCACGTGGCTGCCGCAAGGCGGCCCCACCGGTGGCCGTGGACGAGAAGCTCGCAGCAGATGTCTCCGACACCTTGACCTTGCTGGAGCGTTCCGCCGAAGAAGGGCGCGCGAAGCTCACGGGCTTCGGCGACGGGAGCACGCGGCACAGTGACGCCGCTGGTACGAAGCCTCGGCCAGGCCTCGACCGGCGACGCGCCCCCACTCCCCGCTCACCAGCCCCATCGCCAGGCACTTCAGTCGGGAACTCGCCGCGTGAACCTCAACTCCGGTGCACACCAGGGGCGTTGAGGCCACTCGCGGCCACACGACGCCGGAGAGGGCCTTTCAGCCAACCCACCTGCCCCCTTCGAAGTTTGCGTTTCCCTCCCTTCAGACCCTCCCGCCTCGGCGTGCATACTGTGGGCCCGCAAGCACACCCGGGGACACGCGGCTGACGGGCCGTGTTCCTCCTCGGGCGTTACCAGGGTCGGAGCCTGACGGAACGTCATCCGGCGGGGACGCCGGAGGAGGTCACCCGTGGTTCCCTCCTCGATCGGCACGCATGCGAAACATCCCCTGTGGCCCGAGTTCCGCACTTCTCAGGAGCCGACTTGCCCATACTCAAGAACGTCACCGCCGTCTGTGCCGCCGCCGCGGCGGCGGTCTTGGCCACCTCCACGTCCGCGGCCGCGGAGACCGGCCCTGTGCAGGACAATTTCCTTCCCGCCCTCGGCTATTCCATCCTCCGCCTCGACATCGATCCGCCGGGCGCCAACGACTGGAACTGCCGTCCCAGCGCCGCCCACCCGCGTCCGGTCGTCCTGGTCCACGGGACCTACGAGAACCGCTACAACAACTGGGCCCGGATGTCCTCCGAGTTGAAGGCCCAGGGCTACTGCGTCTACGCCCTCGACTACGGCGACACCGACGACGCCGCAGTGGGTGTCGCTCCCGCCGTCAAGGGTTACGGAGACATCAAGAAGTCCGCCAAGGAACTGGCCGCCTTCGTGGACAAGGTGCTCGCTGCCAGCGGCTCCGGCCAGGTGGACCTTGTCGGCCACTCCCAGGGCGGGATCCTGGCCCGCTGGTACCTCAAGGCCGACGGAGGCGCGGACACGACCGACCCCTCGAAGAACAAGGTCAAGAAGGTCGTCCAGCTCGCCGCGACCAACCACGGCACCACCCTCAGCGGCATCGAGACCCTCGCCGACAAGCTGCGCATACTGGGATTCGGGGAGAAGGTCTTCGGGAAGGCGAGCATCCAGCAGTACGAGAAATCCGACTTCATCAAGGAACTCAACGCCGACGGCGACACCGTTCCCGGGGTCGACTACACCGTGATCGCCACGAAGTACGACGAGATCAGCACACCCTGGCAAAACACGTTCATGACCGCGGGCCCCGGAGCGACGGTGCGGAACATCACCTTGCAGAAGGGCTGCTTCGTCGACTTCTCCGCCCATCTGAGCATGTCGTACAGCCCGCGTGCGATCGGACTGGTCAAACGGGCCCTGGACCCCACAGCCCCGGCGGCTCCCTGTGTACCGAGGGCGCCCGCCTTCTGACTCCCGGCCCGAAGAGCGCATCGCGCGCTCGACGGTCCACTCCGTGTCCGCGTGCGGCCGATCACGAGGGATCGCTGTCCGTGCCCGGGGCCCGCGAGTTGACCGGGCAGGCGACGCTGCTCCTGGCGGGCCCGCCCGAGCGGCCGAGAGGCGCCCGGTCGGCCCTCGTGCCAGCATGGAAGGAGCCGACGGAGTTCGGTCAGGGGGCGTGACCGATGTTCCATCCAGGGGGCATCATGGCGGCCCAAGGCACCCCGGAACCAGAGCGCGGCCCCCTCGCGGCCGACCCGCTCACGTTCGTCAACGGACTGCACACGCTGTGGGGCCACCCCGGCGTGCCCGACACCGGACCGGGCGTCCACGTGGACCTGGTCCGGCCCGGCGACTTGGTCGCTCTGTCAGTCTTCGCGGCCCGATGCCGGTTGGTGAGCGGGGGCGGGGGCAGCCCGCCGAGACTGGAACCCCTCCCCGGCCACACGGCAAGGCTGGTCGTCCGCTTCGCCTTCCAGCACCTCGGGGAGCACATCGTCACACCGCCCGCGGGGCCGGGTGAGGGCCCCCAGGCGCGGGTCAGCCCGCCGGTCGCGGTCTGCCCCGCGCGCGCCAGCCGACTCGTGTTCGACATCCCGCAGGGTGAGTCGGTCGAGTTCTCGAGTGCGGGCATCCTGGCCGCGATGAGCCGACTGCGCATGCGTGTCCCGCCCCTCGCCCGCCCCGGAGACGTACCAGCCGGTGGCGGCGCCCGTTCCGGGGCGCTCGAGCGGCCCTCCGGCCCGGTCCTGCGCCTGCACGACGGAGTCGTCGCCGACCTCACCCCGATGGGCGCCGTGGTGCGTGCGGCTTCGGGAGACGCGCCCACGCAGGCGCCCGAGGCCGCGAGCCTGGCCGACGTGGCGGCGCGGGCCCGTGAACTGCGCGCAGCACGGACCGAGTTCGCGCTGCGCACCCCGTCCAACCCCGAGGACCTGCCGCTCCCCGACACCGTGACCCGGCCGACGTCCGTGACCATCGAGGGCAGGAGCGAGGAGATCCCGCCTCTCGTCAGCCAGGAGATCACCGGCTTCCTGCCCTCGCTGACGCACCTGAGCCGCCGCCCGGCAGCCGACGAAACGGCCCTCGAGGCCCCGTTCCGGCTCGTCCTCTCCCCCAGCGACGAGGCGTCATGGGCCCACGCCGTCCGCCCCGTCGCAGCCCTCGACGCGCCGGGCCACATCGAGCTCTGGCACAGCAGACTGGCCGTCGGCGCGGCGCGGCCTGACGGAACCGTCGCGCCCGACGAGCACAACCGCCTGCGCCGGATCGTCCGTGCCGTGTGGGCGCGGGACCGGGACTGGATGGCCGACCAGTGGAAGCAGCAGTCGTACCTGCCGGGGCACGCTACGAACGATCCGTTCCCCATGTCACTCGACCGTGCGGACCGCCACATGCTGGTCCGCCAGAGCGCCGAGACCTGGTTGCTCAGGAACGCGGCCATCGGGGCGTCCGCGGTGGTCGGTCCGCAGCCGATCGCCGTGGACGCCCTGTGGTTGTCGGCGCTCGGAGCGTGGCTCGACCTGCACGGCGAGTGGGACGTCGGTCCGTACAACAGCGCCGGTGTGGAGGCGGTCCTGGGCTGGGACCACGAAGCCCCTCTGGGCCGCGATCAGTACGTACGCGTGGTCTACCCCGGCTATCTGTACCCGTTCGGCCACCGGGCGGCGCTGGTCAAAGTGACCGAACGGCGCATGAAGCCCGGGCCGACCTCCGTGGCGGAGCTCCACCAGCGCACGTTCCTGGTGCTCGATGAACGCGTACGCACCTATGCCGACACACACGACTTCCCCTTCTGGCGGGTGGAGATCCGTCCTTCGGTCACACCGCCCCTGGACGAGCCCAGCAGGTCACCCCGCGAATCCCAGGACACGCTCTTCTGGCCCTCCACCGACGGTGCGCGCTTCCGGTTCGTCGTCGATGCGCTGGACCAGGACAACCAGCCGGTCAGGCTGCACATGCCGATGATGTGGGTGGCGGGAGACCACCACCGCTACCCGGACATCGATGACGCGTACGACAACGACCCCCTCAGCGGACGCCGGGTCGCGGCGCTCGGACAGCAGATCGCCTACGGCCCCGTACGGGCTGGCGGTGACACCGCGCTGCCCACCACGGCGGTGTGGCTGCGCGGCAAGGCCAGGCTGTGCGACTCGACCCCGCACATGAGCGCGGCCGAAGTGACCCTGCCCGCCGTCACCCACCTGTCGCCGCTCAGCGGACCGGTGCCCATCGCGTACCACGACCGCTACCGCGCCGTCGGGTTCACCGAGGCCGACACCGCGGAGCTGTGGGCCCGGGTGCTGATCCAGGGAGAGGCCCCCGGCGAGCACTCCACCGACCCCGTGGCCCCGGCCGTTCCGGTGCTGCGCTTCCTGCCGGACGGCTCCGCGCCCCCGAGCTCCGGTGCCGGGCGGCCGCCCGGAACGGCGCGGGCCGGAGGCGTCGTCAACCCGGAACTTCCCCTCCGCGGGCTCTCGCGCCGCACGGGCGCGGTGGGCGAGACGCATGCGCTGACGACGGCCGGGGCCTCGCCCAAGGACTTCCTGAGCGGGGCGGACCCCACGCTCTTCGGCCTCGTCAAGCTGTCGGAGGTGGTCAAGGCGCTGGCCCCGGGTGCGGCCGGGGCTCCCGCCCTCATCTCGCGCACGATGGACCGGGTCGAGGCGTTCCTGGCCGATCTGGACCGGCTGAGGGAGGCCGTCGACCAGGCCGTGACCGAGGCGCGCAAGCTCGTCGACCGGGTACCGGAGGGGAAGTCCGAGGTCCTGCTGGAGGCTCAGAAGACCCTGCGGGAAGCCAAGGACGCGCGGAGCACCGTCGTCTCGAAACTGAAGGAGGTCCCCGCGCTCCTCACCTCCCTCAAGGACAAGAAGCCCGACGAGATCGCCGCCGAGATGGTCACCCTGGGCCTCGAGAACGAGATCGCGCGCCTCCGCGCCCTCGCTGCCAAGCTGCCGCCGTTCATCCGGAGGATCCTGGAGGCCCTCGCCGACCTGCTGGCGGACCTGCGTGGCTTCAAGGACCTCGCCGAGGACATCGGACGGTTCGCCAATGACCTCGCGCAGAGCAGCGCGGAGGTGCGGTTCCGCTACTCCTGGGCCCCGCTGCTGAACACGCAGTGGCCTGCCAGCAACCCCGTGCTGCGGCTCGCACCGGACAGCCTGCAGTTCGCGGTCGAGGGCCGGGCCAGCGGCAAGGGCCGCATGGGGATCCGCGCGCTGGCCGAGCTCCGCGACTTCAGCCTCGAGCTACCCCCCGGCGAACCGCTGGTCCGGGCCGGATTCGACCATGCCTGCTTCGCCGCCGGAAGCGGCGGCAAGGCGGAGATCGACGTCGTCTTCGGCAAGGTCGAGTTCCTCGGAGCCCTCTCCTTCGTCGAGGACGTCACGAGCCTGATCCCGCTGGACGGTTTCGCCGACCCGCCGACCCTGAACGTGACGGCCGAAGGGCTGTCCGCCGGATACACCCTCGCCCTGCCGAACATCGCCCTCGGCGTCTTCACCCTGAGCAACCTGTCCCTGGGCGCCGACCTCCAGGTCCCGTTCTTCGGCAAGAGCGTCACGTACGGCTTCAACTTCTGCACCAGGGAGCGCCCCTTCACGCTCGCCGTCGCCTTCATCGGCGGCGGTGGCTGGCTCGGGCTGCGCCTGTCCCCCGAAGGCCTGGACGTTCTTGAGCTCGGCCTGGAGGCGGGCGCGGTGCTCGCGGTCGACCTCGGTGTGGCCTCCGGGTCGGTGTCCGCCATGCTCGGCATCTACCTCCGCCTCGAAGGCGACTCCGGTTCGCTGACTGGCTACTTCCGCCTGCGCGGCGAGCTGGACGTCCTCGGCCTTGTCTCGGCGTCGGTCGAGCTGTACATGTCGCTCACCTATAACTTCGCCACCGGCACGATGACGGGCGAGGCCATGGTCACGATCGAGGTCGACGTCGCCCTCTACACCGGCCGGGTCCGGATCCGGGCCCGCCGCGAGTTCTCCGGCCATCGCAAGGACCCCTCGTTCGCGGAGATGATGGCCGTCACGAGCGGGGCCTCACCGGCGTGGACGGAGTACTGCGGCGCCTACCGGAAGGAATGAGCGATGCCCTCCGAACGCTGGATCGCCTTCGCCCTGCCGTACTCGGCGGCCGCCACCAGTACGTTCCACGTCTCGCTCTACCTCACCCCGCTTCTCGATCCCGGGCACGAGGACGCGGTCCTGTCCGAGTTCGCCGTCTTTCCCGACTGGGCGCAGACGGCCAAGACCACCCTGGACATCCAGCTCATGGACCAGAGCGGCCCCCTCGCCTGCACCCCGCTCCGCGACCCCGTCGATCCGGCGGCCTGGCGTGCCCTCTTCCCGCCCGACACCCCCGTACGGCGGCCCGCGCGGCCCGACTGGACCGGGCGTCGGTGGCGGACCTTCGACGCCCGATACGTCCACGACGCGGCCAAGGGCCTCCACTTGGCCGCCATGTTCGCGTCCCCCACCGACCCGCCGACCCCTACCGGGCACCCGGCGACAGCCGGCGTCATGCGCCTGGCCAGGAGGTTCGAGGCGGTCGACGCAGGTGAGGACGGCGCCCGCGGGACGTACGACGAACGGCGCGTGACGGCCGCGCTGGACGAGGACACCGAGCACCAGCGGGACCTGAAGGAGCTCGAAGAGCACGTCGCACGGCTGAGCGGATGGCACCGCCTCACCGCCGAACTCCACCGCTGTCGCCGCTACTACGAGCGCCCCGAGGGCCAGTACCCGTACCGCCGCCGACCGGACCCGAAAGCTCACACCCCGAAGATCGACACACCGGAGCCGGAGTTCCACGAACGCTGCGCCATGGTCGGCGACCACCCTGCCCTGCTGCGCGCGCTCGGCCTCGTCATCGACCTCAAGGTCGCCGAAGCCGACCTGCCCCGGCTCCGCCAGGCGACGTACCTGACGGCTCTGGTCGAGTCCACCGGGGACGCCAGGCGCTGCCATCCGACCCGCGTGAGGTGCGCCCTCGGCGACCACGGCGCCCTGCTCACCGTCCCTCAGGACGGCGCATCCGACTGGCTCGCCGGTGGCCTGCGGGTGGGGAACCCGGACCTGTTCTCCGTACTGGACGTCGACACCGACGGCAGTGCGCTCAAGACGGACCGCTTCCTGTGGACGCTGCCCCGGCTCTTGCGCGTCGAGGGCGAGGCGGACGCGGTGAACGCGGCGGCGCCCGCGCTCAGGGCGGGCGGCTTCACGGTCGTGCGGACCGGTCGGGCCCGCACCACGCAGGCACGGCTGAAGCGCCAACGCACCCTCGAAGAACTGTTGGGCACCCCGATCCCCACCGTCCTGTACACCGAGGACGTGGTGCGGGGCGTGCGGGTCGAGGTGTGGGACGCCACGACCCGTCAGTGGGCCTCGCTGCACCGCAGGGTCGTCGACGCCGAGGTGCCGGGCCACGGGGCCCTCCTCACCGCCTGGGAGGAGACGGCGTTCATCCAGGGGACCGCCGCCGATGAGACCCCGGGCGTCACCGATTCACCGATCCACGTCCACGAGGCGGTGTTCGGCTGGGAGGGGTGGAGCCTGTCCGCCCCCAGACCCGGACGGCTACTGGTCCGCGAGAACGGGCAGGAGGTGGTCCGGGACCCGCACCCCCACCCTCCGACCGCGGAACTCACCCACCCGCTACTGATCACCACCAGGGTCGCGCCGGGCACCCTGCCCCGGCTCCGATACGGCCGGAGGTATGCCTTCCGCGCCTGGGCCGTGGACCTCGCCGGGAACTCCCGGCCTCCACGGCCGTCCGCGGCACACGCCAGCGGGCAGCGTGACGGGCCAAGCGACGGGCCGTCGCGGGAGGAACTGATGCGCGTCCTGGAGCGGCTTCTGGCCGGATCCGCCCAACCCGCCCGCTCCGACGACGCGGACGAGGAGCGCGAGGGCCTGGCCGAGTTGCTCCGGGAAGCGACGCTGCGGGCACTGGACGGCCCGAGGTCCGGGGAGCCCGCGCCCGAGCCGGGGTCGGCCGAGCCGGGTCTCGCGCAGGTGGTCCTTCCAGAGGCCGATTTCCCGGAAGCCGGGCCGGCCCACACAGCACTGGCGGACCTGGGGCTCACCGAAGCCGTCCTCGCCCGGCTCCGCGAGCGCCGTCCCCTCGGCGACCCGCCCGCCCCCGCGACCCATACCGTGCGCCACTCAGTGATCGAGGCAGCGATCGCCGCAGCGCTACGGGACCGAGGCCGGCCCTTTCTGTTCAGCGCTGGCTCCCGCTCCGCCACCCAGATGGCCGACATGATGGCCGCCGAGCTGGCTACGCCGCCCGGCGAGGGCCAGGCCACGACGGCCGAGCAGGCGGCGACGACAGCCTACGAGACGATCACCGCCCAGTACCCGTTCCTGCGGTGGGACCCCGTGACCGCCCCCGTTCCCGTCCCGCGCGACCGCTACACCGAGGGCGAGTCGTTGCGCGTGCTCGTCGTGCGCTCCGGCGTGACCCAGGACCCCGACACGCTCGCCCTCACGGTCACCGGCCCCGCCGCGTACGCCTCGTCCGTACAGGCCGCCCACCCCGCGCTGGACCTGCGCTACCACGACACCTCCCAACGCCACCTCGCCCCGCCCAAGACCAGCCAGACGCAGGCCGAACTGCACGGGATGTTCGACCGGGCGATCGGGTCCAGCGACCCCGCCGACCTCCGCGCGATGCTGGGCTGGGCCCTTCGCGAGAACGGCTCCTTCCTCGACCTCCACGTGGCCGACCTCGACGACCCCTCGCGGCGCCTGCCCCAGCCCGCCGTCCGCCTTGAGCACCAGCCGGGCACCCCCGGCGGGAACGTGACGCTGCCCTTGGCCGCCCCCGGCGACCCGCTGCCGTCCGGGTACTACGTGGTGCACGACGTCGATGACCTGGTCCTGCCGTACCTGCCCGATCCGCTGGCCCACGGCATCGCGGTCGTCTTCCCCGACGCGGGCGGGGGCACAGGGATCGGCTCTCCGATCCGGAGCGAGGGATTCACCGCCGCCTATGGCGGTGCGTGGCCCGCCCTCCAGCCCTTCCGGCTGGTCCTCGGTGGCGGAGCCGAGCTCTCCGCCTCGGTCACCGGCCGGGTGCTGGACTTCCGGCTGCCCGCGGGCGACGTACAGCGCTTCCGGCTGTCCAGCTCGGTGGCGGCCGACCAGCTGAAGCTGCTCGGGCCCTGGGGCAGCCTGCCGGAGGACGTCCGCGACAACCCGGCCGTCGCCGAGGCGGCGGCGGACGGCTGCCTCTGGGGCCTGACCCCGTTCGAAGACGTCCTCCTCGTCCATGCCGTACCGCGGCCCCTCGAAGTGCCCCGGCCCACCAAGGTCCTGCCCTACCGCCACGTGGGAGAGACGTCGGTGACGCTGATCGGCGCCGTGGACGTCCACGGGCCGAGCACCGACAGCCTCACCGCAGAGGCCCGCTGGACCGACCGGATCGACGACCTGTCACTGCCCCGGGACGAAGAACGGCAGGCCACGGCAGTGGCGTTCACGACCCACATCGCCCCCGACGAGGACCTCGCCCTCCTGGCCCCCGCCGACGGACCCCCCAGTCAGCTACCCCCGGCCCTACTGCGCGCCCACCGCGCCGTCCACGAGTTCGGCGACACCCGCCACCGCAACGTCACCTACCGGTTCCGTGCCACCACCCGGTTCCGTGAGTACTTCCACCAGGATCTGCTCGCCGCGGACCCCGAGTTCCCGCCGGTCGACAGCTCCCGTGCCCACGACGACGGGCTCAGCGTCGTCGGCCCGCCGGTCGTGGTGTCCGTGAACTCCAGTGCGCCGCCCGCGGCCCCGATGGTGCACTCGGTCATCCCGCTGTTCCGCTGGTCGGACGCGACCGACACGGAACAGCCCATGGCCCGGCGCCACGGCCGCCGGGCCGGGGTACGCATCTATCTGGAGCGCCCCTGGTGGAGCAGTGGTGAGGGAGAGCTGCTGGGAGTGCTCCTGTCCAGCGCGAGCCCGGAGGACGAGTTCCCCTTCGTCTCGCGGTGGGGCACGGATCCGGCCTGGACGGGTGGCACGATCGCCCGCCGCGCCCTCGAACCGCTGCGCCTCGACAGCCTCGTGCGGTATGCCCGCTTCGACGACCGAGGCCAGCCCGGCCGCCCCGTTACTTCCCCTCAGCAGCTACCGCTCCCGGACCCCTCTTCTCGCCCCCAGTCCGTGATCGTCGTGGGCTACCGGCCTCAGTACAACGCCGAGCGACAGCTCTGGTACGTCGACGTGGCCCTCGATCCCGGCCCCGTCTCCTGGGCGTTCGTGCGCCTGGCTGTGGCCCGGTACCAGCCGGACAGCATCCCCGGCTGCCACTTGTCGCCGCCGGTGCTCTGCGACTTCGTCCAACTGCCTCCCGAGCGCACCCTGCGGGTCGGGCGAACGGACGACCGGCACGTCCGGGTGGTGGTCAGCGGCCCGGTGGGCACCCGAGAACCGCTCGGCGGTGAGGCGACCCCGGAGAGCCTGGCAGAGGCGATCGGGACGAACCGCACGCTGATCGCCCGGCTCCAGCGCAGGGTGGCGGGGATCGACTCCGACCTCGGATGGGCCACGGTGACCACGAAGACCCTGACCGGCCAAGGCTTCGGCGTCGACTCGTCCGAGTACGCCTGGCTCGCCGAACTCGACGCCGGTACCACGGTCCCGCTGCGACGCCCCGGGGAACCCTCCGACTGGCGCGTGGTCGTCGAGGAGTGGGAACTGCTCCCCGGCGACCCCCCTGCCCCCGCCGACATGTCCGGCCCGGCCACCCTGATCCGCCCGGTCTGGGAGGAGCGCCTGGTGTACGCGGACGAGATCGCTCTCTGACCCGGACGGCCACGAAGGACAGGCCGATCTGGGGAACCCCCGTAGGGCCAGCGGGGCGCCCCCCGACCAGGCGTCGGCGCGGACGCGGTCGTCCCGTGCTGCCGTGAATCGGCCAACTATCCGCGGGGAAGAAGTGAACCCACCAGCCTGCCGATGCACACTCGTTTTTCCCTCACGTGGCGGCACTTGGGCCGCGCCGACGCGATTCAGCCGGAATGACCGAAGCCTGATGAGAGCGCGTGAGGCCGATCCGTGTATTCCCATGTCGGGGGTCATGGATTCTGGCACGTCCATTGACGTCGCATTTCGGCACTCATTTCGCTGTTGCGGAAGACATGCAGGAGCGAACTTCGTGCAGGCGTCGGGAATGGGCCGCCCTCCGGGTCCCTACGCTCAAATGCGTATGTGCGGCGTCTGATCAGCCAACCACGCTCTCCACTATGCGGCGACATCCGTGAGGGGAGCCGCATGTCTGTGAGGAGGACCGAAATGATCGTGCACATCGACTTCCACCGTGCTCGGAGGATGCTGGCCCCGAGTCACAACCACTCGAGTATCGCCCCGGTGTTCACCTGGAACGACTGAGGGATAAGGGATAAGTGCCAGATTCCGGGAATCGCCGGTCTGCGGTTCCCGGAACCTCATGGGATGGAGGAATCGTTGACAGTCAATGAATCCCTCGGAGCCGGCTGTCCCCGGATGGTGTGCGTCGAGTTGCGGGCACTTGTCTGGCCCCGCCCGGGCGCGGTACGGCACACGCTCGCCATCGCCCCGAGGGGCGGTCTTTTCGAGATCAAGGCGGCGCCTGAGGACGTCGCGGCGGTCCTGGCCCGTTGCGACGGTGCGACCCCCCTCGAGGAGATCGTCCGCGGCACCGACGACCCTGCGGGCTACCGCGAAGTCCTCGGCAAGCTCACGGAGCTCGGTGGGCTCAGCACGGAGGAGCCTTCGGCGGGCGCGGCCCACTGGCTCCGGTTCGAGCAGGGGGCGGAGGCCGATCCAGGGCGGGTGAGCGCCACTCCCCTGATCCTCACGGGCGACGCGGAGCTGACCGACGTCGCCCGCGTCTGCCCGGCGACCGCCAACTTCGCTTCGGTGGAGGTGGCTTCGAGGGCGGGCCTGGCGGCTGCCCTGGCGGCGCACCCGGCCGGAAGGCCCGTGGTGCTGGCTCTGCGTGACCGCTTCGACCTGGGCTATCTGGAGTCCCTGAACGACTTCTGTGCCGAGCACCGGGTGCTGTGGTCGTCGTTCCACCTCAGTGCGGGCCGCGGCTGGGCCGGGCCTACGGTCGCGCCGGGCCGCACCCCCGACTACCGGGACCTGCTGGGCCGACGCCTGACAGCGGCCGAACGACCCGATGTGCACGCCGCGCTGACCGGCGACGCCGTCTTCGGCGCGGGGTGCGGGCCGACGCCGTCCGAACTGCTGTGGATGCTGTCCTACCTGCTGATCGACGTCGAGCGCTGGGTCGCCGGGGTCACCGCGTGGTCGCTGTGGGCCGAGATCGAGCTCGACCCGGTGGAGCTGACGATCGCGCGCCACCCGGTGCTTCCGCTGCCCGACAGGCCGCTGGACGACGACACGCCGCCCTTCAACGAGCGGCTGCTCCTTGACGACCGTACCGGCCTGATCGCCTCCCACCAGATCTTCCAGCACGACGCGTCCGTCCCCGACCGGCTGGTCACAGTGCAGACCAACGTCGCCGACATGCGCCGCCTGTACACCTGGGCCAACAACGTGGTCTGCGGCGGGACCGCGTTCCGCGACTTCCGGGCGGCCCGCAGCGCCGCGATCGGCGAAGCCGTCGAGCGCTACTGCGGCAACTGCGTCACCGAGACCGTCGATGTCCGCGAGGCCTCGTACCAGGAGCTGGAGCGGGCGGGCGAATCCGCGCTCGACCCGAACCGTCTCGTGCTGTACTCGGACCGGCTGTACGACAGCCCCGGCTTCCCGTTCGTCCGGTTCACCCATGACCGGACCACCCACTGGGTGCGGGGCCGCTCGCTCACCACCGACCGGCCGATGTGGGTCCCGGCCAGTCTGGTGTACGTCAACTGGTACATGGACCAGTACGCGGACGTCCCGCCGACCAACTTCCTCTACTATCCGGGGCTCGCCGCGGGGCACACGCTGGATGCCGCGCTGGTCTCGGGGATCGAGGAGGTCATCGAGCGGGACGCGACCATGATCTGGTGGCTGAACCGGCAGCCGCTGCCCAAGGTGGATCTGCCCGCCGAACTCGCCGCGCTGTGGGCCGGGCGGCCCGCCGAACTCGGCCAGCGCGCCTGGCTCATCCACCTGGACAACGAGTTCGACGTGCCGGTCCTGGCGGGAGTGGTCGAGAACCGCGTCGAGAAGCTGTTCACCATCGGCTTCGGCGCCCGTCCCGACCCGGTGGACGCCGCCCGCAAGGCCTGGGGCGAGGCGTTGACCCTGCAGGACGGCACCCGGGACTTCGACGACCCCGACGGGCTGTTCCGGCAGGCGGTCGCAGCTGGCTGGACCAACGCCATGGTCAAGCCCTGGCGCAAGGACCGCGCCTACCTCGACGACTACGCGAAGGACTTCCACGACGTCAACGACCTGCTGTGCCAGCAGCAGCTGTTCTTGGACCCGCGCGCCACCGAGGTGGTGCGGCCCTGGGTGGACACCCCCACGAGCCGCCCGGTCGACGGCCTGCCGCGGCTGCCCGACCGCGCCCTGGCGACGTACCGGGACGTGGTCGAGAAGCGCGGTTACGAGATCATCTATGTGGACGTGACCACCCACGACGTCGCCAAGACGGGTTTTCGTGTGGTGCGGGTGCTCATCCCCGGCCTTGTCCCCAACTTCCCGGCGGCGTTCCCCTTCGTCGGCAGGAGGCGCATCCAGGACATGGCCGTCACCCTCGGCTGGCGTCAGCGGCCGCTGACGGAGGAGGAACTCAACTACTTCCCCCTGCCGCACGCCTGATGCTGCTGCACCGCCGACTCCTGGAACTGGCCACCGCTGTGCGCTGGCATATCGCCGCGGCGGTGGCTGTGGGGCTCGGCGTGACCGCCACGTACGTCGGCCAGGGGCTGCTGGTCGCCGCCGTTCTGCACCAGGTGAGCGGCCACCAGCCGTGGAGCGCCAGCCTCGGCCCGGTCGCCGGGGTGCTCGCGCTCGTCGCCGTACGGGCCGCTCTGCTGCAGCTGCGCGAGCTGTGTGTCAGCCGGACGGCGGCCGCGACCAAACTGCGCCTGCGCCGCCGCCTGTACGCGCATCTGCTGGCCCTGGGGCCTGGCCATCTCACCAGGACCCGGACGGGCACGGTGCAGTCGGTGCTGGTCGACGGCGTGGAGGCGGTGGAGAGCTACTACGCGCGCTATCTGCCGCAGCTGGCCGTGTGCCTGCTCGCGCCAGCCGGTCTCGTCGCCTATCTGACGTCGATCGACTGGGTCGTGGGGGTGCTGGTGGCGGCCCTCGTGGTGTTCGTGCCGCTGGCGCCGCGCTGGTGGGACCGGCTGCTCGGAGAGCGCGGACAGGCCCACTGGGACGCCTACGCCGCGCTGGACGCCGCCTACCTCGACACCATGCAGGGCCTCGCGACGCTCAAGGCGTTCAACGCGGGCGAGCGCCGCCGCCGCGAACTCGGCGACCGGGCCGAGGTGTTGTACCGCTCCACGATGGCCCAGATGCGCGTCTCCCTGGTCGACACCGGTCTCACCGCCTTCGGCGTCGCGGCGGGCACCTCGCTCAGCGTGGGCGTGGGCGCGCTGCGCCTGGCCCAGGGGGCGCTGGACCTCGCTGGCCTCTACGTCGTGGTGTTCCTGGTGTTCGAGTGCTTCCGCCCGTTCATCGAGCTGTCCCGGTTCTGGCATGCCGGTCATACCGCCGTCTCGGCCGCCGCGGGCATCCATGCCCTGCTCGACGCGGTTCCGCAGACTCCCGAGCCGTCCGCTCCGGTGCGGCGCGGGCGGACCGGGCGGCCTCCCGTCGTGGAGTTCGAGCGCGTCACCTTCACCTACGCCGGCCGTCTGGCCCCGGCCCTGGACCGGGTGAGCCTGCGGCTCGAGGCAGGTCAGACGCTCGCCGTCGTGGGGCCTTCGGGGGCGGGGAAGTCCACGCTGGTCTCGCTGCTGCTGCGCTTCTTCGACCCTGTCGGCGGGCGGGTCCTGGTCGACGGTTCGGACATCCGCGGGCTGCCCCTGGCCGCGCTCCGGGAGCTGGTCGCCGTGGTCTGTCAGGACACGTATCTCTTCCACGGCACCATCGCGGACAATCTCCGGCTCGCCCGGCCCGGCGCCACCGGGGCGCAGATGCGCGAGGCGGCCCGCGCGGCGGGCGCCCACGCCTTCGTCGAGGCCCTCCCGGCCGGATACGACACGCCGGTCGGCGAACGGGGGCTGACACTCTCCGGCGGCGAGCGGCAGCGCATCGCGATCGCCCGGGCCCTGCTCAAGGACGCGCCCGTACTGGTCCTGGACGAGGCCACCTCCAGCGTCGACGCCGCGGTGGAGGCCGACATCCAGCGGGCTCTGGGGAGGCTGAGCCGCGGGCGCACGACCCTGGTGGTCGCCCACCGCCTGTGCACGGTCCGCGACGCCGACCGCATCGCCGTCCTGACGCACGGGCGGGTCACCGAAGTCGGCGACCACCGCAGTCTGCTGCTGTGCCGCGGCGACTACGCCCGCATGGTCGCCGCGCAGGCGGCGCCGTGATCCCCGCCGCGCGGTGCGCTCCGCACGGCCGGGGGCTGGCCGGGCTGCTGCCCTTCACGAAGGGGTTCCGGCGCAGGCTGGTGTTCGCGCTGCTCGTCGGGATCGCCGACCAGGCGTTCGGGATCGCCGCGGCGGTCACCGCGGTGTGGCTCGTCGGCCTTGCCGCCACCGGCCACTCGGCGCGAGCCGTCGGCCTCGGCGTCGTCCTGCTCGGCGCTCTCGTGGTCGCGCGGGCCGCCGCGGCATGGGCCGAGATGTGGATGGTCCACGACATCGCGTACCTCATCCTGGCCGATCTGCGGGTGCGGGTCTTCGAGGCGCTGGAGCGGCTCACGCCGGCCTATCTCCTTGGCCGGCGCACCGGGGATCTCGCCTCGACGGTGATGGCCGATGTCGAGCTGACGGAGGAGTTCTTCGCCCACACCGTGATCAGCTTCCTGGTCGCCGTCGTCGTCCCGTTCGGCGCGCTCGCCGTGCTCGCCACTCTGCATCCCCTGTTCTTGGTGGCCGTTCTTCCGTTCCTGGCGGCAGTCGCCACCGTCCCGGTCTGGCTGGCCGCCAGGGCCGGTGCCCAGGGCAGAGAGCTGCGCGCGCGGCTCGGTGAGGTCAACGCCGATGTCGTGGACGGCGTGCAGGGGCTGCGGGAACTGGTGGCGTTCGGACGCCAGGCGGCCTGGCTGGAGCGCATCGGCCGGGGCGGGGCCGCCCTCTACCGCGCCCAGCTCGCTCACGGCCGCAGGTCCGGCGCCGAGCACTCCGCCGCGGACGCCCTGGTCACCCTGGGTATGGCTACCGTCCTGGTCACCGGCTCGCTGCTGGTCACCGACCACCGGCTGCCCGCGACGACCCTGCCGGTCGCGGTGATCCTCGCCGTCTACTGCTTCGCCCCGCTCAACGACATCCTCTCCACGGCCCGCAACTTCGGGGCGGTACGGGCCGCTGCGGAGCGCGTCTTCACCGTCCTCGACGCCCCGCCGACCGTCACCGACCTGGCCTCGCGGCCGCCCCCCGCGCCCATCGAACCCCACGTGCGGTTCCGCCATGTGTCCTTCGGCTACGGCACGGGCGGCCCCGACGTCCTGCACGACGTGAGCTTCGCCGTGGCACCGGGCGAGACCGTGGCCTTGGTCGGCCACTCGGGCGCGGGCAAGTCCACCTGCGCTCACTTGCTGATGCGGTTCTGGGACACCCGGCTCGGCTCGGTCTCCGTCGGCGGCCACGACGTCCGCGCGTTTCCTCAGGCCGCCCTGCGCGAGCTCGTCACGCTGGTGCCCCAGGAGGTGTACCTGTTCAACACGTCCGTGGCCGAGAACATCCGCATCGGCCGCCCCGGCGCCACCCGTGCCCAGGTCGTGGCGGCGGCCCGGCGGGCCATCGCCGATGACTTCGTGCGCGAACTCCCGCACGGCTACGACACGGTCATCGGTGAGCGGGGGGCCCAGCTCTCCGGCGGCCAGCGCCAGCGCATCGCCATCGCCCGGGCGTTCCTGCGGGACGCGCCCGTTCTGGTGATGGACGAGGCGGTCTCCAACCTCGACGCCGAGAACACGGCGCTGCTGCAGGCCGCGATGACACGCCTCCAGCGCGAGCGTACGACGCTGCTGGTCGCCCATCGCCTGTCGACGATCCGCTCCGCCGACCGGATCGTGGTCCTCGCGCGCGGCCGGGTCGCCGAATCGGGAACCCATCACCACCTGCTCGCCCTGGGTGGCGTCTATGCCCGGCTCGTCGCCTCCCAGCACGACGGTGTCGTCGGCCTCCCCGAACGGCCCGGCGAGTCCCCACCCGACCACGGAACCAGCGCCCCGACCTGAGCTGGTGCGGCTGCTGCCGGTGCTTAAGGCCCCTTCCGCACTCCTAAGGCCCCCGCCCGCTGGAAGATGCGGAACCTGCCCGATGTGCCGGACCCCCCTGGGAAACGAAAGTGGAGTCATCGCAGACAGCCACACACCGAAACCCAGGGGGACAGAGACATGTTCGACTACGAACTCCACCAGTTCCGCACCACCGAGCTCGCCGCCCAGGCCGCCCACCACCGCCTCGTACGAGAAGCGCGCAAGACCACCACGACGCGCTGGACACTGCTCGGCCGGGAAGCGGCCGAAGCCCGCCTGGCCGCGGGCCGCACCGAAGCCACCGCCCGCCAGGCCGACCGCTACACCCGCGCGGCCTGAGCCCGGCCCCGGAGTCGTCGCCGCCCGGGACGAGGAGAGGGAGAGAGCCGCGACCCTTACGGCCGACCGCGCATGCGTCTGCCCTTTCACACGAGGCGTGCGTGAACGATGCGGACATGACGGTGACTCAGGCCGGGGCCAACCGTCCAGCGGCTGGTCCACTGACCAGCCAAAGTCCGTCAGGGTCCCTTCACAGCCCGGCCAGACCAGGCGCTAACTGTCGGGCCGCACTACCGTGAGCGTCGCCTGCTCGTCGGTGGTGTCGCCGCCCTGGCTCAGGACCGGGGAAGCCTCGTCGTGGGCTCGGTTGTCCCGGCGGAACGTGAGCCGCAGCCGGTACAGCTTGGGTGGCGCCGGGGCGCCAGCGGGGATGACGAAGCATGACGTGCCGTCGCGGTTGCGGACGACCGTGGCCGGTGTGGCCTCGTACGTCTCGTTCGGCGGGAACTCCCGGTCGTGCTCCGGCTCGCCGAAGGGACTCACCATCCGCAGGCGGGGGTGGTCTGGCAGCCGTACCTCGCCCGGGTCGGGCGGCGCGGCCACGGCGCCGGAGCGGAGCTCGATCAGCGTGCCGCTCGGTTGGGGGCGGTCTGGGCCGAAACGGTAGTGGGGCACCCAGTCGGGCTCGGCCAGCGTGACGGCGTACGCCGTGGCTGAGGTGGTCGCATCGCAGAGCAGGCCGGACCGCCCCGCCGGTGTCTCCGGCTCGTCGACGTCCGCCACGAGCCGGCCGTCGACGTGGCCCCGTAGCCTTCGGCCGTCGCAGGTGAGGGTGAGGATCAGCTCGCGGTCCGGCCGTACGGTCGTGACGTGGGCCAGGTCGGTCTCCTCGCCAGCGCGGCGCCGGACCAATCGCACATCGGCCGGCCCGACGAGCAAAGCGATGTAGTTTTCCGGGTCCCGGAACCGCGCCACGACACCCACCGTCCCGGGGCCACTCGGGCGCACCCGCGCTGTTACCCGATGGTCTCCGGCCATCGGCGCGGTGAGCAGCGCGAAGTCGGTCCCGCTGCCCCCGGCGGTGTGGTCGAGCACGCCAGCGCTGAGCTGCCAGCGTGAGCTGAGGTCCCAGCGGCCCGGGATCGCCTGCGTGAACGTCTCGTTAAGGGTCCAGGCCGTGAACAGGCTGCCGGAATCGAGCACGCGCAGACCGGCGAACCGGGCGTCGCGGTTTCCCCAGCAGTACAGCGCCACGCTGCCGTGCCGCAGGTCCGGGTCGGTGACCGCGCACACCGCGATGTCGTCCAGGTACACCCGGAGCTGATCGCTGACGGCGACGATCACGAGCTGGTACGCGCGGCCGACGACGTACCCGTCCGTGCTCTCCCACAGCAGCGAGGCGGTGCCGTTGACGAACTTGACCAAGCGCCGGTACGACCGTTCGCTGTCCATCGAGAAGCGATAGCAGTTACCGGCGTCCAGGTAGCGGAAGCTCACCCCGATGGCGTCGTCGTCGAAGGACTGCAGCCGGACGCTGAGTACGACGTCGGCCCAATCACGGCCCGCGACCATCAGTTCGGTGCCACGCTTGGCGAGCGTGTCACGGTCGATGGGCTGGTCGAAGATCTCGGACGTCTGCCGCACGGCACCGTCGGCCGCCTGCCAGGCCGAGGGCGCCGTCTGGTCGCCCGAGTCGACCACCGTGAAGCCAGCCAGCGACCCCGCGCCGAACCGGTCGGCGAACAGCGCGCGCGCTGACCGGGGCGGCGGGGTCACCAGAACCGACTCGAAGCGTGCGCCCGGGTTCTGCGCCGCGTACAGGCCGATCCGGCCTTCGGGATGGGAATCGTCGGTCAGCTCCACAAGCCGTTCGCCGTCCACGTACACGGCGATCCGGTCGCCGATGGCGTCGGCCACGAACCGCATCGACCGGCCCAGCGGCGCGGCCACACTGTCCTGCCACAGAACGGTGGTGACGCCGCCGACCCGCTTGATCAGGCGGCGGTACGACTGGGCGCCGTCCACCGAGAAGCGGTAGTAGTTCCGCTCGTCGCGGTAGCGGAACAGCACGCCGATCGCCCCAGGCGCGTCCGCGCGCAGGCCGACCGCGCAGCGGTAATCCGTCCAGCCGTCGTCGCCCGCGATCGCATGGGTGCCGAGCAGCAGCGGCGGGCTGCCGCCGAGGATCGCCGAGGTCTGCCGGAGCACGCCGTCGGAGGCTCGCCACCGCGACGGCCCGCCGAGGTCGCCGCCGTCCACGATGGCCCAGCCGCCGCTGGCCCGGTCGGCCGCCGTCGCGAGCACCCAGTCGAAGCGCGCGGTCGGGTTCGCCCAGCAGTAGAGGCCGACCTGCCCCTCGGCGAAGGTCGCGTCGGCGACGCTGAACACCTGGACGCCGTCGACGTATCCGCTCAACACCGGCCCGGCCAGGCGCAGCGTGATGCGGTAGGCGCGACCGGGCTCGTAGCCCACGCCGTCCTGCCACAGCGCTGTGGCTGTGCCGTCGACGATCCGAACGAGCGCGCGTCCGGGCACGTCCCGCCGCATCGAGAAGCGGTAGTAGTCGTCCTCGCCTCGATAGCGGAAGACCACACCGATCGCGCCGTCGCTGTCGCTGCGCAGCAGCACCCCGAGGTCGCCGTCGCCGACGCTCTCGCCCGTGACGAGCGCGATCGTTCCCCGGTGCACACCGTCCGCGTCGTCGTGCAGGTTCGCGTGCTGCTCCAGCGCGCCGCCCGCCATCACTTCCCAGTCGGAGGGGTCGTCCACCGCGTCGGGCGCGTCGACGACGCGTACCTCGCCGAGCGCCCCGAAGCCCTTCCGCCACGCGATCGGGCTCGCCGCCAGCGTCTCGACGCGCAGCGCGCTGAACTCCGCGGTCGGACAGCGCCACGCGTACAACCCGATGCCGCCGACGGCGATCTCGTCATCGCGTACGGCGAAGAGCAGGCTCCCGTCGAGGTAGCCGAGCAGCAGGTCGCCGAAAGCGTCCACGCGCACCGACAGGACCTGCCCGGCTGGCACCGCCTGCCGCTCCTCCCACAGCACCGACACCCCGGCGGCGCCCCGCTTGACCAGGCGCCGGTAGCCGAGATCGGCGTCGAACGAGAGGCGGTACCAGCGATCGGGCGCCGCGCGCCGGAACACCACGCCCATCGCGCCCGGCCTGTCCAGGACCAGCGAGCACGTCGCCCGGACGTTGCCGAAGCCGCCGCCCAGCATCGCGAGGGTGCCCGGCTTCGCCGCGTCGCCCGCGGTGACCGTGCCGCCGAAGATCGGGCTGGTCTGGGTGATCCGCTCGCCGACGGCCGTCCAGCGCGAGGGCCCGAGCTGATCGCCCTCGTCGACGATCGAGTACTTGTCGAGCGCGTTCGGGCCGCCGGACTCGGCGAAGACCACCCCGGTGTCGTCGCGGTCGAACTCGTCGGCCAGCAGCGCCTCCGCGGCGGGCTGGGGCCGGAGCGGGCCCGGCCAGTGCCACGCTTCGACGGCATACCCCGTGGGGTCGACGGTGTCGCGGCAGAGGATGTCCACGTGTTCACCGGCGGGTGTCAGCCCGCCAGGCTCGCATCCGACGAGCTTGAGCGTGCCGGGCGGCGCGGGCGTCGGGCTCCAGCGGGTGGTGGTGGCAAGGGCGAGCGCGAGCCGGTCCCAGCGCAGCGGCTCCGGCTGGCGTATCCACAATGCCCTGTCCACGACGCGTACCTCGAGCGCGACCGGCGGCGGGCCGTCTCCACCGAGGCCAGTCGCCAGCCGTTCGTACTCCCTGGCCTCCTCCTCGGTGGGCGGCGTCGCGGGATCCACCCCGGCGGGCATGCCCATGGGCGCGGAAACCAGCGCGGCCCGGTCGGCGAAGCTGTGCACTTGGTCGGCGAAGTTCGCGTACCGCGAGGTGGTGAACGGGAACCGGTACGGTACAGGCGCGTCCGGGCGCAGGTCGGTCACCCGCACGCTGTGGAACCGGGTGCCCTGATTGGCCCAGCAGTACAGGCCGATCGCGCCGCGGTCGATGGTGGCGTCGGCGGCCTCGAAGACCGTGCGGCCGTCCTGGCGGATCCGCAGCGCCGGGCCGACGGCCTCCACCGACAGCGCGTAGTCGCGGCCGGTCTCGTACACGAAATCGTCCTCGGCCAGGATCGTGTGCACGCCCGAGACGACGCGCACCAGCCGCCGGTAGCGGCGCTCACGGTCCATGCTGAAGCGGTAGTGGGTGCCCGCGTCGAGGTAGCGGAACACCACGCCGACGGCATCGTCGTCGAAGCTCTGCACATGCGCCTCGAAGCGGTAGTCGGACCAGGTCGCGTCGCCGCGCAGCAACACCGTGCCGGGCTTGACCGGGTCGGTGCCGTCGAGGGTGCCGCCCCAGACGTTGCTCACCTGGTTCACGTACCGGCCCGTGGTCTGCTGCTCGACGCGCCAGCGGGAGGGCGCCTGTTCCGTGCCGGTGTCGACGACGCGCCACTGGCCCAGGGTTCCGGCCGGGCCGGTGGCCTCGGTGCCCTCGGGCAGCCCGGCGAACTCGTCGCGCACGAGCAGCGGGATCAGCCGGACTTCGTACACGCTGTCGGGGTCGAGCAGGCGGCTGGCGGTCGTGTCCCGCAGCGTGGAGTCGCCCGGTTTGGTGTCCGGGTCCAGGGTCACGCAGGGGCTGTCGGCGACGGCCTGCGCCCACACCGTCTCGGCCGCGGTCAGCACCGCGTGGGTGGTGCGCCGCCAGGAGTGCGCTGCGGACAGCAGCCGGCCGGCGAAGTGCTCGACCCGCTGGTCGTTGTGATCGAAGAGGTAGATGCCGAGGTCGCGGCCCTCGGCCCGGTACATGAGGTCGACGTAGTTCTCGTTGAAGAAGACCCCGATGTCGTAGCCGCGGTAGACGGGCCGGACGGGCACGTTGGGGCTCTGTCCCTCGCCCGGAACGGCCTCGGGCAGCGTCTGCCGCACGTACGGGACCAGGGTGTCGAGGCCGCTGGCGAAGGTGGCTGGCTGCGGGTCGCCGTCGGGCACCGACAGTGCGCTCAGGCCCGGCGGCCCTTCGGTGCGGAAGTACGCGTACTCGGTCTGCTCCAAGGTGATCGGCGGTTCGCCGGACAGATCTCCCTCGGGCACGGCGTCGATGGTGGTGACGCTCTTGAGCCGGTACCGCGTGTGCGGCGTGAGGATGTCGCCGGCCTCGGACCAACGGGCCATCTGCTGGTGGAGGTGGTTGAGGATCACCTGGAGATCGGCCTGTTCCTGCTGGCCGGGGCCGACGACGTAGCAGACGGCGACGACGCGGATCGCGGTGCGCGCCATGAGCGCGGCCTCGACCAGGCGCTCGCCCTCCAGCGTGATGCGGGGTGCGTCGGGCGTGCCGCCGGAGACCGGGCCCACGATCGCGCCGTTCTCCTGCCGGGCTTGCGCGCTGAGGCCGGACTCGGCGAACGCGGTGAGCGTGATCTTCTTGGCGGGCCCGGGCAGCGTGACGCGGATCTGGGTGACGTGGTCGCCGAGGGCCGACGGCAGGATCTCCAGCGCCTTGCCGCGGCCGTCGATGACGTCGTCGAGCTCCACGAGGTGTTGCGGGGACGGGTCGATCCAGCCCATGACGAGGTGCGGCGGCATCGGCCGTACCCAGGGAGTGGTGAAGGAGGCGGCGAGCGGGATCTTCTCGAAGTCCACGCAGAACTCGCGGTCCGGGGGCAGCGACGGGCAGGGGTAGTCCGGCTGGTCGCCGGTGAACCAGTCCGCGTACTGGCCGCCGCCGTGCGCGATGAAGTCGAACGGCGTCTTCGACCACAGCCACAGCTTTGTGTGGCCGGCTTCCGGCGCCCACGACCCGTAGAGCTTGGGCAGGCCCGGCGGGTTCTGCGTGGGGTGGCTGGGACCGACCTTGCGGGCCACCGGCCGCCAGGCCGCGCCGTCGAAGGCGTCCAGCGCGAGCTCCCGCAGCCCGTAGCGCACCCGCAGCGGCCCCTCGCCCTGCTCCGGGTCGCCGACGCGCTCGTACTCGGCCGGCAGCGGCAGCGGATTGATCGCCACGAGCGCGTCGTCGTTGACCGGCCGGCCGAAGGCGAGCCGTGGCCGGCAGTCGAGCGGCACCACCGGCGCGTCGTTCGGCGGCGGCGCGGCCGCGACCTGGGCCGGTGGCACGTCGGGGTCGGTGCGGAACCCGTCGGGCCCGTAGTCCGGCCGCAGCAGCCGCCCGCGTTCCAGCGGCCAGGCGGTGGTGACCTTGAGGTGTTCGACGGTGACGGCCTGCAGTGGAAGCGGCAGCGGCGGCAGGACGGGGTCGGGTCCCCATTCCAGACCGACGGTCTTGTCGATGTCCGGCAGCGGCCACGGCAGGCCGATATGGACCTTCAGCTGGCCGAGGATGTGGTACGGCGTGAAGACTTCCGCTTCGAGGTGCGTGTCGACCTCGAGGTCGATGCCGAAGCGCCAGATCGAGACCCCGATCGCGCCATGCGTCCACAGTGTGCCGCTGAACTGCGTGGGCTTGGCGCTGATGGCCGCGGCGGCCTCGATCCAGGCCTCCACTTTCAGGGTGAACGGCGGGAACTTCCACTGCTCGTCGATGCCCGCCCAGATGCCCGTACGGAAGGAATGGTCGTCGGCCATGAAGTAGGACTCGCCGGTGAACAGCTTGAACAGCTGCGCCCGAATCCGCTTGGTGCGCGGCTCGTCGACACCGAGGTAGACGTGCCAGGCCGTGGCGTCGCCGCGGTCGAAGTACGCCTCGGCCGAGCCGGACAGGTCGATGAGCTTGCCGTCGGAGTCGTATGTGTAGCGTGCGTCGAGGGCGAGCGTGACGGTGTCGGCGCGCAGATCGATGACCCCGAGGGCCCGGAAGACCGGCTCGCTGTCGGAGAGCTTGGCCCGCTCGGTGAACAGGTTCGCCCGGCCCTCGACCATGATGATCGGCCCGGGGAAGATGATCGCGAACAGCGCCCGGGTGCAGAAGGCGTAGCCGTTGTCGGCCAGCGTGCCGATGCTCGCGCCCGCGCCCAGCGCCACGCTGCCCGCCGCGGGGCGCCACTTCGTCGCCAGATCGGTGACGCCCTCGACGGGCCGCTTGTACCAGCCGTCGTACCACTGCTCGTCGGGCTGCCGGTCGGGCTCCATGTCCTTGCCGAAGAGCGCGGCGAAGCCGTAGAGGCCGAGCCCGGTCGCCCAGAGCGGGATTCCCTCGGGCAGGTCGGTGCTCAGATAGAGGGCCAGGTACGTGCCGTCGGGGTGGCGGCCGAAGCGCAGCGATCCCGAGATCTCCAGGTCGAGCGCGATCAGCTGAACCTGCAGGGCGCCCTCGAAGCCTCGTCCCTCCTTGTAGGCGACCTTGCCCGCGAAGTGCAGCACCTTGGGGATGGTGAGCTCGACGCCCACGCCGTCGAAGCTCACGCTGGTGTGGCCGTCCGGGTACCAGGTCAGCCGCAGCCCGTCCACGGACGCGCCGGCGGTGATCTCGTCGACCAGCTTGATGCCGCCGGAGAGGCCCAGCCAGCGGCCGCCGTCGGCGCTGTTGCCGAAGCCCACCTTGGTGACCTCCATCCGGAAGCCGTGGAAGCTGAAGCTGGGGTGCTCCGGCAGGTTCAGCCAGCCGCCGTCCATCGCGACGTTGCCGTGTGAGTCGATGACGAGCTCGGTCACCTGCAGGGTGGGCCATTCGACGTCGCCCATCAGCGGTGTGATCACTCCGCCCAGCTTGGTGCGGAAGTCGCCGTCGGCCACTTCGAAGCGCAGCGAGTGCACGTCGATCCGCAGGACGCCGGGGCGTTCCAGGGTGAGCAGGCCGCTGGTCTCGTCGTAGGCGTCGCCGGGCTCGGGGGCACCGGCCAGCTCGACCGAGAGGCCGCCGCCGAGGTCGAGCCCGACGTTCACGTTGACGCGCTTGTCGAAGAACGGCAGCAGCATCTGCCCCTCGATCCTCGACTCGACGAGCGCGTTCTGCTTCACCTCGATCGAGGCCCGCTTGACCGCGAACGGGACGCCGAACAGGTCGCCCGCCCCGCCCCCTTGATAGGTGCGGCTCACCGGGTCGAAGGCGGGGTCGGCGTACTGGGCGGTCAGCGTGCCGCTCACCCCGCCGGAGCCGATCGCGCACGCCTTCAAGACCAGGTCTTCCGGGGCGAGTTCGGGCAGGCCCGGCGGGAGCGTGACCTTGGCCGCGCCGATGAACACGCCGAGGAAGCTCTCGTCGAAGCCGGCCTCGACGATCTCGGGCAGCGTGCCGGTGCGGGACAGATCGAGCTTGACGTTCTCGGCGTCGATGACGATGCCGGAGTCGCCGATCATGCTGGGCTTCAGCGTCAGCGCGTCGAATCCGGTCACGTGCAGGTCGAAGCTCTCGTCGAGCACGAACGACCCGTGCACCTCGATCTGGGCGTACCCGGCGGCGGCCGTCCCGTTGTCGTCGACCGGCTTGAGGATCTCGCGGGGGAAGCGCAGCGCCGCGCGCACGTCGGTCAGCGACGCGACGATCCCCTTCGGCCCGGCCTGGACGCCCAGGCGCACCCGGGTGAACCCGGACGAGTCGCCGCCGAGCACGATCTGGAAGCCGTCCAGGCCCGGCAGTTCGAGGGCCACCTCGTCGAGCACGACCAGGTCGATCAGCATGCTGAGGGTGTCGCCGTCCAGGCTGGGCCAGAACGCGGTGTAGTAGAGGTTGTCGAGCAGCGGGTCGAGCAGGCCGCCCGCGCCGGTGACGAAGTCGGTCGGGAACGGCGCCTCGGCGAGCAGGACGCGGATCGGGGTGGCGTAGCGGACCGGGGCTGGCGTGGTCATGGCTACCGCCCGTCCGGGTCGACGACGTTGTCGAAGGTGCCGCGTTTGCCGAACAGGCCGCCCTTGCCGCCGTCGGACTCCTCGTCGTACCGCTTGATGCGCCCGCCGAAGAGGTTGTCCCAGAGCGAGAGGGCGAACACCGGGTCGTCGAGCTGGCTGAGGTCGGGGCCGCTGAGGCACAGGTGCTCGGCCCAGCACCGCACCCGCAGACCCAGTGCGGCCGACCGTGCGCCGCGGTCCAGCGCGCCGTCGATGATGTGCAGGTCCACTTCGGTGTCGAACGTGGTGCTGCGGCGGTTCACGTTCGCGGTGCCGATCTTCGCGTAGACGTCGTCGACGATCCAGAGCTTGCTGTGTACGAAGATCTCCTTGCGGTACTTCTTGCCGCCCGACCCGCCCAGGGGCTGGAGATTGGTGCCCTGCGTCACCACCGCGAAGTCGGTCTCGTTCGGATCGGGGTCGGGCGGTTCCGGGCCGACCGGCGTGAAGTCGTCGCGGGCCAGGTAGAAGATGCGGACCTTGTCGCCGCCCTTGTGACGCAGCGCCCGGATGAACTGGTAGCGGTAGCGCCGGTTGAACGGCGCGTCGGCGTGGTTGGGCAGCACGATCATCAGGAACTCGATGCGGTCGAGCGCGGCCAGCAGGTCGGTCAGGATGCCCAGGGGGTCGCCCGAGCCATCGAGCTTGTCGTTCGCGTACGGCGTGACGTACTGGTCCTCGAAGTAGATGAACCGTTTGGCCTTCTGGATCGCCCGGCGCAGCGCGTTCAGCGTGCCCAGTTCACCGGCCGGCCTGAACGGGTACCTGAAGCGCGGCGCGTACGTGTGGGTGACCTGCACGAACTGGCTGCCGACGGCGGGTGTCTGCGTGGGCGGGTTGGCCAGGACCGGGTAGGCGGAGCCGGGCTTGGTCACCTTGGGGTGGTTGTTCCAGCGCTCGGTGAACGTACGGTCGAGATCGCGCGCCGCCGGGCCCTCCACCTTGCTGTGCGTGTCGTGGTAGCCCTCGAGGGCCAGGTGCCGGTCGTCGTCGAGGCGGTTCTCGCCGTAGTCGATGCCGCCGCAGAACGCCACCATGCCCTTCTCGCCGTGGACCACCAGGAACTTCTGGTGGTGCGAGCCGCGGGCCGGATACTGATCGTCCATGATGGAGAACCCGACGCGTTTGCCGGTGGGGTCGTCGAGGCTGTGGTTGATGAACCAGCTCGCCTTGCCGTTGGTGAGGTGGCCGTGGAGGGTGCCCTGCCACAGCAGCGCCGTGCTCTGCACTCCCTTGGCCGCGGCCGCCGTGAGCAGCGCGCGCAGGGTCGTGCTCGCGTCGCCCGGTATGAGCGGCAGCTCGGAGTCCATGCGCCAGTTGGCCATCCGGATCGCGTGCGTGCCGTTGGTCGCCTGCCGGATCACCGGCACGATTTCACGGAAGGTGGGCAGTCCGTCGAGCAGCGGCGTGACCTTGTTCCCCTCGGTGTATCGGGGCAAGGCGCTGGGTGTGGCGACGAACCAGCTGTCGGCGTCGTCCCGGTCCCGCATGTAGATCGACTGCAGCTGCCAGTGCTCCGGCCGGACGAAGACGCGGCTCGGCCGCGCCCGTGCCGCGCGGCCGTTGGGCAGATCCGTGAAGACGCGGTTGGCCAGCGTGACTTGCATGGACGCACCGGCGGCGAAGCGCATCATGCCGCGGTCGCCGGCCGGGATGTTGATGCTGGTCTGGAAGCCGTTCACGGTCACGTCGACGACTCCGCTGAACGGCTCGTTGTATTCGTCGCGCAGCTCCACCAGGACGTGCTCGCTGAGCTTGGCCAGCAACGGATGACCCGCGTGCTGGGCCGCCAGCACCAGCTCCGGGTGCTGGCCGGCAGCCACCCGCTTGAGCAGCATCGTCGGGTCGAGCCGACGGGTGCTCGTCCGCGCCGGATCGATCAGCTGGACTGCCCGCTGGAAGCCCTCGTCGCTGATCAGGCCGTTGGGCAGGTAGACCACCTCGAAGCCGAACGTCGGCGTGGCCGCCGCCACCTTGCCGATCGGTTCGCCCGCCGCCGCGAACCCGTAGAAGAGGCCGGAGAGGAAGTCGTCCAGCACCTGCGCCAGCGGCGGCATCGGCACACCGCGCGCCGTCTGCTTCTGCAGCCACTTGGCGATGTCCGGCTGGAGCGCCTGCGCCACCGATTGCGCGTCGACATTGCGGTAGACGAACAGCACCACGTTCTCGCCGACGACCACGCTCAGGTCCCGCTGCACCTTGGCCATGCCGATCAGCGTCACGGTCACGGTGGTGGCGGTCGGTGTCTCGCGGTGGACCCGCACTTGACCGTCGACCACGGCCAGCAGCGGCAGGCTGTCGGCGGCCGACGCGGCGACGCCGATGCCCAGGTCGGTGTGGAACCCTAGCGCCGAGTTGCCGAACGGATACCGCTCGGTCAGCGCCGCCGGATCCGAAGGCCGGCTGACGGGCAGGTACACGGTCGTCGGCATAGGAGCCTCTCAGGCCAGCAACTCGTTGTGGGCGCGGTTGGTTCGCCCCTGCGCGTCCAGGACGCGCAGGCGATAGCGGTACGTCAGGCCGGGCTCGCGCCGGTCGTCGACGAAGCCGGTGTCCCCGCGCGGCAGCCAGGGGCTCAGCGCCTCCCAGCCGATCGCGTCGGCGTAGCGCTGCACCAGCGAGCGCAGCGCGGGGTCCGGGCCGCTCCAGGTCAGGGTCGCGGTGTTGGTGCTCGGGTCGATGGCGGCGGGCCCCCAGACCGGTGGGTCGGGTCGCGCGTCGTCGAAGGCACGCGACGCGATCGGGCGGGTCGCCGCCGACCGGTTGCCGCTCGCGTCGACGGCGACGACCCGGTAGGAGAAGGTGGTCAGCGGCTCCACGTCGGCGTCGGTCCAGTCGACCCGGGCGGGCCGGTCGGCGGGCGGCCGACTCTCGCCGAGAGTCGCCACGAGCTCGGGCTCGGCAGCGCCGGGCGCCTGCCGGTAGACCCGGTATTCGGCCAGGTCGTCTTCGAGGCTCGACCGCCAGCGCAGCCCGATCGCCCGGTCACCCCCTTGGGCGACCAGTTCGCGCGGGGGCGCGGGCGGCATGACATCGGGCAGGTAGACCGGCGGGCCTGCGATGGCCAGGGCGCTGCGGTTGTACGCGCCGTCGACGGCCGCCGAGCGGTACAGGTACCGGCTCGTGCTCACGCCGTCCAGGGCGTCGACATACGCGCGGCGGTCGACGCTCGGCACGTAGTCGTCGGGCGTGTCCGGACCGCGCCGGTCGCGGTGACGCGGATCGGCCGGGTCGAGCGGCTCCTGCGTGCGCTGGGTGAAGGCGGCGTGGTTGCCGGGCAGGCCGGCCAGGATGCGCAGCGCGTCGTCGGACAGGCCGCGGTAGATCTCCGCGGCCTCCGTCCGGTCGGCGGCCTCGTTGAGCGCGTCGAGTTCGGCCGCCACGGCGTCGCGCAGCGGCTGGCCCCAGCGCGGGTCCTCCGCCGCGTCGGGAAACAGGCCGGTGTCGTGGGTGTCGAGGGGCGGCCGCGGGCGCGACGCCCAGTCCACGTCGAAGACGGATTGGGCCACGGCCCGGTAGACGTGTTCGGTCAGGTTCGCCGTCGGGCGGAATCGGAAGGTGTAGTACGAGATGCCGTGGTAGTCCGCCCGCGAGGCGAAGACCTTCGGGGCCGGCGCGGGCACGGGCTCCGGCGGTGGAGGAGGTGTACGCAGCACGCGGAACAGCGTGGCCGGGGCCGCGATGACGCTCTCGTTGCCGTGCCGGTCGCCGAACGGCGTGCCGGACCACTTCGGATCGTCCACGGTGTGGTCGCGGTCGTCGGCGGCGGTGACCGCGAGGTGGCCGTAGCGCACCGGATCGGCGAGGCTGGGCACGGCCTCGAAGCCGGTACGGTCGGGGTCCGTGGCCCGCGGAAGGACGAGTTCGTACTCCAGCGCGTCGGCGGTGGCGCGGACGAACTCGTCGCGGCCGACGACGTACCGGCGAACCTGCCAGGCACGCGGCGCCGGGTATCCGGTCGGCAGGTCGGCGCCGAGGTCGAGGTAGATGCGGAACTCGCGGGTGCGCGGCGCCTGCGCCTGGTGCGCGAGCGGCCACCGCCACCGCACGCGGATGCCGACCAGCGTCTCGCGTTCGGCGTCGCTGAGGCCGGCCCGCCATGCGTCGTACACGTCGTCGCTGACCACCATGGGGTCGAGCGGGTCGAGCGGGGTGGCCGCCACGCCCGCCGGCGGGGGCGGTGGCGTCTTGTCGAGGATGCGGATCGCGAAGTCGTGCACGGCCCGGGTGCCGGGCGGCTGCTGGTAGTACCAGGGCACCGGCTGCGGTTCCGGCTCCCACTGGTACCACCGGGCCGGCTCGCTGGGCACGCTGTGCCGGCCGAAGAGGTCGATGCCGCTGACGCGGTGGTTGTACCAGCCCTCCTCGAGCCGCCGGTCCACGGTATGGATGCGGAACGGCGGCCACGGCGACGAGCGCGACGGCTCCGCTCCCGGCGACCCGCCGGGCATCGTCACCAGCACCGGCGCCTTCTCGGTGAGCGGAACGTACTGGGTTTCCGGCGCGGGCTGCCCCGGTTCGTCCGCCCCGAAACGCACCCGCCAAAGGTGGTACATGACGGGGCTGCCCGCCATCAGCGCCCCGTCGGCGCCCCGGCCCACATCCCAGGTCAGCCCGGCGACCGTACGCACGTCGGCCGCGCCCGACGCGTCCGGCAGCGAGTACGCACGCGGATCGGCCGGCGGCGCCAGCGGATCCGACTTCTTCCGGACCAGGCCGAAGCAGATCCACCCGTCGACCGCGGTGAAATCCGGCGTGCTGGCCAGCCATTCCAGCGCCCTGCCGGCGCTGCCGCCCAGCACGCCGGTGTGATCGGCCAGGATCAAGTAGTCGTACGCGACCAGGTCCTCGGCCGTCGTGTCCAGAAAGTACAGCCCGATCAGCTGGGCGAACGCCGGGTGGACGGTCGGCAGAAGCGCCATCGCCAGCGGCTGCTGCACCTGGTGTTCCGGCGCGCCGTCCGGTGGATCGACGACCGGCACCTGCTCCTGCCGCAGGTGCATGGGCTGGCTCGGACCGCCGGCGACGAGAGCCTCGAGCGTCCGGTGCACCGAAGGGAACTCGTCTTTCCACACCTCCGGTTCACCGTAGGAGACGCGCCCGAGCCCGAGCGCCAGGGCGGCATTGGGGTCGGTGGGCTTCGACGGGCAGGGGTAGTCGGGGTGCGCCACGGGCAGGCACATCGGGTACGAGAACTTGGGCAGGTCCTTCCAGCCGCCCTGCACGGCACTGCCGACCGGATACACGCACAGCTGGAACAGCACCGCGGGCGCGGGCCCGATCTCGATCACGGCGATGCGGTCGGCGCGCAACTCGATCGTGCCGGTGTCGCCCGGCGGGCCCTCGAGCTCCGCCTCGGCGACCACGACGCCTTCCGGTGCCAGCGCCCGGCACCGCACCGTCGCCCGTTCCCGGCACCCGACGCTGACCTCCACCGCGTACGCTCGGGCGGCGGGCGCGAGACGCAGCCGCACGTACGACCCCTGGCTGAGGTCGGCCCCGGCGTGCCCCGCCGCGCTCTCGACTCGCAGCTCCGCATCGCTGCGCAGCGCACCGAGCGGCGTCGCCACGGCCTTGGCCGGCACCGTAAGCAGATCTTCGAAGTCCCGCTCGAACAGGCACACGGGCTCACCGCGCCGGTGCTCGCGCCGGAAAAGGTAGTAGCCATGCCAGGGGAAGCCGCGCTCAAACCGGAACGCCCAGCGCAAATGAACGCCGTCGCCGAGCTTGGCTGCAAGCGGCGTCTGAGGCTGGTCATCGACTATGCCCAGGCCAGCCATGGCGAGATCATCGGACTGCATCGACATGCGAGAACTCCCCGTCGAGGAGCGTTGCCCCTCCCAGACTGCACCGACGCCGAACCCCTCAACAAGTTCTGGAGCTCCCGAAGCCGCCGCCGTCTACGTCGGCCAGCGTTCCCGCACCGGACCCGCTGCCGACGCCACCCGCGGTGCCTTGAGCCTCTTCAGCACTCCCGCGCAAGAACCTGCGAAATATGGACCAAGGCTGTGCAGTTGCCTTCGAAGTATCGACGCCGCCTCACGGCGCAAGCCCGGCCGCGCTACGCGAACCGGGCTCTCCAGTGACGCTCTCCAGTGACACGTGTGGTGGTTTCAACGTCCTCCCGAGCGTCCCACTGCCACCCCTTGACCGCCATCCCCCACAAGGGTGAGCACGACCTCAAGATCCTCAAGATCAGGGGTTCTCGCACCGCCGGACGCCTCGCCTCCCGGACCGGGTTCCGCCCGGGCATGAACGAATCCGCCGACGTCGCCAAATTCCGGCCGCACCCGCCGCGACCTCGAACTTGGCCATGCGTCGCATGGCCAAGGAAGCCAACCGCCTCGGAGCGAAGCGCTGGAGCCTGATGGTTCGCCGACATTGGCACCGGCTGGAAGTCCGGATCACCCGCTACGGCGACACTGGGCCACGCCCCGAAAACGTGCTCGGTAATCTGTGCTCCCCTTCTCAACAATCGCGGTGGAGCTGGTACCCGCATAGGTCTGCGCCATGTCGACGAACCGGGAGTAGTGGACCCGGAAGGCGAGGGTGATGGTGGCCGTGGGGCCATTGCGGTTCTTGGCGACGATCAGGTCGGCCTCACCTGCACGGGGCGACTCCGTCTCGTAGGCGCCTTCCCGGTGGAGGAGGATCACGAGGTCGGCATTGTCCTCCAGGGCGTCGGAGTCTCTCAGGTCGCTGATCTGAGGCTTCTTGTCGTTCGCTGCTCGGGACCGCGGTTCAGCTTGGACACGGCGACGATCGGCATGTGCAGCCCCTCAGCCAGTGGAGCCGCTGACCACAGCCGCCGCCGAACGGGCGGGCAGCGTGCGAGACCAGACAGCGGGCACCGTGACAGTCCGTGCCGCACCTTGCCGCGGCCCAGTCCGGCAGCGAGTTGGGCGCATGACTCAGAACCCGCCTTCAGCAGGTCCTCCCGTAACTCCCACGCCGTACTTGTCGAAGGCAAGCGAATCGGAGAGGCGCTTGCACACACCGTCAAGCTGCAGCAGCAGGGAAGGGAGCTGCGGTACGTACTTGCCGATAAGGCAGGCCGATGCCGGGGGGTTCGGGGGCGGTTCGCGCGTGTGCTGTGGCGGGAACCAGAGTGAGCAGGCAGGCGAGGGGAACAGCCGCGATGACACGGTGTGGCATGACGCGCTCCTTGCAGGCTGGGCGTGCTGGCCAGGCGTGCGGCGACACGTCTATCTGGGCCGTGGCGCAATGGCTCCGTCGTCGCTCCCCTCGGCCCGGCGAACTCGGACCTCACCTCGACCTGCCCGTCGGCCGAGACGGTCGTGAGGCCAGTATTCGACCAGTGCCAGCGGTCGCTCCTTCGCGGACAGCAGAACCGCGTACTCCATCCCGGCAGCATGTCTGCGTGCCGCGACCGCGCGCGACATCAGGTCCGGATGGGTCATTCCCTGCTGGGAACCACCAGCCGCCCCCGAGCAGTGGCGCTCGGCGGGAGACCCCGCCGTACCGCCCTGGCCTTGGTGATGAGGCTCGTTGAATTTCCCCACCCGGTGCTCAGGGGTTCTCCAGACCGGCTCACGTTTCTCCCCGCCCGCAGCACGCTAACCCGCGGACGGGTGTCACCCGGGGAGTGCCGCCCGATCGCCAGCCCAGCCAGAGCCGGAATGGCCGATGCTACGGCTGCTCGGTTGCCGCCGGCAGGTTGTGCCATGCATGTCCGCAGGCGCCTTTGCAGTACGTCTCGCGGCGGCGACTGTCAGCAACGGCGAACACCGAAACGAGGACGCGGAACGCGTTGACGTGTTCGGCGGAGGGCAGGTTCGCGAACCCGTAGCGGGGCGGGTCCATGCAGATCATCACCGAGGGGTTAGCGGTGGGCTTCACACCGGACCGCGCCACCCCCACACGGCCGTCCGCAGCTGTTATGTGCGTCTGCATCGCGTAGCCAGCGACTTCCCGCAGAACCATCTGCTGGCGTGGCGGGGCGAGGCGGGAGAACCAGCTCACACCAGCGTCCAACGGGCGCAGCCCCTGGGCGATCTCGTTGACGACCAGCTCGGTCTCGCGCCGGAAGGTGCGGCCATCTTCGCTGCTCGGTTCGGTCATCGCCTGATGATTTCATGACGCCGGTTCCGAGCGAAGGCCGATACGCGCACCCGAGGCAGCGCAGGCTTCGTTCACGAGGTCGGCCGCCACACGACTCCCGAGGAAGCGGACACAGCACGGGCGGCCCCGGCCATCGTTGTCGGCAGCAACCGGCTGGGGAACGAAGAGCAACACTGGCCGATTTCACAGATCCTCATCACCGGAGCTTCGCTGTGCCGCCACTCTGCCACTGAGGTGTGGCAAACAGGGGCGTGAGAGGCCAGCAGCCTGGGGTTACCGACGAGATGGGCCGGCCCAGGCGACGAAACACATGTCCTGTGTCACCGAGTCGTCCCTGACGTGGTCGCTCTGACCTGCGACGAGGAATCTTGAGTGGCGAAGTGACCGTGACCCACGGGTGCCATCGTTCGGAGACGAGGAGAGCTTTCGCCAGTGGATCTTGCTGGATCGCGAGGACGCATGGGGTGCGACCGAGATACGCGCCAGAGGGGCAAGGAGATGATCGTGAAGCCCTGAGCGCCGAGCCCGTCCCGTATGTCAGAGGGACACCCGTGCTGTTCTGCCAGGGGCAGAGCACCGCCCGGACCGGGCTCGACGATCACTACAGTCCCGTCTCATGACGACGATGACGACGCGTACGGTCGAGTACCCGGCCGACGGTTTGACGATGATCGGGCACCTCGCGCTCCCGGCCGGTGTCGGCCGCCGGCCCGCGGTGCTGCTCGGACCAGAGGGCATGGGGCTCAGCGACGTCGAGCGCCGCCGGGCCGACGCTCTCGCTGAGCTGGGGTATGTGGCGCTGGCCTTCGACCTTCACGGCGGGCGCTACTTGGGTGAACCCGAGGAGATGCTGGCCCGTTGCCTGCCACTGCTCGCTGATCCCGACCGGATGCGGCACATCGGCCACGCGGCGCTCGACGTGTTGCGCGCCGAGCCCCGGACCGACCCCGGCCGGATCGCCGCCATCGGCTACGGCACCGGAGGCGCCATCGGCCTGGAACTCGGGCGCGACGGCGTCGACCTGCGCGCGATCGGGACAGTCAACGCGACGACCACGGGCCGACCGGGCGAGGCGGCGCGCATCCGCTGCCCGGTGTGGGCCGGGGTCGGATCGGAAGACCCGATCATGCCGCCCGCGCAACGCGACGCGTTCACCGCCGAGATGCGGGCCGCGGGCGTCGACTGGCGCCTCACGGTCTACGGCGGCGCCTTGCACGCCTTCCACCACCCGCCGGTCGACCACCCCACTGTCCCCGGCGTCGGCTACCACCCGCAGCACGCCCAGCGAGCCTGGCGCGACATCGTCGACCTGCTCACCGAGTGCCTGCCCGTGACGAAAGACCTGGTGTGATGACCCAGGCGAACATGCTGACGTCAGGACTGGTGAGCTTCGCGCACTGACAGTCTCCTCCCCTCAAGCCCTCACAGGGGACCCGCATTCGGACAGCAGCGCTGCCACGGAGGCGTATGCACAACTGCCGCAGTGCCTAACGGAGTTACTACGCCTAACGGAGTTACTACGAAGGAGCCCTGGCCGTGATAGTCGCGGCCTCCGGCGGACCGTTCCGTCTTCCAGGGCGGGATGTACGCGTTTACTGCGGCGTCACTGCGCTGACCCACGAGTGATGCGTACGTTCGCTGTCCTGTCCCGTCGGAGGCTGACTGGTCTCAGCGATTCCTCATGCGGTCCGTCAAGCCGCGAGGGCTGTCGGTGGCGTGAGCTCGTAGCACCCTCTGTCACGGAGGAGGGCCCAGAGAACGTTGACGCGGCGGCGCGCGAGGGCGAGGACGGCTTGGGTGTGGCGCGCTTACCTTCAGTGCCAGGTCGCCAGAGGTGGCGAGGCGGTCTGGGGTGCCGAAGACGGTCATGTCGCCGCCGGTGGCGGCGGGAACTCGGCGCCCCTGGTGCGAGAACCATACGAAGGGCCCGCCCGGTCCCGCAGAACAACGCGGGGAATGACGACCGGCCTGTTCTGCTCAGCGGAGCTTGATCACTGCTGTGGTCCGGCCGTGTGGGGGCTGGTGGGCGCTGGGCAGCGCCCACCAGCCCCCACGGGAGGGTTGAGAGGCGTTTGGGCCCCCAGTGTGGGCCTTGTTCAAGGCCTTCTACGCGGGGCCGTAGTCCAGGGTGTACAGGGCATCGTCCAGGTTGAAGGTCAGGGTTCCCCTGTCGCCTTCGATCGTGTCGCTGCCGAGGTGATCGTCAGTGTCCGGGGAGTCCTCGTCATACAGGGAGATCGTGTCGCCGGACTGGGCGAGCCGGTTGACCGGACGAGTCGTCGGGGCGTTGTGATCACAGGTGATGGTGTCTGCTGAACTCCAGACCGTCTGGCCGTTGACCTGGAGGTAGAGCTCGTCCCCGGTGTCCTGGTCTTCGGTTTCGTAGCAGGTGAGCGTGTGCATGTTGACGGTCGCGAGCAGGGTGGCAGGGCTGGCCGCGGCGTTTGCGGAGCCGGTGAGCGTGGTGATGAGCGCGATGGCGCCGCCGAGAGCCCAGGCGGTCCTGCCAATGGAATGGATCTTCTTCATGACCGGCTAACGACCGGTCCAGGTATTGGTGACTGGGCGCCGGAGTCACGAATCAAGCTTCCCTGCGTTGTTCTGCGGGACCGGGTGAGCCCTTCGTGTGGTCAGCCCGCCCGGGGGCGTCGAGTAAGGCAGTGGAGTAAGGAACAAGATTCGGTACCGTCCGGCTCGCGTTCATCGAGAACGGGGTCCTGCTGCGCCCGGCTGGTTCCTATTCGGGCCGCCTGAGGAGGCGGTGGCCTGCCGGTGTGCGCCTACTCTCCGGATGCCTGCCGATCTCCTGGCCCAAGGGTGGACCGGAGCCCGTTGCTGACGTGCCGTACGTAGTCCTCCCAGCAGGGCGAGCCGCCGCCGTGGCCCACGTCCGCGGCGCACTGCGGGATCCGACGGGTGGGCCGCCCGCCAACGCCGCCTGCCCTGCCGTCAGGACCGCTCCCCCGCTGGCCCGACGTCGCGTCCGCGCCACGACCGATCCTCTCCACGGCACACCGCGTTCGTGTGACGTACCCCCATCGCCACCGGGCAACCCGAATGCCGAGGCGTACGCCCCTCCGCCTGTGGCACCGCGGCCACCCCCACCCACGAGGTCCAGCTTGACCCACTGTGCGCTGTCGGCCGACACATCAACGATCCATCCGCCCAGCTGTGTGTGGACATCCACCTGGGCAGGCTCCGGCTCCTCTGGTGCGGCGGAAGCGCTGGGCACGAGTGACGCGAGAGGGCCATGGCGTACACCGCCGTACCGGCCGAGCGCCGCCGCACGCGCCCGCTGCCCTTCGTGGCGAGGACGGAGCACACCGAGAGTGGTGAGAACACGCCCATCGCGCTTCTCCACACCGCGGCAACACCGCCACAACACGGGGGAGCTGTCCGAGCTGGTGAAGCCGTTGCGCGCGGCGATACGAACCAGGCGGCCGCCCCCTCCGGTCGTGGGCGGCCCACAACTGCCACGGCAGCCCGCTTGAGCGCCGGATCCCGGGACCAAGCTCGTCACCGCACACGGGTCGACCCGTCTGACCGTGCACAGCGCCATCGGCCTCGCCCTCGGCCTGGGCAACCACTTCGGGGTCAAGGTCGTCCGCTGACAGCCCACCCGCGCGGTGCCGGGCCCGGCCACACGCCCGGGCCCGGCGACAGCGCTCTCCGCGCCGCCGACCCGCCGGAGGCGGGGGTGAACCAACGGCCCGTACGGCAGCGCAACAGTCACCGTCGACGACAACACGTACCAGGCCGACACGCGGGCCCGGGCCATCGCCACGACCCACTCCCCCGCCCCCGTCGCACGCCGACACCGCCACCCACTATGGGTCGGTCTGGCTAGCGGCGTGGTCGTGTCGTTTCTGCACGGATATACACCCGGTCCGCACCGGTTGCGGCTGGTCAGGGACGGTGACGTAGCGGTGACGCAAGCCGGACAGCATGCCCGGCATGACCGAAAACTCCCACATGCCGCTCTCCGACGCCGTGCCCCCGCCTGCTGGCGGCGACCGCGCAAGGCCCCCCTTCTACATCACCCCCGTCGAGGAGAAGGAACTGCGGGTCAAGGCGGAGCTGCTGGTGCCTTCGCTGACGGTGGAACAGCCCTCGTCCTTCGATGAGTACGTGCGCCAGCTGCTCGTGCCGCCGACCGTGATGGACCTGGTGCGCAAGGCCGCCCATGTGCGCCTGGCGGCCTGGGAGGTGCAGGCCATCCGCGCCCTTCTTGAGCCTGCCGCCCGGCCGCCCGGGAAGCCGGACAAGGAGCCTGCCCCGGGAGGCGCGGGTCTGCTGCGGGAGATCCTCATCAAGAAGGCCGCCGTCGACTCCACACACCCGCCCTACATCCGGGTGGCCTGCACCGGCCGCGGCACCTACGACGATCTCGCCATCGACCGCGGCGATGCCCCCGCCGATTTCTGGAGTGCGGACTTCGGATCTCCCGCGGTGCTGGAGATCTGGCCGGCCCAGCACTACTCGCCCATCCACTCCCACGGCGACACCACCGGGATCATCCTGTGCCTGACCGGCCGCCTCGATGTCATGTCCTATGACCGGCTGGCATGGGAGGCGGACAAACACGGTCTGGCCACCCTCACCCCGGGCATGTGCGCCTGGCTGTCCAAAGAGCACTACGCCGTCCACAAGGTCCACTGCCCCCTCGACGGCGGCCCGCAGCCCGCCACGCTGCTGAACGACACCGGTGACTTCGCCGCCAGCTTCCACGTCTACCTGAACGAAAACGAAACCTCCGCCGAGGTACACGTCCCGGCCGTCCTCTCCCGCGACGTCTTCACATACATCGACGAGCACGACCACACCGCGAAGAGCTTCACCACCTACTCCGACCTGTCCTGGAGCGTGCTGCGCCACGCGATGGCCCGCATCGCCACCCGGCAGTAGCCGCCCCGCCGCACCGGGACGCCTGGCCCAGCCCCAGCCCACGTAGCGATACGAGCGACTCCTGGCCGCAATCAGCCGAGAGCCGACGTCTCACTGCCCACCATGCACGAGCTCGTTCGGCAGGGACGGGGGTCGCGAGCGTCGCTCATCTTCTCTGCCCCGATGCGGCTGTTGAGGTCGAGCGGGTGGCGCTCACCAACCCTCCACACCGGGCCACCACCCCGACGGAGCCGACAACGGGATGCGGACGGGGGTGTGACGACAGGTCCGGGACCCCTGGGCGGTCACCTCGTGCAGATTAGGATCGAGCTGACGGGGGTGGCGCGGTAGGCACGCCACACCGACTCGTCGTGGTGGTCGTCGGCGGGCGGCGAGGTCACGGGGCGCCAGGCCAGCGAGGAGAACCCGGCGGTGTCGGCCGCTTCTTCCAGATCGGCGCGCCGCCACTCGTAGAACTCGAACAGGGTCGGCGGGTCGGTGAGGAACGCCGCTTTGAGGAGCGGGGCGTCACCGCCCAGGACCCGCTCACGCACGGTGACGTCGAAGGCGTCCCAGTTGGCGTCGGGGAACGGGGAGGGATTCGGGACGATGGCCACCAGACGCCCACCGGAGCCCAGATTGGCGCGGATGCGGCCGAACATGGCCTGCAGCGCAGCGCGGCTCGGCGCGTAGTTGAACAGGTAGACCGCGGTGACCAGGTCGAAGGCACCGAACGCGGGCATGCTGGCTGCGTCTGCCACCTCGTACTCGATATCCATCGGATGCAGCTGTTCGTGGTGGCGGGCGAGGCGGATCATCTCGGGTGAGATATCGACGCCCATCACCGGGCGAGCCCCACGTTCAGCCAGCAGCCGCGTGTTGAAGCCGTACCCGCAGGCCACATCCAGTACCGGCCGTTGGGCGACGTCCCCGATCTCGCGCAGCAGGCTGTGCGTGTCGGCCGCTGAGAACGCCGCCGTGGACTTCGACTCCTCGAACCGGACTCCGATCCGGTCATACTGCTGCGCCATGGCGACCAGGCTGGTGCAGCACAGCGGCCGCCGCGCAGGTACTCGCCGTGGGTTCACCCACTTGAGGGGCGCCTGTGGGCCCGTCTGCCAAGGCCTTGGTGCGCGTCCCGCCGACGGATGACGCGACGCCCTGCGGCACGAACACACTCGGTGCGACGGTCCCTGTGTCGTCACCCCAGGGCTCGCACAGGCTCGTGCACGCCGGTGCTTCACCAACTCCGGGCGGTGTCCGCCTCGAGGCTCACCCCGCGCGCCGCGCCCTCGTCAGCGTGCGGTTCGGCGCGCTATCCGTACAGTTCGGTGGCGGACGCGGTGGCGCGGGGCCGGGCTGCGGGGGTCGTGTAGGCGAAGTTCAGCACGGTGCGGCGCAGGTCTGGACGGGTGAGCGGAGTGACGCGGTGTGCGGTGGTGTCGCTGCGCAGGAGGTAGCCGTCACCCGCCGTGTGGTGGGCGGTGCGGGCACGGTCGTCGTCCAGTGCGCGCAGCGACGCGGCCCCGGAGGCGTAGTGCAGCAGGCCGCCGGCGGCCGGGTCGTCCGGGGCCTCCAGGAAGAGCACGAGCGCGTAGGGGTAGTCGTCCGTGTGCGCGCCGTGGGTGTCACCCTCGCAGTGCAGGACGTTCAGCACATGCCGTTCCAGAAGGTCGGGAACGGCCACCGTCTCGGCGCTGGTGATCCGGCTCACCAGCGACGTCGTCTCTGCGTCGGCGTACAGGCGGGGAATCAGCTCGGACTCGCGGGCGATGACGTGTCCGCCGAGTGTCGTCATGTGGCGCGGTGAGCCGTCCATGCACGCCATGGTGAAGTCGCGGCGCCGCGCGCTGGCCTCCAGCCGTCGCGCTTCCTGCCGCAGCACGGCCAGGCCGCCTTCCGCGAGCAGACCTGGCAGCGGCAGATAGCCCTCCGCGCGGAACCTCTCGCGGGCGCTGTCGCCCGGGGCGAGTGCGGCGCTGTCGAGCAAGGACTGCACGCACGGACTCCCTCACGTCCAGGGAAACATGACGCACCCACCGTCCCCCGAAGCGCGCCTCCGTACGCTTCTGCCGGGTGGGATCGCCCGAAAAGCCCCCGCCGGTCTCCCGGACGGCGCACAGTGCGGCCGTTGTGGCCTCACGCGATCGGCGGTCGTGCGCTCCGCCGTGCGGATGGTGATCACCGGGTACGCCCACGACATCACACACCAAGATCACTGGCAGCGGGTAGAGCGGGCAGCAGCCCCCGTTCCCCGCCCTCTCGTTGAAATCGGTGCGACCGTCCCATGCCCTCCCCCGCCCCCAGCCCCAGAGCGAGCCCTCAAAGAGGGCGCCACACCCTGCTCCCGCCCGCCACCCGAACACCCCGCACGGCGGGCGGCCGGGATCCGCTGCCTCGCGCTCTCAGCGAGCTGACGAGGAGACGAGCCACCCTCGCCCTGCTGGGCACGGCCGCCGCGGCCACGCTTCCCGCCTGGCTTCCCCGCCTGGCTTCCCCGCCTGGTCACCACGGCGCGGCAGCATGTGTTCACGGCCGTCAACGGTCGTAGTGGGATCGCCGTTCCCGGTCCCCTCGTCGACGCCGCGCACCTGCGCGCGGTGTACGGACACCCGCACGCGGCCGGACGAGGTCAGGGCTCCCGCCTGGCCGACCTGATCTGGTACTGGGTCTCACCCGGCGCCCATGTCCATCAGGAGCAGGTCGAAACGGGCCCGCTGTACGAGGAGATCTCCCGCTGCACCTGGAGCATTCTCACGGCCCCCGGACGCGACGTCGACGCCCTCGCGCGCCACTGTGCCCGCCGGGTCCTGGACAGGGTGGGACCGGCACCCCGTGGTTCCGTACGGCTGAGGGACCTGGTGATGCCCATCGCCGCCGAGTTCTTCCACGAGCTGACCTTCCACACACCCTGCCCGCCCGGTGTCCTCCCCCTCGTCACCGGCCACACCGACGATTTCCTCAACGCCCTCAAGTGCACCGCGCTGCGCCATATGGGCAAGCGTGCGGCGCTCACGGCCTATCTGCACGAGCAGATCCAGCAAGGAGCCGCCTGCTGCGACCTGCCCCCGTCCCTCACCGGCCAGGGCCGAGCGCTGTACCTGCAGAGCAACATCTTCGGCACGGGGGTGGGGCAGCTGTCCGAGGCCCTGAGCCATCTCCTGCTCGCCCTCGCCCGTCATCCGCAGATCCAGCACCGCCTGGCCGCCGATCCCACGGACACGGCTCTCTACGACCGCGCCATCAACGAGACCTTGCGCATGTACTCCTTGTTCGGCATCGCGCAACGGATCACCACCGGACCGATCGACGTCGCGGACGGCACGCTGCCCACCGGATCCGTGCTGTGCTTCCACTACGAGGCCTATCACCGTTCCGGCTTCACCGACCCTGACCGCTTCGACCCGGACCGCTGGCTCACCCTCGCGCCCAAGGACGCCACCTTCATCCCTTTCGGCGTACCAGGGAACCGGCCGTGCCCGGCCCGTCACCTGGCGAGGGTGTTCCTGCGCACGGTCGCAGCCGAGATCCTGGAGCGCTACACGCTGTACTCCTCCGCCGGCCACACCCGTTCCCTGCCCAACCGGGCCCCGTGCCTCCTCAGGCCCCGCACTCCGTCCTCACGACGCCCCATCACCGCGCTGGCCCTCATGCGGATCCGTGACGACTGGCAGAACGTCACCCGCAGCCTCACCCAGCTCGTCCTGGGGAGCTTCATGGTGATCGACGCCCGCGCCCAGGCACTGTGCCGACGCCATCACGACAACGCTCGCCGTGATCCGGGCACGGGCCCCTGACAGACGCCCTCGGCCCACAGGCTGCCGCCCCCTGGGGCGAGGCCCGGCAGGGAACGTCCCGCACACGCGGGTGCGCCTAGTCGGCGCAAGGCGCACTGGTTCCAACGCTCGCGACCAGGCTCCAACTAGCGTGTCACGGTTCATACCGCCCGCGATGCCTTCACCTCCCGGATCGGGCTTTACGGCAGCGCCCCCGACGTCGTCCAGGCCACCAGGGCGAGCGGCGGCCGCACACGCGTGCTCGCGGGCTGGGAGCACGGACACCTGATCGACACCACAGCCGCTGGCACACGAGCGCCCAGGCAGCGGTGCGGGACCAGATGCCCCGCGCAGACACCGATGCTTGAAGGGCTCCGCACCGGCAAGAAGCCAGTGCGACCAAGACGGGCGGCCCGCGGGCCGCGGGGAAGGGAGCGGGAATGTTGTCTGTCAGCGAGGTCGACCTCCTGGCCGTACGTGCCCATGCCGGGCAGACCGACAAGGGTGGCGCGCCCTACATCGCGCACGTGCGGGCCGTGGCCGCGGGGCTCGCCCCGCTCGGGCAGGAACTGGTCATGGCGGGCTTGCTCCACGACATCGTGGAGGACACCGACTGGACCGCCCAGCGACTGCGGGAGGCCGGGGTCCCGGCCCGGGTGGTCGAGATCGTCGAGGCGGTGACGAACGTGCCCGGCATGCCGTACGAGGAGAAGATCGCACGCATCACCACCGACCCGCAGGCGGTGCTGGTGAAGATCGCTGACAACGCGCACAACTCCTGCCCGCACCGAGCCGCCCTGCTGCCGCCGAACAAACGGGACTCGCTCGCCATGAAGTACCGTGCGGCCCGAGCCCAACTGTGGCCGGTGGCGCACCCGCACGACATCGCGGTGATCGTCCGCATCATCAACCCGTCGCTGCTGGCGGAACTGAGCGAGCATGGCGTGAGGCGGGAGGACTGACCTGCGGCGGGCAGCGGTCTCGCGTAGCGCGGAAGGGCCAGGTGCACACCGGGCATCTCGCGTGGCCGGGACAGGCAGGGAGTCAAGGCCATCGGCCCCGGCCGGTCAGTGAAGTCCGGGCCCGGTGCGCGGCGGCGGGGGTGTGTTCGGGTCCTGGGGTGTGGGCCGGTCATTGTCCTGCGGGGCGGCTCGGGGGTGAGGTGTCCAGGGTGGGATGGCGTCGCGCCGCAGGCGGGCGGAGTCTAGGACCCGCGCGGCAGCGGCGCAGGCCGCCCGCGGGCCGATCCGCGGGTCGCGCGCTGCTCGGACAGCAGGGCCTAGGGACCGCAGCTTCGTGAGCACTGGGTCCTGCAGCGATGGCGGTTTCCGCATGAGATGAGCACTGCGCGAGGGAGCGGATCATGAGCAGAACGCCTGAGTGGGGAGCCATCGGGGTCGCTCTGCGTAGCGATGGTTCTGTACTCACCTCCGGTCGGGCGTGAGGGTGTCGGCAGCAGGATCGTGTGGCGGGCGGCTTGGGGCACGAGAGGGTCCTTCCACGGACTGAAGGGAGGGCGGTGGAAGGACAACAATCCGGCGATCCCCGGTTTCGCTAACCGGGGACCCGCTGCTATAGGTGGCAGCGCGTGTGCTGTGGACAGCTCGTGGGGCGCCGCGTTCCACTCGCTGTCCGGGTCTCGCGCCAGTCGGGTCGGAAGGCGCGGAGGGGTGGGAGAGCGGCCCGGACGGCACGGTCGACGACGGCGTCTTGGCCCACCCCTCTTCATTGCTGTTGGCACGGGCAGTCGGCCAGTTCTCGAAGTTGGCGTTATTGCTGGTCACTGGCGGTTGCGGGTTGCGGTCTCAGGGGCCAACGGGCAACCGGCTCAGCGGCGGTGGGTGGAGGGCGATGGTGTTGTCACCGGCGAGATCACGCCGGGTTCAGCACTTCGCCGAAAGGTGACCACTGTGATCAGAAGGAACCGCCTGCGTGCCGCGGTCTGCTGCGCGCTGCTGGCGTCGACCGCGTCTGTGGGCATCGTCCAGGCCGGCCCCGCTACTGCGACTGTTGTCTCGCAGGTGCGGTTGGCCGCAGACCGGACGGCCGACGACGCCCTGCGCTGGTTTATGGACCGTCGCGGCAGCACGGCGTACGAAGGGCTGTGCGAGCGCGCGGTGCGACTGGCCTGGGACCGGTCCACGCGCCACCCGGACGCGCTGGACCACTGGTACAGCAGCGACGGTGCTCAGCACGCAGGAGACACCAATCCTCCCAAGGGCGCCTTCGTCTTCTGGAAGACCCGCAGCAGGCACGGCCACGTGGGCCTGGCCGACGGCCGGGGCGGCTACTGGTCGACCGGCGTCAACGGTGCCATCGACCACTTCACGTCGCTGTCGCGCTTCAGCAACTACCTCGGCTGGAAGGCCGGGGACAGCAACTGACCAGTCCGTCGACCAGCCCGAGCAAGCCGCTCACCACTTCCCGCAAGGAGATTCCCATGTCCGTCCGCCCCCTCCTCACCGGCCTCGCTGCCACGGTGTTTCTGACAGTCGTCCCTGCCGTGGCTCCCACCGCTGCCGCTGAGGCACCGATCCGGGTTACGGCATCTGCCGAGCCCTGCCCCTCCAACACCTTCTGCGTGCGCGACACGGCCGGCCGCTATGCGTACTACCGCAAGGGATCCGACGACGTCCGCGGCCAGGGACTGGAGGGCCCGGCTGTCTGGGCCTGGAACCGCACCCAGAGCACCTGGTGCATCTACAGCGGAACCAACGGCGGCGGTGACGACGCCAAGGTTGATCGCGGTGTCAAGGGCGTCACCACCATCTCCTTCTACTCACTCGGGTCTGCGTCGCTCGGCTTCTTCTGCTGAGCAGCGACGAACGGTAGGCCCCCGACATCCCAGCCGGTGTTCACCGTAGGACAAGACGGTCATCGACTCCTCGTGAGTCGGTGGCCGTCACCCGTGCTGATGGCCGCTCGTTGGATACGGCGGTCGGCCACGAAGGCAGCAGGGACAAAGGGGGAAGCTGTCATGACGGAGAACAGTGCCTCACCATCTGGAGCGGAGGACTCCGGAGCACCCAAGGGGGCGGTGTCCTTCGGCTCGGAACTGCGCTGCCTGCGCCGGACAAGGGGCCTGTCGCAGGCGAGCCTGGCGAAAATGCTATACACAGACAAGGGGACTATCAGCCGCTTGGAGAACGGGCTGCGGCGCCCGGATGAGGACTTCGCTCGCCGCTGTGACGCGGTACTGAAGGCAAACGGCGCGCTGCTGGCACTGGTCGCCCGTGCCCCTGAGCCCTGTCCCTACCCAGGACTCGCCCCGTTCCGGGCCGAGGACGCGCGGTGGTTTTTCGGCCGGGAGCGGGCACTGGCGGACCTGGTGTGTCTGTTGGGGGACGTGGGCTCTGAGGGGCACCCGGTGATGGTGATCGGTCCGTCCGGGGTAGGCAAGTCATCCCTTCTGCAAGCCGGACTCGCCCCCACCGTGGCTCAGGGCGTGCTACCCGGTCGTGTACCCGGTGAACCATCTGTCCTGTGCCTGACTCCCACTGCCGCGCCGTCGCGGCAATTGCGCGCTCATGAATCCGACCGACCGCTGGACAGCCATGCGCTGCTCGTCGTGGACCAGTTTGAGGAGTTGTTCACGCTCGCTCCGGATGAAGAGCGCGATGCCTTCGCTGACGAGCTGTGCCGTCTCGCGGCGGACGGCCTGCCGGTGGTCATCGGAATGCGCGCCGACTTCTACGGGCACTGTCTGACCCACTCCGGGCTGCGCAAGGCGCTGCGGGTCCGCTCTCTGCCGCTGGGGCCGATGAACCGCGACGAGCTGCGGCAGGCGATCACCAAGCCGGTCGCAACGGCTGGGCTGACTATGGAACCTGGCCTGGCGGAGGTGCTGCTGCGGGACCTGGGCAGCCCTACCTGCGAGGCTGGTGCCCTACCGCTGCTCTCTCACGCTCTGCGCGCGACCTGGCAACACCGCCAGGACGGAGTGCTGACTGTCGTGGGGTACGAGCGCACCGGCGGGGTGCACGGTGCCGTCGCCGCCACTGCCGAGCGTGCTTACGCCCGGCTGGCTCCCCAGGAACAGCAGACCGCACGCGCGGTGCTGCTGGATCTGGTGCGCATCGGAGAGGGTACCGACGACACCCGACGCCGAACCCAGCGCGGCGAGCTGGCAGCCGACGCCTGCGCCGAGACCGTGATCGAAGAGTTCACCCGCTCCCGACTGCTGACTGCCGACACCGAGCACGTCGAGATCAGTCATGAGGCACTGCTGCGCGCTTGGCCCCGGCTGCGGGAATGGATCGACGCCGACCGCGTCGGACTGCTGGTGAGCCAGCGGCTTACGGACGACGCCACAGCATGGAAGGCTGCGGGACGAGACGCCAGCCATCTCTACCGCGGGGCCCGACTCGCCGCAGCGGATGAGTGGCATGCTGGCCAGCCCGGCCGGGCCGGAGCGCTGGAGCGTGCCTTCCTCGCGGCAAGCCATCGCCACCTGCAGCGCGGCGTCCGGCGCGTGCGGCGATTCATCGCCGCCATGGCGGCGCTCGCGGCGACCGCTGTGGCCGCGGCCGCATTCGCTGTGGACGGCAAGCGCGAGGCCGACCGGCAGGCTGACCACGCGGACCTCGCTCAGCGGGGCGCGGTCGCCGCCCGGCTGAGCACGGAAGCCAACGCCGTACAACCGAGGGACCCCGCACTCGCGGCGCACCTGGCCCTAGCCGCGTACGGGACGGCGCGCAGCCCGCAGGCGCAAGGCGCGCTGACGGGCTTGTCCGCCCCGCCGTACGCCACCCGCTACATCACCCCCGGTCTGACCAAGGTGACCGCATGGGGCAGCAGCCCGGACGCACGGATTCTCGTCGAGGGAACCGCGGAAGGCGCCATCCGGGTGTGGGACACGAAAGGGAAGAGCTCGCACCGGCCGGTGACGGTGAAAAGGGTGAGCGGCACCGCGATCCTCCGGGTCACGGTGAGTGCCCACGGTGTACTCGCCGTCGCTGCGAACGGTGGACCGGTGCAGCTGTGGCAATTGCGCGACGGACACCTGCCGCTGCACATCCGTGATCTGACCGGGAATCAGAAGGATTACTGTGGGCTGGACTTCAACGCAGACGGCAGCCGACTCGCCGTTGGCGAATCCTCGGGGCGGCTGGCCTTGTGGAACACCTCGGATCCTACGCACCCGCGATCAATCAAGCGGTGGCGGCGGGGCAGCGACCATATCCTTGACTTGGATCTGAGCCGTGACGGCAGACGCCTGGCCACGGTGGAAGGCGACCACGAGGCCACGGTGTGGAACGTCACCGACCCCAAAGACCCTCAGCCTCATCTGATCCCGAAGCCAGCCGAACGACATGAGTTCAAGACCGTGGCACTCAGCCCCGACGGCCGCACTCTGGCCCTCGTGAACACCATGGCCACAATCCACCCCGTCCTGCTCGCCCGCGTCACACCGGACGGCAAGCCGGGAAAGCCGCGACGCCTCTACGACTCCGCCAGCACCGTGACTGATCTCGCCTTCAGTGCGGATGGGACCGCGCTGGCGGTGGGCGACGTTGACGCTCAGGTCCGGGTCTGGCACGTCCGCGGCCTGTGGCGCGATGGCGGCTGGGACACAGCCTGGCATCTGACACTGGACCAGCCCGACCAGATTGTCGGAGTAGGATTCGGCCCCGGCGCCAGGTCGCTCGCGGTCGGCATACACACCGGGGGCAGCCGCCGCTGGCACCCGCTCCCCCCATTGGACGGACACCGTGGGAGCATCACCGCACTCGAGACCAGCCCGGACCGCACCCTGGCACTCACCAGTAGCGATGACGGCACCGCGCGACTGTGGCGTCTGCCTGCCGCCAGGGTGCCGCGTCCACTGGCCAAGCCCCTCGGCTGCGAAGGACAGCCCCTCAACCGCGCTGCCTTCAGCCCGGACGGACGCACGGTCGCCCTCACCACGGACGCACCTGACCTTTTCGACCCGCACGATGAGTCGACCTGGGCCACCGTGTGCTTGTGGAACGTCTCTGACCCCAAGCACCCGAAGCCGCTCGGCAGGGGCCACGGGCACCGCGGGAACCACATCAACGACGTAGGGTTCAGCCCCGACAGCCGGACCCTGGTCACCGGAGCCAGCGGCAACAGCGCGGTCGTCGTGTGGGACATCTCCAACCCCTACGCCCCAAGGCCACGCACAGCCTGCCGCGTCTCGGGTGTGTCTTCGACTGTATTTCTCAGCAAGAGCGGCACTCTTGCCGTCGGCACCGCAGACACAGGAGTGCAACTGTGGGATGTCAGCGCCTCACGCAGATGCCGCTTCGTCAAAGGGCTCAAGGGCGCTCCGGGCGCGGCAAGCCTGGCCGTCGACAGCAACGGGCACATCCTTGCCGCAGGCTCCGCCGACCAGCGAATCTACCTATGGGATGTCGCGGATCCTGCTGCCCCCAAGCGCCTGCCCGCTCTCGACGGTCACAAGGGCACTGTCTGGCAGGTCGACCTCAGCCCTGATGGGGAACGCCTGCTGTCGACCAACGGAGTCTCCCCCGGGCCGACCCGAGTGTGGGACCTCCGCAACCCGCGTGCCCCGCGCCAGATCGCGAGCGTCGAAGGGACAACCGGCGTCGGCGCTTTTACCAAGGACATGCGCGGATTCTTGGTCGCTACCGGCGACTTCGCGCTCCGTCGCTGGAGCACCGACGTCAAGGCCACCGCAATGAGGCTTTGCCAGCGGACCGGCACACCATTGATCGCGCAAGAACACCTGCTGTATGACACCAAAGCCATCGGTACACCGTGCAATTGACTGGCTGCGGGGGCTTCGGAGGACAGGGCGGCGGGCTTTGCTCGCCGATCGATGATCATTTCCTCAGCGGACTCCTGTGGCTCCAGATTCTTGCCTGGAGCCAATCACTGAACCTAGCCGCTGCCCGTGATCACACGGAAGTGCTCGACCGGTGCTCATGAACACGTGGATATGCTCGCGAAACCGCGGAACCTAGACATCATCTAGGGCCCACGATTCTGCGAGCACTCCCGGGTCGTTGGCCAGCGGCATTGAGAGGCGTGAGCAGTGCTTGCTGGTGTAGTTGTCAGCGGTTGGTGAGCAATCGTGGGTTTGGAAGCGCTGAATGTGATTACGTTGAGTGAGGCGTTCAGCCGCCGGGGGGTCCTGGGACTTGTCGGCAGCCTTGAGGATCTCGGCTGCTTTGCTGCGGTCGAGCAGAGCCGCCCAGCCCGGCCCGACGCTGCGGGCCCAGGCGGGGACCTGGCGGGAGGCTCGGGCAATGTTCTAGTCCGTCATGACGCCCATGGTGGACTGGGGGTATGACAGCCGGGCTGTAGGGAGCACAGTCCCGTGAGCACTGGATCCTGTGGGGATGGGGCATTCCGCACGCGATGAGCGCTGCTCGTGGGCGAGGATCATGAGCAGAACGTCCCAGCAGGTTGCCATAGATAGTCACTCTGCGTAACGCCTATTGTCTTCGGCCCTCCGCCGTCGGGCGCGAGGGGGCGGGAGCGTATGGCGGGCGACTTGGGCGCGAGGCGGCCCTTTCATGGACTGAACGAGCGGCGGTGGAAAGACAATGATCCGGTCGATCCCCGGTTTCGCTAACCGGGGATCCGCTGCTATAGGTGGCAACGCGTGCGCTGCGGACAGCCCGACGGACGCGCTGGACGTGCTCGGGCTTCCGTCTCGATGCCAGCTCGTACGTGGCGAAACTAGGTGTCATCGCAGTAGACCGGCTACGGCACTCGGCAGGGCTGGGGCCATCGGTCGACTGAGTTGGGATGGTCCGATCTGCTCAGCATGTCAGGCGCATGGGGCGGAGGAGATCCGGGATGCCGCGAGGCTGGGTGCGAGGCCAAGTGGGGTGCAGGCTGGCACTTGGGGGTGCGGGACATGGAGGGTTTGGTGGAGCTACCGCTGGAAGGCGGTGGAGTTGTGCGGTTCGAGGCGGGGCCGGAGGCCAGTGGGCCGGTGAAGGCAGGACGGATCGGTGATGCGGTCCGTGAGCTGCCAAGCACGTTGCAGGAATACCTCGAGCCGGTGAGCAGGACAGCGCGGGCGGTGCTGGAGGCGGTCCAGAGGGCGGGACCGGACGGGGTGGAGGTGGAGTTCGGGGTGAAACTGTCGGCGCAGGCAGGCGCCGTGATCACCAAGAGCGGTGCGGAGACGCATCTGGTGGTCCGACTCCAGTGGCAGAGCAGCGCGCACAGCGCACCTGCGCTGAATGGCACCGGGTGAGGGCAGCGCACCATGGTGGCGGATGGCTTCCCCGGCCCGGAGCAACCGGCAGCGAGCGGCATCCCTTCTGGTGGTATGAGCCAGTCTGCTCTGCCCGGCGCAGTCGTTCAGATTGTCGCGCCTGATGGCACTGTGGCCGGTGCCGGCTTCCTGATCGAGGCGGCATTCGCTGTCACGTGTGCGCACGTCGTCCGCACCGCAGGTCAGGCTCCCGGTGGTTGGGTGAACATCGTTTTCCCGCATCTGCCCGGCGCGCCATCGGTACGGGCTCACATCATGCTCGGACAGTGGCGGGCACCGGAGGCGGAAGACGTTGCTGTCCTGCAACTGGAGCGGACGCCGCATGGGGCGAGAGCGCTGCCAGTAGGCTCGGCGGCGGGGTGCCGGGGGCACCGGGTGTCGTCGTTCGGATTCCCCACCCAGGGCCCGCTCGGTGGGCACTTCGGCTACGGCACTGCTGGTGACCTACTGCCGGGCGACAGCGAGGCGGGGGTGCTGCTTCAGTTGTCCGGGGCCAACGACCTGACGACCGGTTTCAGCGGCGGACCGGTCAGGGATGAGGTGACCGGTCTGGTCATCGGCATGGTCACCGCGATCACTTCCCCGGATCCTCACCTCAAAGGCTTGGAGATCGCCTACGCCACCCCCACCGAGGTTCTGCGACAGGTGCGGTCCCAGCTCACCGTGCACCGCCTGCGGCCCTACCGTGGCCTGGAGCCGTTCACTGCTGAAGACACTCGGTGGTTCCACGGCCGCGACGAGGCTGTGCAGAGCGTGCTGAACGAACTGAGCAGACAGCGGCGGCTGCTGCTCCTGCTGGGACCGTCCGGTGCGGGCAAATCTTCGCTGGTCCAGGCCGGCGTTCTGCCCGCCTTGGCCCGTGCGGCTGTCCCCGGCAGCGACCGCTGGCTGTCGCTGACTACCCGCCCAGGCCACAACCTCCCAGCTTCGCTGGAGCGGGCTGGCCTGTCTGGTGTCGCCACCGACGGCCTGCTGCCTGCCGTGGAACGCCGACTTGCGGCCGAACCCGCCTGTGACCGGCTGATCCTGGTCCTCGACCCGTTCGAGGAACTTCTCACCCAAACCACCTCTGTGGACGACCCCACGGCTGCTCAGTTACTGACCGCCACCAACGAACTGACAGCAGTCGTCGACGCGCACACCCCTCTGACTGTTGTCTTGGTGATGCGCGACGACTTCTACTCCCGCCTGGCCGTCGTGGCCCCACAATTGCTGAGCGCGGCAACCCCCGGCCTTCTCAACATCCCCTCCACGTTGAACACCACCGACCTCCGGGACATCATCACCCGCCCCGCCCAAGAAGCTGGCGCCTGCCTCGAGGACGGACTGCCCGAACGCATCATCAACGACGTCCTCACCACCTACCCCGCACAGCAGGCCCCAGTCACCCTTCTGCCGCCCCTGGAACTAGCCCTGAGCCAGCTCTGGGAACGCCTCGACGATGGTCGGCTCACCCATCACGCATACCAGGCCATTGGCAAGATCACAGGCAGCCTGACTGCCTGGTGCAATACCGCTCTGCGTCAACTGCCCAGCTCCCACCGTCCGATCGCGCAGCGGCTCCTCACCGCACTGGTGCGCCCTGCCGACGAAACCCACGCTATCCCGGCCACTCGCCAGCAGATCGCCCTTACGCGTCTGCGCGCACTCAGCGCTGAAGCCGGGCCGGATGCAGCGGATGAGACGCCCTTCGACGAGGTCGTGGCCACCCTGGCCCGCCACCGCGTCATCATCACCAGTACCCCGGTCCGGCCTGATGCCGCCAAGAGCCAGCCAATGGCGGAACTCGTCCACGAAGCCCTCATCCGCGACTGGGGCGACCTGCGCGACTGGGTCGCCCAAGACCAACGCTTCCACCTCTGGCTGAACCGCACCACAGAGCAGGCAGCGCGCCACGCCACAAGCAAACTGCAAGAAGACCTACTCGTCGGCAGCGCCCTCGCAGAGGCACTGGACTGGGCCCGACAGCGCTCCCTGCCAAACGACATCACCACGCTCCTGACAGTCAGCCGTAAACGGCAGCAGGCCGCGGCTCGCCGCACCCGGCGCATCAACACCGCCCTGGCAGGGCTGCTCATTCTCGCCCTGTGTATCGCGGGCGTGGCGTTGTGGCAGCGCCAGACCGCAGTCGACGCGCAGGACAGAGCACTGACGCAGTTGTCGAAGCAGCTGGCCACGCAGTCCAACAGTTTGATCGATACCGATCCAGACCTGGCATCTCTCCTTGCCGTCCAGGCTTACCGGACCAGCCCCACCGCTGAAGCCGCCGCCAGTTTGGAGGCGGCAGCAGCACTTCCCCTCCTGCACCGATTCGTCGGGCACACGGCTGTGTTCAGCCCTGACGGGAAGATCCTCGCCGTCGGCTACGGCGCTACGGTGCGGCTGTGGGACGCTGCCACTGGCAAGCTTCGCAAAACCCTCACAGGCCATACCTACCCTGTGGATGCGGTGGTGTTCAGCCCCGACGGCAAGATCGTCGCCACCGTCGGAGGTGGCTACGACTACACGGTGCGGCTGTGGGATGCCGCCACCGGCAAGCCCCGCAAGACGATCACCGGCTCTTTGGATGAGGCGGTGGTGTTCAGCCCTGACGGGAAGATCCTCGCCGTCGACTACGGCGATGCGGTGCGGCTGTGGGACGCTGCCACTGGCAAGCTCCGCAAAACCCTCACAGGCCATACCGAATCTGTAGTTGCAATGGTGTTCAGCCCCGACGGCAAGACCCTGGCTACTGGTAGCCAGGACGGTTCGGTGCGGCTGTGGGACGCTGCCAGCGGCAAGCCCCGCAAAACCCTCCTCACCGGCCGCCGCGGCGGGGTGATATCGGTGGTGTTCAGCCCCGACGGCAAGACCCTCGCCATCGACGATGAAAGGACGCTGCGGCTGAGGGACGCTGGTACCTGGGACCAGATCCAAGAATTCACCGGCCCCAGCGGCTCAGTGGATGCGGTGGTGTTCAGCCCCGACGGCAAGACCCTCGCCACGAGCGACGATGAGACGGTGCAGCTGCGGGATGCCGACACTGGCACAGTCCGCAAGCGCCTGGACCATCCTTCAAACGTGGATGTGGTGGCGTTTAGCCCCGACAGCGAGACCCTCGCCACCACCCAACGTGAGGATCAGACAGTGCGGCTGTGGGACGCCGTCACCGGCAAGCCCCGCAAAACCCTCACTGGCCACACCGACGCTGTGGATGCGGCGGCCTTCAGCCCAGACGGCAAGGCCATCGCCAGTTCCAGTTGGGATGGGACGGTGCGGCTGTGGGACGCCGCCACCGGCAAGCCCCGCGAAAACCTGCTCACTGGCCACATCAAATCTACGTGTGCGGTGGAGTTCAGCCCCGACGGCAAGACCCTCGCCGTCGCCGGGGGGAGGGCTGCGCGGCTATGGGACGCCGCCACCGGCGAGCTACGCAAAACCCTCACCGGCCACACCGACACTGTGTGTGGGGTGTCGTTCAGCCCCGACGGCAAAACCCTGGCCACCGGCAGCCGGGACGGCACGGTGCGGCTGTGGGATGCCGCCACCGGCAAGCCCCGCAAGACCTTCTTCACTGGCCACGACGACGGGGTTGTATCGGTGGCGTTCAGCCCCGACGGCAAGACCCTGGCCATCGGAGGCGGGGATGAGACGGTGCAGCTGCGGGACGCCGTCACCGGCAAGCTCCGCAAAACCCTCCCTAGCCGCGGCGAAGCCTACTCAGTCACACTTGCGGTGGCGTACAGTCCCGACGGTAGGATCCTCGCTGTCGGCGACGAGGGGAAGGTGCAGTTGTGGGACGCCGTCACCGGCAAACGGCTCAAGACTCTCATCGGCCACACCGGCTCGGTGAATGCGGTGGCGTTTAGCCCCGACGGCAAGACCCTTGCCACCGGCAGCGTTGACAAGTCGGTGCGGTTATGGAACGTTGCCTCCGGCTCGGCCTTTCGCGTACTTGTCGGCCACAACGAACGTGTGGAAGCGGTGGCGTTCAGTCCCGACGGCAAAACCTTCGCAGTTGCCGACCGTGGTGAGACGGTGCGACTGCGGAACGCGGCTACCGGGGACCCCCGTGAGGCTCTCCCTTACCCAGACGCAGATGTGGTGGTGTTCAGCCCCGACGGCAGAACTCTTGCGACTGGGGGGGGCATCGACAGCCCGGTATCGCTGTGGGCGCTGCGCGTTTTGAGCCCGAAAGAGGCTGAGGAAAAGATCTGCTCAGCTCTCTCGCGGAACTTCACAAAGGAAGAACGCTCTACATACCTACGAGGCCAGGACATCGCCCCAGTGTGCGCGTGAGGACGTGTGCACTCCCTGTACACCGCGACCGCCGTCCGCGACATCGCCATGCCGGCCCTGGCACTCTCAGTGGCTGTGCTTACCGCAAGTGGCCGTCAAGGTCCCCCCCCCGGCGGCCAATCGCTCACCAGGGAAGGGCAGCGCCTGATCGTCCTGCTGGACGAGTCCGGCGAGCCACACTAGGGGCTGTTCGGGGTTTGGATCATGTGGTTAAGGTGATGTGCTTCACCCACATGAGCGATGCTCTGAGGTGCAGTCTTGCCTCGTAGCTCTCGGGGGACTTGTCGTAGCGGGTGGCGAGTCCGCGCCAGGTCTTGATCTTCTGCAAGCAGCGCTCCACGGTGTTGCGCTGCCTGTAGCGGTGCGCGTCGAAGCCGACGGGCCGACCGCCGGCCGAGCCTTTCCTCCGACGGTTGGCGCCCTGGTCGTTCTTTTCCGGGATGACGGCGGTGATCCCGCGTCTGCGCAGGTAGGCGCGGTTGGCCTTGGACGAGTAGGCCTTGTCGGCGGCCACCGCCCCTGGCCGGGTGCGCGGGCGGCCCCTGGGACCTGCGACCCGGTCGAGTACCGCCCGCAACTGCGGGCAGTCCGCCGCCTGGCCCGGCGCCAGCACGAGCACCAGCGGCAGTCCCGCCGCATCGACCGCAGCGTGGACCTTGCTGCTCAGTCCGCCTCTTGACCTGCCGAGCCCGGCCGCCTCCGCCCGTGCCCGGCGCAGGCGCCGTGCCGCAGACCACTTCCGGTCCTCCTCCCCTGCGTCGCCCGCACCGGGTGCGGCCTGCGGCGCATCACCCGCAGAACGGGCCCCTGCTCCGCCAGCGGAACCCCCTTTTCCTCGGTCAGGGCCTGTTCGAGAGCGTCCAGCGTCTCCCCGGCGACCGCCAGGCCCGCCGATTCGTGATGGGCCCGCACGACCGTGGAATCCACACTGACCAGTTCCAGCCCGACCCACCCCCGTGCGGCCGCCTCGGCGATCAGGCCGTCCATCAGCGCCTGGAACACCCCGGCCTTCGACCAGGCGCTGAACCGTGAGTACACCGTGGACCAAGGCCCGTAGCGCTCCGGGACATCACGCCAGCCGCCGCCCGTACGGAACCTCCACAACACCCCGTTGAACTGGTCCCGCACCCGCCGCGGCAACGGACCCGTCGCCGCCACCAGCAGACGAGCCTCGACCAACGCCCACTCGGCATCCGTCACATCAAAACGCGCCACACGCGACTTCTACCAGCCCAGACCAGCACATCACCAAGCATCAAGAAGATCCGAACTCCGAACAGCTCCTAGGAGGGGTGAGCCGGTCGGTCGGGCAGTGACCAGCTCCATGCGGTCGTGGACGAGTTCGCGCACCGCAGGTAGGCGCTACTGCTGCCGTCGATGGTGTCGTCAGCGACGCTGTCCTGGACGTCGATGCCGTCGTCGCCGTTATTTCCGCTCAGGACATCGGTGGCCGCTGTGGTCGAGGAGAGTGTCGGTGCCGTTGCCGCCACTAATGGTGTCCTTGGCGGCCAGGCCGCAGATGACGTCGCCGCCATTGGCATTGGTCACCGTGTAAGCGGCAGGTGCGGAGTCGGCGAGTGTGGTGGTGTTTGTTGGTACCAGTCGCACGGCGGTGCCGCTGGTCATCCCGAGGTAACACGCCGAGCGTGGCGCCTGAGGTCCCGGGTGCCCCCCCGGCAGGCCAGCCCACGATCGGCACTCCGGACACGAGGAGTTGCGGCTCCAGGCGGCTCTCGTAGACGACCTTGCCGCCCGTCGCAGCCGAGGCGTAGCCGCCCGAGTAGTGCGCCATTCGCGTACCGGACGAACCCGGCGCCACGGGTCCGACTCGTCGAAGTCCCTCAACCACAGCAGCTTGAAGGGGACGTCGCGAGTCGAACCGACGGCGTCCCTAATCGACGCCGTAGGAGCGTCGTGCTTACTGCGGCCCTTTCTTGGGCGCTGTACGGCCGTACGGGAATGGTACGACGGGCGCGCACCACCCAAACCGGAAGATCATTAACAGTTGACAACTGGCCGCTACTGAACGTTACCGTTGCCCATGATCACGCGGAAGTGCTCGCGAATCTGCGGAACCTAGACAGGGAGAGCGCGCTGTCGCCGGGGATCTCCCACAGGCGTCTGTCCGAGCTCAGCGACCGCCGGACCTCTCTCCCCCGGCGCAGTGCCCCGGCCGTAGGGAAATGGCATCAACTCCCCTGCCCTACCACCGCATTGGGCGGTTCGCTGCCGCCGCCGGGACATGCACGGTCCTACGATGGAGCGGCGCGGTCCCGGGTGGGGCCACCGGCACGGCCGCAGCCGGGACCGCGCCCTGACCATCACGCTCACGAGGCGGACAGCCCATGGGCCAGGCTGGTCCGGCGGGCCGTGCCGTGCTCGGCTCGCGCCTGCCCGGGACACGCCCCTCGATCCACGCCACCACCAGCCCCGACCGGCGCGGCCACGCATCGCGCGGAGAGCGGCTGGTGGTCGCCTTCTGGCCGTCGCAGTCCAACGCCGTGGCGGGCGTCCGCATCCGCGGTGATGCGGCACCGGTTCGATGAGTCCCCTCCGGACGACTGTCAGTACCGACGCGTACGTTGGAGTGATGAGCTGGGACGTGTTCATCATGCGGTTTCCGCCCGAGGCCAAGACCATCGACGAGATCCCCCAGGGGTGGGAGCCGCCGAGTGTCGGCACCGGCCGTCAGGTACGCGCGGTCCTCACCGAGGTGCTGCCGGGCATCGTGTTCGCGCAGGACGGGTAGGGCGACTACGAAGGGCCGGGTTTCTCCATCGGCAGCCCGCCCAGGGCGGCGGATGACACGCCGGTCGACGGAGTCTCCCTGTTCGTGCACGGTGACAGCGACGCGGCAGCGCACGCGGCCCTCGCGGTCGCCGACGCCTTGAACGCCCGGGCCTACTGCCCCGCTGCGGGAGGCTTCCTCACCCCGGATGACGCGCAGTCGGCCTTCGCCACCTGGCGCGCCTACCGCGATCACGTCCTGCGGGCAGAGCCCAGTTGACAGGCCCGCTCCACGCAGCCAGACAGAGCGCCACCGCGTCCCGCGGCCGCAGGCCTTCGCCGACATGCTGGCTGTCTCCGGCCCCTGCCTCATCCGGCTCTGCCCCGTCCGCCCAGGCCGTCAAGGGCCTGAGCGCAGCCCCCTTCCACTGGAGAGGATCACCTCCATGCCCCTGCCGGATCCAGGCAATGAGCTCTCACTCGTCCTGCGCACGCACTTCGGCGACGGCCAGGCCTGGGAACAGCTCCAGGCCGCGCTCCTGGCCGCGGACCCCGACCGCTTCATCCACGCCGTCTGTGTCAGCGATCCCCGCTACACCGCGGCGGACATCCCCTCACTCGTCCGGGAAGAGGCAGCCGCCCCGGAAAGCCAGCAGATCTATCACGTGTTCATCGCCGACGAAGCCGCGCTGGCCCACCCCGAGTATCCACTCCTGGCCGTAGACCTGTCAGACGAGCCCGGACGGTACTTCCGCCTGCCCGCCCAGTGGTTTCCCAACGTCGCGGTCAACCTCAACATCTCCAACATGAGCTTCGCTGACTTCGCGAGCACAGCCGACCACACGGGCGGAACGTTTCGCGGCTTCGCCGACGACTGAAGCCGTGCGCGCCGGGACCCGGGAACCGGCCATGGCAGGGGCGGCGGCCAGGCTTACCGCCCCTGCCCTACCGCAGGTTGGGCGCGCGGGTGAGCCCAATGCGGCATGGCCCGGCGAGAGAGGGCGCAGCAGGCGTTCCGCCTCGGCGGTCTGGGTCGGATGGACCTGGGCGACGGCCGCGGCCTCGTGGTGAAGGTCGCCCAGCAGAGCCGCCTCTCGGCAGGGGCTAATCCCGGAGCCAGGCTCCGTTGGCCCATCAGCAATACGTCGGGGCGAGAGCAGGCGTTTCCGGCGCGGGCGTCGGCGCCTCTGCGAATGTGCAGCGCAGACGTCCACTTCCACGCCACGGTGTCGGTGGTCGCCGCCACGCGGCCTGGATGACCTTGCGGGCTCCTCCGGCAACGGCATCAACAGCGACCGCTCAACATCGAAGTGCTCATCGATGGTCCGCGGCCGCGAACCGGTCCGGCGCCGTCCGTCGTGCAGATCCCACTGGTCGACCACTTCGTTCAGCTCGGCCAGCGAGTCGGCCTCGGGCACCGGAGTGAAGTGGTTGCGGCGTAAGTAGGCGATCTGCCCCTCCACCACGCCCTTCTCGTGGGCGCCCTCGATGCTTGGTCCGCAGTAGAAGCTCTCAATCCCGATCTTCCTGGGTTCAGGAAATCTCAAGGTTCAGTAGCGCGAACTCAGGGGCTGGAAGGTGGTTCTGCTGCGTCGAGTGGGCCGGTTGCCGCAGTGAACGGTAGTGGGCGACGGGCCTGGGCTCGGCTCACATGGAGAACGGCTGGGCGTCAGCCCATGACGCGATCCGGCGGCATCTGCGCGAGACTGTGGGATGCCTACTTCCAGAGCGCTTGCAGCCTCCGACGAGATACGTGCGTATCTCGTCGATCAGTTGAATTTCGCCCTGCGTCGTCCCGGGATGTACGGGAGGGAGTCGGAGCTGGCCTTGCGCATGCTGATGGATCACTTGCTGTTCGTGGAGTGCCAGCGCGAGGCATTGGCCGAGCAGCAGCGTGTCTGGGATGAGCGCGGCGCCTGGTCCAGCGCCGGCGTCGCAGGCGTGTTCCGCGATCTGATCCCGGACCGCTATTACGAGTACGGCGTTGCCTCGGTGTATGCCGAGTTCGCGCACCGCCGCGGCTGGCTCAAGCCGGACCGCGTACTGGACCGTGCCGAACACGCAGTCCTGGAGGGTGAGGTCCGCCAGTGGGCGGGCGAGGACCGCGTGTGGTCGGACGTCGTCGACGAGTTCGGTACCCCGTCCATGCTGTTCGGCAGTGACAACCCCTACTACGGCAAGACCCTCGGCTATCTGACTGAGAACCCGGAGGAACCGATGGTGTCCTTTCACCTCTGGAACGGCAGTGCTCCGGGAGCCGAGCAATCATGGCCACCTGCGCACGAAGAACCCCTCCTGCTTGCGGTGCGCTTCGGAACGGGGCCCTTTCGCCAGACCTTCACCTTCACACCGGAGGGCCGGCGAAGGCTCCCTGCGGGGTAAAACTCAAGATCAGCGGGTGTTCGGTCCCTGCTTCGCTTCCGATTCGGCCACTGCGCTGGTGTAACGGAGGCTGGCCCTGGCGCCGAGGAAGAAGACGTGCGCGACGTGGAGGGGTCCGCGCCGTTGGCAAGGGCTTCTGCAAGGATGCGGTCCTGCCTCAGCTGGTCGACGCCCACGGGCAATTCCTTGACCAGCCTGTCCCTCCAGAACGTCCCCGGCCGGTCTCCGGGCACACGTCCAACGTCGCAGTCCCGGCCGGGATCTTGTGGTCGGTGAGGAACGGCGGGCCACAGGGCGGTGATCTGCTTCTCGGCCAGGGCTTTGGTGCGGTCGGGCGGTGCAGGCCGCCGCTCGATGCCGATCGTCGGGTCGCCGTCGATCCAGCCCTGGCGCTACCACCAGCCGATCGCCATGTGCGCGATGGACAGCTCCCGGTTGACGGTGTCGGCGTCCATCTCGTCCGCCCGCGCCGCCGCCAGCTCGGCCAGCGCTTCCGGCAGCGCCGGGTCGTCGGTAGCGGCAACGGGGGAGGCGGGCGGCTTCGCGCCGCGGCGAGCGGGAATGGTCGGCGCGGGTTCGTTGGCGAGCATCCACCTCCACGTCGTCATGTTCTTCCTCGACGAGCTCGCAGCGGTCGCCCGGGAGGGGATCACGACGGTGCGGCTGCTGGTCTCACCGGCCGTCGTAGGCGGCGCGCGCTTCAGGGGCCGCGTCCGCTGGGGGACGAGCGGGGGGCGGCTGTGGCACGCGGGCGAAGCCGGTTCGGTAGGCGAGGGCGACGAGTTGGGCGCGGTGGTGGGCACCGAGTTTGTGCATGATGCGCTGGACGAAAGTGCGGACGGTCAGCGGACTGACGTACAAGCGCTCGGCGATCTCGTCGTTGGTGAGCCCCTCTGCCGCGCAGAGGAGGACTTCCTGTTCGCGGGGGGTGAGGCTGTCCATCTCGCGGGGGGTGGCGTGGGGGCGGTCAGGGCGGCAGGCGGCGAGGTAGCGAGTGACCACGACGTGGGTGGCCAAGGGGGAAAGCACCATGTCGCCGGCCGCGACGGTGCGGATGGCGGCGAGGAACTCGGCGGGGCCGACGCCTTTGCCGAGGAAACCGCTGACGCCAGCGCGCAGAGCCCGGGTGATGTAGTCGTCCGTTTCGAAGGTGGTCAGGATCAGGACGCGGGTGCCGGAAAGCTGGGGATCGGCGGTGATCTGCGCGGCCGCGGACAGCCCGTCCCGGCCTGGCATGCGGATGTCCATGACCACAACGTCCGGTGCGGTGGTGCGGGTCAGCTGGACAGCCTGGTCGCCGTCGGCCGCGGTGGCGATGACCTCTAGATCGTCGGTGGCGTCAATGAGGACCTGGAAGGTTGCGGCGAGGAGTGCCTGGTCGTCGGTGAGCAGCACGCGGATGGTCACAAGGTGTCCTCGTCGTGGGCGGACAGGCGGCCTGGCGGCGCGAGGGTGGGAAGCTCGGCCCTCACCTCGAAACCGGTGTCGTCGCGGGGGCGGGCGTGCAGGTGTCCTCCGGCTGCCTGGGCGCGCTCGTGCATGCCGATGAGGCCGTATCCGGCGGCGCCGCGGACCTGTACGGGCGGGCCGTCGTCGGTGACCGTCAGGGTCAGCAGGTCGTCGGTGTAGTGCAGGTGGACGGCGGCCGTCGTGGTCAGTGCGTGTTTGGAGACGTTGGTGAGTGCCTCTTGCGTGATGCGGTAGGCGGTGAGGTCGACACCGGGTGACAGCGGCTGCTCGGTGCCGTCCTGGGTGAGGGTGACAGTGAGGCCGACGTGGTCGAACGAGGCGATCAGGTCCGGCAGTCGCGCCAGTCCGGGGACGGGCTCTCTCGAAGGGCCGGAGGGTTCGTCGCGTTCGCGCAGCAGTCCCACCGTCGATCTCAGTTCGCCAAGGGCCGAGTTGAGGGTGGCGGTGAGGTGGTGCATGACCTGCTGCGCCTTGTGGGGACGGCTGGCCAGCAGGTAGTCGGCGGTGGCGGCCTGGGCGTGGGCGAGCGTGATGTGGTGGGCCACGACGTCGTGCAGTTCGCGGGCGATACGCATCCGTTCGGCGCCCACGCGTCGGCGGGCCTCTTCCTCGCGGGTGCGCAGCGCCATCTCCGCGCGTGCCTCCACCGCGGTGACGTAGTCGCGGCGGCTGCGCAGGGAGTCGGCCACGGCGGGGGCTACGAGGATGAAGGCGGCAAGGCCCACCTGTTCGGGTCGCAGCTGCGGGCCGCCCGGCGGCCACAGCGCGGAGGCGGCGAGCAGGGTCAGGGCGGAGGTGGCGGTGTAGCGGGCGACGGTGCGGCTGTCGGTGTGCCAGGCCAGTGAGGCGAGCGCCGCCATGACGGGGCCGGTGAGGGTGGAGCCGAACTCGTAGCCCAAGGCGGGACCCATGGCGCCGAGGACGGCGGTGCACGCGGTGGTGGTGATCACGGTCAGGCGCGGGCGGCTGCGGCGCGCCAGCAGCGCCGCGCAGGCCAGGGCGGCGACGGTGGCGGCGGTCGGCGGCGGCCAGCGCACGATGCGAGGCGGCTGCGCCATGGTGGTGGAGAGCACCGCGAGGGCGCACAGGGCGGCCGCCGTCGCGGCGTCGAAAGCTCTGGGGTGGCGGCGGGCCCACGACCGGATGTCGGCGATCACAGGTCCTCCTTCACGGGTGTGCTTGACGGTTGTCGGCTGTCGGCTGTCGGCTGTCGGCTGTCGGCTGTGGACGATCGGGGCGGACGGACCCCAGTGCGTGCGGGGGCGCCCCGGAGGCCCGCGGATGGGCGGGCGCTCCGTGGCGGCGGTGGGTCAGGCGATCACCGATTCCTCCTGTGACGAGGGCGCCGCCGGGGCGGGGTGCTCGGCCGCGAGGGTGCGCGTGAGCTTCTCGCCTTCGATGTCCAGGTCGGGCAGTAGTCGGTCCAGCCACCTGGGCAGTCGCCACGCTGTCTGTCCCAGGAGCGCGAGAGCGGCCGGGACGATGGTCATGCGGACGATGAACGCGTCGAAGAAGACGGCGGCGGCCAGTCCAAGGCCGAGCATCTTGATCATGGGGTCGGTCATGCCGATGAATCCGGCGAAGACGGCGATCATGATGACGGCGGCGGCCACGACGACACGGGCGCTGTGACGGAATCCGGTGACGATGGCCCGCGTTGGCGATTCTCCGTGGACGTGGGCTTCGCGGATGCGGGTCACGAGGAAGACCTCGTAGTCCATGGCCAGGCCGAAGACCACGCCGATCAGGAAGATCGGCATCATGCTCATCACCGGTCCGGTCTGGGAGACGCCGAGCAGGTCGGCGAGCCAGCCCCACTGGAAGACCGCGACGATCACGCCGAACGCCGCGGCGACTGAGAGCAGGAAGCCGAGGGCTGCCTTGAGCGGGACGAGCACCGAACGGAAGACGATCATCAGGAGCAGAACGGCGAGTCCCACCACCACCGCGAGGTAGGGGATGAGGGCGGCGGTGACCTTGTTCGAGACGTCGATGTTCATCGCGGTCTGCCCGGTCACCCACATGGAGGCGCCGGAGGTGGACTTCAGGTCGGTGGCCTCGGAGCGGATCGTCTTGACGAGGTCCTTGGTCGCACTGGCGCTGGGGCCGGTCCTTGGCACGGCGGCGATGGTCGCGGTGTCGCCGGCCTTGTTGAAGGTGGCCGGTGAGACGTCCACGACGCCGTCGGTGGCGGTCAGGGCCGTGCGGGCCCGCGCGGCGGCGGCCTGAGCGTCGTCGGCGCCCTTGGCGTCGACGACGATGGTCAGGGGCCCGTTGAAGCCGGGGCCGAAGCCGTCGGCGAGGGCATCGTAGGCGCGGCGCTGGGTGGTCGAGGTGGGCTGCGCCTCGTCGCCGGGCAGGCTGAGCCGCAGATCCAGGGCCGGGATGGCGACGACGCCGAGGCCCGCCACGCTCAGCAGCAGCGTCGCCAGGGGCCGGCGGATGACGAAGCGCGCCCACCGCCTTCCCGCGGGCTCCTTCCCGGGCCCGGGCGCGGGCGTGGGTGCGATGGCGGTGCGGCGCCGGGTGCGGGGCAGGACGGCCTGGGGGAAGAACCCGAGCAGGGCGGGCAGCAGTGTCAGGGCGACGAGCACGGCGATGACGACGGTTCCGGCGGCGGCCAGCCCCATGTCGGTCAGCATCGGCACGCCGGCCACGGACAGCCCGGCCAGCGCGATGACGACGGTGGCACCGGCGAAGACGACGGCGGATCCGGCGGTGCCCACCGCCCGGCCCGCGGCCTCTTCCGGAGTATGGCCCTCGTCCCGTTCCGCGCGGTAGCGGGAGACGATGAACAGGGCGTAGTCGATGCCCACGGCCAGGCCCAGCATCAGGGCCAGGGTGATCGTCGTGGTGGACATGCCCGCGGCGATGATGGCGCAGACTCCCGCGCCAAGGCCGATCAGCGCGGTGATCAGGGGAAGTCCGGCGGCGACCAGCGCGCGGAAGGTGATGAACAGCACCAGCGCGGCGACAGCGATGCCGATCAGTTCGGTGACGCCGCCGAGTTCAGGACCGCCGTCGACGGCCGAGCCCCCGACCTCCACCGTCAGGCCCGCCGTACGGCCGTCCTCGACGGCGTCCATGAGCTCGGCGGACGTGGCCTCGCTGAGGTCGTCGCTGGAGACGGCGTAGGTGACGGTCGCGAACGCGGTGGTGGCGTCCTTGCTGACGGCTTCCGGAGCGAAGGGGCTCGAGGCGTCCTTCACCTGCGCGCCACGCGCGATGGTGTCCACGACCTTCTCGACGGCCGCCCGGTTCTCACGGGCGGTCACCTTCTGCCCGTTGGGCGCGGCGAAGACGATCCGCGCGTCCGCGCCCTCCGCGTTGTCCCCGGGGAAGCGCTCGTCGAGCAGGTCGAACGCCTTCTGCGACTCGGTGCCCGGTATGGAGAACCCGTCCTCCTCGGCGGCCGGGGCGCTGAGAGCAGCGAAGGAGCAGGCCGCCAGGATCGCCACCCACAGGAGAACGAAGTAGCGGCGTCGCCGGAAGGACATCCGGCCGAGCCGATAGAGCAAGGAAGCCATGACGAGGCACTCCAGTCGAAGAGGAAAAGAGGAGGAGGAGAGATGGCACCGCGGGTCGTGCTGTGCGCGTCGCCGACGCAGACAGCCCGCGGCCTCAGCTCCATCGTTGGCAACACCGGCCGCAACGTCGTCCCGCTCCTGCAGACACCCGCCCGTACTGCAGGCGCAGTACCGGTGCGGCACAGCCCACCCCCAGGGCAGAGCGTCTGGCCGCTCCTGCCTGCCGACCAACCCGTGTCCCCATCGCCCGCCGCGCCCCACGCCGGGGTACGAGCGCATCGCGGAGGCGGCTCAGGCGGCGTGTGTGTCGGCGTAGGCCGGTAGTTGCCAGTGGCCGCCGCGGTCTTGCTTGGAGAACCGCGCGACTAGGTCGGGGATGTGGAGGAAGCAGGCCAGTGCGGTGGCGTTCTGGAAGGCGCTGATGGCGTGCTGGCTCATCGGCATGCCCACGCGCAGAATGCGGGGGTTGACCGCACGCTGGACCTTGTCGACGAAGGGCCGCAGGAGGCGGTGATAGTTCGCCAGCGCGGTCGGCAGGTCGTCGGTGTGCCGGTTGATCTCCCCGGCCAGGACGTACGCGCCAACCAGGCTGCCGGAGACGCCCATGCCGCTGTAGGGGGCGGCACAGTGCGCGGCGTCCCCGGCCAGGACCACCCGGCCCTTGGACCAGTGGTCGATGCGCACCTGCGCGATCTCCTGGGAGTAGAAGAACGGGCTGCCCTGCATGCCCTCGATGAAGCGGTCGGTCTGCCATCCGGCGTCCTGGAACCGGTCGGCCCAGAACTTCTGCTGCTGCTCGACGGGCGCGCGGTGGATCGCGGACGCTTGCGGCGACTCCTCGCGCATCACGAAGTACACCTGCGTCTCGGTCGCGTTATGGCTGCGCCGCATGATCTGCCGACCGCGCGGGACCATGTAGGTGTCGCGGATGTTGGTGTCGGAGGCGATGCGCGGCACGAACCAGTAGGCCATGTGGATGCCCACGCGCCAGTACGGGTCGAAGCCTTCCGGCAGCAGTGCGCTCCGGATGCGTGAACCCTGTCCGTCGGCGCCGATCAGCAGGTCGTACTCATCGGAGGTCCCGTCCGAGAAGTGCGCGGTGACCCGGTCGGCGTCCTGGTCGAAGCCGTCGACGCTCTTGCCGAAGACGTACGCGGTGTCCTTCATGGCCGCCTGATGCAGGATGCGCACGAGGTCGCCGCGCATGATTTCGTACGCGGAGGTCAGGGTCTGGCGGCCCTTGCCGGTGGTGTTCGCCAGGATCGTCGCCTTCGGCTTGCCGCGGGAGTCGATGAAGGCGACGCCCGCCTCGTCCACCAGCTGGCTGCGCACGGTTTCGAGCAGGCCCATGCGCTTGACCGCTTCGATGCCCTGTCCGCGCAGGTCGACCTGCGCGCCTGAGGCGCGCAGCGCCGGGAAGCGCTCGACGACCGTCACCTGGTGGCCACCGCGGGTAAGCCAGAAGGCCAGCGCCTGCCCGGCGACGCCGCCACCGGCGACGAGGATCCGTAACGAACGCTTCGCGTTCTTGTTTGTCATGTCCGACCACCCCAGAATCTATCGGTGATTGATTCCATTCCACGGTCTTCTATCGGCGATAGAATGTCAACGTGACCAAGATGAACCGCGAGACCGTCGTCACCGAGGCGCTGGATCTGCTGGACGAGGTGGGTCTGGACATGGTCAGCACCCGGCGGCTGGCCAAGCGACTCGGCGTCGAACAGCCGTCGCTCTACTACCACTTCAAGACCAAGAAGGCCCTCCTCGCGGCCATGGCCGAGGCAGCCATGGCCCCGCACGCCGACGCGCCGCTGCCGTCCCCCGAGGACGACTGGCGCGCGTGGTTCCTGGCGAACTTCCGCGGCTTTCGCCGCACGCTGCTGATGCGCCGTGACGGCGCCCGGCTGCACGCCGGAAGCACACCGACCAGCGACCTCGACCGGATCCGCCGCAAGATGGCCTTCCTGGTCTCCTCCGGCGTGCCCGAGCGCGAGGCGCAGATGGCGATGCTGGCCGCTGGCCGCTACACGGTCGGCTGCGTGCTCGAGGAGCAAGCGGAAGCGGATGCCCCAGACGGCGAGGACCTGCCGGACGACGTCCCCGTACTGGATCCCGAGGCGGCATTCGAGGCGGGCCTCGCGCTCATCCTCAGCGGCCTGGAACAGCACACCTCGGCATCCGCCCCGGCCTCCGCCGCGCCGTCGCCGGCATAACCGGGCGCAGACCGGTACAGGTCACTAGATGGGGATGCAGGTCCTTCGGCGCGGCCCCGCTCATCCTGCGCTCCCCACCGGACCAAGTCGTCGGCGTCGACAACGCACGGCAGATCTTCGACACAGCCCGCCACCCCAAGTCGTATGTCGCCCTCCCGAACGCAGACCATCTGCTCACCGACCGCACGGACGCCGACTGCGCCGCCGCGGTCCTCGCCGCCGGGGCCAGCCGTTGCACCGATACCTCCGCGGCTCGACCCTGACGCCTCGCCAGGCCCTCCAGCCCTCAGTGCGTCGGATCGGCGATGTCCAGGGTCACCTTGGACAGCGGGCAGCTGACGCAGGCCAGCACATAGCCCTCGTCCTTCTGCTTGGGTGTGAGGCAGGTGTGGTCGGGTTGCGTGACCTCTCCGTTGTGTACGCGCACCATGCACTCTCCGCAGCTGCCGACCGTGCAGGAGTAGGGCATCGGCAGCCCTGCGGCGAGACCGGCATCGAGCAGGGTCTGGCCGGGTTCGACCACGGTGGCTCCCACGGGGCTCCCGTTCTTCTCGACGGTCATCTCCTGGGGTGCCGCAGCGCCGGTGGGAGCGGTGATGGCGCCGTTGAAGCGTTCCTGATGCATGAACTCGTCGGGCACGCCGAGTCGTTGCAAGGTGGCCTGCACGGTGTCCATGAGTGCTTGGGGACCGCAGACGTAGTGGCGTGCTCTCTCGGAGAGGGGCAGGCCGGTGACCCACTGGCGGATGCCTTCGGTGTCGAGCCGGCCGTCGCGGCAGGTGAGAACGTGGGTGACGGTCAGTCGGCCGGGATGCTCCTTCTCCATGCTCCTCAACTCGTCGCCGAAGATGATTTCTTCGGGGCTGCGGCTGCTGTAGAGCAGGTCGATCCGGCCTCCCGCCGCGGGATCGGACAGGCGGGTGCGGATCATGCTCATCAAGGGCGTGATACCGCTGCCGGCCGCGATGAGTGCCAGCTGTTCGGGTGCCTGTGCCTGGGTGTGGAAGGTGCCGGAGGGTCCGCGTATCGCGAGGCGGTCCCCGGCGCGCAACTCGCGGTGGACGTGTGTGGAGAAACATCCGCCCTGCACCTGCTTGACGGTGATTTCCAGTCGGGGCTTGCCGGGCACCGAGGAGGCCGAGTAGGCGCGCCGTACCGGCTGGCCCTCGATGTCCATGACCAGCGTGAAGAACTGTCCGGGGAGAAAGTCGAAGGACTTGGCCTCACCGGCCGCGTCTTCGAGGACGAGAGTGCGGGCGGTGGGCGTCTCCTGTCGTATCTCGCAGATACGCACGGGCCGCAGCGGGCTCTCCGGCTCGCGCACGGGCGCCTGGCGGTGGTGCGCAGCGGCGAGGGCTCGAACGTCGTCGTAGCCTTCCTTGCGCAGTCCGGACACGTAAGCGCGGTCCACGGCTTTCCGCATCAGCCGACTCATGCCGGGGACGGAGGCGAGGAGCCGGGTCAGCCATGCCGAAACGCGTCCCGAATCCGCGGAGTTGGCGGCCAGGTGCGCGGTGCCCAGGGCCATCATGTCGGGTGCCTGACCGCGCCCGGTCCGTCCGTCCGGCGTCCACAGGCGCGCACCAGCCACCGCGTCATTGCCGCTCACCTCGGCGTGCTCGACGGCGATGAGGAGTGCGAGATGGGGTGGCACCCCGCGCAGCGCCATCGTCTCCAGCAGCATTGCGTCGTCGGTGATCGCCGCGTGCCCGTGGATGTGCAGCACCCCGGTGCGGCCGGGAACGAGTGCGGCGAGTGAGAGCCGGTCGTCCTGCAGCAGGTTGTGCAGGGTATCCGCACGCCTGTTGCCCTTGCGGTCAGCCAGGACCAGGGTGTGGCCGTCCAGGATCCGGGCTACCGTCTGACGCTCCCCGCGCGGGCTGGTGTCGCTGCCGTTGTCGGTGTCCCAGGTTGACAGGGCCAGGAACGGTGAGGCGGCCAGGAAGTCGCCCACGCCGGGCCCGGTCAACGGACCTGCACCCGTTACGGGATCGGCCGCCGGGGACTGAGCGGGTGGCTCCCACAGACCGGAGCGGATGACCGCCTGTGCGCAGTGCACGTATGCCTCGGTGATGTCCACGGCCGTCTCCCCGCCCTTGAGGGCGGATGCGGTGCCGTTGACGCGCAGCACCTCACCCACACCGGGCATCAGGAAGAACAGCGAGACCGGACCGTGGGAGACGGTCGGCCCGGGAACGGCGAGGGAGAACCGCTTGGCGGAGTGGACGCGCGCGAATCCGGGCGCGCCGCCGACGAAGGTGGTCCGGGCGGTGCCGTCGGTGCCCCGGTAGCCGAAGGCCGCGACGGGGCTGTGCGCCAGGACGCTGCGGCAGCCCGCGTCAAGGACGCTGATCTGCTTGCGCATGATCATTGAGGCTGGGCGGCCGACGACCGCCTCGACCTCGTCGGCGGAAGTGAGCCGGTGCGGGGAGTCGGGTCGGAACGTGTGCTGCATGGGATTCCCTTTCAGCCGGGGGCGGACCGGCCTGTGCGCCAGTAGCTGGATAAGGAGATGTCCTGCTTGGGTACGCCGCGGTCGTTGACCAGGTGCCGCCGGATGCCGGTGGCCAGCCGGGACTCACCAGCCACCCAGGCGTAGAGGGGGCCATCGGGCAGATCGCCATCGCGGACCGCCGCGAGCGCGCGGGTACCTGGCCGCAGCGTCTCGTCGTCGCGGCTGAGCCAGTGGACACGCACCCCGTCCGGCAGAGGAACGGGTTGGACATCGGACGCGGTCGGCACTGCCGGATCACCCGGCCGTACTCGGCGCACCCACGAGGTCATGGACGATTCGCCGTGCAAGGCGAACTCGCTGTCGAGCCCGTCATCCGCCGCGGCGAAGCCGGGCGCGAGCAGCTCACGCCGCCGCACCTCCAACGTGATCATCTTGCCGTCCCGGGGCATCCTCGCCGGGAGGACCACGACCGCACCTCAAGCTCTTGGGAGTTGTTAAATGCGCAGCTCATGGCACTATTCTGAGTAAAAGCTCAGGTATTTGCTACTCGCTTTTCGCCGCCCGGAAGGATCAACGGATGGCTTCCGCCGAACGCCGTCTCGCCCCACGTCGCAAGCCTCGCCAGGTACGCGCCGAGCTCACCAGAGAGCGCATCCTCGCTTCCGCTGCTCACGTTTTCGCCGAGTACGGCTACGCGGCCGGTACCACCAACCGCATCGCCGAGCACGCCCGGATGTCCATCGGCTCGCTGTACCAGTACTTCCCGAACAAGGACGCCGTCCTCGCCGAGCTGCTGATCCGGCACATCGATCGCGGCGCCTGGACGGGCGCCCAAGAGCTGGAGCTGATCCCCGGCAGCTTGAAGGAGACCGTGCGTGCCCTGGTCCGCGACGCGATCGACCACCATCGCGACGACCCGCAGCTGCTGCGCATCATGATCGAGGAAGCGCCGGTCTCCAGTGAACTGGTCGAAGCGATCGAGCGGCACGGCAAGGTGCGGGTGAGTCAGGTACGCGACGTGCTTGCCCGTCATCCAGATGTCCGCGTACAGGACCTCGACGTGGCCGCGGAGCTCGTCGTGGGGACGGTCGAGATGAACACCCACAAGCTCTTGGCAACCCCGCACCCCGTCCCGGCCGAGAGGTTGGAGACGGAGCTAGTCGCCCTGATCACTCGATACCTGCGCGGCGATCAGTAGGTCCCGGTCGCACTGACCACGAGGGAAGCTGGGGCACTGCCAGCGGGGGTGTCATCCCCACCGAGGCGCGGACCAAGCTCGCCATCGCAGCAAGCACGGCGACCGACAGGCCCAGCGCGACGCCGAGTTCGCGGCCGCGCCGTCGCAGACGATGCCGGTCATGGTGGGCGCCAGCGGATGATGCGGTGAGCGGCAGACCGGTCGGCCCAGCGGAGGACGCCCGGCAGCCCGTCCGTCGGAGGTGACACCGGCGGGCGGCTTCGCTGGGCGCGTGCCGGTGACCCGGATCAGACGTCGGCCCGTCGGATGGTGGTCTCGCGGGCGACGACGCGGTGGCTGAGGATGGTCGTCGCCGCGCTGTCCGTGGCGCTCGTGTCCCCGGCGCGTGCCGCACCAGCGCGCGCGGCGGTGTCGATGATGTGCCGGGCGGCGAGGGAGCCCATCTCGTACAGCGGCAGGCTCACCGTGGTCAGGCCGACGAACTCCGCGAGCCGCAGGTCGTCCATGCCCGCCACGGAGATCTCCCGGGGTACGTCGATGCCCGCCTGGCGCAGGGCGCTCATCGCGCCGACGGCGACCTCGTCGTTGGCCGCGAGAATCGCGTCGGGGAGCGGGCGGCGGGCGAGGAGCCGCAGGGCGGCGGCGCGCCCGGCCTGGTGGTCGAAGCCGCCGGGATGGCAGTGCCCGCCCTCAGTGAGGCCCGCTTCGGCCATGCGGGACAAGAAGCCCTCGCGGCGGTGCTCGCTGACCGTCATGCCGGGCGGCCCCTCGATGAACGCGATGTGCCGGTGCCCGAGCGAGACGAGGTGGTCGGTGATGTCGTACGCCACCGCCCGGTTGTCGACGATGACGGACGGACAGCCCAGGTCGCGCACGGCCAGGGAGACCGCCTGGAGGCCCTCCTCCTGCGCGCGGCGCACGGCCTTGACCAGGTTCGGCCCCTGCGGGTCGTCGACGTGGCCGCTGCCGGCGAAGACGACGCCCGCGGCGCGGTAGTCGCGCATGGCCCGCAGGCGGCTGATCTCCGTGGTGGTGCGCCGGTCGACGTTGGACAGCATCGTCACGTACCCGGCGCGGGTCGCCGCGTCGTCCACGCCGCGGGCGATGACGGAGAAGTACGGGTTGTCGATGTCGCTCACCAGGACGCCCACGAGGCGGCTGTGCGGCGAGACCATGGCGCGGGCGAGAGCGCTGGGCGAGTACTCCAGGCGCTCGGCGGCCTCCATGACCTTGGCGCGGGTCTTGGCCGAGATGGGATGGTCGGCCCCGCTGAGCACGCGCGACGCCGTGGAGACGGCCACGCCCGCCGCTCGGGCGACTTCCGCCAGTGAGCTCACACACCACCGTCCAGGGAATCGGGGAGAAGTCAGGGAAACGTTTGCCTTCTGCGGCTCAACATGTCACAGGGCAGGGTGATTTGGCAACGACACCGCTCAACTCCTGCTCTTTGTAGGCGTGTTGCCCCTTGACGAACCGACTCCCCGACTGTCTAGCATCCCGAAGCAAGGCATACGTTTGCCTAACCGGTGACCTCGGGGAACCGAGGCGGCACAAGGGGGATGACCATGCGCACCTGGACCCGGCCCGCGGCCTGGACCGCCTGGACGCGTACGAAACGATTAGCCGTCACCGCGGTCTTATGCGCCGCGACCGCGGCGGCGACCGCCTGCGGCAGCGGCGCGGGCACCGAGACCCGCGCGGACGGGACGCTGTCGTTCACCGTGGCGATCGTCGAGCCGGACATCACGATCGTGCCGTTCCTGGCGGCCGTGGACGCCGTCCGCCGCCAGGGGCACGACGTCGACGTCGTGGAGCTCGCCGCACCCGAACTGGCCATCGAGGGGCTCGCGCTGGGCGACTACGCGATCTCCGCCGAGGCGACGGGACCGGCACTGAGCGCCATCGAGCAGGACGCCCCCATCAAGATCATCGCCGATGCCGTCGGCAACCAGTGGGCGCTCTACGGCAGATCAGGCGTGACATCCTGCGACGATCTCGACCAGCGCCCCTTCGGGATCTTCAGCGCGGGCGCGGTCGCGACCGCCATGGCCAAGGACTGGGTGCGCACGCACTGCGGCGCGGACCGGCGCCCGCGCTATCTGACGCTGGGCGGCTCGGACGTCCGGGCCCAGGCCCTCGCCTCGGGGGAGATCGACGCGACGCCGCTGGAGGTCGCCGACGCCGTCGCCCTGGGGTCAGCCACGGAGCCGGGCGCCACCGGCCTCACCAAGCTCGCCGACTTCGCCCGGACCCTGCCGGACCTGCACCCGCAGACCGTCTACGCCAACGCGGACTTCCTCGCCGAACACCGGGAGGTGTCCCAGGCGTTCGTCACGGCCCTGGTGCGCGAGCACGACCGGATCAACGCCCGGCCCGGACACCTCGCACGTCTGGCACGTCACTACCTTCCCCAGGAGGACGAGGCCGACGTGGCCCGCGTCGCCGCACGCTACCGCTCGGCGCGGCTGTTCGACGCGGCCGCCCTCACCCCGCAGAACGTGCAGGCGACCATCGACTTCTTCGCCCGCGCCGGTGTGATCAGAGGCGGCATGTCCGCACGCGACGCGGCCGACCTCAGCTTCCTCAGGGCCGCGTCATGACCACCGCGACCACGCCCCACGAGGCGGCACCTCGCACGGCGCGCGGACGCGGCGGCACCCAGGCGGGTCCCCGCACCCCGCGAGCGCCGGGCCCGCTGCGCCGGTGCCTGGACCGGAAACTGACCTACCAGCTCCTGACGTTCGCGGTCTTCGCCACGGCCTGGGAGCTCTACGCCCGGGCGCGGGGCGGCCTGCTGCTCCCCCGCTTCACCGAGACGCTCCGGGCCACCATCGAACTGCTCGGCGACGCGGAGCTGTGGCGCGCCCTGTACGTCAGCAACCAGGCCCTGGCGCTCGGCTTCGCCCTCGCCGTCGTCGTCGGTGTCCCCATCGGCGCCGCGCTCGGCCGGTTCCGGCTCCTGGAGCGGTACGCGGACGTCTACCTGAACATCCTGCTCGTGACACCGGTGGCCGCGGTCATTCCGCTCCTGGTGATGTCGGTCGGCGTCGGGCTGACCTCGCGGGTCGCGCTCGTCGCGGCCTTCTCGGTCGTCATGGTGATCGTGAACAGCCGTGCGGGGGTACGTCAGGTGGACCCCGCGCTGATCGAGATGGCCCGCTCCTTCGGCGCCGGCGAGCGCTGGATCTGGCGGTGGGTCCTGCTGCCCGGCGCCCTGCCCGCGATCATGACGGGCGTACGCCTCGGTCTGGGCCGCGCCGTCACCGGCATGGTCCTCGTCGAACTGCTCATGGTCTCCGACGGCCTTGGCGGGCTGATCCTCACCTACCGCGGCCTGCTCAAGGCGCCGCCGCTCTACGGCACCATCGCGATCATCCTCGCCGAGGCGCTGCTCCTGGTGTCCGCCGCGCACTGGGCCGAACGTCGGCTGATCCGCTGGAACCGCACCCCCAAGACCCTTCCGCACCCGGCGAGGAGCACCCGATGATCACCATCGACGGACTGAGCAAGAGCTTCACCGCGCACAACGGCACCCGTGTGCGGGCGCTGAGCGACGTGGGCCTTGACGTGGCCGAGAACGAGTTCCTGACCGTCCTCGGTCCCAGCGGCTGTGGCAAGACCACCCTGCTGAGGGCGATCGCCGGGCTCGTGCCCTGGGACGAGGGCGACATCCTCGTCGACGGCGTGCCGGTGCGCGGGCCCGGACCCGACCGGAGCATGGTCTTCCAGAACTTCGCGCTGCTGCCGTGGGCGACCGTCCTGGACAACGTCGCCTTCGGCCTGCGCGTCCGCGGCGTCGGCCGGGCCGAACGCACCGAACGCGCCCGCGCGCTGCTCGCCACGGTGGGACTCTCGGACAGCGCGGACAAGCTGCCCGGTGAGCTGTCCGGCGGCATGCAGCAGCGCGTCGGCATCGCCCGCGCCCTCGCCGTACGCCCCCGCGTGCTCCTCATGGACGAGCCCTTCGGGGCCGTGGACGAACAGACGCGGCGGCTGCTGCAAGAGGAGTTGCTGTCCCTGTGGGAGGAGCAGCGGCTGACCGTCGTGTTCATCACCCACAGCATGGAGGAGGCCGTCCTGCTCGGTGACCGCGTCGCGTTGATGAGCGCCCGTCCGGGACGCGTCTCCGAGATCGTGCCGGTGAAGCTGCCCCGGCCGCGGGCGCGTGACGTCGGGGGCCTGGCGCGCTCTGGTGAGTACGCCGAACTCACGGCGTACCTGTGGGAGCGGCTGCGCGCGATGCACGCCGAGCACCGGCCGGAGAGGACGGCCTCATGAGCGCCCGGTCCTGCCTGCGGCGCGTGCCCGCGGCGCCCGTCAGCCTCGCGGTCGGCGCCGCGGCCTGGGAGGCGGTGGGGCGTACGGCGGGCGGGGCCTCCCTCCCGCCCCTGAGCCGGGTGCTCGACCGGCTCGTCGAACTCTCCCGCGAGGGCCTGGTCCTCACCAGCCTGGCCGACAGCCTGCTCAATCTCGCCCTTGGCCTGGTCATCGCCCTGCCCGTCGGACTCGTCGTCGGCGCCGCCATGGGCCGCTCGCGCCGCGTCGAGGCCGCGCTCGGCGGCTACGTCCACGCGCTGCTCGCCGCCCCGTCCCTGGTCTTCGCGCCGGTGTTCTTCTCGCTGCTCGGGGCGGGGCGCGGCTCCGTCGTGGCGGTGGTGGTGATGTACTCCGTCTTCGTCGTCATCGTCACCACGGAATCGGCCGTGCGGTCCGTGCCCCCGCACCTGGTGGAGATGGCACGGTCCTACGGCGCGAGCGAGCGCCAGGTGCTGTGGCGCGTGGCGCTGCCCGCCGCCGCGCCCATGATCATGGCCGGGGTGCGGCTCGGCGTCGGCCGCGCCGTCACCGGCATGATCAACGGCGAGATGTTCATCGCCGTCGTGGGCCTCGGCCACCTCGTCACCGAGGCGGGCGGCCGCTTCGACAGCGCGAGTGTGCTCGCCGTGCTCCTGGTCGTCGTCGCCGTCGCCCTGGGAGCTCTGTCCCTTGTCCAGGCCATCGACCGCAGGATCACCCACTGGGTGCCGCGGACCGCGAGGAGCGAGCGATGAAACTCGACGCCTACAGCCACATCCTGCCGCCACGCTACTTCGCGCGGATGCGCGAACTGGCCCTCGACACCGCCGCTCTCAAACGCTGGCTGGAGCTCGACGCCCTGCACGACGTCGACGCGCGCCTGCGGATGATGGACGAGTTCGGCGACGGCTATCAGCAGGTCCTCACGCTGTCCTCACCGCCGGTCGAACGGCTCGCCGCCCCGCACGAGTCCCCGGCGCTCGCGCGGCTCGCCAACGAGTCGCTGCACGAGCTGTGCGAGCGCCACGCCGACAGCTTCCCGGCCTTCGTCGCGTCCTTGCCGCTCAACAACCCGGACGCGGCGCTCGCCGAACTCGCCTACGCGATCGACGACCTCGGCGCGCGCGGCGTCCAGCTCTTCACCAACGTCAACGGCAAGCCGCTGGACGCCCCGGAGTTCCGGGACCTATTCGCCGAGATGGCCCGCCGCGACCTGCCCATCTGGCTCCACCCCGCCCGCGGCGCCGCCTTCGCCGACTACGCCACCGAGGACACCTCCCGGTACGAGATCTGGTGGGCGCTCGGCTGGCCGTACGAGACGAGTGCCGCCATGGCCCGGCTCGTCTTCTCCGGTCTGCTCGAACAGCACCCGTCCATCAAGATCATCACCCATCATCTGGGCGCCATGATCCCCTACCTCGAAGGACGGATCGGGCTCGGCTGGAGCGACCAGCTGGGCAGCCGCACCGCGGGCGACGACCTCGACCAACTGCGCGATTCGGCGCTGCCGCACCGGCCACTGGAGTACTTCCGCCGCTTCTACGCCGACACGGCACTGTCGGGATCCGCCAGCGGCATCCGCTGCGGCCTGGACTTCTTCGGCGCCGACCACGTTCTGTTCGGCACGGACTGCCCCTTCGACCCGGAAGGCGGCCCCGGGTTCATCCGCGAGACGATCCGCGCTCTAGACGCGCTCGACCTCACGGACACCGAGCGCGCGCGGATCTACCACGGCAACGTCCTGCGCCTGATGCGGCTGCCGGATCCGCCTTCGGCGCCGCGACGGGCCGGGTACCGCGTCCGGAAAGGGCGTCCGGGGTAGGCGCAGCGGATCGCAGCCTCGGGTCTCTCACCGTCCCAGTTCCGGCCTCCTGGTACGTCACGCTCTGGGGCGGGTGAGGCACGTGGAGCCGACGTGAGCCGACCGGCGCGCTGATGTCCGGGCGGGGGCTCATGGGACATGGCCCGGCGCCCGGCTCAGGTTCCGGGGAGGATACGGCGCGTTTCATAGGCCCACATCGCGATCTCGACCCGGTTGCGGGCGCCGAGTTTGGCCATCAGGCTGGCCAGATGCGTCTTCACCGTGCTGAGGCTGATGTGCAGTGCGTCGGCGATCTCGGTGTTGGTCAGCCCGCGGGCGACGGCGAGGAGCACCTGCTCCTCGCGGGCGGTGACGGGAGAGACCGGCTGGGCCACGGGACGGCCGGCGGGCAGGTCCGCGAATGCCTGCAGCAGCCGGACGGTGACGCTGGGCGCGATGAGCGCCTCACCGCCGGACGCCGACCGTACGGCCTGGGCCAGGAGGTCCGGTCCCGTGTCCTTGAGGAGGAATCCGCGGGCGCCGGCACGCAGCGCGCCGTAGACGTACTCGTCGAGGTCGAACGTGGTGATGACGACCACGGCCAGCGGGTCGGCGACGCCCGGTCCCGCGACAAGGCGGGTGACCTCAAGACCGTCGAGTACGGGCATGCGGATGTCGAACAGGCAGACATCGGGGCGTAGTTCGCGGGCCAGACGTACCGCTTCTCTCCCGTCGGCGGCCTCGCCGACCACCTCGATGCCGGGCTGGGCGTTCAGCATGATCCGCAACCCGGTGCGGATGATCGTCTGGTCGTCAGCAACGAGGACGCGAATGGACACCGCTCTCGCTCCTCGCTCCCGGCAGTTCGGCGTCGACATGCCAGCCCCGGTCGGTACCCGGGCCTGCTCGTAGTGTGCCGCCGAGCAGGGTCGCGCGCTCGCGCAGTCCGGTAAGTCCGTATCCGTCGCGACCCCGGCCGGTGCGGCGGCCGTTGTCGCGCACGCTCACCCGTACCGTGTGCCGTTCCGCGGCGACCCGGACGACGAGCTCGGTCGCGTCGACCGCATGGCGCAGCGCGTTGGTCACCGACTCCTGCACGATCCGGTAGACGGCCGCGTCCACGGCCGGGGGCAGCGCGTCCAGTTCGCCGTCGAGCCCCAGGTCGACCCTGAGACGACCACCCGGAGCGCGCACCAGGCGCTCCAGATCCGCGACACCGGCAGGCGGCGCCAGCTCGGCGCCGAGGCCGCGGTCGCGCAGCGCGGCGACCATGGCGCGCATCTCCTCCAGCGTGCGCGCCCCTTCCTCCTCGACCCCCTCCAGCGCCTCGACGGCGGCGGACGGGTCGGTGCCCGCGAGCACCCGGCCCGCCTGGGCGATGATCACCATGGCCGACACGTGGTGGGCCACCGTGTCGTGCAGTTCCCGGGCGAGCTGCTCGCGCTCACGGGAGCGCAACTGCTCCAACTGCCGCTCGCGAGCGGTCACCCAGAACCGCACGGCCGCCCCCACCACGCCGGGCAGCAGCAGGAAGACGAAGCCCACGACCTTCTCGACGACCGGGTTGTCATCCGTGACGACACACAGCGCGCCGACCGCGAGGATCACCGCGCCGCCCAGCACGATCTCGCGTCCCGATCCCCACCGGGGCAGCGCGTACACCAGCACCAGCACGACCACGCCGGTGTACAGGCCGACGGGCTCGCGCGGTGGGGCGACGAGCGAGGCCACCGGAAGCAGGGCCACCGAGCCGAACGCCAGCGTCACCATCGCCAGCGGGCGGGTCCGGCGCCACAGGGGCAGCAGGCACAGCCAGACGGCGAACACCACCGCCACCGGCCGCCACACGACGTTCTCGCGCAGGGTGGCCTCCAGCGCCACACCGGCAAGGCCCGCGGCGAGCAGCACCCAGTCCCGCCACACCCGGGCGGGCGCGTCGGGCGGCCGGCGTTCGGTCCACAGGGTTCGCAGGTCATCTCGGAGCACGCTGCTCAGCCTAGAGACCGCGGCGTGGCGCGCATCGGCCGAAAGGACGGGTCCTCACTCCGCCCCGGGGCCGACGGAGCCGCGGCCCGCGGGCCGATGCCGCACAGCGCCGTGGCGACGAGCCTCGGCGTCGGCGGCCGTACAAGGACGGCCGACGAGGTGGTTGGAGAACCCGATGCTCTCGAAAGCCCTGTTGCGCCTGGGCACAAGCGCCGCCCGCCATCCCTGGCGGGTGATCGCTGCATGGCTGATCGCCGCCACGCTCGCCGTCCTCGCCGCCCTCGCCTTCGGCGGGCGGACCGCGGACTCGATGACCGCTCCGGGACTGGACTCCGCGCGGGCCGCGGAACTGATCGAGCGGGCCGGCACCGGCCAGGAGGGGATGACCGCCCAAGTGGTCGTCACCCCCCTCGGCGACGGTGCGACGTTCTTCGACGACGGCGCGCGCACCGCTCTCACGCGGCTGCGGGCCGAGGTGCGGCGGCTGCCGCACGTGCTCGGCACGAGCGACCCGGCGCGGGCACTCGACGCGGGCCGGGACACCGCCGTGCGCGGCGGCCTCGTCTCGGCCGACGGACGGATCGCGGTCGTCCGGGTGCAGTACCCCGACCAGAGCCGACTGTCGGCCGAGGACCTCGACGCCCTCGTCGGTCTCGGCGACCGGCTGCGCGCCGAGCTGCCTCTGCGGATCGAGATGGGCGGGAGCCTCTTCTACGCCTTCTCCGACCCCGACGGCGGCGCGAGCGAGTTGATCGGGATCGTTGCCGCCGCCGCGATCCTGTTCCTGGCGTTCGGTTCGCTCGTCGCCGCCGCGCTCCCGATCGGTGTGGCGGTCTTCGGGCTTACCGTCGGCGTTGCCACGATGACGGTACTGGCGGGGGTGACGGACGTCCCTACCTTCGCACCGGTCCTGGGCAGCATGGTCGGGCTCGGAGTGGGCATCGACTACGCGCTGTTCGTGCTCGCCAGGCACCGGGAGTACCTCGTGCGCGGGCTCGATCCACACGAGGCGGCCGGACGGGCGGTGGCCACGGCGGGGCGGCCCGTGGTCTTCGCCGGTGGCACTGTCGTCGTATCGATCCTCGGCATGGCGGTCGCGAACGTGCCGTTCATGACGGTGGGCGGCCTGGCGGTCTCGATCGTCGTCCTGATCATGGTGCTCGCGTCGGTGACGCTGCTGCCGGCCTTCCTCGGCGCGGCCGGCCCGCGCCTTGGCCAGGCCGGCCGGATCGGCCGGGCACTGCGGGCGAGGCGGTCGGGCCGCCTCGGCCGACGGCGGGACACGGCGGCGGGCGCCGTCCCCGCCGTCGGGTGGCGGCGCTGGCTCGGGCACGTCGGCCGGCACCCGGTGCCGTACGCGGTCGGCGCCGTGGCGCTGCTCCTGACGGCGACGCTGCCCGTGTTCGGCCTGCGCGTCGGCCTGCCCGACGACGGCTCACTGCCGCAGAGCCGTACTGAGCGCCGGGCCTACGAACTCGTCGCCGAGGGATTCGGCCCGGGCACCAACGGTCCCCTCGTCATCGCCGCGGACCCCGCCGGTGATCCGGGCGTGCTGGACCGACTCGTCGGGGAGATCGCGGCGGATCCGGGCATCGCATCCGTCGCGCCGACGCACATCGATCGGGCCACCGGCATCGCGACCCTCGTAGTGTTCCCGACCACCAGCCCTCAGGACGAGGCCACGGCCCGCACCATCGCGCGGCTGCGCGCCGAGGTGCTGCCCGCGGCGATCGGGCACGGCCCGGCCAGGGCGCACGTCGGCGGGGCCGCCGCGAGCCTGTCCGATGTGGGCCGACGCACCAGCGAACGTCTGCCGGTGTTGGTCGCCGCCGTCCTTGCGATGTCGTTCCTGCTGCTGATGCTGGTCTTCCGCTCGGTCGTCGTACCGCTCAAGGCGGTACTGCTGAATCTGCTGAGCATCGGCGCGGCCTACGGCATCATGGTCGCAGTCTTCCAGTGGGGCTGGGGAGGCGCACTCATCGGGCTGGAGGCGACGGTTCCGATCGTGTCGTTCATCCCGATGTTCCTCTTCGCCATCCTGTTCGGCCTGTCGATGGACTACGAGGTGTTCCTCCTCTCCCGCGTACGCGAGGAGTACGTGCGCACCGGCGACAACGGCACGGCGATCGTTGAGGGCGTCTCGCGCACCGCCCGGATCATCACCTCGGCCGCCCTCATCATGGTGGCGGTCTTCCTGTCCTTCGCCGTCGCCGATGACCCCTCCATCAAGATGTTCGGGCTCGGCCTGGCCACCGCGATCTTCATCGACGCCACGGTCGTACGCATGGTGCTGGTACCGGCGACCATGACACTCCTCGGCCGGACCAATTGGTGGCTGCCGAAGTGGCTGGACCGGATGCTTCCCCACGGCCAGGCCGCCACCGACGCGGAACCCACGGGAGAGGCCCCGCGTCCACGGCTGGTTGACCGTTGACTCAACTCCTGGCCGCCCTTGGCGTCCGGCACCTCAGCGCGTCACCTAGGGGCATTGCGAGTCGTGCTCATCGGGCGGTCGTGGTGAGATCCTTGATCCAGATCATCGAGACGCGCAGGCGGAGACCGGCGAGGTAGCTCCCGGGAGTCTTGCCGCATCGGGTGGCGATGCCTCGCCATGCTGTGAGCTTGTTGATCAGCCGTTCGACAGTGTCCCGCTCCTTGTGGAGACCGGCGTCGTGGCTGACGGCTCGGCCACCTCCGGAGCCCTTCTTCTTCCGGTTGGCGGCCTAGTAGTGCTTCGCTAGGTCTGGTCGTTGCGGCTGATCAGGAGCATGTCGGGTGGGAGGACACGCATCAAGTGGACCGTCTGCGGGCGGTGTTGGGACTGCTCGTCGCGGATGTGATCGCCTTGGTGCCGCGCGAGGGCCAGCGGGCCTGGGGTGAGTGTTATCTGCGGGGGTTGATACTGGACGATCGACGCAAGTCCATCCAGCCGATGGCCGAGCGGTTGCCAGACGGGAACATGCAGGCCCTGCAGCAGTTCGTCAGCCAGTCGCCGTGGGAGTGGAATGTCGGTAGTCGAGACTTGCAGCATCGCCCCTGCTCTCCTGGCGTGATCAGCCACAGAGGAAATGGCTAGGCGGGCTGGACCGGCCGAGGCGAGAATGGCGCGGTGTTGATCGTGAATGCTGTCCTGGAGACCCCGGAAACCGTTGGCTTCTCCTTCTGGCCGGTGGCTGACCTGCCTCCGTACCAGTTCATGACTCTGTCGGGCAGTATGTCCCCGCTCGAAGTCGGCAGCGCGTTGGCCATGCTGACTGCCTGCAACGCGCTGCCAAGTGACGACGGTCGCCCCTTGACGGACGCCAGCACGGCCATTCGCCGCCTGCTGGAGACAGACAGGGTCATCGCACCAGGAGGTCTGCGCTTCCACGACACCCGAACCAACGTCACCGTCCAGCCAGGATGTTGTTGTGGCCTGGAGGACTGGCGCGAGTGGCTCGACGTCGGAGTCGGAGAGACCCCGTGGCTGGGACATGACCCTTCACCAGGGCTTGCACGCGCCAACGAGGTCGTACAGCTGTGGCCGGATGCAGTGGACTTGCAAGCGGCTCCGTCTGGACAGCCCATCGAGATCGCGGTGGGTGACCTGCCGAGGATCCTGCATACCGTGCAGAACGAACTGCGAGGCTTCCTCACCCTGACCAAGCGGTGGGCCACTCACCATGTTCCGGCTCTCGCCGGGGCTCTGGCAGCCAGACTCGACGAAGATCTGGCCATCAGCGCACCACTGCTGAGTACCAGCGGCCAACACGCAACGTGATCGATGGTGAAATCTGTGCCCGCGCGCAGACACATGAAGAACGCCACCAGGCCCAGGCACGCGAGCGATGACACGCAACCGGACCGATGCTCGCCGACAAGCGTGGCCCAGCGTTCAGCTGTCTCGGGGTGTTCGCCCGGGTTTCGGTTCACTCCCTGACCGGTGTGCCCATCTGGCGCGGCGTCCTGCGGGGAGGTACTCCATCCGGATCCGCTCCTCCCCGCAGGAGCCGCTCACGCTCGATCTGGTCGCGCCGATCGGTTTCAGAGAGCGTGTCGTCGGCGGGCGGCGGCGGGGAGACACGTGTCCGCAGCGCCTCTTGGATCTCTGCGCTGCTACGCAGAATGACGGTGCCAGTGGTGGCGCCTGCGGGCCAGACCAGCAGCAAGTAGTCCTCAGTTGGCTCGTCGCGTACCTTGTCGCGGGCGACGCCGCGGCCGCGCGCGTGGACGCGCAGCCGGTACGGCCCGGGACCCTGCGCACTCAACGGGGGCAAGTCGCCGATGAACCCGTCGTGCAGGGAAACCACCCGCAGTTCGGCGCGGGGCGCCTGGACGGTGACTTCGATGATCTCCTCCCACTCCAGGTCTTCCGCGTCCGTGACGGGCGGTGGTGCGGAACTGCTGGTGGCCTGGACACGGACGGGGCCTGTGTGGATGCCCGTGGCGATCAGGGCGCCAGTCGGCATCACGGCGACAAGGCCGTTGGACCAGTCCGCAGTGTGCGCGAGGATCTCTCCTTGGTCCAGCACTCCGAACGAGCCTTCCGGGACATACACAGAACGCATGGCGATGCCTCCTGATGGACGTGTACGCGGGAGTTCGGGGCTGGACCGGCGGTGCGCCGGCCCAGCCCCGAACGTAGCGCGGCCAGTGGTGCGGCAGATGACCTTCCCTCCCCGAACCGCCCCTCAAGCCTGTCTCAGCGCAGCTGCGGGATCACAGGTCACATCCAGGCGGCCACCGCATCATCAATACACCCTGCTCGAGCCGACCTACCGGGTGCTGCGCGCGGCCGCCTCGGCTTCACGCACCTGTCTCCTTTGGCGTCGGGGGCCCGAACCTCTGCCGCAGGTGCCCACCGGGCCTTCTCACGCCCGCCCTCGGCCGGGGGCGGGCGGTGGGGGCGGGTTCCTAGCCTCCGCGTCACCGTCTGCCTGCCCGGGGAGTCGGGTAGTCCTGTCCAAGGACCGTCCGCCGCTGGCCGTGGCCGAATGGATTTGTCAGGATGGCCGCGAACAGGAGTGTGTACAGACCGCATAGCTACGAATAATTTCGCCATCTTTCTGGGCCCACGGCTACCAATCGTCCCTTTGGGCAGCTTCTGCTGCGGTGGCACCAGCTCTGGCTCAAAGGAGGCGGTGGTGGAGGGTGGACCTGTCGTGACTCTGGATGAGCCGATAGCGGTGGTGGGCGCGTCGTGCCGGTTACCGGGTGGGATCAACGGTCTAGATGAGCTGTGGACCGCGCTGGTGGGAGGGCGTGATCTGGTCGGTGTGGCGCCGCCCGACCGGTTCGACTCGAAGCGGTGGCTGTCGGCCAACCCACGCCGGAGCGGCAAGTCTTACACAGTGGCAGGCGCGTTCCTCGAGGACGTGGCGGGATTCGACGCCGACTTCTTCCAGATCTCCCCGCGGGAAGCGGCCCAGATGGATCCGCAGCACCGGCTGCTCCTTGAGCTCGCGGTGGAGGCCCTGGACGACGCGGGCGCCGTCACCAGCGAGCTGGCGGGCACGGACACCGGTGTCTTCGTGGCTGTGGGCGGCCACAGTTACGCCCTGCTGCAGGCGATGCGGCCCAGGCTGATGGACAGCCACAGCGCTCTGGGGATCATGACCTCGTTCGCGGCCAACCGCATCTCCTTCCACTTCGATCTGCGTGGGCCGAGTCTGGTGGTGGAGTCCGCGTGCTCGTCGTCTCTGGTGGCTCTGCATGAGGCGTGTGAGGCGCTGCACCGGGGACGGGTCGGCATGGCCGTGGCGGGTGGTGCCAACCTGTTGTTGGCCCCGACCGACTTCGTTGCCTCCTCCCGTGCCACGATGCTCTCCAGACGAGGCCGTTCACAGACCTTCTCCGCCGCGGCGGACGGCTATGTGCGCGGTGAGGGCGGCGGCCTGGTGGTGCTCAAGCGCCTCGCGGACGCCCAGCGCGACGGTGACCGTGTGCACGCGCTCATCCGGGGCACCGGCACCAACAACGACGGTCACACGCCCGGCATTTCGGTACCGGACGCGGGTGCGCAGCTGTCCCTGTTGGAGCAGGTCTATCGCCGGGCTGGCGTGGATCCGGGCGATGTGGTGTACGTAGAGGCGCACGGTACGGGCACACCTGTGGGTGATCCGATCGAGTGCCGTGCCCTTGGCCAGTGGATGGGCCGCGCGCGGGGGACGGCCGATGCCCTGCCGATCGGTTCGATCAAGACCAACGTGGGGCACCTGGAGGGTGCTTCCGGGATCGCGGGTCTGCTGAAGGCGATGCTCGTGCTCCGCCACGGGGAGATCCCGGCCTCGTTGCACGGCAGTCCCTTGAGCAAGGCGATCGACTTCGCCGGTTTGGGTCTCGAACCCGTCTTGGCCCGACGCCCTCTGAAGGTGAGCGCACGGTCGCTGGTGGGCGTCAACTCCTTCGGCGCGGGCGGATCCAACTCCCACGCGATCCTCGCGCCTGCTCCCCCGGTCTCGTCCCCGCGTGCCGAGCTGGCGGATCACCCGGACGGACGGGAAGGACAGGATGTACAGGACGTCGGGGTCGTGCCCGTCGTCGTGTCGGCCCGGACGCGTGATGCGCTCGCCGAGGCTTCACAGCGGATGGTGCTTCGTCTGGAGGGCCTGGAGGAACCGGACTTCTACCACCTGGCCGCCACATCGGCCCGCCGCCGCGAGCGGCACCCGTACCGTGCGGTGGTCCTGGCGGGCACCGCCCGGCAGGCCGCCCAGCGGCTCAAGGCGCTGGTGGAGCGCTCACCCGACTCCCGGGCCGCGGTCACCGCCCGGGGGGTGTCGCGTGGCAAGGTGGCGTTCGCGTTCAGCGGCAACGGCGCTCAGTGGGCGGGTATGGGAGCCGATCTGCTGGACAGTGACGCGGTGTTCGCCGCCGCCGTGGCACGGGTCGACGCGCTGCTGGCGCCGATCCTCGGCTGGTCGGTGGAGCAGGAGCTGCGCGCGGCGAAGCCGGAGAGTTCCGTCGTGACGGAGGTCGCCCAACCGTTGCTGTTCACCGTGCAAGTGGCGACGGTGTGTGTGCTGGCTGGGCGGGGTTTCAAGCCGGAGGCAGTGGTCGGGCATAGTGTCGGGGAGGTCGCGGCGGCGTGGGCGGCGGGTGCGCTGGATCTGCCCACGGCGTGCCGTGTGATCGCCGAGCGTAGCCGGGCGCAGGGGCCGACCGCGGGCCTGGGCCGGATGGCCGCCATTGGAGTCGGCGGTGAACAGGCTCGTCTGCTGCTGGCCCCTTACGAAGGGCGCCTGGAGGCCACGGCGTTCAACAGCGATCACGATCTCACCGTGGGCGGCCCGTTGGACGCGCTGGAAGAGTTGGGCGCCGAAGCGGCACGGCAAGGCGTCTTCTTCCGGCTGCTCGACCTGGACTACGCGTTCCATACCTCGGCGATGGACGGCATCGGTGACGGTCTCCTTGCGGCACTCGGAGGGGTTGAGGCGCGCGCTGGGGACACGGCATTCGCCTCGACCGTGACGGGGAGTCTGGTCGACACCCGCAAGTTGGGTGCGGGTTACTGGTGGGACAATGTGCGGCAGCCGGTGCGGTTCGCCTCCGCTGTCCGGGAGCTGCTCGCCGAGGGCTGTGACGTGTTCGTGGAGATCGGCCCGCATCACGTCCTCAAGGGCTACCTCACCCGGCTGTGTTCTGAGGCCGCCGCGGAGACGGCTGTCGTTCCCACGCTGCTGCGCGACGCCGACGGGTCCCTCGCGCTGGACACCGCGTTCGCGCATCTGCTGGCGGTGGGCGCCGACGTCGTATGGGAGGAGTGGTTCCCCCGGCCGGCCCGGGTGGTCGATCTGCCGGCCTACCCGTGGCAGCACGAGCGGCACTGGCACGGGGCCCCCGCCTGGTGGGACGAACGCCTTGCGCTCGGCAGCGTCGGCCATCCGCTCCTGGGTGAGCGTGTGCCGGGGCCCGAGCCCGGCTGGGAGTGTGATGTGGAGCCCGAGCGGGTGCCTTGGGCGGGCGACCACAGGATGAGTGAGAGCGTGGTCATGCCCGGCATGGCGTTCGCGGAGATGGCCGTGGCCGCGGGCGTCGAGGTGTTCGGCGCGCCTGTTGAGGTCGTGGGCCTGCGGATCGACACGGCCTTGACTCTCCCCTGGCTGGACGACGCGATGGAGGTGCGGCTGCGTACAAGTCTCAGTCCTGACGACGGTGTGACGCAGATCAGCAGCAGCACCGACGGCCATGGTTCTGGCTGGCGGGCCCACGCACACGCCCAGGTGCGACGTCTCCTGCGGCCCCGGCCCGCCCGCACGCTGGCCCCCGTGCCCGAAGCAGGTGCTGGCGCCGGGGGGCAGACGGTCCAGGCTCACTACGCCCGCTGCGCCGACGCCGGCCTGACCTACGGTCCGCTTCTGCGCGTCCTGCAGGACCTGCGGACGACGGCGGACACCGTCACGGCCCGCTACGCGCTGCCGCCGTCCGACGACACCGCCTTCCACGCTCACCCGGTCGTCCTGGACGCGGCGCTGCAGGCCGCGCTGGCACTGTTGCCTGACGACGGCCGCATCTACCTGCCGGTTGCCGTCGGTGCCGTACGGTGCTGGCAGACCCCGGACGTGGACGGCCTCATCGACGTACGAGCGCGGGCAGTCACCTCCGACGAAGGCATCGTGGACATCACGGTGACCGACGCGCACGGCGCGGTGGCCGTGGAGATGACCGAGGTACGGCTGAAGGCGCTGGACGAGCGCCACCGTCGGTCCACGGAGTACTACACCACCGAACTGCGCGCGGTGCCGCTGGCCGCCGTCCCCGCCCCGGCCGTCACGGCGTCCGAACTCGCGAAGGAAACCCGCGCCGAGCGCGCAGCGCTGCCGCGCGGCTGGCGGGAGAGCCGGGAGAACGGCCTGGCCGCCCGGACCGGCGAGCTCAGCGGCCACTTCTTCGCCCAGGCCGTACGGGAGATGCTGCCCGGTGAGCAGGAGTTCACCCTGAGCCGACTGCTGGCGGCGGGACTGCGGCCGGACCGACAGCTGTGGGTCCGCTCACTGGCCCGGATGGCTTGCGACGCCGGAGTCATGGCCGCTGTGGGCGAGGATCTGGGCATCGTGGCCTCCGCGGGCGCCCCGAACAACTCGGCCGTCGCGGGCGCCACCGACACCGCGACCGTTTCGGGCGGCGATGCCGTAGACGCCCGCTGGCGGATCGTCGCGTCGCCGCGCCCTGCGGCCGTCCTGCAGCGGATGACGGCCGACTTCCCGGGCGAGGCGGCCTTCCTGACGCTGTGCACCCTGTCCGGCAGCCACCTGGCCTCCATGTTCCGGGGTGACATCGACCCGGTCGACCTGATGTTCAACGGCGCCGACCGGGACCTCATCGAGCAGGTGTACAGCACCACCGTGCCCTCCCGGCTGGCCCGGCAGGCGGCCGGGATCTATCTGCGTGAGTTCCTGGCACAGTGGCCCGTCGACCGGCCGCTCAACGTGCTGGAGGTCGGCGGCGGCACGGGAGGCACTACCGCGTCGCTTCTCCCGCTGCTGCCGCCCGAGCGCACCCGGTACGTCTTCACCGATGTGTCAGCCGGCTTCTTCACCCGCGCCCAGGAGCGCTTCACGGCCTACGACTTCGTGGAGTACCGCACGCTGGACATCACCGTGGACCCCGTGGCGCAGGGCTTCGCCGAGGGCGAGTTCGACCTGGTGATCGCCGCCAACGTCCTGCACGTGGCACCGCGCCTCACCCAGGCGCTCCACCACGTGACCTCGCTGCTCGGCGCCCGAGGGGCCCTGCTGGCCGTGGAGGCGAGCGACCCGCGCCTCGACAACCTGTGCTTCGGCGCCTTCGACGGCTTCTGGCAGTTCACCGACGCGCCCCTGCGCACCCAGAGCTGCCTGCTGACCGCCGACCAGTGGATGCCGTTGCTCGCCGAATGCGGCTTCACTGACGCCACGTACGCCACGCAGGACCTCAACGTCGATCACGCCGACGACTCCGTCATCTTCGCTACGCGCGCAGCACCTGATACGACGCCTGCCGCCCCGGAAACCGCCGTGCCGGACGGATGCGACACCCCGCGGTGGCTCGTGGTCGCGGAGCGCCCCGAGGCGGAGCTCACGGGTCGGCTCGTCGACTCGCTGCGGCAGTCCGGCAGCCCCGAGGTGGCGCTTGTTCCCGCGTATGGCATCTCCTGCACGCAGTGGCCATCGCCGCACGGGAAGCGGCCGTCCGGCGTCGTCGTGCTCCTGGACGAGACGGCCGCCGAGACCACGCTCGACGAGACAGCCACGGCAACCACGGCGGCGGTGACTCGACCACCGTCGGGACGCTCCTCGCCCGATGAGGATCTCATCGAGCCCATGCTGCGACGGGCCGCCGTGCTGCGGGATCTGGTTACTGCCCGGCGCCGCGATCCCTCGGCCGACGTCCTGCCGCTCGTCGTCGTCACCCGGCCCAGCGGCGCTCTGCCCGCTCCCGAGCGCCCCCTGGTGCCCGCGGACGCGGCCGTGTGGGGCATGGCGCGCAGTCTGGCGAACGAAGAGCCTTCCCTGCGGATCCGGCTCATCTCCCTGGATCGGAGCGACGACACCGCCCTGGACGCCGCCCGGCTCGCCCAAGTCATCAACGCGGACACGGCAGAGGACGAACTCGCCCTGACCCGCGGCGGCTGCTTCGCCCCCCGCACGACGCCTCGTCTGCCCGCCGCTCCTCCCCCGGCCGGTACGCCCTTCCGTCTCCACACCGACCGCGGTGGCTCGATGCCGTCGCTGTCGTGGATCCAGGACGAGGAGCGCGCCCCCGGCCCCGGGCAGATCGCGATCGCCGTGCAGGCCGCCGGGCTCAACTACCACGACGTCATGACCGTCACAGGCCTGGTCACCGAGGACGCCGACTCGGCTGGCTTCGAGCATGACCGGGTGGGTTTGGAGTGCGCGGGAACCGTCACCGCGGTCGGAGCCGGAGTGACGCGCTTCGTCCCGGGCGACCGTGTGTTCGCCTTCACCACCTCCTCGATCTCCTCCCAGGTGACCACTCCCGCCCACCTCGCGGGGCACATCCCCGCTGGCATGAGCTTCGCCGAAGCCGCGACGCTGCCCATCGCCTTCGCCACCGTCCACTACAGCCTCACCGACCGGGCGGATCTCCAGGCGGGCGAGACGGTCCTGGTCCACGGCGGTGCGGGCGGCGTCGGCCTGGCCGTCCTGCAACACGCCCAGCACGTCGGCGCCCAGGTCATCGCTACGGCGGGAACCCCAGCCAAACGCCGTCTGCTCCGCCACCTCGGGGTGACGCACGTCCTCGACTCGCGCAGCCTCGACTTCGCCGAAGAGGTCCGCCGACTCACTGACGACCAGGGAGTCGACGTGGTCGTCAACTCCCTGACCGGCGAAGCCGCCGCCCGCAGCCTGGACCTCCTGCGCCCCGGCGGCCGCTTCGTGGAGCTCGGCAAACGCGCCTTCCAGGCAGGAAGCCGCCTGCTGCTGAAGGCACTCGCCGCCAACTGCAGCTATCTGGCCGTCGACATCCTCAAGGTCGTCGCGGGCCCCCCAGGCCGCGCGCAGCGCATCACCGAAGCCGTCGCCGGCCTCGTGCGCCGGGGCATCTACCGGCCCCTCCCGCACACGCTGCACCCCGCGGAGCAGCTACAGGAGGCGTTCACTCTCTTCCAGCACTCCCGCCACATCGGCAAGGTCGTCCTGTCCCTCGAGCAGCGCCCGCCGGTCCGCTCCATCCCCGCCCCGCTCCATCTGGACCCCCACGGCACGTACCTGGTCACCGGCGGCCTCAGCGGCTTGGGCGCCGCCACCGCACGCCACCTGGCCACCCTGGGCGCCCGCCACCTCACCCTCGTGAGCCGCCGCGGCGACAGCACCAGCGAATCCGCGGCCCTCCTCACCGACCTGCGGGCCCGGGGTGTCGACGTCAGTGTCCACGCCGCCGACGTCACCGACCCCGCGGCCCTCAGCACGGTCATCGACTCCGCCGCCCGGCCGCTGCGCGGTGTCGTCCACGCCGCGATGGAGCTGAGCGACACCCTCCTTCGGGACGCCACCGACGAAACCTTCCGCGCCGCGCTGCCCGCCAAGGCCACCGGCGCGCATCTCCTCGACGCCCTCACCCGCCACCACGACCTGGACCTCTTCGTCCTCTACAGCTCGGCCAGCTCCCTGCTCGGCTGGCCAGGACAGACCAACTACAACGCGGCCAACCTCTACACCGAAGCCCTGGCCCGCTCACGACGCGCGGACGGCCTGCCCGCCCTCGCGGTCGGCTGGGGCGCCATCACCGAGGTCGGTTACGCCGCCCGCACCTACACCGACGAACACCTCGGCCGACAGATCACCGCTGCGCTGCCTCCCGACACAGCCCTGGAAACCCTCGCGCTCCTCACCCACTCCACCATCGACGTCGCCACCGTCGCCGCCCACATCGACTGGCACCGCATACGCACCTCCACCGTGACCGGTGACATCCCCCGCCACACCCACGTACTGGCAACCATCCCCGAAACCGCCGACGGCTCCCACACCCTGCGCGAACAGATCACCACACTCGACCCCACACAAGCACAAGCCCTGGTACGCGACACCCTCACCGCGCTCCTCGCCCGGCTCCTGCGCACCCCCACCGAACGCGTCGACCAGTCCACGGCCCTCACCCACCTCGGCATCGACTCCCTGCTCGCCACCGAACTCACCACCACCATCCGCCGCAACCTCAACTGCGAACTCGCCGCCCTGACCGTCATCAACGCCCCCAGCACCGACTACCTGGCACGCATCCTCCTCCCCCAGCTCATGGCACCCAACAACACACACAACAACCCAGACTCCTAACACTCCCCTCCGACACCGTTACCTGAGCCGATCCTTCTCAGAACGTGAGCGAGAGGCCCCAGCTTGAGGCTCGGAACGGGGTGGCAGTGCTGCTGCGCGCCGCCCCACCCGCTCAAGGAGTCGTCGTCCAGTTCCGCACTCCCCAGGCCGAATCGCGTCGCGGCGTCGATACGCCACCTTGCGGGAGATCACATCTCGGTCCGATGCTCGACCAACACAGGGCGCACAGCGGCATGTCGTCCGTCGAGAGCCGAAGCCTGGCCGCGCTCGCCGGAAGTGACGCGGGATGACCGGCGTGCCTGCGCGCCACGTGGCTCCGTTCCCTGAACCGAGCATTGCCCAGACACCGCGAGCGGGGAGGAACGCAGTGGCCAGGTCAGTACCGTGGCAGAAGCAGCTGTCCAGCGGCACAGGGGCGGTCCAGGACGAGGTGATCCGCTGGTACCAGGAAACGAAGGAAGGCAAATCGTACGTGCCCGACATGATCTGGGGCACGGTCCAGACCGAGGCGTACGCCACCGTGATCCTGCAACAGGTGGTCGACTTCCTCGACATTCCCGACGATGTAGCGGCTGGTGTCGCCAAGCGCATGGAACGGCAGCGGGTCCTGCACGAAGGCGACCACCACTATCACGTCATCCTGGGTGAGCAGGCCCTCTACACGAACATCGGCGGCCCTGAGGTCATGCGAGGCCAGGTCGACCGCATCCTTCGTGACATCGACCTGCCCTCCCTCACGCTGGGGATCATCCCTGCCACGGCGCGGCTGGCCACGTTCCCCGTACCCGCGTTCAACATCCATGGCGACGGCGACAGGGTTCACGTGGAACTCGTCTCCTGCGGCCTGGACATCACGGAGAAGGGCGAGGTCTCCCTTCACCACAAAGTGTTTGACCTGCTGCACGCGGGAGCCGCCTACGGCGAGGAGGCCAAGGATCTTCTGCGGAAGGCCCTGTCCTTCTGGGCAGGCACGCCGCCGCAGAACTAGCCGACTCTCGGCTGCGGCGCCGGACAAGTCCGGCGGTCGGGTGTGCGCGACGCCGAGATGGGAGCCCGCAGTGGACTGCTGGCAGATGACGGCGGGCGCCAGACGTTCGACCGCGGCTTGAGGCGAGGCGGCCAGAACCTGGGCGGGTTCACTGACCAGGACGTGAGCACTCAGTGCCCGGGACAGGCCATCCGCGAGGCGCTGCAAGCCGGAGGGGTCGGCCAGTTGCAACGGTAACTGCTAAAGGAGCAGGACCAGTTGCTCGGAGTACTCACGGGTTGATGGTCCAGTCCGGCGGGCCGCTGGTTCCGTGCGCCCGGCGAGGGTCCCAGCCCACCTGGCCACGTCACCCAGAGCTACGGTTTCGCAGTCTCCGCGCCGGGACGAGTAATCCTTACCGCGGGTGGACAGGAGTAACAACGGGCAGGTTTTTCCGTGGAGTTGCCGCACAGGCTATTTAACGGTCAATTACTCATGCGAGATGGGCTCTCCTGCGCGAGCTCCCTCACTCCCCCGAGCGTCTGAGCTGCGATGTCGGGCGACATTCAGGCGCCCTCCTCCCACCAGAAATCCCCTCGGCGCACTGGAGCAGAATGTTCCAGTTACGCTGTGTGAATTCACACAGTCCCCGCGGTCCGGGTCCTCCCTCAGAATCTGGTCGCATGACTGGTCCCGCAGAACTCTCCGCCCTGGCCAAGGGCGTGTACCTGTTCACCCCTCACAGCCCCGCCCGGGGCGCATGGGGCCTGGCCAACTGCATGCTGGTCACCGACCCCGAGGGACGTGCCGACGCCGCGCTCGTGGACACTCCGTACGACCGGCGCCTGACCAACGCGCTGATAGCCGCCATCGACCGGGTCCTCACTCCCGGCACCCGCGTCCGCACCGTGATCAACTCTCACCCTGACGGCGACCACAGCTTCGGCAACGCCCTCTTCGAGGATGCCGACATCATCAGCACCGAGGCCAACGCCCACGGCCATGACTGCTGGCTGACGCCCCAGCAGATGCACGCCCTCACCCAACTGCCCGCCACCCACGTCCTGGGACGCTACGTGCGCAGCCGGTTCAGCCGATTCGACTTCACCAGCATCTCAGCCGTAGGCCCGAATCAGACATTCAGCGGGCGCCACAGCATCCGCGTCGGGGCCACGCCGGTGGAACTCATCGAGATCGGCCCTGCTCACAGCGCGACCGACCTCGTCGTCCACCTTCCGGATCAGGGCATCGTCGCGGCGGGCGACATCGTCTTCGCCGACGACCACCCGGTGCATTGGCACGGCCCCCTGTCCGCCGTACTCAGGGCCTGCCAGACGGTCCTTGACCTGGGCCCGGACCTGATCGTGCCGGGCCATGGCCGGGTGCTCGTCCCGGACGAGTTACGCACCTATATGACGTATCTCGGCGAGCTCACACACCTCATCAAGGAACGGCACATCAAGGGCTGGTCCGCCTACCAGGCCGCCACCGACATCCTGGCGCGCGGCTTCTATCCGGACATGGGCGCTCCCGAACGCGTCGTCATCATCACCGGCGCCGAATACGCTCACCTCGATGGCCGCAAGCCCCCGCGCGTGCTCCAACTCGCCGAGCAGGCGGCACGCTGGACCTACGAGCAGCGCCTGCCCGCGGCTGTGACGACGTAGCCCAGCCCGGCACCCACACCGGCCAGCCGCACCTCAGCGACCAGAGCGACCAGCAGGAGCAACCGTGCAGACTCATGTCAGCCCGCCCGGGATCGCCCACGGGAGGTACGACACCACCACCGACGACATCGCCGCCGACCTGCGCCAGCACCACCCGCGCCTCACCGAACACCCGGACTTCCGCACCGCCGCACGCGCGGTGAGCGGGCGCCGCCGCACACGTACGCACCCGCATCCCGATGGCCGAGAGCCCACGCCGTATACGGCGGAAGACCGCCACCGCGACCTGCGCGCGCTGATGGAGCAGGCCTGCCGCCACGCCCTGAGGAACGCTGCGATATCCGCGCAGGAGGTAGGAGGGTTAGTGGTCGTCCAGGACGGGCCCCTCGCCGAGGCAGATCAGCTCCTCGACAGCGACATAGCGCTCGCCCTGGGCCTGCCGCCCACCACCGCACGCGTGCTCCTGACCAGTCTGTCCAGCACCGGTGCGGTGCACGGGCTGATCGTGGCGGAAGACATGGCGCGTCTGGGCAAGCCCACCCTGGTGGTGACATCCGAGATCCACCAGCCGCTGACCGCCGTCACCTCCGACTCCGCTTCCCTCGCCGCTCTCATCTGTCACCTCATGGCCAGCGACGGCGCGGCGGCCGCGATCGTCAGCAGCAAGGCGCTCACCACACCGAGCCTGGTCATCGAGGAAACCTGGCAGTACGCGCATCCCGACACGTACACCCCCGCACAGGCCGAGGAACCCAGGCACCTCGCGCAGGAGCATCCGGGGCTCACGGCGCTGCCTTGGTTGCGGCCGGGCCAGCAGGCGCCCGACTTCGCCCTCGTCCACCCCGGCGGCCCGGCCCCACTGCACTCCCTGTCCGGAACAAGAACCTTGCCGCAGAGGACACTCGAGCCTTCGCTCACCAGCATCGCCGAGGACGGTGACCTAGGCGCCACATCCGTGCTGCGGATGCTGGCTCGTCTCCACCAGCGGCCTCCCGCCGCCGGCTCCCGGGGCCTGCTCCTGGGCCTGGCTCCGGGCTACCTGGCATCGGCCTGCAGGGTCAGATGGACAACTCCAGCCATTCCTCAGCACGAAGGGCCCAAGCTGGCGCACAAGCCGGTTCTTGACCGCTTGAATTCACCGTACTGATCCAGTACTCGGCGTACGACCGTCCCGTGAAGCGTACGCCCAGGACGACGCGGGTGATCACTGTGCAAGGTATGTCGTGGCAAAGGCCGGTTCCGGCTGTGCGGGACCAGGAGGCGGCGCGGTGACCGGTTCGCAGAAACGCGGCCTGCCGACGACCGCTCAGGCAGCAGAAGAGCGTGCTGCCGCACAGGTACGGAAGATACTCGAGGACGCCCGCGGGAGGATCCAGCGCTCCGACTTCTCCGAACTCGCGGCGGAGGCCAGGAAGAAGACGGGAGTACGCAGAGGGCCCAAGCCGTCGCTCACCCTCATACAGACCGACGTGGACTTCCTCCTCGACCGGGCTCCCGGGACATACGTCCGCTTCCTCAGCGGACGCATGAAGAACCCCACCCAGGACTTCCTCGAAGAACTCGCTGAGCTCTTACGCCTGACGGAGGAGGAGTACTCTCAAGTCTTCCATTCCGTATTCGGCTACCGGAACCCCTACCCGCTGCGGAACGCGGCTCTCCCCAAGAAGATGCGCGTCGTCTACCAGCGCGTCGTGGACGGTCAGCGCCTGATGTCCTACCTCACCGACCACAGCTGGAACCTGCTGCTGCACAACCAGGCCTTCTGCGAAGTCTTCGAGAACAACAAACCGCCGCGGAATCCAATGGAATGGATGTGCCTCTCCCCGTGGGCACGCACGGTCATCCTTCTGGACTGGCACCGGGTCTGGGCGCCTGCCGTGCTGAACCAAGTGAAGAACGCGGTGAAAGCCTACCCTCGTAACCCGGTACTCCTCGACATGGCCAGACGGATCAACGAGGATCCCGAGGCGCGCCCCATCTGGAAGAGAATCAACGACCCCTACATGCACCCGGACGGCGACAGCCGTCCCTTCTTCCACCCCAGACATGGCACCGGATGGATCGACATCACAGCGAGCACCCCGCTGGGCATGCACAACGGCCGCCTCGTCACCTTGGATTTCCGCAGAAAATGAGAACGAGAACCCACGCGGAAGCAGAGCGCCCGACACTGAACTGCGCCCCCGTTGCCGCGTGGTGCAATGCGAGGTGGACGGACAGCCGGGCATTGTTGAAGATCGCTTCGAGGGCGGACAGGTGGATGTACCAGGCAGCAGGCTGACCCGATCATCAACCGGGAGGTCTGACCACCGTCCGCATCTCGTCATCGGCGGGTGTCGGCCAGCGGGCCTGGGGGTTCGAGACCGATTTCGGCGGGCTGGCCCACTACGCCATCGTGCAGTCCACCCAACTGCTGCCGAAGCCAGCCCATTTGGCATGGGAGGAGGCGGCCGTCAATCCGCTGTGCGCGGGAACAGCCCACCGCATGCTGGTCGGTGAGCACGACGCGCGGATGAAGCAGGGCGACGTCGTGCTGGTCTGGGGAGCGACCGGTGGCGTCGGCGCCTACGCGGTCCAACTCGTACGCAATGGCGACGGCATAGCAGTCGCGGTGGTCGGCAACACGGAGAAGGCCCGGCAGGCTCGCGCCCTGGGCCGCCACGCGGTCATCAACCGGGAGGAACGCGGGCTCACCGGCAACGCGGCGGACAACGGTGGGGCGGCCGGTGAGACGGCGGATCCCCCGCGCGGCGGGCAAGCGGCTGGGGAAGCTGATGCGCGATGCCGTGGGCGAGGACCCGCACATCGTCGTCGAGCATGGGGGGGGCGGGCCACGTTCGGGACCTCGTTGTTCGTGGTGCGGCGCGGCGGCACCATCGTCACCTATGGCTCCACCACCGGCTACCTGCACGAGGTGGACAGCACATATCTGTGGATGCAGCTCAAGCGGGTCATCGGAAGCCGCAGTGCCAATCTCCAGGAGCAGACGGAGATGAACCGGCTGATCGGCCTGGGGCACGTCCAGTCCGCGTTGTCGGTGACCTACAGGCTTCAAGACACCGGCGAAGCGACCAGACTCGTCCCGAACAACGCACACTGCGGCAAGGTCGGCGTGCTCGCCCTGGCGCCCCGTCCCGGCCTGGGCGTTACCGATGCTGGGCTGCGGGCCCGCATGGGCGCAAGGAACATCGCCCCGCTCACACGGCTCGCCTCGAGGCCGTAGAGGCTGCCACAGCGGGCGCCCCCGCCGTGGCAGCGAAGATGCAGGCCGTGCAAGAGGAGTTACGCCAGGCCCTGTCCGTGTACGGGGTGATCGTCCTGTGCGGGATGCCACTGGACCCGCGCCAACTGGAGCAACTGGCCCAGCACATCGGCGCACCCGTGGCACGCACCAGCACCCTCTTCGCCGACATGTCCGCCGCGTACGCGCAGCTCCCGACGGACTGGAAGGCCGCGCTGGAAGGGGCTACGGGCCTCCACCAACACCCGCTGCGGGAAGAGAGCGCACCGCATCCCGTCGTGCGACTCATTCCGGAAACGCGGCAGCCAGTCCTCTGCCTCAACCAGCTCTGCCTCACTCAGATCCGGCTCGCGCACGCGCCAGGTACCGAGCCGTCCTCGTCCCCCTCCATCGATGAACCTCCACGATGTCCCGGTACACGCATCTGCCAGCACGCTCGCTTTGGTGTCGCCCGTGATGACGGGAACCGGGACGGCACGGGCCGCCCTGCCCACGAGCTCGCCGACGAACCCGACGCCTACGCCCCGCAGCTGAACGTCGACGTCACCCCGACCCGCGGCGACGGCCCGCCGACCGACGGACTCGGCCAAGCCGCGTGAGCCAGCCAAGGGCCGGAAGCCTGAGCTGGCCGGGCGGGTGTCGGGGAGCACGGAGCACTGGCACCGCGTCCGCGGGCTGGTCCCGCGGGCGGGGCTGAGGTCACAGCATGCGGTCGACCAGGCCGTCGACGTACTCCGGGGTGAGCGGGCCCATGCCGAACAAGACGCGGATGTACATCGGGGCCAGGATGTGGTCCAGCACGTCGAACGCGTCAGGGGCCTGCTCGCCGCGTGCACGGGCGCGGTCGAGCATGGACTGCAGTTGCCGCGTGCGTTCGGCGCGGAGCTCGGCACCGGCCTTCAGGCCCTGCCGACCGCTGCTCGACAGGGCGACGGCCAGGTGCAGCACCGCCGGACCGTCGGGTCCAGTGATCTCGCGGGCCACCTGGGCCGCGTACGTGCGCAGGTCACCGGCGAGGCTCCCGGTGTCGGGCATCGGTGACTGCGTGTTGAGGCGGGTGAGCGCCACGTCGGTGAGCAGGGATTCCAGGCTGCCCCACCGGCGGTAGATGCTGCTGTCGGCCACACCCGCGCGGGCCGCGACCTCGCCGACGGTGAAGTTGCCGTAGCCGCGCTCGCCGATCAGGTCGGTGACGGCCTGGTGCACCTCCGCGCCGACGCGGGCACTGCGCCCGCCGGGCCTCCGGGCTCGCTGTCGTTCGTCCATGCCCCCACATTAACGCAGGCGTGACTTGCGTTAGCGAGGCCACCCTCCCTACAGTCTCCTAACGCAGTCGATGACTGCTTTAGAGCGCTCGCGTGTATCGCCACCCCCGTCGACCGTGGCCGGGCGCAACTGACGATGGAGAGGAATCCCCATGGCTGCATCGCATGCGGCCGTAGGCAGTCGGTCACACCGGGCCGTGCTGCTCACGGTGACCTGCCTAGGCCAATTCATGGTCCTGCTCGACAACACGATCGTGGGAGCGGCGCTGCCCGATATGCAGCACCGGCTGCACACTCAGCTGACCGGTCTGCAATGGATCGTCGACGCATACGTACTACTGGTCGCCATGCTGCTGCTGTCCGGCGGCATCTTCGCCGACCGGTTCGGCCGCAAGCGGGTGTACCTGACCGGTGTGGTGGTGTTCACCGCCGCGTCGGTGCTGTGCGCCCTCGCGCCCTCGCTCGGCTGGCTGGTCGTCGGCCGGGTGCTGCAGGGCATCGGGGCCGCGGCGCTGAGCCCGGCCTCGCTGGCCCTGCTCGTCGCCGCCTATCCCGTGCCGCAGGAACGGGTCAAGGCGATCGGGCTGTGGGCCGGATTCAGCGGCATCGGTCTGGCAGCGGGCCCTGTGGCCGGCGGCGTGCTGACCGATGCCTTCGGCTGGCCCGCCATCTTCCTGGTCAATCTGCCCATCGGCGTGGTCCTGCTGCTGGTCGGCCTGCGCCACCTTGGTGAGTCCCGCAACCCGGGCGCCCCCGCGATCGACATCCCGGGGACGGTGCTGTCCGTTCTGGCGGTGGGGGTACTGACCTACGGGCTCATCGAGGGTGGTGCCCGCGGCTGGACGTCGCCGCTGATACTGGGAAGCTTCGCCGCCGCGGCGATCCTCCTCGCCGTCTTCGTCGCCGTCGAGGCGCGTCGCTCCGCACCGATGCTGCCGCTGCGGCTGTTCCGGCAGCGGCTGTTCACCGTGTCCAACACCGCCATGATCGTGGTGGGGTTCGCGCTCATGGGCTCGTCGTTCTTCTTCTCCCAGTTCTTCGTGTACGTCCAGGGCAGCTCGATCCTGCGCGCCGGCCTCCAGACCCTGCCGGTATCCCTCGCCATGGTGATGGTCAGCCCGTACGCGGGCCGGCTCGCCGCCCGGTACGGCTTCCGCATCGTGGTCACCACCGGCCTGTCTCTGGCTGGCCTGGGCCTCCTCGCGCTGGGCATGGTGCACGCCGACACCGGCTACGGGAACGTGTGGTGGCGGCTGGGTGTCGTCGGCACCGGCTTCGCCCTGACCATGTCCCCGCTGACGGGCGCCGCCATCCAAGCAGTCAGCCCACAGGAAGGCGGCCTCGCATCAGGCATCAGCAGCAGCACCCGGCAGATCGGCGCGGTGCTCGGCGTGGCGCTACTCGGAGCCATTGTCCGCGCCCGGCAGTCCGGCGGCGCCTCCTTCGAGAGCGGCCTCAACAGCGCCTTCCTCGCCGCTGGCACCGTCACTTTGGTCACCGCCGTGTTCACCGGCCTGTGGCTGGCGAGGTCCGAGCCCGCGGAAGGGTCCTCGGCGTCGCCGCGGTCCACCGATCCAGCCGCGGTCACCACCTCGAAAGGGACATCCGCGAACAGCCGTTGACGGCGACACCGATCCGGTGCGGCGGGAGAACGGGTCCGACTGCCGACTGCCGCCTGCCGGTGCACGCGTTCCGCGGGACCAACATGGCCGGGCTGAGCGCGTCCGAAGCCACCCGTGCGCCGAGGCGAGGCTGATGCCCCTTGGGCCGCCGCCGTTGCGGTCCGCCAGCGGGGCTCGGACGAGGCTACTGCTGTGACCGGCAACGTTAACCAGTTCGCCATGGATGAACGGAACGTTGGACAGGGCGGAACCGATGTCTGGACTACTGCGCTGAGGGGGCGCGCTGTGCGGTGAGCACGGGCTGGTAGTACCCGCTGGCGGCTGGACTGTGCCAGGCGATGTTGGTGAAGCCGGCTTCAGTCACGAACTCTGTCAGCTGCGGGAGCGTCAGTGCCCAGTAGGTGCTCCGGCGGACTCGGACCTGCCAGGTGTTCTCCGCGGGGATGAGCTGAAAGTGCTCCAGGTCGTAGCGCTCGCCGTCTTCATGCCAGTGCCACAGCTGGAAGGTGATCACGTGACCATCGCGTGTTCGCGAGAGCTGGGGAGGTGTCGCCGTGGGTCTGGTCTGACGCGCCTCGGCATAGGCCCGGACAGTGATCATCAGCAGTCCGTCGTCTCGGAGCACCCGTCTCATGCCGAGGAGTGCCGCCCGGAGATCTTGCCCGGAGAGCAGGTGCGGGAGCGAATTGTCCGCGCAGAGGACGGCTTCGAATGACGTTTCCTTGAACGGCAGTTGGCGCATGTCAGCCGCAGCGACCGGAAGCCGGAGTCCCCGGGCCGCGGCCTCGGTGGCGGCACGCGCGGCGGCGACCGGGCTCAGGTCACTGCCGACGACTTGGTGCCCTGCCAGGGCCAGTCCGATGGCCTGGGTGCCGATCCCGCACGAGCAGTCCAGGACGGTGTGCGGTCCCGCGCCGAGAGATTGGCGGACGAGCCCACCCAATACCTCGGCCTGGTAGGCCATGCTCGCGTCCCAGTCCCGGAACATCAGGTGGTAGTCGTGGGCCAAATCGTCGTAGAAATCCCGCACGGAGAGTTCGGGCATGTATCCCACCGTAGTGCGTGGCCGCCGGGGAGAGCGGGCGGTTTCAGGCAGCGCCTGCCTGACTTCAGCCGCCCCAGCGGATGCCCTTCTCGCTGCGGATACGGGCCCGGGGCTGCACGGTGTGGTTGCGGTGGTTGGAGTCAGCGATGCTGAACTGCCGCAGCGGTCCGAAGGGGGCCTCGATCGGGTTGGCCCAGAACGCGTAGGTCGGGGTGAAGCGCAGCTCGACCCGGTTCTTCTGCCGACCCGGTTCTTCTGCGCCCAGCGCCGGATGGGCTCGCCCTTGTGGGCGGACAGATTGTCCGGGGTGACGTAGATCGGGGCGCCGTCCGGGCGAGCCGCCCGGATCGACCTCAGCGCGGTCAGGGTGTTCGCGGCCCCCTTCTTGCGCTGGTTGACGCCCTAGAGCGTGTCGTCGCCGATCGAGTAGCGACCGTGAAAGTAGCGCACTCCGTGAGTACGGTGACAGATCGCGGGGATACCGCTCGGGCCGACCCTGTTCGGCCTAGCACGCCCCGCAGGTGGGCCAGATCTCGTCGAACCAGTGGATCGCGTTCCAGACCGTGTCCTCGTCGACCTGCACCCACTTCGCGAGCGCGGGTGCGCGGTTCCCGCCAGCCGAGGCCAGCAACATCATCGCGCGGCGGTAGCGCACCGCACTGGAGCTGCCCTTGCGCACGATCCGCTGCGGCTTCTGCCCCTCCTGGTCAGTCAACCTGCGCACACGGACAGGCTCAGCCACCACACCCCCAGCAGTCAGATCGGACGTCACCGCTCGTCCGACCGCTCGGACACCCAAACCGGCGAACCTACGTGGCCAAATCACTAGAAGGAGCCGCCCGAAGGGGTCTTCGCTGAACCGGCCGGTCACGGACTCGGGCGTTCCCGAGACGGGCTGACCACCGGGATTCATCTTGCGGTGGAGCAGGGACAGAAGCCTCTGTCGATCGTGATCACAGCCGGGCAGCGGGGTGACTCGTCGCAGTCCGAGCCGGTTCTAGAGGCGATTCGGGTGCCTCGGCTGGGGCTTGGGCGACCACGCAAGCCTCAGGCTCAGTTCGCCCAGAACGGGTGTCTCGTCTCGCGACGCGTAGGCCCCCTTGACCTCGTTCGTCGGCAAGCGCCTCACCACAAGAGCGACGGCTTCCGCCGACGTCACGACCTCGCCAAGCAGGCCGTAACCGGATGAGTAGACCTTGTAGGGCGAGCCGCCGCCGTACAGGATGCACGGGAGGTCGTCCTGGCCTGGCTCCAGCCGCGGCGGCACGCTGCGCAGGAAGTGCGGTGTGCCGTGAGTCGGGAAGGGAAAGAGACCGCACAAGCGCGGCTCGGCATGCGCGGCCCCTGGGAGAAGCGGGCGGCTCACCCCGGCCCGGGGCCGCCGGAGGTTCAGGAACCCCCCTCACCTGCACAGTCCGGCCCGAGCACCCTGGCCATCACCTCTCGGACCAGGGCGCCCACTCGGCTCGCGGAACCGGCTGCCCGCCACCCGCTACGACATGGGCAAATCGACTAGGCGCCCTCAAAGCCCCCCGAACGTAATCAACTCAGAGCCCGCGAACCACAAACTAGCTGAGAGATTTCTAAAGGTCAGCCGCCGTCGGCACACCCGCCGCACCCATCTGCTCCCACCCCATGGCAGCCACTGCCCTCGTGTTCATCGCCGGAACATGTGTAGCCACCGCCCTTCTGCGCGGAGGGGGCGCCGAAATCGGAACCATCCATGCTTACGCCAATCCCGCTGATCATGAAGAAGACCCCCACTATGGCCGTGCAGATGGCCCCACCCATCTGGACATCCAACTCGCCAGCCAGCTTGAGAGGAAGGATCGACAATGCACCGAGCGCGAGAAGGAAGAACACTACGGCAAGTGCAATATCGTTCCTCTTGACCCTGTGACCGTTTTTGCCCATTTCCACTCCACGAGATGCGCCAACTCTTTCGTCCGCTATACCAAGGCACTGGCGGCTGGCCAATACCTGAGCTTGCGTGATATTTGGTAACGCTCGCCGGTGGCGAGGATTCGGCCCACGTCATGACGGGGCGAGGGCCGTCGAGCGAGACACCCTCACACACATGCCTCTCGCCCGCGTCGTCCGCGAACGCCTCGACGCTCAAGAACTCCCAGCGCAACAGCCTTCGCAAACCGTCATCCAGCGCTATCACACAGGGCGAAACACTCAGCAAGAACACGATGCGGAAAGCTCCTTCACCTCAGCACGCGTGCCGGACGTACACGTCGGCGGCCTTTTGCCGATGGTCGGGAACCAGGTTCGTGGAAGATGAGGTGAGGGCCACCAGGCAGCCGCCCCATGCGGGACAGGTCGGCTCCGGGGGCGGTCGTCTCCTCGCGGCCCCGGCCCTCAAGGCGGAGCCGGAGCGAGGCCTCACCGTCACCACGCTGCCTGCGCCACCGGGTCACGGCTAGGGCCAGGGCGGTCAGCAGGCCGTCGTTGGCACCGCTGCGGTAGGCGGTCGGCAGGGTGCTGAGCAGCGCGTGGGTGACGGGTACCGACAGGTCCAGGTGCACGTACCGGACCGTGGACGTCGTGTCGACGACCAGATGCTGCACGACGATGATCAGGCGGCCGACGCTGTGCGGGCCCGCGTCGAACCACACGAACTGGGCCATCACCCCGGCCGTCGGCCTCAACCGGTCGGCAGCGGCGTCAAGTTCACTGCGCGCATGCTCGTGCCAGGCCTCGCCCCACCTCGCCGCCGCACCCGGATCCACCCCACCCGGCGCCCCAACCCCGACCCCAGCACATCCAGCGATCCGATCGCGGCGTGCGGTTCCGCGCCAGAGCGTCGATGAAGGCGACCAGGGTGGTAGCGAGGCGACGCACGCCGTCCGCGCTGTACGAGGTGCTGTTGGCGTCCGCACGCACGTACAGGTCGCTTCTGGCTCGGCCGTCGTAGTTGATGCCGAAGTGCAGGTCATCGACGGCTCCCCAGGAGGAACCGGGCTGCGCGTAGGCCGCAGTGCCGGAGAAGTCGATCGGCCTGACAAAAGGAAGGATGTTGAGGGTGGCGCCGAAGGGACTGGCGACCGACCCGGCGTCGGATGTCCCGGCCGCACGGCGGATATCGGAGACCTGGTGGACGGAGTGCCTTCCGACGCGCTCCAGTTCATCGGCGAGCGTGCGCGCGAAGTCGGGGAATCGCGCCGACAACGGCGCGTCCGCACGGACGGGCACGATGGTCGCCTGCGAGCCGTAGGACGCCCTCGCGATACACGTGCGGCCGGAGGCCCGGCATGGAGAAGGGTGAGGTCCTGACGTCCGCCGAGGTGACGGAAGAAGATGGTGGCCGCCGCGGTCAGGAACGTCGGCATCCGCACCCCGATCGAGTCGGCGATTCCCCGGCAGCCGGAGTGCCTCGGGGGCGTCGGCGAGATACGTCCGCCAGAAAGCGGCGTCTTCGGCGAATCGCGGAGAGTTCCGGTAGCGGAGGTCCTCCTGATGGATCGAATCCGGTCCACCAGGGGAGCGCGCTGACCTCGGCACAGTGGCCGGACAACGTCCTCGAACAGTCGCTCGTCGACCACGGTGACAACGCCGCCTTCGTGTACGACCACGGCGGCATTGACCTGCGCAACGTCCCGTGGCGGCTCGAGATGATCCCGGCCTCGGACTTCAGCGGGATGCCGACTGGAGCGTCCGATGCCAGTTGGCCCCATCCCAGCGCGACCATGGGTTCACCGTGAACATCCGAGTGGTCACCGGGGCCGACGTACACGGCGCGACTGGGGACCGCTGCGTGGCACTCGACGCCCGCGGGATACGGCGGCTGTCCCGCCTCCGCCGTTCCAGCAGCGAGGTAAATCCTTTCCATGGTGCGACGCCAAGGGCCATCGCGATGCCACGATGAAAGGCCGGGAATCTCAGGGCAAGGAACAGCGTGGGCGGCATCCGGGCACCGGCTCTCCCGCCGACAGGACGGCAATGCCGCTGCCGCGCTCCCCGGCTGTTCCCACGATGTGCGGCCAAGCTACTCCCGATTGGCCGGGAGGTCGATCACTGCGAAGCGCTGCGTCACCGCCGGGGGGACAACTCCTTTCCGTTTCGCCGCAAAAGCCGCGTTCCGGGGTCTTCCGCTGTCCTGTCGACGGGACAGCGGTACGGGCGCGTGTGCTTGTTGGCTGTTCGCCAGGCCCTTCGCCGGGCAGCACAATCCCCGGCGCCGCCGCGACGACAGGGTCACCGCGCCGCCCTGTTCCTTGACGGCCTCCCGCACCAGGGCAGTTGAATACGCAAGCCACCTGCCCGGATCGAGATATGATTCTGTATTTTGCAAGCAACTTCTGTATAGACTCGCATTCGTACAGCGCATGAAGACGGGAATGACGTGATGAACCCGCAGCGCAAATCCCAGCCCCCGGATAGCGGAACTAGTTTCGCTATCCGGATGACATTGACTAAGGAAGGGGGCGAGGACGTTGACTGAGTTGGAAAAGCTGGTGCGCGGCGTGCCCGATCCGGTCGTACGCGAATTCCTGTTGATGGCGGACGATAGCATCGTCGCGGTACTGCCCTACTCGCTGGCCATAGCCGCACGTCTCGGTGTGGCCGACGCATGTTCGCCGGACGGGTCGACGCCTGAGGAACTCGCGGCCGCCGTCGGCTTCGCGGCGGAGCCGCTCATGAGCCTGATGAACGCCCTCACCGGGGCGGGCTTCTTCGCCCGGGATCACCGTGGGCGCTTCACCCCCACGGAATTGGGTGCGGTGCTCAAGGCCGACTCACCCCTGTCGATGCGGGCCACGCTGTCCAACCTGGATTCCCACCGGGCCTGGTTGCAGGCGGCGGATGCCGCCGCGGAACGGCGGCCGCTCCCGGCGGCCTACGGCCAGACCTTCTTCGAGGACCAGGACACGAAGTCCACGTCCGACGCCGCCTTCAACTCCCGGATGCGGGAGCGCGCCAGGCGCCTGTACACCGGCATGGGCGCCCTGCCGGTGTGGGACGAGGCGCACACGGTCATGGACATCGGCGGCGGCATCGGCACGGTGTTGTCCATGATCCTGCAGGCCCAACCGCAGCTGCGCGGCGTGCTGTTCGATCGCGGATCCGTGGTCGATCTCGCGGCCCACGACTCCCCGCTCGCCCCGTTCCGGGACCGGTGCACGCTGGTGGCCGGCGACTTCTTCGACGAGCTTCCCAAGGGCGCCGACGTGCACCTGCTGGGCAGCGTGCTGCACGACTGGGACGACGAGAAGGCCGCCGAGATCCTGCGCGCCAGCGTCAGGGCGCTTGCCCCTGGCGGTCGAATAGTGGTGTGCGAGCTCATCGTTCCCGAGACCTCCGAAGCCCATCCGGCGCGCTGGAGCGATCTCGGCATGCTGGTGCTCCTCGGCGGCCGGGAGCGCACTTTGTCCGAGTTCGACAAGCTGTTCGCCGCCGCGGGCCTGGTCCGGGGCAGGGTGCTGCCCGTCGGGGAATCGATCTTCAACGTCATCGAGGCGATTCCGTCCGAGCCGGTTCCGGCGAGCGACTGACGACCCGTCCCTTCGACGGCGGGAGCGGCCGCTTCATCGTCTTGGCCAACGACGAGGGACAGCACTCGCTGTGGCCGGTGTACGCCGCCCTCCTGTCGGCCTTGACCGCCGCGACCGTGGCAACCCTCTCACTCGGCGCCCGCTGGTGCCGGGTGGCGAGACTCGGCGGGGACCGAGGTGACGGCCTGGAGTGGCCGCCGGACAACGGCCACATCAACACCGGCGCCCTCGGTCCCCCAGGGCCGCGGAGCGGCAACGGTCAGGAAAGGGACATGGTCTCTATGGAAAACGCCCTGGTAGTCGGCACCGGTTTGATAGGAACCTCAGCCGCGCTGGCCCTCAGAGCCCACGGTGTGAGCGTGTACCTGCGGGACGCGGACCCCACCGCGGCCAGGATCGCGTCCTCGCTCGGCGCCGGCACCGTGGAGAAGCCGCCGGGGACCGTGGATCTGGCCATCGTGGCCGTCCCTCCGGCGCTGGTGTCCGACGTCGTCGTACGCCTGCAGGCCGAAGGTGTGGCGCGGCACTACACCGACGTCGCCAGCGTCAAGACCAGGCCGCAGCAGGACGCCATCGCCCTCGCCTGCGACACCACGCGCTACCTCGGCGGCCACCCGATGGCGGGCAGTGAGCGCAGCGGGCCGCTCGCCGCTCGGGCGGACCTCTTCGACGGGTGCAACTGGGTGCTCACCCCGACCGCCGACACCCACACCGACACGCTGAACACCACGCTCGAACTCGTGGCGATGTGCGGGGCCGTGCCCGTGCTGATGGAGGCGGCGGCCCACGACCGCGCGGTCGGCCTCGTCTCGCACGCCCCGCACCTTGTGGCGAGCCTCGTCGCCGCCCTCCTGGAACAGGCCGACGAACGCATGGTGAGCCTCGCGGGGTCGGGTGTCCGCGACCTCACCCGCATCGCGGCCGCGGATCCGGACCTGTGGGTGGACATCCTCGACGCCAACGCACTGGTGGTGGCCGACCTGCTCGAAGAGCTGTCGGAGGGCCTGGACGACGCCGTCGCGGGCCTGCGGGCCATGGGGGCCACCGACGAGGACAAGCGCGGCAACGGCGCGCGCGTGGTCAAGGACCTGCTGCGCCGCGGCCAGGCCGGGCAGGCCCGGATTCCCGCCAAGCACGGCACCGTACCGGAACAGTACGAGACGGTGACGGTCGTGATCGGCGACCAGCCGGGCGAGTTGGCCCGGCTCTTCACCGACGCCTCCCGAGCGGGCGTCAACGTCGAAGACGTCCACCTGGAGCACTCGGCCGCCCAGCCAGCCGGTCTCGCTCAGCTCAGCGTCACCCGGGGCCTGCGCGAGGTGTTGGTGGCGGCCCTGCAGAGCCGCGGGTGGCGGCTCCGCTGAGCAGCGCTTCGCTGGATGTGCCGCGCCCTGCCGTCGTCGGAGTGCGGCGCCGTCGTGCCTTGTCGCGCCCATCCGGTGTGCTGTGGTGACGGTGTGCTGTGGAGACCGTGCGGGGTGGAGACAGTGCAGGGTGGAGACAGCGCGGGGTGGAGACAGCGCGGGGTGGGAGAACTCGCGAGGCGGGCGCCGGAGCGGCGCCCGCCTTCGCTGTCTCGAACGCGCCTGTCTACGGCTGCAGGGCCCCAAGCGCGGCGGGGTGAAGGACCCGTGGATCGGCGCCAGCAGCGGGCCTGACGAGGTCGGGACCGATGTCGGCGAGCGCGCGGATCCCGGCGAGTGCCATGGCGTCGGTGAGTTCACCGAGCAGGACGTTCAGCACGTCCGTCACCCCTTGGTCCGCGTCGACGGCGAGGCCGTGCAGGATCGGACGGCCCACGAGCACCGCGTCGGCGCCGAGCGCGAGCGCGGCGAGCACGTCCCGGCCACGGCGCACTCCCCCGTCGAGCAGGACGGGGACGCGCCCACCCACCGCCGCCGCGATCTCCGGCAGGACCTCGAGCGTCGCGGGAACACCGTCGAGCTGGCGCCCGCCGTGGTTGGACACGATGATGCCGTCCACCCCCGCCTCGACGGCCCGCACCGCGTCGGCGTCGGTGAGGATCCCCTTGAACAGGATCGGCAGCGGGCTGATCGAGCGCAGCCAGTCCACCACCGACCAGTCGAGAGGGGCGAACTCGGACCTGGCGTGCGCGGCCGGCACCGTGAAGTCCTGCCCGTCGAGGTTGGCCGGGACGATGCCCTCGGGGAGCCGGAAGCCGTTGCGCAGGTCCCGCAGCCTCCGGCCCATGTGGGGGGTGTCGACGGTGAGGACGAGCGCCTCGAAGCCCGCGCCCTGCGCACGCTCGATGAGGCGCCGCGTCATCGACCGATCACGCAGGCAGTAGACCTGCAGCCAGAGCGGACCGCCGTCGGCGGCGGCGAGTTCCTCGATGTCACGCCCGGCGAAGGTGCTGATCACGACCGGCATCCGGCCCGCCGCCGCCGTCCCGCGGACGGTGGCGAGCTCGCCCAGCGGGTGGGCCAGCGTGTGGTAGCCCATCGGGGCGACCCCCAGCGGCGCGTCCCAGGGGCGGCCGAGAATCGTGGTCGCGGTGTCCGGGCGGGCGGCGTCGCGCAGGACCCGCGGCCGCAGCCACAGCCGGTCGAAGGCCTCCGTATTGGCCGCCAGGGTCCGCTCCTCGCCCGCGCCGCCCTCGAAGAAGTCCCAGACCGCGGGGGCGAGTCGGGATCGGGCCGAGCTCGCGAAGTCGCCTAGCGTCAGTCTCATCGCCTGTCCTCCATGACACTCATCGCCGGCGAGGATCGCGCCGGGCCGCTACCGCCGCAGGGCACATCTCAGGCCTGGCCGGTCGGGTTGCTCGTCTGCTGGCGGTCCACGGCCTCGTAGAGGGCCTTGATGTTGTTGCTGCCGAAGGTGCGGGCGCCACGGCGGTCGATCAGTTCGTAGAAGAGAGTGCCCCTCTCGTGCCGCGACTCGGTGAAGATCTGCAGCATGACCCCCGCGTAGTCGCGGTCGGCCAGGACGTTGAGCTCGCGCAGCGCCTCCACCGGGACCCCGATCGGGCCGAGCCGGGGCGTCAGCATGTCGTAGTAGCTCGGCGGCGTGGTGAGGAAGCGCACGCCCCGCTCGGCGCTCTTGGGCACGGCGGTCAGGATGTCCTCGGTCAGGAACGCGATGTGCTGGACCCCGGCGCCGTCGTGGGTCGCGATGAACCGGTCGATCTGGCCCGGGGCACGGGTGATGTCCGGCTCGATGATGGTGAGCGTCAGCCGTCCGGACTCACTCTGGACGACCTTGGAGTCCATGGCCTGGGAGCCGACGATGATCTGCTCCTCGAAGGTCTGGCGGAGGCCGAATATCTCCTCGTAGCGGCGCACCGTCTCCGTCAGCGTGCCGGCGGGCACACACACCGCGAGGTGGTCGATCTCCGTGAAAAGGCCCGTACCGGAGCGGTCGTAGCCGCTCTCGTCGATCAGCGGGGCGAACGGGCCGTCGGCCCGGCCGCGGGAGACGAACCGGTGCTCCACGTCGCCGAACCCGCTCACCGAGGCGAAGACGACCTGGGCTCCTTCGGAGCCGACGGTGTGGGGCGGGGCGACGGGGTCGGCTCCCCGCTCGACCGCCTCGGCGAACGCGGCCTGAGCGTCGTCCACGCGCACACCGATGACACCGACGCCCTGGCCATGCCGCTCGACGTACTCGGCGGCACGGTGATCGGGGCTGGTGGCCGAGGTCACCAGCAGGGTGATGTCGTTCTGGCGCAGCAGCACCGACTCGCATCCGCGCAGACCCGTACGGGCTCCACCGCGACCGGCGACGGCGAAACCGAATTGGTCGCACAGACCGACGGCCGCGTCCTCGGCGTCTTCGACGAACAGCTCGATGTGGTCAATCGACTGGATCTCCACAGCCCACCTCCAGGGTGCACACTCAACGGAACTCAGCCGCGGCGCTGCGCCGCGGCAACCTCGGACTCGATGAAATCGGCCAGCCGTCGGATGCCCTCGTCCACATCAGCGTGGGTCAAGTAGCTGGTCGACAGCCGGATGGTGTGTTCACCCCCACCGTCCGGATGGAAGTAGGACATCGGCGTCCAGATGACACCGAAGTCCTGCGCGGATCGGCCCAGCGCGTCGTTGTCGGCGCGGAAGGCCACCTGCAGGGTCAGGAAGAAGCCCCCGCTGGGCGCGTTCCAGCTCACCTTGAGCCGGGACCGGCGCTCGGCGGGGAACTCGCGCTCCAGGACCCGCAGGGCGGCCTGCATGGTGTCGCCGTAGTGGGCGGCCATGCCCGTGTTCAGCTCGGCGGCACTGCCGCCGGACGCCAGCAGGGCGCCCGCCACCGCCGCCTGACTCAGTGCGGAGGTGTTCACGGTGATCATGCTTTTGATCTTGGCCAGCTCGTCGGCCAAGAGACCGGTGGTCCCGTCCGCGCTCACCACCTGCTGGTCGGCGACGGCGTAGCCCACCCGCGCGCCGGGGAACAGGGACTTGGCGTACGAGCCCAGGTGAATCACTCGTCGGCCCTGGTCGAGCGACTTCAGCGTGGGCACCTGTGCGCCGGGGCTGACCAACCGGTACGGGCTGTCCTCAAGGATTAGGAGGTCGAACCGGTCGGCCAGGGCCAGCAGTTCGTGCCGGGTCTCCAGCGGCATGGTGACGCCGGACGGGTTGGAGTGATCGGGGATCACGTACACCGCGCGGGGCTTGCGGCCCCGCGCGCGTTCGGCCAGGACCGCGGCCTCCAGGTCGGCACACGAAAGACCGCCCTCCCGTTCCTCGACGGCGACCACCTCGGCGTCGAGGAGCCGCGCCGCCCCGGTGATCCCCACGTAGCAAGGGCTGGAGACCAGCAGCACGTCGTCGGGACCGGACATGAGCGCGCGCAGCGCCAGGAACATCGCCTCCTGGCAGCCCACCGTGACCACGATCGACTCCGGCGGAACGTCGATGCCCTCGTCCAGGCGGAGCGAGTCGGCGATGATCTCGCGGATGAACCCGGCGGACGGCCCGTACTGGAACATCGCCCTGCGCACGTCGGCCGGTGAGCGCCCCTGGGCGGCCAAGTGGTCCAGATAGCGGCGCAGATGGGTGAAGATCTGCTCGGTGTCGAAGAATTCCTCGTACGGCCTGCCCGGGGCGAAGGAGATGGCCTCGGGGTAGTTCAGGGTGATCTCGTTGAGGAAGTTCATCGTGTCCATCACGGGATCCGCGATGCCGGGGTGCAGGTCCTCCTTGCGCAGGACCGCTCCGGCACCCGTCCGGGGTGCCCGGACAGCGTCACCGCCGATGTCTTTCGCCGCGCTGTACGTCTCGCTCATCATCATCGCCTTCCGAAGTGTGGAGTCTCGTTCAGACCCCGGAACGCGATGTTGCTCGGGGCTGGGTGTATCGCCGGTCAGGCCTGCACAGGCACACGGGGAACTCGTCGAGTGACCTGGTGCCAGGCGCGGGGTCCTGCGCCGGAACGCTCCGGCGCAGGACATCAGCGCATGCGGGTGGAACAACGAACGTCCCGCTCCCTACGAACGGCACGCGCGACCACGCGCTCCGGTCCTGGGATTCCACGGAGACGCCGGGTTCTGTCAGCCCGGCCATCCCCGTCGTCCATTCGGTGGCCCTCCCCCGTCACTCCGCCAGCTTGCGGGTGATGACCTCCATGATGTGTGCCGCGGACTTCGGCATGTGCAGGTCGTGGTGCGTGGCGTCCACGTCGTGCGACTCGATCGACCCCTGGATGAACGGCTCCCAGTCAGGCGCGTACGACGTGTCCTTGTCCTTCGTCGCGTTGAAGAACAGCAGGTCACCGCGGTAGACCGGAGTCTGGAACTCGGCCATCCGCTGCAGGTTGTTGGAACCCACCCTCGACATGTTGTCCATGAAGGTGTCCATGTTCTTGGTGTTCATGAACTGGCCGAAGAGCTCCTCGATGTCCCCTCGGTAGAGCTCCTTCGTCCGGCCGGCCACCTCCGGCAGCCTGAACCCGCTGCCTTCGCATGCTGGCTGGGAGTCCAGGACGGCCAGGAGAGCGATCTCGTGCCCACGCCGGTCAAGGACGTCCGCGATGGCCTGCGCGACCGGGCCGCCGAAGGACCAGCCGACCAGGTTGTAGGGCCCCTCCGGCTGGATCTTGAGTATCTGGGTGAGGTAGTCGTCGATCATCTCCTCGACCGACCCCGCCACCGGGTCCTCGCCGTTGGAGCCGCGGGACTGCAAGCAGTAGGCCGGCCGGTCCAGATACGGCGCGAAGGTGAAGTGCGCCCAGCCGAGGCCGCCGCCTCCGTGGAAGAACCACACCGGCGACTTCCCCGTCCCGGGATCCCTGTTCAACGGGAGCACGACATCGAGCGAGTCGGCGTGTTCGCCGGGGATGCTGCCGGACAGCAGCAGCGCGGCCAGCTCGACCACCGTGGGGTACTGGATGATCGTCCGCAGGGGCATTTCGATGCCGAATTCCTTGCGGATGCTGGCACTGAGCCGGGTGGCGAGGAACGAGTGCCCGCCGAGCGCGAAGAAGTCGTCATCGATACCGACCTTCTCCACGCCGAGCAACTCGCTGAAGAAGCCACACAGCTTCTCTTCATGGGAGTTGCGCGGCCCTCCGCCGCTGACGACGGCCGTGTACTCCGGGGGCAGCGCGCGCCGGTCCAACTTGCCCGCCGCATTCAGCGGCAGCTCCGAGAGCGGCACCATCGCGGCCGGGACCATGTAGTCCGGAAGGCGTCCACGCAGGTACTTGGGCAGCTCGGCGAGCAGCGGGCCGATCGCCTTGGCCAGAGCGGGGGTGTTCGCCCGGATCTGCCCGGCCGCCGCGCTGGGAACGAACCCTCCGGTGACGGTCTGCCCGGTTCGCTGTTCGGGCAGCAGGACCGCGTCGAAGCTGTGGACGGCCTGGCCCGACCAGGTCAGGACCACATCCTTGCCCTGCCGCCGCGCCCAGGCGAGGAGGTCCTGCGGATTGACCGGACTGCCGGAGGGAGCGTCCGTCTTCAGGACACCGGCAAAGGTCGCGTCGGCGGCCTCTTCGGTCAGGCGCGCGTTGGGTATCCCGGTCACCCGCACCGGGCCACCCGCCCGTTCCACACAGCCGTCCAGGCCGTCCAGGTCGGACACCTCCCGGCCCCACGGCACCGCGGGCACTGCGGCCAGGTCGAGGACGTCGGCCGGCTGCTTGTGCAGGACGACCTCGTAGCGGTGCCGGGTCAGCTCGTTGTGCGCCTGGCCCGCCTTCAGCCGGATGTCGACCCCGCCGGCGTGCTCACGCGCCCACTCGGTGAACCACTCCGGGGCGACCACCAGCTCCCCCTCGGCGAGCAGCGCCTGCTCCACCAGCGTCCGCACCTCGCCGTGCGAGGCGTGCGGGTGCGACCCGCGCTGCACCGCGGTCAGCAGCAGCCGGAGCGTCGCGGCGTTGCGGACGTCACCGACGATCAGGCGGCCGCCCGGGGCGAGGAGTTCCATGGCCTGGCGCAGCACCTGGTCCAGGTACTCGACGCTCGGGAAGTACTGCACCACCGAGTTGAGCACCACGGTGTCGAACCCGCCCTGGGGCAGCCCGGAGACGTCATCGGCCCCCTGGACGCTCAGGCGGACCCGGTCACCGTGCCCAGCCTGTGCGGCCTGCTCCCGGACGCGCTCCACGACCGTGGACGAGATGTCGGTGCCCCAGTACTCGTCCACCTCGCCGACGATCTCCGCGAGGAGCAGACCGGAGCCCACGCCGATCTCAAGGACCCGCCGCGGCGCGAACCGCCGCACCTGCGCCACCGCGGCCTCGCGCCACTCCCGCAGCTGCTCCAGCGGAATCGGCTGACCGTCGTACGCCGACGTCCACACCTGGAAGTCCTCGCCCAGCTCCGTGTCGCTGGAATCGGCGTACGTCTCTTCGTAGACCTGGCGCCACTCATCCACCTGGGCGTCGGCGTCGGCCATCACCGCGGCATCCGGAGCGGGCGCCACATAGCCCACGAGCCGCTGGTCGCCCTTGTGGTCCTCGCGCACCACGACCGCCGCCTGCGCCACCCCGGGATGCGCGGCCAGCACACTCTCGATCTCGGCCAGCTCGATGCGGAAACCCCGGACCTTCACCTGGAAGTCGCTGCGGCCGATGTACTCGACCTGGCCGTCCTTGGTCCACCGCACGACATCCCCGGTGCGGTACATCCGCGTCCCGGGCGCCCCGTAGGGGCAGGCGACGAACCGGTGCGCGGTCAGGCCGGTCTGCCCCAGATAACCCCTGGCGAGCCCGGCACCGGCCAGGTACAGCTCGCCGGTCACGCCGGGCGCCACCGGGCGCAGCGCCTCATCCAGCACGTACACCTGGGTGTTCCACACCGGCGCGCCGATCGGAAGGCGGTCCGCGCCCGGCTCGTGCCGCGACGCCGTGACCTCCACCGACGCCTCAGTGGGCCCGTAGAGGTTGTACACACCGCAGTCGGGCAGCGTGTAGGCGGCCCGGTTGGCCAGTGCCGGCGGGAACGCCTCGCCCGCGACCTCGATCCACCGCAGGCTGGTGCACTGCTTGGCCGCGGGTTCGGCGAGGAACACCTCCAGCAGGGAAGGCACGAAGTCCGCGCCGGTCACCCGCTCCCGCTGGATCAGCTCGGCCAGGTAGGCCGGATCGCGGCGCCCGTCCGGGCGCGCGATCACTACAGCCGCACCCACCTGCAAGGGCGCGAACAGCTCCGGCACCGACACATCGAAACTCGCCGATGTGCTCAGCAGCACCCGGTCCTCGGGGCCCACCTCGAAGTACGCGAGGCCCCACGCCAACCGGTTCATGATCGACCGGTGGGAGACCGGCACGCCCTTGGGGCCGCCGGTGGAGCCGGAGGTGAAGATGACGTACGCGACGTGGTCCGGCAGCAGCGCGCGCTCGGGGTTCGTCTCGGGATATCCGGACACGTCCGGAAGCGCTTCTTCGAGCACAAGGAGCGGCTTGGCGCCGTCGAGCATGTGCCGCACCCGGTCCTCGGGCAGCTCGGGGTCGATGGGCACATAGGCCGCCCCCGCCTTCACCACCGCGTACAGCGCCACCATCAGGTCCACGGAACGCGGAATGCGTACCGCCACCAGGTGCTCGGGGCCCGCGCCCTGTTCCACCAGCCAGTGCGCCAGCTGATTGGCACGCCGGTTGAACTCGCCGTACGTCAGCGTCTCCTGCTCGCCGACCAGCGCGATCAGGTCGGGGTCACGCTCCACCTGGGCTTCGAAGGCGCCCGGCAGGGTGTCGGCGGCCACCGGGTGCGCGGTGTCGTTGACGCCCCGCACCAGCCAGTCCCGCTCCCCCTCCGACAGCACCTCGACGGCGCTGACGGGGGCCATCGGGTCGGCGGTCACCTGCTCAAGGACGCTCACGAACCGGGCGGCGACGGCCTCGACCGTGTCCCGGTCGAACAGCTCGGTCGAGTACTGGAGGTCGCAGTGCAGCGCCCCCGACTCGTCTACGGCCATGTTGAAGAACAGGTCGAACATCGACGTCGACGTGACGTGCTGCTCGAACTCCACCTCGAGCCCGGGGAGTTCGAACTTCCCCCGCTCCCAGTTGTGCCAGGCGAGCATGACCTGGAACAGCGGCTGGTAGGACGTGGAGCGCTCGGGGTTGATCAACTCGACCAGGGTCTCGAACGGCACGTCCTGGTGCTCGTAGGCCGCCAGCGTCTTCTCCCGCACCTGCGTGAGCAGGTCGGAGAACGACGGGTCACCGGAGAGAGTCACCCGCAGCACCTGGGTGTTGACGAAGAACCCGACCAGGTCGGCCAGCGCGTCATCGGTCCGCCCGGCGATCGGACCGCCGATGGTCACGTCGTCCCCGCCGGCCAGCTTGCCCAGGAGCACGCCAAGGGCGGCCTGCAGGACCATCGGAATGGTCATGCCGCGCTCGTCGGCCAGCTTCTGCAGCCCGGCCCCCACCTCCGCCTCCAACGCGAAGGTGACCTTGTCGCCCTCCAGATTCCGTTGTGCGGGCCGCGGGCGGTCGAGCGGCAGGTTCAGCGGCTGCGGCACCCCGGCGAGTTCCTTGCGCCAGTACTCGGCCTGCGCCGCAGCCAGGCTGCCCGGGACCGCCACGTCACCGAGCAGCTCACGCTGCCACAGCGCGTAGTCCTTGTACTGCACGGGCAACGGCTCCCACCCCGGCTCGCGGCCCTCCAGGCGGGCGGCATAGGCGAGGGACACGTCCCGTGCTATCAGCCCGCCCGAGACGCCGTCCGAGGCTATGTGGTGCACGAGCAGGACCAGGAGGTGGTCCTCGGGGCCGCAGCGGAACAGGATCGCCCGGAAGGGGATCTCGGCCGCCAGGTCGAACCGGTGGGCGATGAACTCCTTGACCACTCCGGACACATCGTCGGGCGCCACCTCAACCACCGGCAGGGGCACCGACGCCTCAGCCGCCCGAATGATCCGCTGGTAGGGCTCACCCTGCTCGTCCGTCACGATCGTGGTGCGCAGCGGCTCGTGCCGTTTGACCAAGTCGCGGATCGCCGCGCCGAGGGCGTCCTGGTCCAGTGTCCCGGTCAGCCGGAACGCCGGGGAGATGTTGTAGGTCTCGGCCCCGCCCTCGAGCTGGTGCGTCAGCCAAATGCGGCGCTGTGCGAACGAAAGCGGAATCACTGGTCTTGCTCCTCTGTGATCATCCTGCGGAGATTGGGGCGAAGGGGAACAGCCGATTCCTCCGTCCACGCGGCGAGCGCGGAAACCGTCGACAGGTCGAAGATCTTGCGAATGGGAATCTCGATCCCCAACTCGGCTCGGACACGGTTGATCAGCCTGGTGGCGAGCAGGGAGTGCCCGCCGAGCTCGAAGAAGCCGTCGTCGATGCCGACCCGCTCCAGGCCGAGCACCTCGCCGAAGAGCTTGGCCAGCACCTCCTCGCGGGTGGTGCGCGGTGCCCGGAAGGGCGTGGTGGGAGTGAGGTCGGCGGCGGGCAGGGCCTTGAGGTCGAGCTTGCCGTTGGGCGACAGCGGCAGCCGCTCGAGCGCGACGTAGGCGGCGGGGACCATGTACTCGGGCAGCCGCCCGGACAGGTGGCCGCGCAGTTCGTCCAGGTCCGGGACGTCCTCGCCCTGGTCGGGGACGAGATAGGCGATCAGGTCGGGGGTGCGGTCGCCGTTCTCCTGGACCACGACGGCGGCCTGGGCGATGTGGGCGTGGGCCGTCAGGGCGGCCTCGATCTCGCCGGGTTCGACGCGATAGCCGCGGATCTTGACCTGGGTGTCGACGCGGCCCAGGTGCTGCAGCTCTCCGTCCGGGGTGAGTCGGGCGACGTCGCCGGTGCGGTACATCCGGGCGCCGGGCGGCCCATAGGGGTCGGGAACGAAGCGTTCGGCGGTCATGACGGGCTGGCGGTGATAACCGCGCCCGGCCCCGGCCAGATACAGCTCGCCCGGAGTACCCGGGGGCAGCAGGGTCAGGCGCGGACTGAGGATGTAGGCGCGCACGCCGGGGAAGGGGCGGCCGATGGGCACGCCGTCGGCATAGGGCTTGTCGGATTCCAGGAGGTGGGAGGTGGCGTAGAAGGTCTCGCTCGGGCCGTAGCTGTTGAGGACCCGCGCCTGCGGCCAGAGTCCGCGCACCCGCTCCGCCAGGGCCGGGGTCAGCACCTCCCCGGAGATGTTCAGGGCCGTGGGCCGGATGCGGTCGCCGAGCTGGTCGACGAGTTCCGCGAAGGCCGACGGCACCGAGCAGATGACGTCGACGTCCCAGCTCTCGCGTTCGGTCAGCGCGAGCACGTCCCGGACGATCTCGACGCTGCCGCCCCTGGTGAGCGCGGCGAACAGCTCGAAGGTGGCGACGTCGAAGCCGAAGGAGGCGGCGAGCAGCACCCGTCGGCCGGACTCCATCGCACCCTGCGCGACCATGGTGTCCACGGCGTTGACGATGGTGGTGTGGCTGACGCTGACGCCCTTGGGCACGCCGGTGGAGCCGGAGGTGTAGACGACGTAGACGAGGTTTCCGGGGCTGGCCTTCCGCCGTGCCTGCGCCTTTTCGGCGTCCGGAGCGGTCGCCAGGAGGTCGATGTCCTCGATGAGGACGAGGGGGACGTCCGTGGCCGGTACGACCGCCCGGGTGTCGGCGTCGGTGAGGAGCAGGTGGGGCTGGGCGCCGGGCAGGATGTGCGGGAGCCTGGCGGCGGCGTAGGCGGGGTCGACGGGCAGATAGGCTCCGCCCGCCTTGAGCACGCCCAGGAGCGCCACGGCCATGGTCGCCGTACGCGGCAGGACCACGCTCACCACCGTGTCCGGGCCCACCCCGCGTCCGGCGAGATCGGACGCGAGGCGCTCGGCGCGGGCGTCCAGTTCCGCGTAGGTGAGCGAGTCGCCCTCGCAGACCACGGCCACCGCGTCCGGGGTCCGCGTCACCTGCGCCTCGAAGAGCTCGGTGAGCGTGACCTCCCGGGCCGGGCCCGAGGTGTCGTTCAGCACGGCCAGCATCTGGTCGCGTTCGGCCGGCTCCAGGGACTGGAGCTGCGCGATCCTCAGCTCGGGGTTGGCGGCCAGCTGCCGCAGGAAGCCGACCAGGCGGGCCGCGTGCTTCTCCACCGTTTCCTGGTCGAAGGCGCCGAGGGCGTACTGGATGATGCCCTCGAGGTGCGGAGCGGCCGCCGCCATCAGGCACAGCGGATAGTGGTTGCCCGCGGACGGGCGGAAGCCGTCGTAGCCGACCCCGTCGGGGGCGTCGGAGGCGGCGCTGAGGCCGTCGTCGTCGACGGGGAACGACTCGAAGACGACCAGTGTGTCGAAGAGGGTCTGCTGACCGGTCGCGCGCTGGATCTCCGCGAGCCCGTAGTAGTGGTGATCCACGAGGCTGCCCTGCCGGCTCTGCAGCCGGGTGAGGAACTCGGCGAACGTGTCGCCGGGCGCGTACGAGACGCGCACGGGAACGGTGTTGATGAGCATCCCGACCATCGACTCCACGCCCGCCACCGCGGGCGGGCGCCCGGAGACGGTGGTGCCGAACACCACGTCCTGACGGCCGGTGAGTTCGCCGAGCACCAAGGCCCAGGCTCCCTGGACCAGCGTGTTCATGGTGATGCCCAGATCGGCGGCCACCCGGTCGAGCTTCAGCGTCACGTCGCGCGGAATCGTGATGTCGACCTGGCCGCGGCCCTCGTCGTCCGCGCCCTCGAAGCCGGGAGCGAGCACGGTCGGCTCGTCGATCCCTTCGAGTTCCTCGGCCCACACCCGGGCGGACACGTCCTGGTCCTGGCGGGCGAGCCAGGCGAGGAAGTCGCCGTAGTCGCGGGTCGCGGGCAGCCCGGACGGGTCGCCGTCGGCGGCGTACAGCATCAGCAGGTCCTGCAGGAGCAGGGGCGTGGACCAGCCGTCGTAGAGCACGTGGTGGGCGGTGATGACGAGTTCGGGGCGCTCGCGTTCGAGGACGGCGAGCCCGATCCGGATCAGCGGCGGGGTGGCCGCGTCGAAGTACGTGGTCCGGTCCTGCTCGAGGAACCGCTCGAACGCCTCGGTCCGCTCCGCCTCGTCGGCGGCCGTGAGGTCGAGGTGCTGCCACGGCAGGGCCACGTGCTCCGGCACCACCTGCACCACGTCGCCGTCCGCCCGGCCCACGAACGCCGCGCGGAGGATCGGATAGCGGTCCAGGAGCGCCTGCCCGGCCCGGCGCATCCGCTCCGGGTCGACCTCGCCGGTCAGGTGGAACACCAGCTGGATGTGGTACGGGTCGAACGACGCCCCGGCCAGGGTCGACTGGAAGAGGATGCCGGACTGCGCCGACGTCGCCGGCCACACCTTGTCCAGCTTGCCGAAGCGGTCCTCCCAGGCCTCGATCTCATCCTGGCCCACCTTCACCAGGGGCGCGTCGCTCGGGGTCAGCCCGCCGGCGTCGGGGGCGGTGGCGTGCTGGGCCAGGGCGGTCAGGGCCTCGGCCCACAGCCCGGCGAGCTCGGTGACCTCCTCGCGGGAGAGCACACCGGTGGGGAAGCCGAAGTAGGCGGTCAGTTCCTCACCGGCCGCCGTGTCGGCGGCCACCGCGCTGATCTCCAGGGCCGAGAGCACCGGCATGTCCGCGTCCGGTGCGGGGATCAGGTCCTGGTGCGTGGTGTCCCCGCCCCAGCCCAGGCCGCGCAGCTCCGCGGGCAGGTCCGCGCTGGAGGACTTGCCCAGGTAGTTGAAGCCGATCCGCGGCTGCCGCGCCGTCGCCAGCGCCTCTGCGGTCTCGGGGTTGAGGTGGCGCAGCAGGCCGTAGCCCATGCCGTTGTCCGGCACCGCCCGCAGCTGCTCCTTGACCGCCTTGAGCGCCTTGCCCGCGGCCTTGCCGCCGGAGAAGGCGTCGGCGATGTCGATGCCGGTCACGTCCAGGCGCACCGGGTACATGGCGGTGAACCAGCCGATGGTGCCCGACAGGTCCGCGCCGGGCACCAGGTGCTCCTCGCGGCCGTGACCCTCCAGGCGGACCAGGGCGGACGTCGCGGCGGTGCCGCGCGTCTGGCGCCAGCGCGCGAGGGCGAGGGCGAGGCCGGTCAGCAGGCCGTCGTCGACGCCGCCGTGGAACACGGCGGGCACGGTGTTCAGGAGGGTTTCGGTGACGTGGGCGGGGATCTGCACGCGGACGGTGTCCACGGTGTCCGTGACATCGCGCGCGGGGTCCAGCTCCCGCGCCCCGATCAGCGGGTCGTCCCCGGCCAGGATCTCCTGCCACACGGGCAGCTCCGCCACCCGCTGGGGGCTGGTGGCCTGCTCGGCCAGGGCGTGCGTCCACCGCCGCAACGACGTGCCCGGCTGGGCCAGTTGCGGCAGGCCGCCGTCGCGGACCCGCTGCCAGGCGGCGGCCAGGTCCGGGAGCAGGATCCGCCACGACACGCCGTCCACGACCAGGTGGTGCAGCACGATCAGGAGTCGGCCCGGCTCCGCCGCGGTGGCGGGGGTGAACCACACGAACTGCGCCATCACGCCTGCGTGGGGGTCGAGGCGGTCGGCGGCCGCGTCCAGCTCGGCCTGCACATCGGCGCCCTCGTAGGCGATCTCCCGCAGCAGCACGCCGGCGTCGGCGCTGCCGACCGGCTCCATCCGCAGGCCGGGGTTCGCCTCGTCGAGGCGGGAGCGCAGCACGTCATGCCCGTCGAGGACGGCCTGCAGGGTGGCGGTGAGGCCCGCCCGGTCGATGCCCTCGGGCAGGGTGAGCATCGCCGACATGCACAGCCGGTTGATGCCGCCGCCCAGGGCGAGCATGTGCGCCGCCGTGGGCGGCAGCGGAGCCCAGCCCACGCCGCCGCCGGGCAGCTCGGCAAGGGTCACGCGCTCCTCGTCCGCGCGGCCCTCGACCAGCTCCGCGAGCAGGGCGACGGTGCGGTGCTCGAAGATCTCGCGGGTGGTGACCACGACGCCGCGCGGCTTGGCGCGGGCGACGACCTGGATGGAGCGGATGCTGTCGCCGCCGCTGGTGAAGAAGTCGTCGTCGATGCCCACGTGTTCGGTGCTGAGCACGTCGGCGAACACCTCGGCGAGGACCCGCTCGACCTGGCTGCGCGGCGCCCGGTACGCGCCGCCCGCGAACTCCGGCTCGGGCAGCGCGGCCCGGTCCAGCTTTCCGCTCGCGGTCAGCGGCAGCCGGTCCAGGACAAGGAGTTGGGTGGGCACCATGTAGTCCGGAAGGCGCTTGGCCACGAACCGCCGCAGCTCCGCCACCGAAACGTCGGCGCTCCGGTCCGCTTCGCCGTCCGCGGCGCCCACCGGCGCCACGTAGCCGATGAGGCGCATGTTGCCGACGCGGTCCTCACACACCGTGACCGCCGCCTGGTTGACCGCGGGGTGCTGGGCGAGGACCGTCTCGATCTCGGTCGGCTCGACCCGGATGCCGTTCACCTTGACCTGGGCGTCGGCCCGGCCCGCGTACCTCAGCTGGCCGTTGTCGTCCCACTGGGCCAGGTCACCGGTGCGGTACATCCGCTCCCCCGGCTCGCCGAAGGGGCAGGCCACGAACCGCTCCGCGGTCGCGCCACCCTTCTGGTGGTAGCCGCGGGCGACAAGCCCGGCGACATACAGCTCACCGATCACACCCGGCGCGACCGGCGCCAGCTCCGGCCCAAGGACGTAGGCGCGCATGTTGGCGAGCGGCTGCCCGACCGGCACCGCGCTGGTCTCGCTCCACTGCCGCGGAAGCGTGAAGGTGGAGGCGTAGAAGCTCTCGGTCTGCCCGTAGGCGTTGACGACACGCACCCCGGGCAGGGCGCTGTGCACCTTGCCGACCAGGTCGGCCGAGAGCGCCTCACCGGCGAGGATGACGGTGTCCACCTCGAGCTTGAGGCCGCCCGCGCCGTCGGTGCCGAGCTGGTCGAGCAGGGCGGAGAACACCGTGGGCACGGCGCTGATGGTGGTGCCCGACCACTGGTCGCGCTCGGCGAGTTCGAGTACGTCGCGGACGATCTCGACGCTCGCCCCGGTGGTGAGCGCGGTGAAGATCTCGAACACCGAGACGTCGAAGTTCACCGAGGTCGCGGCGAGCATCCGCGAACCGGACTCCACGCGCACGATCCGGCTCAGGTCCCGCACGCCGTTGACCACACTGGCGTGGGTGATGCCCACGCCCTTGGGGACCCCGGTCGAGCCGGACGTGTACATCACGTAGGCGAGGTTCTCCGGCCGGACACCAGCGGCCGGGGCCGCGACGGCGGGACCGTCCAGGTCCAGGTCCAGGTCCAGGTCCAGGTCGCCGAGGTCCAGGAGCGGCGACCGGCTCTCGGCCACCGTCGCCGCCGCCTCGCCACCGGTCAGCACCAGGGCCGGATCGGCCGTGCTGAGCAGCAGGTCCACGCGCGCGGCCGGATAGTTCGGATCGATCGGCAGATACGCACCGCCCGCCTTGAGCACGGCGAGCAGCGCGACCGCCAGGTCCGCGTCGCGCGGCAGGGCCACCGCCACCAGGACGTCAGGACCGACCCCGCGCTCGCGCAGCACCGCCGCGAGCCGGTCCGCGCGGGCCTCCAACTCGGCGTACGAGAACGCCGTCTTCCCCGAGACCACCGCCACCGCGTCCGGCGTCCGCGCCGCCTGCGCGGCGACAAGATCCGCCACCGTCGCCGCGGGTACCGGTGTGGTCGTGGCGTTCAGCTGCGTGAGCCGGTCCCGCTCGGTGTCGGTGAGGACGTCCACGTTGCCGAGCCGCGTCTCCGGCTGGGCGATCACTTGCCGCAGCACGCGGATGTAACCGTCGATGAGGCGTTGGGCCGTGGAGTGGTCGAACAGCGCCGCGGCGTACTCAAGGCGTCCGTACGCGGCCCCGGACGGAGCCGGGATGAAGTTGAAGAACAGGTCGAACTTGGCGGCACCGGTGCCCACCGGAACGGGCGTGATCCGCAGATCCGGCAGCTCGATCTCCGACCACGGGAACTGCCAGGCCAGCATCACCTGGAACAGCGGCTGGTAGGAGGTGGCACGCTCCGGCGCCAGGAGCTCCACCAGGCGCTCGAACGGCAAGTCCTGGTTGTCGTACGCGGCAAGGGCCCTGACCCGCACCTGCTCCAGGAGATCACTGAACGTCGGATTGCCCGACAGGTCCACCCGCAGCACCCAGGTGTTGACGAAGAACCCGATCAGATCGTCGAGCTGCTCGTCCGCGCGCCCCTCGATCGGGCTGCCGATCGTCAGGTCGTTCCCCGCGCCGAAGTGGTGCAAGAGCACCGCGAGCACAGCCTGAGAGACCATAGGCGCCGTGGCACCGCTGCCCGCGGCCAGCTTCCCGATCCCGGCGAACAGCTCCGCTTCCAGCTCGAAGTCGACATAGCCGCCCCGGTGGTCGGTCACCGTCGGCCGCGGCCGGTCCAGGGGCAGCTGCACCGGCTGCGGCACGCCCTCCAACTGCTTGCGCCAGTGCTCCAGCTGCGCCGCGGTGACGCTGCTGGGGTCGTTCTCGTCGCCCAGCAGCTGCCGCTGCCACAGGGTGTAGTCCTTGTACTGCACCGGCAGCGGCTCCCACTGGGGGGCGCCGCCCTGCTGGCGGGCCGCGTAAGCGGTCAGCACATCCCGTACGAACGGCGCCATCGACGCCCCGTCCCCGGCGATGTGGTGGAACACGCACACCAGCACGTGCTCCTGCGGAGAGACCCGCAACACCACGGCCCGCAAAGGGAGCTCGGTGTCCAGGTCGAACGGCTCACACGCCACCTCCTGCAGCGCGGCGTCCACCGCCTCAGCGGCCACATCGACCAGCCGGACCGGGATGGCCGCCTCCTCCGGCGGCAGGATCCGCTGCTCCGGCGTGCCGTCCGCGTTCTCCACGATCAGGGTGCGCAGACTCTCGTGCCGGGTGACGACATCCCTCACCGCCGCGGTCAGGGCCGCCGTGTCCAACGGCCCCTCCACACGCAACGCGAACGGACCGTTGTATGTGGCGGACGGGCCTTCCAGACGGTGCAGGAACCACATTCGGCTCTGAGCAAAGGACAACGGGATCATCGACGCTTCTCCTAAACGGTCATCTGACGCAGCTGGGGCCGGTTCGTCTTGGCCGGTTCACCGAGCTGCTCCACCAACTGGGCGACAGTTGGATTGGTGAAGATCATCGTGACTTTCACGTCGATGTTGAGTTCGTTGCGTATGCGGCCGATCAGACGGGTGGCCAGCAGCGAATGCCCCCCGAGATCGAAGAAGTTGGCGTCGATGCCGACCTCCTCCACCCCGAGCAGCTCGGCGAACAGTCGGCAGAGGACTTCTTCTTTGTGGTTGCGCGGTGCCCGTCCGGACGCGGCCTCGGCGAGGTCGGGCGCGGGGAGTGAGGAGCGGTCGAGCTTCCCGCTGAGTGTCTTGGGGAACTCGGCGAGCGGCACGATCGCCGAGGGGACCATGTACTCCGGCAGCTTCTCCTGGAGCAGTCCCCGCAAGGCTTCGATGTCGAGGCCGGCCGGGTCCGCCGTGCCGTTCGCCACCACGTACGCGACCAGCCTCTGGTCGTCGGCGCGGTCTTCCCGCACGACGGCCACCGCGCTGGTGACGTCCTGGTGCGTGCGCAGCACCGCCTCGATCTCGCCGAGCTCGATGCGGCGGCCGCGGATCTTGACCTGGAAGTCGGTCCGGTCGACGAACTCGAGCTGGCCGTCCTTGGTCCACTGCACCACGTCGCCGGTGCGGTACATCCGCGCGCCGGACTCGCCATGGGGGCAGGCGACGAACCGGCTCGCGGTCAGCGCGGTCTGTCCCAGATAGCCCCGCGCCAGCGCGGTGCCGGCGAGGTACAGCTCACCGGCGACGCCGGGCGCGACCGGACGCAGCGCCGCGTCCAGGACGTACACCTGGGTGTTCCAGACCGGCGTGCCGATCGGAAGGCGGTCGGAGCCCGGCTCGTGCCGCCGCGTCGTGACCTCCACGGACGCCTCGGTGGGGCCGTAGAGGTTGTGCGCGACGCAGCCCGGAAGGAGCTCGACGAACCGGTTGGCCAGCGTGGCGGGGAACGGCTCGGCTCCGACCTCGACCCAGCGCAGGCTGGTGCACTGCTTCGCCGTGGGCTCGTCCACGAAGGCCGCGAGGAGGGAGGACACGAAGACCGCGCCGGTCACCCGCTCCCGCTGGATCAGCTCGGCCAGGTAGGCCGGGTCCCGGCGCCCGTCCGGGCGCGCGATCACGACGGCGGCTCCCACCTGCAAGGGCGCGAACATCTCCGGCACCGACGCGTCGAAGCTCGGCGCCGTGCTGAAAAGGACCCGGTCCTCGGCCGTGACGTCGAAGTGCTCCAGGCCCCACTCGATCCGGTTCGTGATCGACCGGTGCGACACCTGCACGCCCTTGGGGCCGCCGGTGGAACCGGAGGTGAAGATGACGTACGCGATGTTGTCGGGCAGCAGCCCGTGTTCCGGATTGGTCTCCGGGTAGGAGGAGACGTCCGGAAGGGCTTCTTCGAGCACAAGGAGCGGCTTGGCGCTGTCGAGCATGTGCCGCACCCGGTCCTCGGGCAGCTCGGGGTCGATGGGCACGTAGACCGCGCCCGCCTTGGCCACCGCGCAGGCGGCGACCATCAGCTCGACCGAGCGCGGGATGCGCACGCCGACGGGACGCTCGGGGCCCGCGCCCTGCTCGACCAGCCAGTGCGCCAGCTGATTGGCACGCCGGTTGAACTCGCCGTACGTCAGCGTCTCCTGCTCGCCGACCACCGCGACACGGTCCGGGGTGCGCTCCGCCTGGGCCTCGAACGCGTCCGGCAGGGTGCCGCCGGTCACCTGGTGCGCGGTGTCGTTGACCTCGCGCAGCAGTCGCTCCCGCTCGTCCTCCGACAACACCTCGATCGCGTGGACGGGCGTCTGCGGGTCGGCGAGCACCTGCTCGAGCACCCGGATAAGACGGGCGCCGATGGCCTCGGCGTCGGCGAGGGTGTAGAGGTCCTTCTGGTAGTCGAGGGAGAGCCTCAGATAGGGGTCGGAGGCGGAGAGGGCGAGCGCGTAGTGCGCGCCCGCGATCGGCCGGATGGCGTCGATCGTGAGCCCCGCCGAGGCGTTCGCTTCGACGATGCCCTCGCGGTCCAGCGGATAGTTCTCGAACCCGATGAACGTGTCGAACAGGGCGGGAAGGCCGCTGTCGCGCTGGATGTCGGCGAGCCCGTAGTAGTGGTGGTCGAGCAGCGCCATCTGCCGGTCCTGCAGCTCGGTGACGAGGTCGGCCACGCTCTGGTCCGGCCGCCAGAACACCCGGATCGGCAGGGTGTTGATGAACAGGCCGACCATGTCGTCGGAGCCGACCAGATCCGCCGGGCGGCCGTTGACGGCAGCGCCGAACGCCACGTCCCGCTGCCCGGTCAGCTTCGAGAGCAGCACCGCCCACGCGCCCTGCAGGAGCGTGTTCAGCGTGACCCCGATCTCCGCGGCGCGCCGGGCGAGTTCGCGCCCCTTGTCGATCGACAGCGGCACCTCGACCTTCCCGATCGCGGACGCCCCCTCCTGGAGGGAGGCGTTCGGGGCGACGAGCGTCGGCTGCTCGAATCCGTCGAGCTCGGCCTTCCAGCAGGTGGCTGACGCCTCGCTGTCGTGCGTGGAGAGCCAGGTCAGGTAGTCGCCGTAGCCGCGGACCGGGGGAAGTTCCTCGGTCCCGGCGTACAGCCGGATCAGATCCCTGATCACCAGCGGCGATGACCAGCCGTCGAAGACGGTGTGGTGTGCCGTGATGATGAGCTTGGCCTGCTGCTGTCCACCGGTGAGCAGCCCCAGGCGGAACAGCGGCGGCCGGGCGGGGTCGAGCCGGTCGGCCCGGTCGGCGGCGAGGAACTCGTCGAGCGCCGCGTTCAGCTCGGCCTCGCCGCGGCCGGGCAGGTCGACGTGCCGCCAGGGCAGGGCCACGTGCTCCGGCACCGCCTGCATCGGGTCGCCGTCGGCGGAGGTGCCGAACGCGGCGCGCAGGTTCGGGTACCGCCTCAGCATCGCCTGCCCGGCGGCCCGCATGCGCTCCGGGTCCACCTGCCCGGTCAGATGCAGCACCAGCTGCATGTGGTAGACGTCGTAGGAGCCCTCGGCGAGCGCGGCCTGGAACTGGATGCCGGACTGCCCGGGCGACTGCGGCCACACCTCCACGAGGCGGCCGTAGCGGGCCTCCCACTCCTCGATCTCGTCCTGCTTCACCTTGACCAGCGGGGCGTCCGAGGGCGTGAGCCCGCCGATGCCGGGCCGCGCGGCGTGCGTGGCCATGCCGTTCAGGACCTCGACCCACAGCTCGGCCAGTTCGGCGGTCCGCTCGCGGGACAGCACCCCGGTGGGGAACATGAAGGCGGCCTGCAGGCGGGTGCCCTCGGCGGTGTCCACGGCGACGGAGTTGACCTCGAGCGCGGACAGGGCGGGCAGGTCCGGGTCGGGCGCCGGGAGCAGTGCGGCGGACCAGGAGGACGGTCCCCATCCGTGCGCGCGCAGGTGCTCGGGCACGTCGGTGTCGGAGATCCGGCCGAGGTAGTTGAAGCCGATCTGCGGCACCGGGCACTCGGCCAGCAGCTCGGCGGTCTCGGTGTTCAGATACCGCAGCAGTCCGTAGCCGACGCCCTTGTCCGGGATCTGCCGCAGCTGCTCCTTGACCAGCTTGATCACCTTGCCGGCCGCGGAGCCGCCGGTGAGGACGTCGGCGAGGTCCACGTCGCGCACGTCGACGCGGGCCGGGTACATGCTGGTGAACCAGCCGACGGTCCGGGACAGGTCGGCGCCGGGGACGACGTCCTCCTCGCGGCCGTGTCCTTCGAGCCGGACCAGGGTCGAGCGGTCGGCGCCGCTCCACCGGTTGACGGCCAGGGCGAGGGCGGCGAGCAGCACGTCGGTGCCGGTGCCCTTGAACGCGGCGGGGAGCTTGGTCAGGACCGCCTCGGTGACGTCGGCGGGCAGCTCCACCTGCACGGTCTCGACCGTGGACCACACGTCCACCGCGGGGTCGAACGCCCGGGTGCCCAGCGGGGGGTTGGGCCCTTCGAGCAGGTCCTGCCAGTACCCCAGTTCCGCTTCCCGCTGCTCGGAGAACGCCTCGTCCTGCAGCGCCCGCGCCCAGCGGCGGGCCGAGGTGCCCACCGCGGGCAGCTCGGGCGCCTTGCCGGTGCGGACCTGCTGCCAGGCCTCGGCGAAGTCCGACATGAGGATGCGCCAGGAGACGCCGTCCACCACCAAGTGGTGCAGCACCACGAGGAGCCTGCCCGCACCCGACTCCGGGGCGAACCAGACGAACTGCGCCATGGTCCCGGCCTCCGGGTCGAGGCGCCCCACCGCGGCGTCCAGCTCCGCCTTCGCCGCCGCGAGGGCGGAAGGATCGTCCCAGCGGCCGTCGCCGTCGCAGGCGACCCGGTGGAGCAGGTTCCCCGCGCGCACGGCTCCCACCGGGGCTACGTCCAGGGAGAGTTCACCGTCGCGCATCAGGCGGGCGCGCAGCAGGTCGTGCCGGTCGAGCACGGCGTCGAGCGTCGCGGCCAGGCCCTGCTCGTCGATGCCCGCGGGCAGCTCGAGCGCCATCGACATGGCGAAGCGGTTGATGCCGCCGCCGTGCTCGAACACGTGGCGCGCCACCGGCTGCGACGGCATCGGGCCGACGCCGCCGCCCTCCAGCTCGGCGAGCGCGGGCGCCTGGTCCTGGCGGACGGAGGCCACCTCGGCGAGGCGGGCCGCCGTGCGGCACTCGAAGATCTCCCGCGTGGTGACCTGCAGGCCCCGGGCGCGGGTCCGCGCGACCACCTGGATGGAGCGCAGGCTGTCGCCGCCGACGGCGAAGAAGTCGTCGTCGATGCCGACCCGTTCCACGCCGAGCACATCCACGTACGCCGCGACGATGATCGCCTCGGCCTCGGTGCGCGGCTCCCGGTAGGCCTCGCCCACGAACTCCGGCTCGGGCAGCGCCGAGCGGTCCAGCTTGCCCGTCGGCCCCAGCGGCATCCGGCCCACGGTCACGAAGGCCGACGGCACCATGTAGTCGGGCAGCCGCGCCGCCACGAACCGGCGCAGTTCGGCGGACGAAGCACCGGCCATCGTGCTCACGTCGCCGACGCCGCCCGCGCCGTCGTCGAGGCCGACGGCGTCGCCGTCGCCGTCGTGCACGACGTACGCGACGAGCTGACGTGCGCCCGAGGGCACCTCGCGGCTGATCACCACGGCCTGGCTGATGCCGGGGTAGAGCTCGCACACCGCTTCGACCTCGCCCGGCTCGATGCGGAAGCCGCGCACCTTCACCTGGCCGTCGGCCCGGCCGAGCACTTCGAGCTGGCCGCGCGCGTTCCAGCGGGCCAGGTCGCCCGTGCGGTACATCCGTTCGCCCGCCGGGCCGAAGGGGTTGGCGACATAGCGCTCGGCGGTCATACCCGGGCGGCCGAGATAGCCGCGGCCCAGGCAGTCCCCCACCACGTACAGCTCCCCGACCACACCCTGCGGCACCGGGGCGAGCCCCGGGCCGAGCACATAGGTGCGCATGTTGCCCAGCGGGGTGCCGATCGGCGCGACCTCGCCCTCCGCCCACTCCTCGGACGCGGCGAGGGAGTACGTGGTGACGTAGAAGCTCTCGCTCTGCCCGTACGAGTTGACGATCTGCGCTCCCGGCAGGGCCTCGCGCAGCTGCTGCACGAGGCGGGCGGGGAGCACCTCGCCCGCGAGCACGACCGAGCGCACGTCGGGCGTCTTCTCCAGGTGGCCCACCAGTTCGCCGAGGACCGAGGGGACCGCGCTGACGACGTGGCCGTCCCAGCCGTCCCGCTCGCCGAGCGCGAGGGCGTTCGGCACGACCTCGGCGGTGCCGCCGGTGGACAGGGTGGTCAGCAGCTCGAAGACGGAGACGTCGAAGTTGACCGAGGTACCGGCCAGCATCTTCCATCCGGTCGGCGCGTCGAGGACGCGCACCAGCTCGCGGACGCCGTTGACGAGGTTGCGGTGGGTGATCGCGGCGCCCTTGGGCTTGCCCGTGGAGCCGGAGGTGTACATCACGTACGCCAGGTTGTCCGGGGAGAGCGGCGCGGTGCGCCCCGCGTTGTCAGGCGTGCTCGTGGGCGCCTCCCACTGGGCGCGCTCGTCGAGGTTGACGGTGACCATGTCGTGCCGCGGCAGGTCCTGCGCCGTCGCGGTGTCGGTGACCACGAAGCGCGGGCGGGCCTCGGACAGCACGGTCTCCGCACGGCCGGCGAGGTACTGCGGGTCCATCGGCACGTATCCGGCACCGGACTTGAGGATGCCGAGCAGCCCGGCCACCAGGTCCTCGGTGCGCGGCAGCGCGAGGACCACCAGGTCCTCGGGCCCGGCGCCACGCCGGACCAGCTCCCAGGCCACGGCGTTGGCCCGGTCGTCGAGCTCGCGGTAGGTCAGCGTCCGGTCGTCGCACACGAGCGCCGTGGCGTCCGGCGTCCGGGCCACCTGGCCCTCGAACAGCTCCGGGACCGTCAGCGCGGGCACCTCGGTCGCGGTGTCGTTGAACTGGGTGAGCAGCAGGTCACGCTCGGCCGCGTCGAGCACGTCGACACCGCTGATCCCGCGCCCCGAGTCGGCCACGAGCTGGCTCAGCACGCGGACGAACCGGTCCGCGAGGGCCTCGATGGTGGCCCGGTCGAACAGCTCCGTGCGGTACTCAAGGCGGCAGCGCGCCCCGCCCGAGAGGTTCGGGACCAGGTCGAAGAACAGGTCGAACTTGGCCGTCCTGGTCTCCAGCCTCTGGAACCCGACGTCGAGGCCGGGGATCTCCAGGTCCGGCACGGGCGGCTGCCAGGAGAGCATCACCTGGAAGAACGGGTTGTAGGCGGTGGACCGGTCCGGGTTGAGCAGTTCCACGAGACGCTCGAACGGCAGGTCCTGGTTGTCGTACGCGGCCAGCGACCGGTCCCGCACCCGCTGAAGGAGCTGGGCGAAGGTCGGGTTCCCCGACAGGTCGACCCGCAGCACCCAGGTGTTGACGAAGAACCCGACGAGGTCGCGCAGCTCCTCGTCGGTGCGGCCCGCGATCGGCGCGCCGATGGGCACGTCGTCGCCGCAGCCGAGGTGGTGCAGGAGGACTCCGAGGGCCGCGTGCATGACCATCGACACCGTGGTGTCCTGCTCCGCGGCCAGCTTCTCCACCGCACCGAGCAGCTCGGGGTCGATGGAGAACACGGCCATGTCGCCGTGCTGGCTCATCGCCTTCGGACGCGGGCGGTCCGTCGGCATGGCCAGGGGCTGCGGCAGATCCGCCAACGCCCCGCGCCAGTAGGCCAGTTGCCTGGCCGCCACACTGTCCGGGTCGGACTCGTCCCCGAGTACGTCCCGCTGCCACAGCGCGTAGTCCGCGTACTGCACCGGCAGCGGCTCCCACGCCGGGGCCCCGCCCTCCCTGCGGGTCGCGTAGGCCGTGTTCAGATCACGGAACAGCGGCCCGAAGGACTCCCCGTCCATCGCGATGTGGTGCGCCACGACGACCAGCGTGTGCTCGCGCTCCCCGCTGCGCAGCAGCCGGGCGCGGAGCGGGATGTCGACGGCCAGGTCGAAGGTCCCGGTGGCCATCTCGTCGACCGCCGCCGCGAGGTCATCCTCCGCGACCTCGACGACGGGCAGGTCGAACGGCACTTCCTCGGTCTCCAGGACCCGCTGGAGCGGAACGCCGTCGCTGTCCTCGACGATCACCGTCCGCAGGGCCTCGTGCCGGTCGATGACATCATGGAAAGCCGCCTGCAGCGCGCCCACGCTCAGGTCACCGGTCAGCCGCAGGGCGGAAGCGCCGTTGTAGGTCGGCGACGGACCTTCGAACCGGTCCACGAACCACAGTCGGCGCTGCGCGAACGACAACGGGATCATTGAGTCTCCAAAATCGGCAGGGCTATCGGGGAGCAATCCGCCAGTCAGTTCTGATCAAGTACTGTCAGGAGTTCGTTGCTGTAGAAGTCGTCGAAGGAATAGGCACCCGACACCGTGGAGAAGTAGCGGTCGATCAGGTCCTGGTGACCGACCAGCTTCCGCACCATCTCCGCGTTCCGCTCGGGCTTGAGCTCAGCCACGTTGATCGCGCCCTGGTAGAAGCTGTACAACTTGCCGTGCAGGTCGCTCTCGTAGCCCTTCAGCGCCGCCTCGAGTGCCGCGTCGTCGTGCAGCTGCTCCCCGATGTGGTCGGTGAGCGTCTGGGCCTGGATGAAGGCGTCGGTGATGCCGCGGGCGGTGATGGAGTCCTTGTGGTGAACCGCGTCGCCGAGCAGGGCCCATCCGGGTCCGAAGGCCTTGCGGAAGTAGTTCTCCTGGGCTCCCGTGCCGTACATCTGCTCCACGCGCTCGCCCGCCTGCATCCGCTCGTACAGCTCGGGGGCCGTCGTGCGGACGGCTTCGAGGTAGGAGGGCTCCACCGCGGTGCGCACGTGCGAGAACTCGCTCTGCGGGAAGTAGGTCATGATCAGCGTGAGGTCGTCGTTGGTGGGGGCGAGGGCGATCCAGCGCCCCGTCCGCTCGTACAGCTCGAAGTGCGCGGGAACCCCCGCCCAGTAGCTGTAGTAGGCGCAGGTCACCCGCGGGTGCTCGACGACCTTCTGCGCGCCGACCTTGCGGGCCACCAGTGAGCGCATGCCGTCCGCGCCGACGACGAGCCGCGCCCGCTCCGTCGCCTCGGCGCCGCCGGGTGTCGTGTACCGCACGCCTACGACCCGGTCGCCCTCCCACACCAGGTCGTTGACCGTGCAGGACTCCTGGAAGTCCACACCGGCGGCCACGGCCCCGCGCGCGAGGATCGGGTCGAGCACGAACCGCCGCGGCGCGTACGTGGTCCGGTGGCCGTCGACCGGCAGGGAGAACCCTTCGAGGCGGACGCCGAGCGCCTCGTAGCTCTGGTGGTCGATCGGGCGGCAGCCCGCCTCGCGGAGTTCGTCGAGCAGCCCCCATCGATCGAGCAACGCCACGCCCGGCTGGTGGAGGTAGTGCGAGGACAGCGTGTCCTGCGGGAACTTCGCCTTCTCCAGGAGCAGTACGCGATATCCCTGTCGCGCGAGCAGCATGGCCGTTGGCGAACCCGCACAACGGGCACCGATGACAATCACGTCATACATGGCGCCTCTCTTCCCTAGTGGCTTCGTAGATCCCAACGGCCGCGGCCGGAAGACTCATTGCGGATACGCGCTGCTGAGGCAGCGGCCGGAATAGCCGCTGCCGCGCACATGTTGATGGGCATCTGATTCCGTACCGATTCTCACCGACGGAGAAGGAACACGGAACCAATTGAGCCTTACCAGAGCGAAGAAGCCGCCGTCGATCGTTATGTCATCGCGTTGGAGTTCCCGGCGCCGAACGGCACACACTCTTCGACGATCTTTTCAGGCCGCACGCCATCGATCAAGGTCTGTCTGCGATCAGCACCGCACGCTCCGCTATTCCGTACGGACTCACCGGAATCCGCGGGATGTTGGCGAACCTGGCGGGAAACCATGTTCCGCGGCAGCGTCGCGGGGAGGCGGGTACGCGCGTCGCCAGCGTTGAACTCGCCGCCCACCGGGGCGATGGGCGCGAGCGGTGAGCGCGCGAATCGGTTCCCCTCAGCGTTCGGCTTCGCGTACGTCACCCGCTGGCCGACGCGGAAACCGGCAACGGCGCAGGAAGTCGCCTCCGCTGGGGTTGCTCGCGCTCGCCGTCGCCCTCACCAGGTTCCCGACGAAGGGCGGCGCCACGTCACGCGGCCATGGCCTTCTGCAGGCTCTTCGGGCGCAGGTCGGTCCAGTTTCGCTCGACGTACTCCAGGCACTCGGCTCTGGCCGCCTCCCCGAAGACCACTCGCCAGCCCGCGGGCACCTCGGCGAAAACCGGCCACAAGGAGTGCTGCTCCTCATCGTTGACCACGACGAAGAAGCGGCCGTTCTCGTCATCGAAGGGGTTCGTACTCATCTGCCACCGTCCTTAGCCGTCACGAGGGTGACTCGGTATGGGAGGAAAACGGGCTGAATCGAGATCGGAAATCGCCGACAGCGGGTGGGTTCGCCGACCGGTGTTGTCCTGTCGACGGGACCGAAGGACATCCATGGGTAATGTGGAAAATTGACGCTCTGCGGGGGACCGTATGGCTCGGGCGCACAATGACGCAAACGCGGCAGAATCGCCGAAGTCCCGGCCGAACGCTTGATTCTCGACTTCACCGGGTTCTGCACAATCGCTACACAATCACTGCATAATCACTGGCAAGCGGTGATCGTTGAGCGGGAAGGATCGAATTCCGGTTCCAGCCGGTCTCCACCCATCGAAACAGCCGAGAAATCATTCACGTACGCCCCCGATCCTTGCCATCCCCGTCGCTGACCGTTGCCGTCGGCATGGCCACCGCGACGCCACCGTAGGTGGCCTGGAAACGTCGTGCAAGGGAAAACAGTGCGGGCACTCCCCGGGCACCGGTTGTCCCGCTGACAGGACAGCAGGAAGTGCCCCGGAGGGCCGCCCGCGCGGCCCGGTCGGGCAGCTCGGTCGTCTCCTCCTGCCCGGCTCGGGCTAGATGTCCACGATGCCGCGCTTTTCCTCCCACTCCCGCACCAGGTTCTCGCCGGAGGCGGAGCACAGCATGTTGTCCATGTCCGTGCGCACCGACGGCTTGTGCGGGGGCAGTTCGTGACTGCCGGGGATCATCCGCAGGCGCCCCACACGAAGGCCCCCTCAGCGATGAGGGGGCCTTGGGGCGTGTTCCTGTCTACAGGGCCTTCCCGCCCTTCGTCCGGCGGCTCAGGGACGGCCTGCTGGACTGGGCGACGTCCTTCCACGTCTCCGACAGAGCGGCGATGGTGCGCGCGGCGAACAGCTTGCGGATGGACACCTCCTGGTTCAGTCCCGCCCGGATCAGGCCGGTCAGCCTGATCGCCCGCAGCGAGTTGCCGCCTCGGTCGAAGAAGTCGTCGTCGATGCCCACCCGGTCCACTTCAAGGACCTCGGCGAACGCCTCGGCCAGGACCCGCTCGGTGTGGTTGCGCGGGGCCCGGTACGAGCCGTTGTCGACCGTGGGCTCCGGCAGGGACGCCCGGTCCGCCCTTCCGCCCGCCGTCACCGGCAGCCGGTCGAGGACCATGAACACCGACGGCACCATGAACTCCGGCAGCCGTCCCGTGGCGAACCGGCGCAGCTCCTCGGCCGACAGGTCCGTCCGGCCGGCCGGCGGGACCACATAGGCCACCAGGCGCGGCTGCCCGGCATCGTCCTGCCCGGCGACCACGGCCGACTGGGCGAGGCCGGGGTACTCGGACAGCGCCTCCTCGACCTCGGCCAGTTCGACCCTCACCCCGCGCATGTCCGCCTGGGCGTCGGCCCGGCCCACGTACTCCAGGAGGCCGTCGGTACCCCACCGCACCCGGTCACCGGTCCGGTACATGAGTGCGCCCGCCGGACCGAACGGGCAGGGCACGAACCGCTCCGCGGTCCGGCCGGGCCGCCCGAGGTATCCGCGGGTCACGCCGGGCCCGGCCACGTACAGCTCCCCGGCCACCCCCGTGGCGACCGGTGCGAGGCCCGGCCCAAGGACGTACAGGGCCGTGTGGTCCACCGGGCGGCCGACCGTGCCCGCGTGGCGCACCGGGTCGTCCCCGGCCAGGCGGTGGCTCGCGGCGAACACCGTGGTCTCCGTCGGGCCGTGACCGGTGACGACCGCGAGGCCGGGGCAGGCCTCGCGGAACCGGCGCACCGCGGCCGCGGACACCCGGTCGCCGCCGGTCCACACCTCGCGCAGCCCGGCCAGGCGCTCGGGGCAGTCCGCCGCGATCGCCGAGAACAGGTCCGCGGGCAGCCACACCGTGGAAATGTCGTACTCGGCGCGCACCTTCGTCAGCCCGTCGATGTCCAGCCGCGGAGGAGCCACGACCACGCGGCCGCCGTTCAGCAGAGGCGCCCACACCTCCAGGGGCAGCGCGTCGGAGGTGTGCGGCGCGTGCCACAGCACGGTGCTTTCGCCCGCCTGCCGCCAGTGGCGGTCCAGGACGAGCCGCTCCATGTTCCGGTGCGTCAGGGCGGCTCCCGCGGGCGCGCCGCCCGGCTCGGACCCGTACATCACGGCCAGCAGGCCGTCCTGGTGCGATGGCACCGGGACCTCCGGCGCCCCGTCGTCGCCGTCGGCGGCGTCCGGCCGGACGTCGTCGAACAGGATCGTCGGCACGTCCAGACCGGCGGAGAGCGCCGTGGCCGTCGCCGCGTCGGTGAGCAGGAAGCGCGCCGACGAGTCCCTGGCCACCGACCTGATCCGCTCCGCCGGGGACTCCGGGTCGACCGGCAGATAGGCTCCGCCCGCCTGCACCACGCCCAGCAGGGCGACGACCAGGTCCACCGAGCGGGGCAGCGCCACCGCCACGACCGTCTCGGAGCCGACGCCCCGCTGACGCAGCGTCCCGGCCAGGCGGCGGGAGCGCTCGTCCAGCTCCCGGTACGACACCGTCGTGTCCCCGGACACCACCGCGACGGCGTCGGGGGCCTTCTCCACCTGGCGGGCGAACAGTTGCGGAACCGTCAGGCCCGGCAGCGGCGCGTCCGTGGTGTCCGGCGCGGTGAGCACCCGGTCCCGCTCGGCGCCGCTCACCACGTCAAGGGCGCCGACCGGCCGCTCGTCGGCGGCCACGACGGCGTGGATGTACGCGATCAGGTCCTCGCCGATGAAGCGCAGCTCCGCGCGGGAGTACAGGCCCACGGGGGCGTCGAGCCGGATGAACAGGTCGCTGTCGGCGGTGCCGTCGGTGTAGATGCCGACCGACAGTTCCTCGAAGGTGCCGGTCGTCCCGCCGAGGTAGTGCGCCGGGCTGTCGGCGAAGTGGATCTGCTCCGTGAACTCGGCGACGTTGATGACGGCGCCGAAGCTGCCGCGGTCGTTCAGGGCGGTCGCGCTCGCGCGCTGGATCTCCGAGTAGTGGCAGGCGGCGTGGTCGAAGATGTCGTACGTCTCGTCGCTGATCGCGTCGGCGATCTCGCTGAAGGTCGCGCCGAGCGGAACCCGCACCCGCACCGGCACCACGTTCACCGCGAGGCCGGGCGTCCTGCTCGCCACCCCGCCCCGGTTGCCCACGGCCAGCGAGAGCAGGAACTCCGGGCGGTCGCAGCGGTGCCGCAGGAACACCGCCGAGGCCGCGGTCAGCAGCGACGACCGCCACACGCCCATGGACTTCGCGGTCTCGGTCCAGGTGTCGGCCTCGGCGCGCGGAACGGTCAGCGTGCGGCTCACCATGCCGATGGGTTCGGTCAGCTCGCCCCAGCGGTCGGCGCTGCCCATCGGCTCGTCCAGCGCGGATCGCGCCGCGTCGGACAGCGCGACACGCGGGATCTGCGCGGGCGCGGGCGCGTCCGCCAGGTAGTCGCGCCAGAACCGCGTGTCCTCGGTGAACTGCTCGGACGCGCGGTACTCCGCCGCCTCGGCCGCGAACGGCTCGACGTCCCACGGGTGCTCGAGCTCCGGTACCTCCGAGCCCCGCGACAACGCCGTGTACACCTCGGCCAGGCGCTGCGACAGCAGGCCACCGGCGCCGTACCCATCCGAGATGAGGTGGTGGTAGATGATCACCAGGAGGGAGCGGTCCGCCCCGAGCCTGACCACGCCGAGGCGGAACAGCAGGTCCCGCGCCAGGTCGAACGGCTGGCGCACCATGTCGGCCAGCGCGGTCCGCGCGGCTCGCTCCGGATCGCCCTCGGCGCTGACATCCAGGAAGAACGGCCGCCAGTCCCCCAGTTCGCGGGGGACGAGGCGCAGCCCGCCGTCGCCGTCGACGAAGGTGACGCGCAGCACCTCCGCCTCGCCCATCACGTGCAGGAACGCGGCTTCCATCACCGCCGCGTCCAGCTCACCGTCCACATTCCACATGGTCAGCGCATGGTTCAGGGTGTCGGGGAACATCTCCTGCGCCCGCCACAACCCTTCATGCGCGGACGACGCACCGAACGAACGCACAGAGATCACCCTTTCAGCAAAACGTCCGGGAACCGGCAGGAAGCCGGAACCGGTAGGAATTCAGAAACTGGTAGGAATTCAGACTGAGGAAGTCGGTGAAGACCCCCACCCGCACCGACGTGGATCGGCTGTTCAAGGCCGCTGGGGCCGGAACGGGCCTGGTCAGGGGCGGACTCGCGGGCCCCGCGCACTGTACGTTCACCGCCGGTCACGACCGGCCCATCGACGTCAGGATGTGCCCGGCGACCCGCCTCGGTGTGGGGTGTTTCAGCACCAGGTTCGGCCTCAGCTTGAGTCCGGTCGTCGTGGACAGGCCCTTGCTCAGCTGCACCGAGAGCAGCGAGTCGAAGCCGATGTCCTTGAACTCCGCGTCGGGGTCGACGGATTCACTGGAGGAGTGTCCGAGCACGACGGCAACCTTCTTGAGGACATGGTCGAGGACAGCGGCCGTCGCCTCGTCGCCGGAGAGCGTGGCGAGCAGGTCCGGCAGGGCGACGGGCTCGTCCGCAGGCGCGGGCGGCTCCGTCGCAGGCTCCTCCTGCGCGGTCACCGCCGGGTGCGAGGAGGCGAGCCAGTAGCGCTGCCGCTGGAACGCGTACGTCGGCACGTCGACCCGCCGACGCGTGCTGAACAGGGCGTCCCAGTCCACGGACCCGCCCCGGACGTGCAGGTCGGCCAGCGAGCCGATCACGGCGTCCACTTCCCCGCGGTCCCGCCGCGAGGACGACAGGACCACCGCGTCGTCCACGTCCTCGACGATCTCCTGCACCGGGACGGTCAGGACAGGGTGCGGGCTCATCTCGACGAACACCCGGAAGCCGTCCCCGGCGAGGCGCCGGACGGACGTCTCGAAGAGGACCTTCTCGCGCAGGTTGTTGTACCAGTACTCCCCGTTCAGCTCCGCGGTGTCGATGACCTCGCCGTACAGGGTCGAGTAGAAGGGCAGCGCCGACGTCGTCGGGCGCACATCGGACAGCGGGCCGAGCACCTGGTCGCGGACCCGGGTCACGTGAGGCGAATGGGACGCGTAGTCGACGTCTATGCGCCTGGCCTGAGCGCCTTCGGCCTTCGTCTTCGCGACGAACTCGTCGAGTGCCTCCGGTTCCCCGGACACCACCACCGAGCTCGGCCCGTTGACCACGGCGATGCTGATCCGGCCCTGCCACTCCGCGAGACGGGCCTCAACGACCTCCGCGGACTGGGCGACCGACGCCATCCCGCCGTGACCGATGAGGTCCACCAGGGCCTTGCTGCGCAGCGCCACGACCTTGGCGGCGTCGCGCAGCGAAAGGGCGCCGCAGACGTGGGCGGCGGCGATCTCACCCTGGCTGTGGCCCACCACCGCGGCCGGTTCCACACCCCAGGACCGCCACAGGGCGGCCATGGACACCATCATCGAGAACAGCGCGGGCTGCACCACGTCCACCCGGTCGAGCGTCGGTGCCCCCTCCACGCCGCGCACCACGTCGAGCAGCGACCAGTCGACCCACTCCGACAGCGCGGCCGCGCACGCGTCGAGGCTGCGGGCGAAGACCGGGAAGGCGTCGTACAGCTGCCGTCCCATGCCGACCCACTGCGAGCCCTGCCCGGGGAACACGAACGCGACGCCGCCGAGGTTCCCGGCCGTACCGCGCACCACCGCGGCGGACTCCTCACCAGCGCTCAACTCGGCCAGAGCGCCGAGCAGTTCGTCCCGGGAGCGGCCGACGACCACCGCGCGGTGCTCGAACCGCGACCGGCTCGAAAGCAGCGACGCGCCGATGGCGGCGACGTCCGCCCGCGGATCGGCGGCGAGGAAGTCCCGCAGCTTGCCCGCCTGCCCCCGCAGGGCGGCCGCGCTCTTGGCCGACACCGCCCACGGCACGAGGCCGCCGACGACGCCCGGTCCAGGGTCCCGCTCGTCGCCCTGCTCGTCGGCCACTTCCCGCGGCGGAGCCTCCTCCAGGATCACGTGCGCGTTGGTGCCGCTGACACCGAACGACGACACACCAGCCCGTCGCGGGCCGTCCCCGCGGGGCCACTCACGGCCCTCCGCCAGGAGCTCGATCCCGCCGGACGACCAGTCGACGTGGCGTGAGGGCTTCTCCACGTGCAGGGTCTTCGGCAGGTAGCCGTGGCGCATGGCGAGGATGGTCTTGATGATCCCGCCGACCCCGGCGGCGGCCTGGGCGTGCCCCATGTTCGACTTCAGGGAGCCCAGCCAGAGCGGCTGGTCCTGTGCCCGGCCCTGGCCGTAGGTCGCAAGCAGGGCGCTCGCCTCGATGGGGTCTCCGAGGGTGGTGCCGGTGCCGTGGGCCTCGACCATGTCCACCTCGCCGGGCGCGACCCCCGCGTTCGCCAGGGCCTGCCGGATCACCTTCTCCTGGGCGCGGCCGTTGGGGGCGGTCAGTCCGTTGCTTGCCCCGTCCTGGTTCGTCGCGGAGCCGCGCACGACGGCGAGGACCGGGTGGCCGTTGCGGCGGGCGTCGGAGAGCCGCTCCAGGAGCAGCACGCCCACGCCCTCCGCCCAGCCGGTCCCGTCGGCGGTGTCCGAGAAGGCCTTGCACCGGCCGTCGGGCGACAGGGCGCCCTGCCGGGCGAACTCCACGAAGGCCGCGGGCGACGACAGGACGAGGGCGCCGCCCGCGAGGGCGAGCGAGCACTCCCCCATGCGCAGCGACTGCGCCGCCAGGTGCAGGGCCACAAGGGACGACGAGCACGCCGTGTCCACGGACACCGCGGGGCCGGTCAGGCCCAGCTCGTACGCCACCCGCCCTGACGCGACGCTCAGCGAGCTGCCGTACAGCAGGTGGCCCTCGAGATCGCTCCGGCCGCCCTCCAGGAAGCGCCAGCCGTATTCGGTGGAGCTCACCCCGGAGAAGACGCCGACCTCCTCCCCGCGGATGTCGGCGGGGACGATGCCGGCCCGTTCGAAGGCCTCCCACGACGTCTCGAGGAGCAGGCGCTGCTGCGGGTCGATCGCCAGCGCCTCGCGCGGGCTGATGCCGAAGAAGCCCGCGTCGAAGGCGCCCACGTCGTCGAGGAACCCGCCCTGGCGCACGTACGAGCTGCCGACGCGGTCGGGATCGGGGTCGTAGACGTCCCGCCACCCGCGGTCCTGCGGGAAGTCGCCGATGACGTCCCTGCCCTCGCGGAGCACGTCCCACAGCTCGTCGGGCGTCGACACGCCTCCGGGGTAGCGGCACGCCATGGCCACCACGGCGATCGGCTCGCCGCGTCCGGCCTTCAGGGTGTCGATCTCCTGCCGGAGGCGGTCGCGCTCCTCCAGCAGGGTGCGGAGCACCCGTTGGACCCGGTCCGTGCCCTCCGCCGTGCGGCCTGCGGAGTCGTTCATGTCAGTTGCCCCTCTCGTCCATGGCCAGGTCCATGAGTGCGTCCAAGTCCAGGGCGGCCAGTGCGCCCGCCTCCGGTTCCTGCTCCTGCCCGTCGGACTGCGGCTCGTCGGCGCAGGCGAGGACCAGGTCCAAGAGGCCCGCGCTGCGCAGGCCTTCGATCGAGACGGTCCGCAGTACTTCGCGGATGCGCGCGTCCTCGGCCGCCTGCGCGTCCGGAACCGGACGCAGCAGGCCGCAGATGTGCTGGGCCAGTTCGCGCGGTGTCGGATAGCTGAACACGAGGGTGGACGCGAGACGCAGTCCGGTCGCCGAACCCAGGCGGTTGCACAGTTCGACCGCGGTCAGCGAGTCGAATCCGAGGTGGGTGAACGCCTGGTCGGCGTCGATGGCCGCGCTGGAGGGGTGTCCGAGCACGATGGCGGTGTGCTCACGGACCCAGGCGAGGACGGCCGCTTCCGCCTCGCCCTCCGGCAGGTCGGCGAGGCCCGTGGGCAGGCCGGCCGGGCCGCTGGCCCCGCCCTGGCCCGGCCGGGCCCGGCGGGGACGGCTGCCCTCGACCAGGTCGCGCAGCAGGGGCGGCAGTTCCTCCTGGGTCTTGTTCCGCAGCGCGGACAGGTCCATCCGGGCGGGGATGAGTACGGGCTTGTCGCTCGCGCACGCCGCGTCGAACAGGCCGAGGGCCTGGGGCGTCGGCATCGCGGCGATGCCCATCCGCCGGATCCGGGAGACGTTGGCCTCGTCCAGGTCCCCGGTCATGCCGCTGCTCTGCTCCCACCAGCCCCAGCACAGCGAGGTGCCGACCAGGCCCGACGCCCTGCGCTGGGCCGCGAGACCGTCCAGGAACCCGTTGGCCGCGGCGTAGTTGGCCTGTCCCGCGTTGCCGAGCGTGCCCGCGAGGGCGGAGAACTGGATGAACGCCGACAGGGTGTGGTCGCGGGTCAGCTCGTGCAGGTTGACCGCACCGCCGACCTTGGCGCGCAGCACCTGGTCGAGGCTCCGCGCGGTCAGCGACTCGACCGTGCCGTCCGCCAGCGTGCCCGCCGCGTGCACGACCGCCGTCAGCGGGTACGCGGGGGGCATGTCGGCGAGCAGGTCCGTCACGGCGGCCCGGTCCGCGACGTCGCAGGCCACGACGCTGACGGAGGCGCCCGCCCGCTCCAGCTCCGCGACGAGTTCGGGCACGCCGTCGGCCGCCGCTCCCCGGCGGCTGGCAAGGATCAGGCTCCGCACGCCGTGTTCGGTGACGAGGTGGCGCGCCACCAGCGATCCCACGCCGCCGGTGCCGCCGGTGACCAGGACGGTGCCGCCGCCGAAGTCGTCGCCCAGCTCCAGGACCAGCTTGCCGATGTGGCTGCCCTGGCTCATCTCGCGGAACGTCCCGCGGGCGTCGCGGATGTGGCGTACGGAGATCGGGTTGAGGCGCACGCGGCCGTCGGCGAACAGCTCCATGACGGACCGGAACATCTCGCGGATCGCGTCCGGTCCCTCCTCGTAGAGGTCGAAGGCCCGGTAGGCGACCCCGGGGTGGTCGGCCGCCACCCGCTCGGGCTCGCGGATGTCCGTCTTGCCCATCTCGATGAAGCTCCCGCCCTGGGGCAGCAGGGTCAGCGAGGCGTCGACGAACTTGTGCGCGAGGGAGTTCAGGACGACGTCCACGCCACGGCCGTCCGTGGCGTCCAGGAACTTCTGCGCGAACTCCAGGTCGCGCGACGACGCCAGGTGCGCGTCGTCGATGCCGAGGGCGCGCAGGGCGGGCCACTTGGCCGGGCTCGCGGTCGCGTAGACCTCCGCGCCGACGTGCTTGGCCAGCTGGACGGCGGCCATGCCCACGCCACCGGCGGCGGCGTGGATGAGGACCCGCTGTCCCTTCTTCAGCCGCGTCGCGCGGAACAGCGCGAAGTAGGCGGTGAGGAAGGTGGTCGGCATGGACGCCGCCTCGGCGTAGCTCCACCCGTCGGGTACGGGCATGAGCAGCCGGTGGTCCGCCGTGGTGACGCGGCCGAAGGCGCCGGTGAAGACACCCAGGACCCGGTCGCCCGGCGCGAGGGAGGTGACGTCGTCCGCGACGTCGAGGACGACACCGGCGCCCTCGCTGCCGAGCCCGGTGTCGAAGGCCGTCCTGTCCACCAGGCCCAGGGCGATGGTGACGTCCCGGAAGTTGAGCCCCGCGGCGTGCACGGCGACGCGCACCTGCCCGCTCGTCAGGGGCTCCTCCACCTCGGGGCAGGGCACCCAGGTCAGGTTCTCCAGCGTTCCCCTGTTCAGGATGCCGAGCCGGTGCGCGCCAGCCGCCGGGACCTCGCCCAGCTGCTGGTTGGCGGGCTCGGCCGGAGCCATGCGGGGTACATGACAGACGCCGCCGCGCAGGGCCAGCTGGTCCTCGTCGACGGCCAGCGCGTCCACCACGCGTGCCAAGGACGCGTCCTCGCCGTCGGTGTCAAGGAGCCGGAACCGGCCGGGGTGCTCGGTCTGGGCGGAGCGGATCAGGCCCCACACGGACGCGCCGGGGAGGCTGTCGACACGCTCCCCGCCGCCGGTGTCCAGGGCGAGCCGGGTGAGCACCACCAGGGTCGATCCGGCCAGCCGATCCTCGGCGAGGAACCGCTGGACCCAGTCGAGGACACGGGTGTCGGCGTCGGTGACCGCGGCGAGCTGGTCGGGGTCGCCGGTGAGGAAGTCGTCCAGGCACAGGACGAGGTGCCGGGGCGCCTCGCCCGTCAAGGCGTCGTCCAGGGACGCGTAGTGCCCGACGCTGTCGCCGCCCGCCGCGGTGAGCCGGGAGGCCAGGCCGTTCTCGGCGCCGACGACGCCCCACCGCCCGCGGTGGGACTCCCGCTCGCCCTCCTTGAGCGGCTGCCAGCGCAGTGCGTACAGCGACTGCTCCTGCCCGCCGCGCGCCGCGCGCAGTTGCTCGGCGCTGGCACGCCGGAACGTCAGCGCCGCGACGGACGCGACGGCGTGGCCGTGCTCGTCGGCGATCGTCAGGGACACGACGCCGTCGCCGGTCGGAGTGATGCGGACCCTCACGCTCGGGCCGCACTCCCCGGTCAGCTCGACGCCGGACCAGGAGAAGGGCATCCAGCCCTGGTCGTGCGTCACTTCCAGGACGCCGCCGACGCCCACCGCGTGCAGCGTCGCGTCGATCAGCGCCGGATGCAGTCCGAACCCGCCGCCGGCCAGGACCTCCGCGGTCTCCGGCAGCGTGGCGAGAACGAAGACGTCGTCGCCGTGCTTCCACACTTCGCGCAGTCCGCGGAAGGCCGGACCGTAGTCGAAGCCCATGTCGGCGAGGGAGTCGTAGAGACCGTCGATGTCCAGTCGCCGCGCCCCGTCCGGCGGCCACACGCCGAGCGAGCGCCCGGCCTCGGTCCGCTCGGCCGTCCGCGGCGCGTCCGGTGCCAGGCTGCCCGTCGCGTGCCGGGTCCAGCCGCCCGCCGTACGGCCGTCGTCATCGGCGCGCGAGTACACGTCCAGGGAGCGGTGTCCCGTCTCGTCCACCGCGCCGACGACGACCCGCACCCGCATGCCGCCCGCGTCGGGAAGGGTCAGCGGGGCTTCCAGGGAGAGTTCCCCGATCGCCGGGCACCCGACGTGGTCGCCCACCCACAGCGCCAGGTCCAGATAGGCCGTCGCCGGGACGACGACCGTGCCGAACACGGCGTGGTCGGCCAGCCAGCCGTGGGTGCGCAGGGACCACAGGTCGGTGAAGACCACCTCGTCGGTGCCGGGGTGCTCCACCGCGGCGCCCAGCAGCGGGTGCTCCGCCGCGGCGAGGCCCGCGGAGGTCACGTCCGCCGCGCCCGCCCCGGACGTGGCGTCCAGCCAGTACCGCTGCTGCTGGAACGCGTACGTCGGCAGGTCCACCCGTCGGCGCGTGGCGAACAGGGCGTCCCAGGCCACGGCCCCGCCCCGCACGTGCAGCTCGGCAAGGGCGCCGACCAGTGCCTCCACCGCGTCGCGGTCCCGCCGCGAGGACGACAGGACCACCGCGTCGGGCACGTTCTGGGCGTCGAAGGCCTCCTTGGTGAGGCTCGCGAGCGTCGATCCCGGGCCCACTTCGAGGAAGACGCGCGCACCGGCGGCACGGGCCCGCTCCACCGCGTCGAAGAAGAGAACGGGTTCGCGGACGTGGCGCACCCAGTGCTCGACGGACGTCAGCTCCTGGAGCGTGGCCTCGCGGCCGAGCCGGGTCGAGATGACCGGGATCGCCGTCTCGCCCGCGGGCAGCTCACCGACCGAGCCCGCGAACTCGTCCAGGATCGGCTCCATGAGCGGGGAGTGGAAGGCGTGGTCGACCTTGAGCAGCTTCGCCGACGTGCCGCTGGCGACGAGCTGTTCACGCAGTGCGTGGACCTCCTCGCGCAGGCCCGAGACCACGACCGACTCCGGGCCGTTGACAGCGGCGACGCCGACGCGGTCGTACGTCTCGAGCAGTGCCCTCACTTCGGCTTCCGGGGCGCGGACCGCCAGCATGGCGCCGCGCTCGCTCACCGTCTGCATGACCCGTCCGCGAGCGGCCACGAGCCGGGTCGCACCGTCCAGGTCGAGCACTCCGGACACATGGGCGGCGGCGATCTCGCCGACGGAGTGACCGATCAGGTACTTCGGCTGCGGGCAGTAGCGCGTCAGGAGCCGGTACAGCGCGACCTGCAGGGCGAACAGCGCTGGCTGCGCGATGTCCGTCCGCTCGCCCTCCGTGGCCCCTGTGGCCCCCGTGGGCTCGTCGGCGAGCAGCAGGGGCTTCAGGGCGAAGGGAAGGTGCGCGTCGAAGCGCGCGCAGATCTCATCGAGGCTCCGCGCGAAGGCGGGGAAGGCGTCGTACAGCTGCCGTGCCACACCGGCCCACCGCGACCCCTGCCCCGGGAACATGAAGGCGGAGCCGCCGAGCTTTCCGGCGACGCCCCGCACCAGTGCGGCGGACTCCGTGCCGTCGTGGAGCGACGTCAGAGAGTTCAGGATTTCGTCCCGGTCGCGTCCGACGATCACCGCGCGGTGTTCGAGCCGGGCCCGGCTCGACAGCAGGGACCAGCCCGTGGCGGCCAGGTCCAGGCCCGCGTCGGCGGCGGCGAAGTCGCGCAGCTTCTCCGCCTGCGCCCGCAGCGCCTGCTCCGAGCGCGCCGACACGACCCACGGCACGAGCCCGCCAACGCCGCCCGCGTCCGCGTCGGCGGTGTCGGGCGTCGGCTCGTCCTCGGGCGCCTGCTCGAGGATCAGGTGTCCGTTGGTGCCGCTCACGCCGAACCCCGACACTCCGGCCCGCCGCGGCCGCCCGTCGGTCTCCGGCCACACCCGCGTCTTCGCGAGGAGTTCCACCGCGCCCGCCGACCAGTTCACGTGCGGCGTCGGCTCGTCCACGTGCAGGGTCCTCGGCAGGATGCCGTGGCGCATGGCCATGACCATCTTGATGACGCCCGCCGCGCCCGCCGCGCACTGCGGGTGGCCGATGTTGGACTTCACCGAGCCCAGCCACAGCGGCCGGTCCGCGGGCCGGTCCTTGCCGTAGGTGGCGAGGAGGGCCTGTGCCTCGATCGGGTCGCCCAGGGTCGTGCCGGTGCCGTGCGCCTCGACGGCGTCCACCTGGTCGGCGCTCAGCCGCGCGTCCGCCAGGGCCTGGTGGATGACGCGCTGCTGGGACGGGCCGTTGGGGGCGGTCAGGCCGTTGGAGGCGCCGTCCTGGTTCACGGCCGAGCCGCGTACGACCGCGAGGACCTGGTGGCCGTTCTTCCGCGCGTCGCTGAGGCGTTCCAGGAGCAGCATGCCCACGCCCTCGCCCCAGGACGTGCCGTCCGCGGCGGACGCGAACGGCTTGCACCGGCCGTCGGGGGCGAGCCCGCGCTGGCGGCTGAACTCGATGAACACGCCGGGCATCACCATGACCGACACGCCGCCCGCCAAGGCGAGGGAGCACTCGCCGCGGCGCAGCGCCTGGCTTGCCATGTGCAGTGTGACCAGGGACGACGAGCACGCCGTGTCGATGGTGACGGCTGGCCCTTCGAGACCCCACACGTAGGAGAGGCGACCGGAGGCGACGGCGGGGGACTTGCCCGTCAGCAGGTAGCCGTCGAGCCCTTCCGGCGACTTGTGCAGCGGCGGGCCGTAGTCCTGGTGGGCCATGCCCACGAAGACGCCCGTGCGGCTGCCGCGCAGCGTCGTCGGGTCGATGCCCGCCCGCTCGAACGCCTCCCACGAGGTCTGCAGCAACAGCCGCTGCTGCGGGTCGATCGCCGTCGCCTCGCGCGGGCTGATCTCGAAGAAGCCGGGGTCGAATTCATCCGCGTCGTGCAGGAAACCGCCCTCGCGCACATACGACTTGCCGTAGGTGCCCGGCTGCGGATCGTAAAGACCGTCGAGGTCCCAGCCGCGGTTCTCCGGGAAGCCGGAGATGGCGTCCCGCTCGGTGACGACCAGGTCCCACAGGTCCTCCGGCGAGCGCACACCGCCCGGGAAGCGGCAGCTCATGCCGACGATGGCGATCGGCTCGTGCGCCGCGTCGGACAGCTCGGCGTTCAGTCGGCGCAGGCGTTCCGTCTCCTTGAGGGATGACCGCAACGCCTCAACCACGGCATCATTCGAATCGGTCATCATGACCTCCGCATCTCGTCTGGAACGTCGTTCTTCATCGCCATGCGCACCAAATCAGCCGCGCTCATGTCGTCCAGCGACAGGCCGTCGCCGTTGTCCGGCGCGTGCTCCGCGCCGTTGCCCTCGTTCGCCTCGGTGCCGCCGTCCGCCGGCTGGCCCGCCAGGCTCCGCAGCGAATCCAGCAGCCCCGTCTCGCGCAGCCGCGCTGGCGGAATCGAAAGGAGCAGCTGGTGCACCCCGGCGTCGTCCGCGTCGGCTTCCGCCCCGCCGGGGGCACCGCCACCGGACGTCCGGTCGGGGAACAGCTCCTCGCGCAGGTACCGTGCCGCGGCGACCGGCGTCGGATAGTCGAACAGCAGCGTGCTGGGCAGCTGCAACCCGGTCACGCCCCGCAGCCGGTTCCGCAGTTCCACAGCGGTCAGCGAGTCGAATCCGGCCGCGTTGAACGCCTTCTCGTCGTCGATCGCGTCGGGCCCCTTCATGCCGAGGACCGCCGCGGCGTGCGCACGGACGGTCTCCAGCAGGGCGTCGTCCAGCTCGTCGTCCGGCAGCTTCCGCAGCCGGGTCACCAGGTCGCCCTCCTGCTCCCCTGCGGCGTGCGTGCCCGCGGAGCGCGCCGCCGTGAGTGCGGTGACGTCGGGAAGGTCGGCGATGAGTCTGCTGGGGCGGGTCGCGGTGAGGGCGGGCGCGAAGTCCGCCCACTCCACCTGGGCCACCGTCACCTGTGTCTCGTCCCGGGCCAGCGAGGCGGCGAGCGCCGCCACCGCCGTCTCGGGCGCCATCGGCGGCACTCCCTGTCGGCGCAGGCGCTCTTCCACCTCGCCGGTCACCATGCCGCCGCCGCCCCATGACCCCCAGGCCACGGCGGTCGCGGGCAGCCCGGCCGACCGCCGTGCCTGGGCCAGCGCGTCGAGGTAGGCGTTCGCCGCGGCGTACGCGCCTTGCCCGCCGTTGCCCCAGACTCCGGCGGCCGAGGAGAACAGCACGAACGCGTCGAGGTCCAGGTCGGCGGTGAGCTCGTGCAGCGCCGTGGCGGCGGCCACCTTGGGCCGGAGCACCCGCTCCAGCTGCGGTGCCGTGAGGGATTCCACCAGGCCGTCCGCGAGCACTCCGGCGCCGTGGATCACCGCGGTCAGCGGGTGCTCCTCGGGAATCGACGCCAGCAGCTTTCGCAGCGCGTCCCGGTCGGCGACGTCGACCGCGGCCACGGTCACGCGCGCGCCGAGTTCCGTCAGCTCCGCCTGAAGGTCCGTGATGCCGGGGGTGTCCTTGCCGCGCCTGCCGACCAGCAGCAGGTGCGGTGCTCCGGCCCGGGCCAGCCAGCGGCAGACGTGTGTGCCGACGGCGCCCGCGCCGCCCGTGACGAGCACGGTGCCGCGCGGGATCCAGTCCCGCGTCGGCGCGTCACCCAGTGGTGCCCGCGTCAGGCGCTGGCCGAACGCTCCGGAGGCGCGCACCGCCACCTGGTCCTCGCCGTCCGCTTGGGCGGCGCCCGCGAGGACCGCGCACAGCAGGTCCGTGGCGCGCCCGTCCAGCTGGGCGGGCAGGTCCACGAGCCCGCCCCACCGCTCCGGCGTTTCCAGGGCGAGGACCCGGCCCAGGCCCCAGATCTGGGCCTGCAGCGGGTTGGTGACGGCGTCGGCGTTGCCCGTGGTCATCGCCGCGCGCGTCAGGCACCACAGGCGGGCCTTGACGCCCGTGTCCTGGAGCGCCTGGGCCAGGGCGACCGTGCCAGCGAGGCCGTCGGAGGCCGGTTCGTGCGCGGTGTCCAGGCCGTCGTCGACGAGCGCGGCGAGGGACAGGACGCCGGTGAGGCGGTCCGGGGCCGAGTTCTCGGCGAGGGTGGCGGTGAGGCGTTGGCCGAGTGCGGCGCGGTCTCGCAGGTCGGCCGGTGCGATGTCCCAGCGGATGACCTGGGCGCGGCGTTGCCGCAGCGCGTCGAGCACGGTCTCCACCGCGGGGTCGGCGGCGGCCGCCTCGGGGACGGCCACCAGCCAGGCGCTCTCCGCGAGGCCCTGTGTCGCCCCGGTCCCGATGCCGGGCAGCGGCTTCCACGTCGCGCGGTAGCGCCAGCTCTCCAGGAGTGACCGGTCGAGGCGGCGGCGCCGCCACGACGACATGGCGGACAGTACGGCTGGCAGGGCGGAGTGCACGGCGTCGCGCTCGCCGTCCGTGTCGCCGAGTCCCAGCGTGCTGATCAGCCCGTCCAGGTCCTCGCGTTCGACCGCGTCCCAGAACTCGGCCTCGGCCGGGTCCGCCGCCGTGCCGACCGCGCGGTCGGCGTTGTCCTGGCCGTCGTCGAGGAGCCAGAAGTGCTCGTGCTGGAAGGGGTAGGTGGGCAGGTCGAGGGGCGCGGGCCGGGTGGCGGGGAAGAAGCCCGCCCAGTCGGCGTCGGCGTGGGTGTGCGCGGCGGCCAGGGAGGTCAGCACGCGCGGCCAGTCGCCCTCGTCACGGCGCAGAGTGCCGGTGACGGCGACCTCGCCACTGCCCTCGTGGGTCTCAGCGGTCTCCTGAAGGGGGTGGATGAGCACCGGGTGGGGGCTCACCTCGACGAACAAGGTGTGCCCGTCGTCCAGCAGCGACCGGGTGGTCGCCTCGAAGGCCACGGTGGTGCGCAGGTTCTCGTACCAGTACGCCACGCCCATCGCCGTCGTATCGCTCATCGCGCCCTTGGCGTGGTCGCCCACGGTGGAGTAGAACGCGACCTCTGCCTCCTGCGGGCGTACCGGAGCCAGGAGTTGGAGGAGTTCGTCGTGGAGTGCCTCGACGTGCGGGGTGTGGGAGGCGTAGTCGACCGGGATCTTCCGGGCGCGGATCTCCCGGCCCTCGCAGTACTCAAGGACCTCCGCCAGCGCGTCGGCATCACCAGCGACCACAGTGGACGACGGACCGTTGACCGTGGCCACGAACACCCGCCCCGCCCACCGGGCAATCAGCTCTGCAGCATCCGCCACCGCGAGCGGCAGCGAGACCATGCCGCCACGGCCCGCGATGTGCCTGATCGCCTGAGACCGCAGCGCGACGATGCGCGCCGAGTCCTCCAGGGACAGCACACCGGCCACATGCGCGGCAGCGATCTCACCCTGCGAGTGACCCACCACCGCGTCCGGGGTGATCCCCAGGTGCTCCCACAGCCGCGCCAGGGAAATCATCACCGCCCACAGAGCAGGCTGGACGACATCCACCCGCTCCAGACCAGGAGCACCTTCCACCTCAGTGAGGACATCGATCAGGTTCCAGCCCGTGAACGGCTCCAACGCCGCCGCACAGGCCTCCAAGTGCCCGGCGAAGACCGGCGAGGTGCGCATCAGCTCCACACCCATACCCGCCCACTGCGAACCCTGCCCCGGGAAGACGAACACCGTCCTGCCCGGCTGCGCCGCCGCCACACCCGACACCACATGAGGAGACGGTTCACCGGCAGCCAGGGAGGCCAACGCACCTCGGAACTCAGGCAGTTCACGCCCAACCACCACCGCACGGTGATCGAACACCGACCGACCCGCCACCAACGCGTGACCAACTTCCGCAGCCGTCACGCCCGAAGAGCGGTCCAAGAACTCCAGCAACCGCCCGGCCTGCTCCGCCAAAGCGGCATCCGACTTCGCCGACACCAGCCACGGCAGCGTCCCGTCCGTCACCACCACCGGCTCCGGCACATCACCCGCGACACTCTCGGGCTCCGGGGCCTGCTCGACGATGACATGGGCGTTCGTGCCACTGACACCGAACGCTGATACTCCACCGCGTCGCGGGCGGCCGGTCTCCGGCCAGGTCCGTGCTTCCGTCAGGAGCTCGACGGCGCCGGACTCCCAGTCGATGTGCGGGGAGGGGGCGTCGACGTGGAGGGTCTTGGGCAGGGTGCCGTGGCGCATCGCCATGACCATCTTGATGACACCACCGACACCCGCAGCGGCCTGGGAGTGGCCGATGTTCGACTTCAACGAACCCAGCCACAACGGCCGCTCCCCCGGCCGGTCCTGCCCATACGTGGCAAGCAGCGCCTGCGCCTCGATCGGGTCACCCAACGTCGTGCCCGTACCGTGCGCCTCGACCGCGTCGACCTCCTGCGCCGACAGCCCCGCACTAGCCAGAGCCTGACGGATCACGCGCTGCTGGGAGGGGCCGTTGGGGGCGGTCAGACCATTGGAAGCACCATCCTGGTTCACCGCCGAACCACGGACGACCGCCAACACCTCATGACCGTTCCTCCGCGCGTCGGAAAGCCGCTCAAGCAGCAGCAGACCCACACCCTCCGCCCAGCCCGTACCATCCGCGGCGGCGGCGAAGGACTTGCAGCGGCCGTCGGCGGACAGGCCGCGCTGCTTGCTGAACTCGGTGAAGACCTCGGGCGTCGCCATGACGGTGACGCCACCGGCCAGGGCCAGGGAGCACTCGCCGGTGCGCAGCGCCTGTGCGGCCAGGTGGATGGCCACCAGAGAGGAGGAGCAGGCGGTGTCGACCGTCACCGCAGGGCCCTCGAACCCGAAGGTGTAGGCGACGCGGCCGGAGGCGACGCTGCCCGCGCTGCCGTTGAGCAGGTAGCCCTCCAGGTCCTCGGGGACGGAGCCGAGGCGGCTGCCGTAGTCGCCGTACATGACACCGGCGAAGACGCCGGTGGAGGTGGCCTCCAGGGTGGCGGGGTCGATGCCAGCGCGTTCGATGGTCTCCCAGGCGACCTCAAGCAGCAGGCGCTGCTGGGGGTCCGTGGCGAGGGCCTCACGGGGGCTGATGCCGAAGAAGGCGGGGTCGAAGGCGTCGGCGTCGTAGAGGAACGCGCCGTGGCGCGCGTAGGTCTTGCCCGGCTTTCCCGGCTCGGGGTCGTACAGCGTCTCGATGTCCCAGCCACGAGTGGTCGGGAACTCGGCGATGGCGTCGGTCCCGCTCGCCACCAGGCTCCACAGGTCGTCCGCGGAGCGCACGCCGCCCGGGTAGCGGCAGCCGATGGCCACGATGGCGATGGGCTCGTCGGTGGCGGCGGCGGCCGTCGCGGCCGGGGCCGCGGCGGGTGCGTGGGCGGCCGGGGCCAGGTTGTCGTAGAGGTGGCCGACCAGGCGGTTCGGGGTGGGGTAGTCGAAGATGAGGCTGGCGGGCAGGCGAAGGCCGGTGGCGGCGTTGAGGCGGTTACGGAGATCCACCGCGGTCAACGAGTCGAAGCCGAGGTCCTTGAACGCCTGGCCGAGGTTGATGGTGTCGGGTGTGGCGTGGCCGAGGACGAGGGCGACGTGGGTGCGGACGAGGGCGGCGACGGCGTCCTTCGCCTCCTCGGGGGACAGGCGGGCAAGCCGGTCGCCGAGGCTGGCGGCGCCGGTGGCCGTGGCCGCGGTGGCCCTGCGGACGGGAACGCGCACCAGGCCCTGGAGGACGGCGGGAAGAGTGCCGGTCTCCAGGTGCGGACGGAGCAGGGCGGGGGCGATCTTGGCCGGGACCGGGCAGGCGGTGCCGGTGGCGCGGGCGGTCTCGTACAGCGCCTCGCCCTCCGCCGCCGTGAGGGGTTTGATCCCGAGGCGGGCCATGCGGGTCAGATCCACCTCGTCCAGGTGTCCTGTCATGCCGCTGCTGTCGGACCACAGTCCCCAGGCCAGGGAGGTGGCGGGCAGGCCTGCGGCGCGACGGTGCTGGGCCAGCGCGTCGAGGAAGACGTTCGCGGCGGCGTAGTTGCCCTGGCCCGGGGTGCCCAGGACGCCCGCCACGGAGGAGAAGAGGACGAACTCGGCGAGATCCGTCTCGCGGGTGAGCTCGTGCAGGTGCCAGGCGGTGTCGACCTTGGGGCGGAACACCCGCTCGACGCTGTCGGCCGTCAGGGAGGTGATGGTGCCGTCGTCGAGGACACCGGCGGTGTGCACGACGGCGGTGAGGGGGTGCTCCTCGGGAATGTCCGCGAGGAGCGCGGCCAGGGCGTCGCGGTCGGCGGTGTCGCAGGCGGCGATGGTGACCCGCACGCCCAGGTCGGTCAGTTCGGCGGCGAGTTCGGAGGCGCCGGGCGCGTCCTGGCCGCGGCGGCTGGTCAGCAGCAGATGCCCGGCCTGCCCGGCCGCCGCGTAACGGCGGGCGAACAGCGTCCCGAGGGTGCCCGTGCCGCCGGTGATCAGGACCGTGCCGCCCGCGGCGGGCTCCGGCGCGGCGGCGTCGGCGGGCGGGATCTCCCGTACGAGCCGCGGGACGTACAGCTGCTTGTCGTCGTCGCGGACGGCCGCCTGCGGCTCGCCGCCGCCCAGCGCCGCGCGGAACGCCTCGGCGGGGACGGCGTTCTCGTCCGCCAGGTCGATCACGGTGAAGCGGCCCGGGTTCTCGGTCTCGGCCGTACGGATCAGACCCCAGACGGCGGCGTCCACGGGGTTCGCCGACTCGGTGTCGGCGTCGACCGCGACGGCCCGCCGGGTGACGATCGCGAGGCGGCTGTCGGCGAGGCGCTCCTCGGCCAGCCACGACTGGAGCAGGTCCAGGGTGTACCGAACGGCCTCGCGTACGGAGCCGGGGACGTCCTCGGCCGGGCCGGAACGCCCCAGCAGGCCGGTGGCGATGACCAGGTCCGGGAGCGGAGCACCGGCGTCCGCGAGGAGGGGCGCCAGCTCCGGGTGACGCACGACGGCGACGTTCTCGGGCAGCGATGTGACCAGCGCCTCGGGCACGACGGAGCCGAGGAACGCCACCCGGTCGGCCTTGAGGGTCTCCGTGACGGGCATGGGGGTCCACGCCAGGCGGAACAGGTGCTCGTCTCCTCCCGTCGCGACGGCCTTCGCCAGCTGCTCGGTGGTGATCGGCCGCAGGGCGAGCGACGCCACCTCGGCGACCGGCTGCCCGGCGGGGTCGGCGAGCCTCAGGCGCAGTGCCCCGGCGTCAGCGGGGGTGATCTGGACGCGCAGCGCGCGGGCGCCCGTGGCGTGCAGCTGGACGTCCGACCAGCCGAACGGCAGCAGCACTTGGTCCGCGTCCCGCTCGGGAGCGGAGGCGACGATCGGGTGGAGCGCGGCGTCGAGGAGCGCGGGGTGGATGCCGAAGCGGTCGGCGCCCGCGGTGTCGTCGGCGGGGAGGGTGACCTCGGCGTAGAGGGTGTCGCCGTCGCGCCAGGCGGCGGTCAGGCCCTGGAAGGTGGGGCCGTAGCGGTAGCCGCGGTCGGCGAGGTGGCCGTAGAAGGTGTCGGCGGGCAAGGGGGCGGCGCCGGCCGGCGGCCAGGCCCGCGCCCACTCGGCCGGGTCCGGCGCGGTGGGCGCCTGGGGGGCGAGGGTGCCGGTGGCATGGCGGGTCCAGGGCCGGTCGGGGGTGGCGTCGTCGGGCCGGGAGTGGATGGTCAGGGCCCGGCGGCCGTCGCGGTCGGCCGCTTCCACGTGCATCTGCAGCTGGACGCCGCCGGTGGCCGGGAGGGTGAGGGGGGCTTCGAGGGTGAGGTCCTCCAGGTGGGGGGTTTCGGTGGCCTCACCGGCGTGGAGGGCGAGTTCGATGAACGCGGTGCCGGGCAGCAGGGGGGTGTCGTGGACGGCGTGGTCGGCCAGCCACGGGTGGCTGCGCAACGACAGGCGCCCGGAGAACAGGTGGCCGTCGCCGTCCGCGAGAGCGACGGCGGCACCGAGCAGGCCGTGGTCGGCGGCGTGCAGGCCGAGGGAGTGGGGATCGGTGGCGGTGGTGGCGCGCTGGATCCAGTAGTGCTGTCGTTGGAAGGGGTAGGTGGGCAGGTCGAGGGGGGCGGGCCGGGTGGCGGGGAAGAAGCCCGCCCAGTCGGCGTCGGCGTGGGTGTGCGCGGCGGCCAGGGAGGTCAGCACGCGCGGCCAGTCGCCTTCGTCGCGGCGCAGGGTGCCGGTGACGGCGACCTCGCCACCGCCCTCGTAGGTCTCGACGGTCTCCTGGAGGGGGTGGATGAGCACCGGGTGGGGGCTCGCCTCGACGAACAGGCTGTGCCCGTCGTCCAGCAGCGACCGGGTGGCGGCCTGGAAGTCGACGGTGGTGGCCAGGTTGTCGTACCAGTACTGGGCGTTCATCACCGTGGTGTCGGCCATCGGCCCGCCGAGGTGACCGGCGACGGTGGAGTAGAACGCGACAGTGGCGGGCCGCGCCTGGACAGGCGCCAGGAGTTCGAGGAGTTCGTCGTGGAGGGTGTGGACGTGCGGGGTGTGGGAGGCGTAGTCGACCGGGATCTTCCGGGCGCGGATGTCCGCGCTCTCGCAGTACGCGAGGACTTCGGCCAGCGCGTCGGCGTCACCGGCGATCACGGTGGCCGACGGGCCGTTGACCGTGGCCACGAACACCCGCCGCTCCCACCGGGCAATCAGCTCTGCAGCATCCGCCACGGGGAGAGGCAGCGAGACCATGCCGCCACGGCCCGCGATGTGCCTGATCGCCTGAGACCGCAACGCCACAATGCGTGCCGAGTCCTCCAGAGACAGCACACCGGCCACATGCGCAGCCGCGATCTCACCCTGAGAGTGACCCACCACCGCATCCGGAACGATCCCCAGGTGCTCCCACAGCCGCGCCAGGGAAATCATCACCGCCCACAACGCGGGCTGGACGACATCCACCCGCTCCAGACCAGGAGCACCTTCCACCTCAGTGAGGACATCGATCAGGTTCCAGCCCGTGAACGGCTCAAGAGCTGCCGCGCAGGCGGTCAGATGCTCGGCGAAGACCGGCGAGGTGCGCATCAACTCCACACCCATACCCGCCCACTGCGAACCCTGCCCAGGGAAGACAAACACCGTCCTGCCCTGCTGAGCAGACGCCATCCCCGTCACCACATGCGACGAGGGCTCTCCAGCGGCCAGCGCCGCCAACGCACCCCGGAACTCCGCCAGTTCACGCCCGACCACCACCGCACGGTGATCGAACACCGACCGACCCGCCACCAACGCGTGACCGACCTCCGCCGCCGTCACACCCGAAGAGCGGTCCAGGTGCTCAAGGAGCAGCCGCGCCTGCTCCGCCAGCGCCGCGTCCGACTTCGCCGACACCAGCCACGGCAGCGTTCCATCCGTCACCACCACCGGCTCCGGCACATCACCCGCGACACTCTCGGGCTCCGGGGCCTGCTCGACGATGACATGGGCGTTCGTACCGCTGACACCGAACGACGAGATGCCTGCGCGCCACGCACGACCGGTCTCCGGCCAGGCACGGTTCTCGGTGAGGAGTTCCACCGCGCCTTCGGACCAGTCCACGTGCGAGGACGGCTGGTCGACGTGGAGGGTCTTGGGCAGGGTGCCGTGGCGCATCGCCATGACCATCTTGATGACACCACCGACACCCGCAGCGGCCTGGGAGTGGCCGATGTTCGACTTCAACGAACCCAGCCACAACGGCCGCTCCCCCGGCCGCTCCTTGCCGTAGGTGGCGAGGAGTGCCTGTGCCTCGATGGGGTCGCCCAGCGTCGTGCCCGTACCGTGCGCCTCGACCGCGTCGACCTCCTGCGCCGACAGCCCCGCACTAGCAAGAGCCTGACGGATGACGCGTTCCTGGGAGGGGCCGTTGGGCGCGGTCAGACCGTTGGAAGCACCGTCCTGGTTCACCGCCGAACCACGGACGACCGCCAACACCTCATGACCGTGCCTCCGCGCGTCGGAAAGCCGCTCAAGCAGCAGCAGACCCACACCCTCCGCCCAGCCCGTACCGTCCGCCGCCTCGGAGAACGCCTTGCAGCGGCCGTCAGGTGACAGGCCGCGCTGCCTGCTGAACTCCACGAACATGCCGGGCGACGCCATGACGGCGGCGCCTCCGGCCAGGGCGAGATCGCACTCGCCGTTGCGCAGCGCCTGGGCCGCCATGTGCATCGAGACCAGCGAGGACGAGCACGCGGTGTCCACCGTCACGGCCGGGCCCTGCAGACCGAGGGTGTACGAGATGCGGCCCGAGGCGACGCTCGCGGTGTTGCCGGTCAGCAGGTATCCGTCGAACCCGGCTGCGCCGTCATGCAGTTGAGGGCCGTACTCCTGGGTCATGGCGCCGACGAAGACGCCGGTCTGGCTGCCGCGCAGCGCGGTCGGGTCGACGCCCGCCCGCTCGATGGCCTCCCAGGAGGTCTCCAGGAGCAGTCGCTGCTGCGGGTCCATCGCCGTCGCCTCGCGCGGGCTGATCCCGAAGAACGCGGGGTCGAACTCCGCCGCGTCGAAGAGGAATCCCCCCTTGGCGACATAGGAGGTGCCGGGGTGATCCGGGTCGGGGTCGAGAAGCTTGTCGGTGTCCCAGCCGCGGTCGGTGGGGAAGTCGCTGATGGCATCGACGCCGTCGCTGACGAGGCGCCACAGGTCCTCGGGGGCGCGGACGTCTCCGGGATAGCGGCAGGCCATGCCCACGATCGCGATCGGTTCGTCCGCGCTGACGGAGAGCGGGGATCCCTGGCTCGTGCTGCCGGAGTCCTCGGCACCCAGCAGTTCGGTCCTCAGGTAGCGGGCGACCGCGGTGGGGGTCGGGTGGTTGAAGAGCAGGGTCGACGGCAGCTTCAGGCCCGTGAGGGTGCTCAGCCGGTTGCGCAGCTCGACGGACGCGAAGGAGTCGAAGCCGAAGTCCTTGAACGTGCGGTCGACGTCCACTGTCTCCGAGGTGACGCGTCCGGTGATCGCCGCGACCTCGGCGCGGATCCGGTCGGTGAGGATCTGTTCCTGCTGGGTCCGGGACGCCTTCGTGAGGCGGTCGAGGAGCGGCGACGACGAGCGGGTCTCGGCGGGTGCGGTGCCCTCGGGCCGCTCGGTGGCCACGGCGGTGGCCGGGCCGGAGTCGACGTCGATGCGACCGTCCGTCGGCAGGTCGATCCAGTGCCGCTGCCGCTGGAAGGGGTAGGTGGGCAGGTCGAGGGGGGCGGGCCGGGTGGCGGGGAAGAAGCCCGCCCAGTCGGCGTCGGCGTGGGTGTGCGCGGCGGCCAGGGAGGTCAGTACGCGCTGCCAGGTGCCGTCGTCGCGGCGCAGGGTGCCGGTGACCTGGGCCTGCCCGCCCTCCGGGTGGTCCGCGACGGTTTCCTGGAGGGGGTGGGTGAGCACCGGGTGGGGGCTGGCCTCGACGAACAGGGTGTATCCGTCGTCCAGCAGGGCGCTGGTGGCGGCCTGGAAGTGAACGGCGGTGGCCAGGTTGTCGTACCAGTACTGGGCGTTCATCACCGTGGTGTCGGCCATCGGCCCGCCGAGGTGACCGGCGACGGTGGAGTAGAACGCGACGGTGGCGGGCCGCGCCTCGACGGGCGCCAGGAGTTCGAGCAACTCGTCGTGGAGGGTGTGGACGTGGGACGTGTGGGAGGCGTAGTCGATGGGGACGCGGCGGGCGCGGATGTCCGCGCCCTGGCAGTGCGACAGGAGTTCCTCGACCGCGTCGGTGTCACCGGCCACGACGGTGGCGGTGGGGCCGTTGACGGTGGCGACGGTCAGCCGCCCCTCCCACCGTTCGATCAGCTCGGAGGCGTCGGCCAGGGGCAGCGGCAGGGAGACCATGGCGCCGTGGCCCGCGAGTCCGGCGAGGGCCTGAGAGCGCAGCGCGACGATGCGCGCGGAGTCCTCCAGGGACAGCACACCGGCCACATGCGCGGCGGCGATCTCACCCTGGGAGTGACCCACCACCGCGTCCGGAACGATCCCCAGGTGCTCCCACAGCCGTGCCAGGGAGATCATCACCGCCCACAACGCGGGCTGAATGACGTCGTCGCCTTCGAGGGCGGGGGCGCCTTCCGCCTGGGTGAGGACGTCGATGAGGTTCCAGCCGGTGTACGGCTCAAGGGCTGCCGCGCAGGCGGTCAGGTGCTCGGCGAAGACCGGCGAGGTGCGCATCAGCTCCACACCCATACCCGCCCACTGCGAACCCTGCCCAGGAAAGACGAACACCGTCCTGCCCGGCCGCACCGCCGCCGTCCCCGTCACTACATGAGAAGACGGCTCACCAGCGGCAAGCGCCGCCAACGCGCCCTGGAATTCCACCAGTTCACGCCCGACCACCACGGCACGATGGTCGAACACCGACCGCCCCGCCACCAGCGCGTGACCGACCTCCGCCGCCGTCACCCCCGGGTGACGCTCCAAGAACTCCAGCAACCGCCCGGCCTGCTCCGCCAGCGCCGCGTCCGACTTCGCCGACACCAGCCACGGCAACGTCCCGTCCGTCACCACCACCGGCTCCGGCACGTCACCGGCGGCGCTCTCGGTTTCCGTCCATTCGCCCAGCACGACGTGGCAGTTGGTGCCGCCCATGCCGAAGGAGCTGGTGCCCGCGATCAGGGGGCGGTCGGGGTGGGGCCAGGGGGCGAGGTCCTGCTGGACGCGCAGCCGCAGGCCGTCGAAGTCGATGTCGGGGTTGGGCGTCTCGAAGTTGAGGCTGGGCGGCAGCTGGCGGTGCCAGATGCTGAGGACCGTCTTGAGCAGGCCGACGACGCCCGCCGCGCCCTCCAGATGGCCGACGTTGGTCTTCGCGGACCCCACGCGCAGCGGGGAGTCCGCGGGGCGTCCGGTGCCGAGCGCGGCGCCGAGCGCGGCCGCCTCGATGGGGTCGCCCACACGCGTGCCGGTGCCGTGCAGCTCGACGTACTGGACGTCCTGGGGACGCGTGCCCGCGTGGTCGTGCGCACGGCGGATGACGTCTTCCTGGGCGTGTGCGCTGGGCACCGTGAGGCCGGGGGTGGCTCCGTCGTTGTTGACGGCGCTGCCCTCGATGACGCAGTAGATCCGGTCGCCGTCGGCCACCGCCTGGGACAGGGTCTTGAGGGCCAGGTAGACGCCGCCTTCACCGCGGACGTAGCCGTTGGCGCGGGCGTCGAAGGTCTTGCAGAGGCCGTCCGGTGACAGGCCGCCGAACTTGGTCGAGCCGATGGTGCTTTCCGGGATGAGGGCGAGGTTGACGCCGCCCGCGAGCGCGAGCGTGCACTCACCGGCGCGGAGGCTCTCGGCCGCCAGGTGCACCGACACGAGACCCGAGGACTGGGCCGCGTCGACGGCGAGGCTGGGCCCGTTGAGGCCGAGCGTGTAGGAGAGGCGGTTGGCGATGATGCTGCGGTGGAGCCCGGTCACGGAGTGGCGGTTGATGTGCTGGGCGCCGTGCTTGTAGAGCCGGGTCGCGTAGTCGTCCCAGATGGCGCCCACGAAGACGCCCGTACGTGTACCCGCGAGGTCCGTGGGGACGATGCCGGCGTCCTCCAGCGCCTCCCAGCCGAGTTCCAGCATCAGACGCTGCTGGGGATCCATCATCGCGGCTTCGTTCGGGGCGACTCCGAAGAAGTCGGCGTCGAAACCGCCGATGTCGCCCAGGAAGCCGCCGCGCGTGGTGGCGACCTTGCCGGGGGCCGTGACGTCGGAGTCGAGCAGCCGCTGCGCGTCCCAGCGGTCGGCCGGCACGTCGGTGATGCCGCTTCTGCCGTCGCGCAGCAGTTCCCAGAACGCGAGGGGGTTACCGGCCTCGGGCAGGCGGCAGGACACGCCTACGACGGCGATGCGCTCGCGAGCGAGGCCCTCCCGGCGCTCGTGAGCGGACCCTTCCGGCTCGCGCACCGGCCGGCTCGGCTCCTGCGCATCGCCGACGGCACGCACATCGGTCCGAAGCTTGTCGACATCCTGCATCAGGGCCTCCCCCAACGGTTACTTACAAGAACGGGTGCAACTACGCGGTGTGGTACGTCGCGGACGGGCCTGCCAGACGGGGGCGGAACCACAGCCGACGCCGAGCGAAGGACAACGGGGTCATGGGTGCGGCCCGCGACCGGCGAAGGTCTTTCGACCATGCCGTCGTGCCGCTCTCGGCACGCTCGTTCCGGCACGCGTCGACGAGCGCCACGCGGTCCACTTCTCCGTGCGGGGCTCAACGGAATCCGGGGGCTGCTGACGCATCCGGCCGGAACCATGTTCCGCGGCAGTGTCTTCAGGAGGCGGGTGCGCACGTCGCTCTCGTCGCTCTCGTCGTTCTCATCGTTCTCGCCGTTCTCGCCGTTCTCGCCGTTCTCGCCGTTCTCGCCGATCCGGTCGTGCCCCGGCTGTGTCCGCGCGCGGCGAGGAAGCGCGCGAAACGATTCGCCTCCGCGTTCAGCCCCGCGTGCGTGATCCGCCACCACCGACGGGGAGCGGAAGCTGGTCCGGCGTCTCTAGGCCGTGCGCCGCTCGGTGGCGTGACGGTCATCAGCCGCGTCGAGCACCTGCGTCACCCACTTGTCGACGGACAGGCCGTGCCCGGCCGCCACCTTCGCGTAGTGGTCCAGCTGGCCGACGGACAGCTCGATGGTGAGCGTGGCGGCCTGCCGCTGGCGCTTGTCGGCGGCAGCCGCGGCCAGCTGGGGCACCCCTTGCCGCTCGCCGTCGCGGCCGATCGGGGTGATGTCGGCCTTGTCGCTCTGCTCGGCGAGGCTGGCGCGCACCACCCTGCGGAGTTCGTTGCGCGACCACTTCTGCTGTTCGGCTTCGCGCAGCCAGTAGTCCTGCTCCGGCGGCGACAAACGGGCCACCTCGGCGTGGTGGGCGAAGCTGAGGCTGCCCCGTCTGCGGTCGCGCTCGAACCGCCGCGCCACCCACGCGTAGTTGCGCAGCGTCTGGTAGTCGAGCCCCGTCCTGTCGATGGCTTCCCGGTACCGCCGCCACCCGTAGGTGGTCTCGCCGAAGATCAGCCAGTCGCCCAGCCACCACGCCGAGGAGTCGGTGAGCTCACGCAGGCTGGACCCGATCCGCTCCCAAGCCCGCTCCGGCAGGTCCCGTGGCAGGATCATCCCGGACTTCCGCACCGTCGCCTGCTTGCCCACGAAGGACAGCACCGCATCGCGCTGCGCGAGCTCACCGCCAGTTCCCGGCGGCCCCGATTCGTGCCTGCTCGCGGTCTTCACAAGACGCCCCGTCACCATCCTCTTCTCCTCATCAGAGTGTTCGCCCCCGTGTTGTGTCCGGTGTCCTGTGCCGCGCCGGTGCCGCCGCCCTCCCCCGGAGAACGGCCGGTGCTCAGCCCGCCGCCATGGCCTCCCGCAGGCTCTTGGGACGCAGGTCGGTCCAGTTCCGCTCGACGTACTCCAGGCACTCGGACCTGGCCGCCTCACCGAAGACCACCCGCCAACCCGCGGGTACCTCAGCGAACACCGGCCACAGGGAGTGCTGTTCCTCGTCGTTGACCACAACGTAGAAACGGCCGTCTTCGTCGTCGAAGGGGTTCGTACTCAACTGCCACCGTCCTTAGCCGTCACGAAGTGACTCGAAAGGGCAAATCGCCAGGCCGAGTGCCAGAACGGCACCGGCGTCAGGTTCACCGATCATCGTCGTCCTGTCGACAGGACACCCGATGTCCATAGCGTTCCCAGAACGAGTCGTCACGTTAAGACGCAAGCGCCGAACGTTACAAGGCCGTATGGAGCATGGGTTCCCCATCGTCGCTTTGCGTTTGCACGCCACGAGAGTTCCCTGTTCACGGCGGTGATCCTGTGTCAGCATGACCGGTCAGTAGCCCTTGCGCGTACCTGTGCGCGGGCCCGCGCACGGCGGTGCTGAGCTCCCTGGCGGTCCGCCGGGAACTGGCCGCCGGGTCACTGACAGCGGTGACGGTCCAGGGCTTCGAGCCACCCAGGTCGCTGCGGGCGGTGTGGCCCACCGGCCAGCGCCTAGTGGGCGCCGCCCGGGAGCTGTACGCGATCGCCTGCCGCTCCACGCCGCGCCCGTGAGCGCGACCGGGCGCGCACGCCCCGAGCCAGGCCCCGAGCCGCGCCCTCCAGGTGTCCGCGTCCCTCGTCAACCGGCACACGCCAGGTCCGCGCCCCCGGCGCGGAACGCCCTCCACGACCCTGGCTCCCTGTCGTCCCGCGCGTGGTCCTGGCGGCGGTGTGGGGCTGGGCGGGGTGGACGAAGGTGCAGGAGCACGAAGCGTCCGTACACGCGGTACGCGCCTACCGGATCCTGCCCGAGCACCTGCTCACCACCGTCGGATACGGCCTGCCCGCCCTCGAACTGGCCCTCGCCGCCTTGCTGCTCCTCGGGCTCAGCACGCGACTCGCCCTTCTGCCCCTGAGCCTGTGGCTGGTCCACCGCCCGTCCAGCCGGTACGCGCTCGACAACCGTCTGCACTGACGCTCCCCCCCACTCCACCCCCACGCCCTCTGCCCAGCGCCCCTACTCCGAGAGGCAGCATGCGTTACCACCGATCCACCGGCCGGCCCCGTCAGCCCCGCAGCCGTGACGACAGCGACGCGGTGCGGGCACGGCGCGTACGCCGTGGCGCCCTGACCGCAGCCGTCCTGGCCTCCCTCGTCGCCGTCGTCGCGGAGTCCATCGCCGTTCAGTCACACCGGACGGACGACAGCCGACCGGTCATCGCGCCGACGGGGGCCATCGGCAAGGACGGCTTCGTCATCCCCGTGGGCCGAGACGACGCCCCCGCCACCCTGGAGGTCTACGAAGACCTCCGCTGCCCGGGGTGCGCGGAGATCGAGAAGGTGCTCCACAAGACCGTCAACAAGCTTCAGGACGAGGGCAAACTGCGCGTGGAGTACCACCTTCTGTCGTTCGTCGACCGCATCGTCCCCGGCCACGGATCGCGCTACGCGGCCAGCGCACTGGCCGCCGCCCAAAACGAGGGGAGGTTCCGCGAGTTCCACGACGCGCTGTACGCCCACGCACCCGACGAGGGCAGCGATGCCTTCGGCGACAAGCACGTCCTGATCGACTTGGCGAAAGGAGTCCGGGGCCTGACCACGACGCGGTTCCTCACGGCCGTCGAGGAGGGCACCCACGACACCTGGGTCTCCGAAGCCCAGCTCGACTTCGACAAGCAGAGCGAAGTGCGGTCCACCCCCGCCGTCTTCTTCAAGGGCGAAGACCTCATCCAGGATGACAAGCATCCCCTCACCCCCCAGCGGCTGACGAAGCTCGTCAACGAAGAGGCCGCCACGGCGACCCCTTCCGCCTCACCCGCCGACGACACCTCGCCCTCCCCCGACCACTCGCCCGACGACAACGCCGCCGCTCCCCAGGACAGCCCCCGCCGCAAGCCGCTGCCGTTCCGTCGGCCGCATCTGAGGGCCGACGCCCGCTCTGGCTGAGCGGCCACAGTGGACGGTCACGCACACGAGCGTCGATCGCGGTGGCGTGCGGCGGCGAGACGTTCGCTGTCGCGGGCGATGGTGCGGTAGGAGGCGGGTTCAGGGCCGGGCTTGCGGCGGCTTTGGCCGCCTGGGCCGACCGGTGGGCGAGCAGTGCCGTAGAGCCACGGCCGGAAGACGTCGTCCAGGGGGCGTGCGGCGAGGTGTTCGGCGTACGCGGTGAAAGCGGCCGTGGTCGCTTCCGTATCCGGATTCTGTGCCGTGACCCACCCGCGCAGGATGCGGAAGAAGGTGCCGTCGCCGACTTCGGTACGCAGTGCCTGCAGGGTGAGTGCGCCGCGGGTGTACAGAGGGAACGCGAGGAAGCTGTCCGGGTTCGGGGTGGCAGGCGCCTCTTTCCATGCGGGGTCGTCTTCGGGATGTTGGTCATATGCGTGCTGCGCCAATTCCGCCGCGGTGCCCAGCCCTACGTGCTCCGACCACAGGAATTCCGCGTACGTCGCGAATCCTTCGGACAGCCACGGGGCGTCCTCAGCGGGCAGGACCGCGTTTCCGTACCAGTGGTGCGCGGTCTCGTGCGCGACCATGGAGAGATTCGCACCGTCCGCGAAGTAGCTGCCGCCGTAGATCGGTCGGGTCGCGGTCGCGACCACGTTGTGGAAGGCCTTGTCGACCACACCGCCCACAGCTTCGTACGGATAGGGGCCGAACCATCGTGACAGCGTCTGAGTGGCTTCGGCCGTACGTTCAAGCGAGGCACGGGCCGGGGCGTCCAGCGCGCCGAGGTCCTTGCCGTACGCGTTGAACATGGGTGTCCCATCCGATCCGCGGGACGTCGTGAGGCTGTAGTCGCCGATGGCGAGCAGCGCCGTTTCAGTCGGCAGCGGGGTCTTGCTGTACCAGGACCACCGGTCGCCTTGGGACGTGGCAGCAGGGCTGCCGTGACGCAGAATGCCGTTGGACATGGCTGTCAGGCCTGTGGGGACGAGCACGGACACGGACTTGGACGCCCTGGCGGCCGGGGAATGGGCCGCGGGATGCCACCAGGCGGCACTGGCCACCGCCACCGCGCCGCACGGCGTGCGTATCCAGCCCCACCCACCGTCGCCCGCCGGATACTTGGCGGGAGTGTCGCGGTAGCGAACCACCACGAGCAGTTCGTCACCGGCGCTCGCGAGGGTTCTCGGAGTGATGGCGAGGATGCCGTTGCCGGAGGTGAACGCCGCGGGCTCGCCATTCACACGGACCGAGGACACCCGCAGCCGGAACCGCAGGCGCAACGTCGGTAACTTTCCGACCGCGACACCCCGTATACGGGTCAAGCCGGTCAGGACGCCGGAATCGGGCTGGTAGGCGAGATCAATGTCGTAGTGCTCGACGGTAAGACCAGGGCTCGGCAGCACACTCGATTCATCCGCGGACGCGTTGGGAGCCGGAAGGGACAGCAGTGGAGTCGAGACAAGACCTAGTTGGGTGAAACGTCTCCGTGAAAGCACAGCGATCTCCTGCTCAGTGGGCAAAGGGGCGGCACCTGCCGACAGTGCCGGTAAGGAACTCGGATTCCTGTGAACAGTCACGCTAGAGAGAAAGTGCGTCACGTAGCGGGCTTCAAGAGCATGTTGATCAGAAACTCATCAGGCTCTCACTTGTCGAGGGCGTTGCAGACGCACCGACGGGCGAACGGCCCACGGAGAAGAGGGCGGTGACCAACGACCGGCCCGCGGTGCCCGCACAGCCTCCGGCACGGCCGAGTAGCCCGAGTTCACCGCCACGAGCGTGTACGGGCGGGTGCGGGACGCACTCGCGCACGCCCAGCCATCCAGGCGCCCCCCCCGGCCGGGTCGGTGCAGCGATGACGGGTCAGCGTCGCGAGACCAGGTCCACGCTCAGACCGCTGGCAGCACCCGGGCGTGCGCGGCGGCCAGTGCAACGCGCACCGCCCGGTCCGCGGTCGCCTCGTCGACCGGCTCGCCAGTGAACACAAGCCGGAAGTAGATCGGCGCGGCAAGGGCCTTGAGGAGTTCCACGGGGTCGGTCTCCGCGGGTAGTTCGCCGCGCTCAATGGCCCGCGTGACGACCGGTTCCGCCCGCCGGAACCGGTCGTCGAAAAGCGCGTGCTTGACTTCGGCGAGCCGAGGGAGGCGTACGGCGTCCGAGAGGACGGCAGTGAGCAAGGCCCGGCCTGCTCGCGTGGTCATGGTGGCTACGAGGGAGCAAGCCAGCGCGCGCAGGTCACTCTCCACCGCCCCGGTGTCGGGGATCGGGACGTCCACGGCGAAATGGCTGGCCAGCGCGTCGGCGACAAGGCCGTCAGAGTCTTTCCAGTTCCGGTAGATCGTCGTCTTGTGTACGCCGGCCCGTTGGGCGACGCCCTCGACGGTCAGTGCCGCATACCCGGTCTCCGTGAGCTCGGTGATGGCTGCCTCCAGCACGGCGGCACGCATCTTGTTGCCTCGCCCGACAGCGGGAGCACGCCCTGAGGGCGACTCAGCAGACTCCATTGCAACTCCTGGTTGCGTTGATGACGGAACATGCGACAGGATCAGAGTAACGCAACTTAGAGTTGCAATGCGGCCGCCCTTTTCGGGCCGCAGACACTACTGACCCACGGATTGAGGCCTTCATGCCCCGTGACTCCCAGGCAGCCACCCGCAGCTCAGTGCCCGACCCAGGCGACACAGCCGCGTGCCGCGTTCAGTACGACCCTCGCCCGCTCGGCCATCACTCCGCGAACGCGGTGTCGCAAACGGTTCCGCGCGAGAGCTGGACGCCGGATTCCATCCCTGACCAGTCAGGGCGACTGGCCGTAGTCACCGGCGCCAACAGCGGCATCGGGTACGTCACCGCTCGTGAACTCGCCCGCCGTGGTGCCCATGTCGTCCTGGCCTGCCGCAGCTACGAGCGCGGGCGGGAGGCAGTGGAGCGGCTGCGCGCCGAAGTCCCCGGCGCCCGCGCCGAACTGCGCCTGCTCGACCTCGCTGACATGATGTCCGTCCGCGGTTTCGCCGCGGCATTGAGCCATGACCGGCTCGATCTCCTGGTCAACAACGCCGGCGTCGCCATGGTGCCGTTCTCCCGGACCACCGACGGCTTCGAGTCCCAGTTCGGCATCAACCACCTCGGCGCGTTCGCCCTCACCGGCCTGCTCATGCCTCATCTGCTGGCCGCCGCCCACCCGCGCGTGGTCACGGTCAGCAGCGAGGGTCAGCGCTTCGCCCGATTCGACATGGCCAACCTCAATGCCGAGCACCGCTACCGAGCCGCGTTCGCCTACGTGCAGTCCAAGCGGGCCAATCTGTACTTCGCCGTGGAACTGCAGCGCAGGGCCGACATCGCCGGGCTGAGGCTGCGCAGCATGGCCGTCGCTCCCGGGCTCACCCGCTCCAACGTGCTCACCGGAGGCGCCAACAGCGCCCGGGGGCGCGCGTACCGAATCCTCACGCGCCTGCTCTTGCGCATCGCGTTCCGCCCCACACCAGACGGCGCCAAGACCTCCCTGTACGCCGCGACCGCCCCCGACCTGCCCGGGGGAAGCTACATCGTGCCCGACGGGCCGTTCCAGCTCCGTGGCGAACCCGTCCTCCGCAGCCGGGAACGCGCCATCCAGGACACCTCTACGGCCCACCAGTTGTGGACGCTCTCGGAACAACTGACCGGCGTGCACTACTCATTGTCCGCAGAACCGCCCTCTCAGCGATGACTAGTTCCGAGCGGCCGCCCCCACCACCATCACCACCGAACCGCGTCCGGGCTACCCCAGGTCTTCGTTCTCGCCACCTCTCGCCAAGCTGCTTCGCCCCTGGGAGGCACCTGCAGCACCCTCGGCCGTTCACCAAGTCCAGCCCCTCCTGGGCGAGCACCGCGACGGCCGCGGTATGACTTGCCACCCGTGCGAGGGACACGTCGCATAGCCGAGATGACCTGTGGGGAGACGTTGCGTGCACCGTCAGCCACCGCACCTGGAGGATCCACGGACATGTCTCGCCGAACCACTGCTCTCGCCTTCGTGATCGCCGCCGCTTTCCTACCTGCTGTCCCAGCCTCGGCCATGCCCGCCGCGGAGCGGTCTCCGGGAGACGTCTGCTTCTACACCCAACCCGGCTACGCCGGGGCGAGTTGGTGCTACCGACCGCCCGGCTACGCGGACGTACCGGCACCGCTGCACGACAACGCCGCCTCCTTCGAGTCGAACGCCGACGTCACTGTCTACGCCATTGACTGGGTCAGGCCGGGTGAGTGCCTCTACCGAACCATCTGGACGGGCGACCGGAGCACCAACTGGGAGTGGCGGAACAGGTTGGACGCGGTACAGAGCGTTCGGCCCACCGACTGCCAGCCCGGCTGAGCCTGTTCCCAGAACCGGTCCCGACGAGGTCCGTCCACTCGCGGTGCACTGCCGCGGGTGGGGCCACGGAACGCACGTGTTACCGAGGTGAGCACTCGTGGCTGCGTGGCCCGTCGTTTGATCATGAGCAATTCCCTCGGTGAGCACTGCCGTGCGTGGTTACGGTGGGTTGTCGGCGCTGCGTTGGGCATGAAGCCGCGCAGGTGCTGATGGCGAGTGGGAGGGCTTCTTAGGCACGTAGGCCCGCAGGCCCGCAGCCCGCTGCGCGGCAGCTCGGTGATGAGGGTGCGCGGGGCACACCGCCTACCTCCCCGACGGCGGCGACAAGCCCGGCGGCGCGCCCATCGACGTCAACGACGCGTGCCCCACCCGGCACTGGCTACATAGTCCTGGCCGGGGACGCCCCGCACTGCACCTCCCCCTACAGCGGCATGGGCGTCTCCGGCCAGGTCCTCATCGACGCGACCTGCCCCATCACCTACAGACACGTCCGACGCCTCCGTTGGGACCTCTTGCCCTCGCCTCCGAGGCCACCACGCCGACCGCCCAGCGAACCCGGTCCGGTGCAAGCGCGGCCAAGCCTCCGGCGCCGCACCCTACGGGAGCCCCCACCCGGCCGGGCGATCCATGAGACGCTGAAGTCCCCTCATTCCCTGGCCAGTTACACGCCCCCGGTGGTGATGTGTTCGCGATCGAGGCACGGCAGGGGGCGCCACCTGCCCGCCGCCCGTGCTCGCGCTGAGGTCTTCTCCGATGCCCAATGGAAGGGTTCGCCGCGGAACCGCAAGCCTTTGGATACGCGCGCCCCGGAGTACGCCCCCCTGTGGCGCGCTGACGCTGCCGCTGTCGTCCCGGATTCCCGGGGCCCGCTCCCCTCCCCTGTCCTCCCCCGCTCAAAGGACGTCGCATGTCCGTGGCCGCCAACGAGCCCTCGGAGAAGGGAGCGCCATCCGCTACGGCGGCCCTGCGCTCCGGCTCCCTGCGCACCGCCGATATCTCCGTCTTCGTCATCGCCGCCGCCGCGCCCCTGACCGTGATGGCCGGCGTCGCCCCGCTGGCGATCCTGCTCGGCGGTATCGGTGCCCCGGTCGGCTATCTCCTGGCCGGGATCACCCTGGCCGTCTTCGCTGTCGGCTTCACCACGATGAGCCGACACGTCCGCAGCCGTGGCGCCTTCTACGCGTTCGTCGCCCGCGGTCTGGGACGACCGGTCGGCATCGGTGCCGCTCTGCTCGCGCTGGTGGGTTACAACGGCCTTCAGATCGGCGTCTACGGCGTCCTCGCCACCACCACCCAGGACACGGTCCGCGCCCTCCTCGGCACCGACCTCCCTTGGCTGCCGATCTCGCTGGCCGGTCTGCTGCTCGTCGGCTACGGCGGCTACCGCTCGATCGAGTTCGGCGCCAAGGTCCTCGGCGTCCTGCTCGTCGCCGAGACCGGGATCCTCCTGCTCCTCGCAGGCGGCGTCCTCGCCGACGGCGGCGCCCACGGCCTGTCCGCCGCCTTCCTCCACCCCGACCACGTCTTCGTCCCCGGCACGGCAGCCGTCCTCGCCTTCGCCTTCGCCGCGTTCACCGGCTTCGAGTCGACCGTCATCTACCGCCGCGAGGCCCGCGATCCCGAGCGCACCGTCCCGCGCGCCACCTACATCGCCGTCGGTTTCCTCGGCCTCTTCTACGCGTTCACCGTCTGGATCGCCATCCAGGCATTCGGTGACGGGGAGGTCGTGCGGGCCGCCGCCAAGGACCCCGATGGCCTGTTCTTCGCCGCGACCACCGTGTACGTGGGCGACTGGGCGGCCGACCTGATGCACGTACTCATCGTCACCAGCGGCCTCGCCACCCTCCTGGCCTTCCACAACGCCATCAACCGCTACGTCCTCGCCCTCGCCCAGGAGGGCGTGCTGCCCGGCCGCCTGGGCAGCGTCCATCCCCGCCATCGCTCCCCGTACCTCGCGGGTATCGCTCAGACCGCGCTCAGCGCCATCGTGGTCCTCGCCTTCTGGGGAGCGGGCGCCGACCCGTACCGGCAGTTGCTGCTCTGGGTCAACACCCCAGGAATGATCGCCCTGTTACTCCTCCAACTGCTCGCTTCGCTCGCCGTGCCCTGCTACTTCCGGCACATGAACCACCGGGAAGGAATCCTGCGTACGGTCCTCGCCCCGCTCACCGCGACCGCCCTGCTGGCCACGGCGATCGTCCTGGTCGTGGACCACATCGAGCTGTTCACCGGCGCCTCGACGGGCGTGAACATAGTTCTCGTCCTGACCGCACCGGCCGCCTTCGCCGCCGGTTTCCCCCTCGCCTGGTGGCTGCACCGCAGACGACCGCGCGTCTACGCCGGCTTCGCCGCGGAGCCCACCGAATGACCGGACGTCGCGGGCTCGTTGACGTGCGACCCCGAACCAGCGGGCCAGCACGTCGCGGGTAGCACCGTGACGGAGCGGCCAAGGTGGCCAGCGGCCCGTCGTCGAGCAGCCGCCCGCCTCGGCGGCCGTGCTGCGGTGCGGCTGACCCCGCCGCGCCTGCGGTTGCGACCGGCCAGGGCCGGAGAGACGCTGAAGGTGGGCGCATCCGCGCCTCAGTGAGCGCGGAGCCAGAGCGCCGGGCGCGGCGGACCGCCCTGAGGGGACGATGAGCCATGCGCATGATGCTCAGAGCCCGGCTGGACACCCACGCCTCGAACGAGGCCTACAAGCGCGGCGAGCTGCCGAAGTTCGTGCAGGACCTGATGGACCGCATCCAGCCCGAAACCGCCTATTTCGGCCCCATGGACGGCGGCCGCACCTGCACGCTCGTCTTCGACCTGGAGGACCCGTCGCAGATACCCGCCACGCTGGAGCCGCTCCTCCTTCAGATGGAAGCCGATGTGGAGCTGCTGCCCGTCATGAACTACGACGACCTGAAGAAGGGCCTCGCCGCGGGCAAGTGAGTAAGGCTCAGCCTTCCCTCCGTCGCCGGAGGAACTGGAGCGGTTCGAGACCGGCATACGGTCCGGCTTCGCCCTCGCGCGGGCTTGGCGGGCCTGGCGGACGGCACCATCCGCGGCGACGTCGGGCACCTGGAACAGATCCGCACATATGGGAGGCCATCCACATCATCGCAGGCGTCAAGCCGACCTTCATGCACGCCGATACGCATGGACGAGACGCGCGAGCTCACCGAGGGCGAGGCAGACGGCCTTCTCAGGGACGACGACCGCGACGCCGCAAGGGACGCTGACGAGCACGCGCGGGTCCTGTGAATGTGCCAGGCGCCCGGGCCGGGGCCGTCGCTCCTCCCGCCCTGGCACCTGAAGTCTCATCCAGGGCATCAACATCACGTTGACAACGTGATGTTGATGCCCTGGAATGGGCACATGGCCAGCACTGAGCGGGACAGCGCCGCCGAACTCGACCGGGCCCGTGAGGTCCTGAACGCCGCCGGAGCGGCAGAGTTGGAGCGCAGGCCGTGGCAGCCCCCGGGATGTCCGGCCGCCGACGCCGAGCTCGTACGCTTCGCCGCCTGGGTCGCGCGCGCACCCGACGTCGAGCCCCAGGTGCTTGCGGCAGGGCTGCGGCTGCTGGCGTCGGCACGCTCCGAGCTCGAACAGATCGAGGCCGGGCTGCTGTTCGCGGCCCGGGGAGCGGGGATGACGTGGCCGCAGATCGCGGGCGCGTTCGGCCTGGACTCACCGCAGGCGGCCCAGCAGCGCCTGAACCGGCTCCAGGCCCGCGTCACCGGCCAGGCCGAGAAGGCCTGACCCGTGTTCGTCGCCCTGTCCGGCGCCTCCGCGCGATGCGGGACCAAGGCCGCCCACCTCGCTCGTCTGCTGCGCGCGGGCTTCGCGGTGCCGGACGGTTTCGTGATCACCGACCCTAGTGTCCGCGGCTGGGAGCGCGAACTTGCTCCTGCCCTGCGGGCGTTGGGCCGTGGGCCGTTCGCCGTGCGGTCCTCCGCACTGGGTGAGGACGGGGCAGCGGCGTCGTTCGCGGGCCAGCTGCACACCACCCTCAACGCGACCGGCCCGGCCGAGGTCGCCGAGGCGGTGCGCCGGTCCTCGCGCTCGGCCGGTAGCGGGCAGGCGGCCGCCTACGCCGCCAGGACCGGTCACCTGGCGTCGGAGCCGAGCGTGATCGTGCAGGTGATGGTCGCTGCCGAGGCCGCCGGGGTGGTGTTCACCCGGCATCCGGTCACCGGGGCCGATGAGGTGGTGATCGAGGCGACCGCGGGCCTTGGCGACAGGCTCGTGTCCGGCGCCGTCACCCCGCAGCGCTGGATCCTCGATGGCGAGACGAGCACCGGTCCTCACGGCGGTGGTGCCCTCACGGCCAGGCGGGCACACGATCTGGCCCGGGTAGCCCGGCGGATCGAGGACCTGTTCGGCTGCCCGCAGGACATCGAGTGGGCCGTCGCTGGAGGCCGGGTCTGGGTGCTGCAGGCCCGCCCCATCACCGCCGCCCCCCGAACCGCGGCACGAACGGCCGCACCGGCCGGGCAGCTGCTGGTGGCCGGAACCGCGGCCAGCCCCGGCACCGCGTCCGGTCCAGTGCGGGTGATCACCGGCCCCGACCACTTCGACCGGTTCACGCCCGGCGGCGTGCTGGTCTGCCGCACCACCTCGCCGGTCTGGACACCGCTGCTGGCCCAGGCGGCCGCAGTGGTCACCGAGACCGGGGGCCTGCTCGCTCACGCCGCGATCGTGGCCCGCGAGTTCGCCGTCCCCGCCGTCCTCGCCGCCGAGAGCGCCATGACCGTACTCACCCACGGGCAGCCCGTGACCGTGGACGGCACCCGGGGCACCGTCACCGCCGCAGACGAACGGACACAACCATGAACCGGACCACTCCAGGGGACCTGTTGGTCCTGCAGGCCACGCGCACCCTCGGCTACGCCACCGCCGCGCGCCTGGCCGAACGGGCCGGGCTCCCCCAGGCCGAAACCGTGGAGCACCTGCTGGACGCGCAGTCCCGCGGATGGGCAACCCACTCCAGCTTCGCCGACGAGGGCGGCTGGTCCCTGACCGAGGCCGGCACACGGCACGGAGAGCAACTCCTGGCCGCCGAACTCGACGCCGCGGGCGCCCGTACCGCGGTGGAGGAGGTCTACCAGGACTTCCTGCCCACCAACGACCTGGTGGCCGCGGCCTGCACGGCCTGGCAGCTCACCGAGATGTCCATCGGCCCGCAGCCGGTCACCCTCACCGCCACGGTCGACGCGCTCACGCGGCCCGCCCGCGCACTGGCCCAACTGGAGACCCGCCTGACTGCCCACCTGCCCCGGTTCGCCGGATACCACCACCGCTTCACCGCCGCGTTGCACCGAGCGAGCACCGAACCGAAGTGGATCACGGGCACGGACCGGGACTCGTGCCACCGGGTCTGGTTCGAACTGCACGAGGACCTGATCGCCACACTGCAGCTGACCCGCTGACCTTGTCATCAGACGCGCGTGACGACCCTGGTGGCACTGGCCACCCTCATTCCGGATGCCCGGAAGGCGTTCGAGGCTCGGCTCCAGCTTCTCAACGAACCCATCCCGCCTCCGGATGAATCAGGATGCTCACTCCACGCAGGTGCGGCGTAGTTGAGGGGCAGTCGCCGCCCGGAGAAGGTCACAGTCAGTCGCCGGAGAAGGTCACAGTCAGTCGGCAGTCGCTCGATGTACGCCTCTGCCCTGCAAGCGCCGGACCTTGTACTGGAACCTCGACGCCCATGAGACGCCGTAGATCACCGACAACAGGCAGGCCACGGTAAGCGCGTACCAGCTGGCTATGATCTCCATCGTGTAGGTCAGCCAGGCCTGACTCAGCAAGCCGGCCTCTACCAGCCACCGCGTCCGCGAAACGTCTTCCTCTGCCCCCCACCCCAGCTGCCGAAGCACCACCCGGCCCGCGCCCTGTGCGTTCCCCATGATCCCCCCGCCGATGGCACACCAGTCCCGTCATCCAAGGTGACTCGTCACACGGCACAGAGGTTGCACAGCCGACCGTCTGGCTGCTGCTGTTGATGCCTGGTCCGTGTCAACGTGTACGGACGTCCCTGTCAGCGGAAGTCCGCAGCGTGGTCCACCGCCCACTGCCGGAAGGACCGGGCAGGGGTGCCCGTGATGCGCTCCACCTCGTCGTTGACCGGCTCCGGGTTCTCGAGCATCTGCGCCTGGGCCGGCAACACGGCCTCCACCAACTCCGGCGGGTAGCCCGCGGCCTTCATCTGCTCGATGGCCTCGTCCAGCGTGACCTCCTCGAACCGCAGCGGCCGTCCGATCGCCTCGCCGATCAGCGCTACCTGCCGTTCCTGGGTGATCAGTTCGGGGCCGGTGATCAGGGGGCGGGCGCCGAGCAGAGCGTCGGTCGTCAGGGCCTGGACGGCGACCGCCGCCATGTCCGCCTCGTGGATCAGCGGGCGGGCCAGCTTCGCCAACGGCGCTCGTACCGCACCGGTCGTGCGGACCTCCCGCGCCCAGCCCAGCGTGTTGCTCGCGAAGCCGGTGGGCCGCAACGCCGTCCACTCCAGGCCCGACGCCTCGATCAGCCGCTCCAGCTCCGTGTGGAACATGGTGATCGCCTCGCCCGGCTTCTCCTCCTCGCCGCCGACCCCGGCGGATGACAGGTACACCACCCGCCGGGCGTGCTTACCGATCGTGTCGATCACGTCCGACGCGCCCTCGGCGCTCAGGAACGGCCACACCAGGAAGACCGCGTCGACGCCCTCCAGCGCCGCCTCCAGCGACGCGGGGTCACCGAGATCACCGCGTACCGCCTGCACCCCCTCCGGGAAGGCCGCCTCGCCTCGCACCAGCGCCCGCACAGGCACGCCCGCCGCGTGGAGTTGGGCCACCACCGCGCCGCCGACCTTTCCCGTCGCGCCGGTCACCAGGATCCTGGGCTGTGTCATCGGAGTCTCCTCGTCTCGCTGTTCGATGACACGACTCTCGTACATCAACCAAGGTTCAGGTCAAGCCCGACCTGCGGAGTGACCGACTCCGCTCCTGATCTCGACCATCACTCCAGAGGATCCGCCCCCTGAGGACCGGTCACTTTCGCCAGAACAGGTGGTGCGTCACTCCGCTCGGGCTGGGTACGACGTCCAGGTGGAAGCGGTCGAGCAGCTCATCGGGTGACTCCCAGAGCCGTACGCCCGACCCGAGCTTCATCGGCGAGACCGCCACGTGCAGGGTGTCGACGAGGTCCGCGTCGAGGAACTGCCGGATGGTGGTGGCCCCGCCGCCGAGCCGGACGTCCTTGCCCTGCGCCGCCTCGCGGGCCTGCTCGAGGACCGCGGCGGGGTCGCCGTCGACGAAGTGGAACGTGGTGTCGGACAGCGTGAACGAAGGACGCTTGTGGTGGGTCATGACGAACACCGGGGTACGGAAAGGGGGCTCGTCGCCCCACCAGCCCTGCCACTCATGGTCCTGCCAGGGCCCGCGCTGGGGCCCGAACTTATTGCGGCCCATGATCTCGGCGCCGATATTGCGCGCGTAGTCCCGCGTGAGGTAGTCGTCCAGGCCCCGGCTCCCTCCGGGGGCGGTGCGCATGGGCCAGCTCGCCGTGGCGCCCGCCCAGGCGAACAGCCGCTCGGGCTCGACATGCCCGAACGGCCTCTCGAGGGTCTGATCCTCACCGGCACCGATGCCGTCGCTTGAGACGTTGAAGTTCTGGACTCTCAATAGCTGAGCCATGCGTTCCTCCTGTGTTTTGGGGCGATGACCGTGGCTGTGTTTGGGGCGATGACAGTGGTGAGACTCCCCGGGCCGGGCAAACTCATCGCTACCCCCGCGACTGGTCAGAAGGTCAGCTGACCAGCGTCCCGGCCTGCGAGGCTTTTGCGAGCAGCTCAAAGGGGTCGCCAACAACGATGACCAATTGCGCCGAGTGGCGCGACCGGTCGCACAAGGTCTGCTCAGTGGGGCTGCCCCTACCGGCAAGAGGCGGGTCTGCCCCAGCGTCTCCGCCGCGTGCCGAGGGTTGCATGGATGAGGGTGCCTCCCGTGAGCGGCTGGCGCCCGTTGGCAACCGTACTGTTCCCGAAGGAGATCTTCATGGCAGGCAGTGCTGTGTCCCGGTCACCGTACCGGCGGCTTTTTCGGCCGCCGCGCAGGGCGGTGCTGCTGGCCGGTGCCGCGCTGGTCCCGGCGTTGCGGAGGGCCGTGGCCACACCCGTGCCAGCGGCCTCGCCCCTGCCTGCGGCCTCGCCCCTGCCTGCGGCCTCACCCGTGCCTGTGGCCCCACCGCCCCATTCCTCGCCCGCGCTCTCATCAAAGGCGCAGTTCACGCTGCCCGCCCCAACCGGGCAGCAGCGCGTCGGCACGGTGTCGCTGCGCCTCGTCGACCGGTCCCGCCCCGACCCATGGGTGCCCAATCAGCCGGTCCGACAGCTCATGATCCAGCTCTGGTACCCGGCCGCCACCGTCCACGGCTCTCCGAGCACACCGTGGATGACGCCCGCCATCGCGCGCGCGTACGAACAAGCGAACCGTCTGCCCGCCCTGCCCTGGCCGACGACCCACGCGCACCGGGGTGCCCCGGTGCTGCGCCGCCGGGGCGGCAGGCCCGTGCTGCTCTACTCCCACGGCCTGCGGGGATGGCGAACCGAGGCCGCCGCCCTTGTCGAGGACCTCGCCAGCCACGGCTACGTCGTCGTCTCCATCGACCACACCCACGACGCACTTGCCGTCGAGTTCCCCGACGGGCACCTGGAGACCTCTGCCATCCCCGAACTCACCGACGACAACGAGGTCGAACTGACCACCAAGGCGGTCGACGCCCGGGTGGCTGACGCCCGGTTCGTCCTCGACCAGCTCGCCGCGATCAACTGCGGACACGACCGGGACGCCGGACAGCGGCCGCTGCCGCTGCCGCTGCCGCGTGGTCTGCGTGGCGCGTTCGACCTCGCGCACACCGGGATGTTCGGGCACTCGGACGGGGGCACCACCACCGCGGCGGCCCTGCACGACGACTGCCGCCTCGCCGCCGGGATCGACCTCGACGGAACCCTGTGGACGCCCGCCGCCGTCGCGGGTTCCGACCGTCCGCTGCTGCTGTTCGGCAGGAACGAGCAGGACCGTGGAAGGGACGCGTCTACGTCAACGCCTACTTCGACCGATACCTGCGCCATCGGCGGACCGATCTGCTCGACTGGCCGTCGCCGCGCTACCCAGAGGTCGAGTTCGTCGCCTGACGACGGTGTGCGGCCTCTCCCTGGGCCAGCGAGCCCGCGGGGCCTCAGGGCGGCCCCAGCGCGAGCGGTTCGCATCCGGCCCGGTCACGTCAGCGGTGCTTAGCGAGGACCGGTATCGCCCGGAGGCTCTGTTCCCAGGAGGGCGAGCAGCCCGGGGAATCTCTTCTCGATGTCCGCGCGTCGCAGACGGACGCCCTTGCGGTTGCCGTAGTCGATCTCGTCAATGAGCCCTGCCTCGCGCAGGACGCGGAAGTGATGGGTCTGGGTCTGCTTCGAGATCGGAAGGTCGAACGAGTTGCAGCCCCGCTCGTTGTCGCTGCGGTCGGCGGCCAACTGCGTCACCACCGAACGACGGTGCTCGTCGGCGAGGGCACGAAACACCACACCCAGATCGAGCGCGTCGGCCTCCGGGCCGACCAGGTTCTTCCCGGTCACGCGACACCCCCTTCAGGTACGACTTGAATCGTACCTGAAGGATGTGCTCCACTGAGGTACGAGATCCTTCGTACCTTGCTTCCGGGTCGCGCTGCCCCGTGCCGCCGCGCCCTGAGACCCGGCCCCGGCGCTCACCGGGGGCCTGGTCATCGACACTCCGAGAGGCCATCGTCATGAAGAAGCCCGAGGTGCTGATAGTCGGTGCCGGAATCGCAGGGCCCGCACTCGCGTACTGGCTCTCCCGGAATGGCTACCGGCCGACGGTCGTCGAACACGCCCGGCGGTTACGCTCCGGTGGCAGCGCCATCGTCGTGAAGGGGCCCGCGATCCCGGTCGCTGACCGCATGGGCGTCCTCCCGCGGCTCCGCGGGCTCGCCACCCGCAATCGGACACTGACCCTGCTCGACCCCGGCGGCAGGCGAATCCTGCGGCTCCCGCTCACCTCGGACAAGGCGCCGACGGTCGAGGTGACCCGGGCCGACCTGTCCGAGGTGCTCCACCGGTCGGCGCGGACCGAGGCCGAGTTCTTGTTCGACGACACGGTCACCGCTCTCGACCAGGACACAGGCGGGGTCGACGTCACCTTCCGGCGGTCCGCGCCACGGCGCTTCGACTTGGTCGTCGGTGCCGACGGGACGCACTCCACCGTACGGCGCCTGGTCTTCGGACCCGAGCGGCAGTTCGCGAGCGACCTGGGTCTGTACGGCGCGACCGTCCCGCTGGAACCCGACGCCATCGAGGACCCGAGCGAGCTGACGATGCTGACCGTGCCGAACCGGATGTTGGTCGTCCACCCCTCGCGGGCCACTCCGCTCGCCATCTTCACTTTCCGGGCCGCCCAGTCGGCGCCCCACGACCGCAGGAACACCGCCCTGCACAAGCAGACCGTGGCCGACGCCTACGCCGACGTGCGGTGGCGGGCACCGGAGCTCGTGGCGGCGTACCTCGACCACCCGGCTCCGTTCTTCGACCCCCTGACCACTGTCCGGGTGCCCTCGTGGTCCCGCGGACGGGTCGTCCTGCTCGGGGACGCGGCGACGGCGACAGCCCTGCTGGGTGACGGGTCCAGCATGGCGATGGCGGGCGCGTACGCCCTCGCGGAAGAGCTCGCCGCCCATCCCGCTGGTCACGCCCGCGCCTTCGCCGCCTACGAGTCGCGGCTCCGCCGTGAGCTGGGTCCGCGACAGCGACGCGTCGGTCCGCTCTCCAGGCTCATGGTGCCCCGGACCGGGCCGGGCCTCGCGGTGCGCAACGCGGTGGGCCGCGCGGTCGGTCGCGCGGTCAGTCGCACGAACCGGATCGCCTCTCGCGAAGCCGCGAACCGGTAGACCGGGTCCGCACCGACCAGTCACCGGTCGGTCACCGGTCGGCGAGCGGCTCAAGTGCCGGGTGCGCACGAGCAGTTACGCGGATCCGGCCCCGATCTCAGGCGTCGCGGCGCCGCAGCCACCACCCCGCGAGGCAGAGCGCCAGCGCGCTATAGGCAGCCACCAGCGCCAGGGAGGGCCACGGGCCGAGGGAGCCGACCGCTTCCGGGCCCGCGTCGGAGGTCTGTGTCAGCTTCTCCAGGGCGGCCGTCGGGGACGCGCCCGCGATCCACCGCTGGAGGTCGCCGAAGAGCGGACCGAACAGGGAGGGCAGCAGCATCACGGCGACCACGGCGGTCACGGCCCCGGCGGAGTGCCGCAGCAGGACGCCGATCGCCAGGCCCAGGACGCCCACGGCGGCGAAGAGCGCGGCGATCCCGAACAGTGCGGGCAGCGGCTCGCCGCGAGCGTATCGGCCCTCCTCCAGAACCGCGTCCCCCAGCAGGTAGGCCACCGTGCAGGAGAACAGCGCGACCATGTACAGCAGCACGGCGAGCAGGACGGCCTTCGCGGCGAGGACGTGGCCACGGCGGGGCACGGCGGCGAGCGTGGCGGCGATGGTGCCGCTGGCGTACTCCCCGCACACCGTCAGGGCTCCCACCACCCCGGCGATCATCAGTGAGACCACGCTGAGGGTCAGGCTGCCGCCGAGGACCGTGTCGTCGTCCTGCAGGCTGCCGCTGACTCCGACGAAGACCGCGCCGACCACCGTCACCAGGCCCGTCGCGAAGGCCGTGAAGCGAGTCGAGCGGAGGCTGGCGAACTTGGTCCACTCGAAGGCCAGGTGGTGCCGGAAGCCGGGGGCGGCGGAAGTGCCGTCCGTGAGCAGCGGGTTCATCCGGTCGCTCCCTCCATCACGTCGTGTGCGCCGCTGCCCCGGTACTCCACCGTGGAACGGGTCATGGCCGTGTAGACCTCCTCCAGGGAAGAGAAGACCGGTGTCAGCTCGTGGACGGCCAGGCGGTGGGCGCGGGCCAGCTCGCCGATCTCGGCGGGCGTGAGACCGGCGACCCGCCAGCCGCCCTCCGCGTCCAGGCGTACCGACGCTCCTCGCTCCTCAAGGGCCGCCCGCATGCGGTGCGCCTCGGCATCCGGTGTCCGCACGCGGGTGACGCCCTGCGAGTTCGCCTCGATGAACTCCCGCATCCCGGTATCGGCGAGCAGTTGCCCCCTGCCGATGACGATCAGCCGGTCGGCGATCAGCTCCATCTCGCTCATCAGATGACTGGAGAGGAAGACCGTACGGCCTTGCACCGCCTGGCAGTTGAGCAGGGAGCGGATCCAGCGGATGCCGTCGGTGTCGAGCCCGTTGACCGGCTCGTCCAGGAGCAGTACCTCCGGGTCACCGAGCAGGGCGGCGGCGATGCCGAGCCGTTGGCTCATGCCGAGGGAGAGGCCTTTGGCTCGCTGACCGGCGACATCGCTGAGTCCGGCCAGGTCAAGGACCTCGTCCACCCTGCGGGAGGCGATGGCGTTGGAGCGGGCCAGGCCGAGCAGGTGGTGGCGCACACTGCGGCCACCGTGCACCGCTCGGGCGTCCAGGAGCGAGCCGACCTCGCGCAGGGGCGCGGCGAGGCGGTCGTAGCGGCGGCCGCCGACGGTGACGGCGCCCGCGCTGGGTGTGTCCAGGCCGAGGATCATGCGCATGGTGGTGGTCTTGCCGGCGCCGTTGGGGCCGAGGAAGCCGGTCACCAGGCCCGGCCGTACCGTGAAGGTCAGTTGGTTGACCGCGGTCCGCTCGCCGTACCGCTTGGTCAGTTCCTTTGCTTCGATCATGTCGCCGACGCTACGGACGGCGCCGCGCCCGGGCATCGGCCGCAGGGAGTCGACGACTACGCCCACAGGAGTACGCAACGGGCCTCATGCCTCGCCGGGCCGCACCAGACCGGTCTCGTAGGCGATGACCACGAGCTGGGCGCGGTCCCGTGCGCCCAGCTTGGCCAGCACCCGGCTGACGTGGGTCTTCGCGGTGAGCGGCGACATGGTCAGACGGGTGCCGACCTCCTCGTTGGACAGGCCGCGGCCGACCAGGGCGAGCACCTCGCGCTCCCGTCCGGTCAACGGCGCCAGTCGCCGCCGCGCCTGCTCCTGGGGCGCCTTGAGCCGGGCGAACTCCTCGATCACGCGCCGGGTCACCGCCGGGGCGAGCAGGGACCGCCCGGCGGCCACCGTGCGGATGGCCTCACGCAGGCCGTCCGGCTCCACGTCCTTGAGCAGGAAGCCCGCCGCTCCGGAGCGCAAGGCCTCGAAGACGTACTCGTCCGCCTCGTAGGTCGTCAGGACCAGGACGCGGACGGCGTCCAGGCCCGGGTCGGCGACGATCCGCCGGGTGGCCTCCAGGCCGTCGACACCGGGCATGCGGATGTCCATGAGCACCACGTCGGGCCGCGTGGTGCGCGCCAGTTCGACAGCGTGCGCGCCGTCGGCGGCCTCGGCGACCACCGCCAGGTCGTCGGTGAGGTCGAGGAGGGCACGGAACCCCGCCCGGACGACGGTCTGGTCGTCGGCGAGCAGGACCCGGATCACGCCGCCTCCAGGGGCAGCCAGGCCCGGACCCGCCAGCCGCCGCCCGGCACCGGCCCCGCCTCCAGACACCCGGCCACGGACGCGGCCCGCTCCCGCATGCCGATCAGGCCGTACCCCCCGGGAGTGGCCCCAGGCGCCCTGGGCGGGCCGTCATCGCTTATTTCCGCCACAAGCGCATCCCCGGTCGGCGCGACGGAGACGGCCACGTGCCGCGCCCGCGCGTGCTTCATCACGTTGGTCAGCGCCTCCTGGACGATGCGGTACGCCGCCAGCTCCACCACTGGCGACAGCGGACGCCCACCGGTGTCCACGTGCAGGGACACCCGCAGCCCCGTCCCGCGCACCCGCTCGGCCAGCTCGCCAAGGCGCTCCAGGCCAGGTGCGGGTTCCCGCTCGCCCTCCTGTCCCTGCCGCAGCACACCGACGGTCGCCCGCAGCTCCCGCACCGCTTCCTTTCCCGAGGCCCGCACCTGCCGCATCGCCTCCCGTGCCAGATCCGGCCGCTTGTCCAGCGCGTCGAGCGCCACCCCCGCCTGCACGGTCATCGCCGACACGGTGTGCGCCACCACGTCGTGCAGCTCCCGAGCGATCCGCACCCGCTCCTCCTGCACCCTGCGCCGCCCCTCCCGCTCCCGCTCGCCCTCCGCGCGCACCGCCCGGTCCGCGTACTCCTTCATCAACTCCCGTCGCCCGCGCACCACTTCTCCCAGGAGGAGCGGCACCAGCGGCCAGAGTATCTCCAGCAGCGGCGCACCCTGCGGCTGCGTGACATCGATGCCCACCATCGCAGAGACCGCACCCGAGGCCAGGGCGGCGAGCACGGCGGTGTGCAGGGTCCGCTGCCGATCACCCCGCACCGCGAGCGTGTACAGCGCCACCATGACCGGCAGGTTCAGCAGTTCCCCGACGTGGCCGTGCAGCGCCCGGCCCGCGCAGGCCGCGCCCGTGACGAGCGTGACGGCCACCGGCCACCGGCCGCGCACGAGCAGCGCCGCCACGCAGGCGCCGTACAGCAGCCAGGTCCGCCAGTCGGCCTGCCGGTGGGAAGGGTCGTTCACCGCCGCGTCCGCACCGGTGAGCACGGCCACCAGCGCCGCCACCGCCAGGTCCGCCAGCGGCGGGGGCAGGGGCCGGGAGACACGGCGCGGACGAGGGAGAACGGAGGAGGAAGAGGGCACGTTCCGAACGATATGGAGCCGAGGCGCGCGACGTGTACACCATCAGGAGTACATGTCCCATGTCCCCGCAACGTCTTCCACAGCCGGGCGCACGCCCTTCCATGCTCCTTCTGCAGCCCGGTAAACGAGGGCTTCGCGTGTGGCCACTCCGCACGTACTGAGGCGGGCGGTCGCTCGGCGCGCACGCCTGGGAGATCTGCCCGTGCTCGAGGTGATCGCTCTCCCAGATCATGCTGGAGGAAGCGGCCCACACATGGACTACGTGCGGGGCCCGCCGCGACTACGACCGGGGGGAGCGTGGAGAGCACGACCGGGGCCACCAAGGCGGCTGGGAGCCGTCCTCGATCAGCGTGATTTTGGCACCAGCCTGAGCTGCGGCCGCCTGCCTCGCCCAGTACTGCCCCCGCCACTCCCGCGCCTTCACCCACGCTCTGGCCATCACGTCCCGGTGCAACTGCTGGGCGGCTGCTGCCCTCGGTGGAGACAGACTCCGGCCTCGGTCCAGTCCCGGTACGGGACAGCGGAGGAGGGGGCGTCACTGGTGGCGTAGATGGCGAGCCACGTGGCGAACGAGGAAGCAGCCTTCGCGACCGGGCCGTTCTGTCCGAGGTGGGGCGACCGGGCGGGCACCAGCACGCTCCGGGCGGTCGGCGACCGCGAGCGGCACGGCCGGTTCCGCGCGGTGCGGCACACGGATCGCTTGCCGGTCCGCGAGCGCGCTGTGAAACTCCGAACGTGCGCTCTGCAAGGCACGGACCGGAGCCCGGCCGTGCCCCACTGATCGGTTCTGTCACAAGGACGACCAACCAGGAGAGCAATCCCATGTTCCGATCGACACTCCGGCCTCTACTCCTCGGCTTGGTCACCGCGGCCGCCGTGCTGGGCACCACCCAGGCATCGGCCACGACGACCGAAGCCCCGGCTCCGGCCACGGGGAGCGAGGCCCCCACCTACTGGGCCTGCTCGGTCCCGCCGGGCTACACCTACACCAAGGTGATACAAACCAACTCCTGCTCCGACATCGGCACTCGCCCCTACTACGACGTGACGAGGCCCAGAACGGGCCTGTGGGCCTGCACCGTCCCGCCGGGTTTCACCTACACCCAAGCGAGGAGCACCCGGGACTGTTCCACCATCGGATCCGGCTACAGCTACCTCCTCCAGGCGGTGTGAGGCCAGCCCACTGACACCGTCCCCGGTCGACGCGTCGGGGACGCGCGTGAACCAGCCTCCCGCACAACCCCGTTGGGGCGGTGCGGGACGTCGTCGTGCGCTCCGCATAGCGGCGGAACGATCGCCGTCGAGGACACGTACCAGGGCGAAGCGCGGGCTCGGGTCATCGCCGTGACCCCGACGAGGCGAAACGCTCCCGTAGCGGCTTCTGCCCCTCCGCCGCCAAGGAGCCGAAGAGTCAGAAGCGTGCGACGCCGACGTCAGGACGGATCTCGAGCCGGACGGCGCTCGTCACCACCCCGCGCCAGTGACTCCACGACCTGCCGGGCATGGAGTCACGGGCGCCGGGCGTGGCGTCCGTGCGCCAAGGCGAGCACGGCTCCGTTCTCGGCACATGATGTCCGAGAAGACCATCGACGGCCCGTTCATCGCCCCCGTACTTCCCGAGCGACGAACCGTGTACGGTGCTGCGCCAGCGGCTCGGCGCGCTCAAGACGACGGCCGAAGCAGCCCACACGGAGGCCGCCCGGTGAACTCCACGCTGGCACTCGCCCACCACGACGCCCTGCTCACCGTCCGCTTCCTCCTGGAACTGACCTCTCTGGCCTGCGCCGGGATCTGGGCATGGCGCCGGACCCCGGCCCCCTGGCGCTGGCCGCTCGTCGTCGCGCTACCGGTCGCCGTGGGCTGGGCCTGGGGCACCTTCACCGTGCCGGATGACCCGTCCCGCGGCGATACCGGCTCCGTCGACACAGCAGGGCCGGTTCGCCTGCTGCTCGAACTCACCGTGTTCCTCGGCGCGGTGGCCGCGCTGCACTACGCGGACCTGCGCCGTGCCGCCCGCTGGCTCCTGGTGGTGATGGTCGTCTACCAGATACTCGCCTACGACCGGATCACCTGGCTCCTCAGCCACTGACCCCAGCACGCCCCCGCGGGCGAGCGTCCCTTTCCTCGAGCCGCTCGCCCTCGCCCCCGCCCGACGACGGCGTGCCCCGCAGGCGCCTCGTCCGGCCAGGCGACGGGCGCCCAGGAGCGGCATCGGCTTGGACGCGGTGTGCGGCACACACACCGGGGCGGCAAGCGAGGGGCCTGCCCCGGTGCGGTCGCGCCAGGGCCCTATCGCCGCAGCAGGAACACGTCCCACGCCTCGTTCGTATCGCCCGGCACCAGATCGCTCCTGGAGGAGGTGAACGAGATGCGGCGGGCGTCCGCGTCGGGACTGAAACTCCTGGCCTCCGTCAGCACCGTGCGCACCTCTCCCGTGCGCACATCGCGCACGCTGACGTCCAAGCCGTCGTAGAAGAGCAGGTGCTGGCCATCAGCGCTGAACCTGCCGCCGGTCGCCGTCTGCCCGGCGGCCGTCGCCACCTGCCGCCAGGTCCGCTGCTCACGCCACTCACGCACGAACACATCCGCCTTGCGGTTCGTGTCGTCAGGGACGACGTTGTCCGCCGAGGTGTGGAAGACGACGCTGTCACCGTCGGGGCTGATGTCGGTGAGATAGGAAACGCTCACCGGAAGCCCGTGATGCGGGACGTTGACCTTCTCGGTCCGCCCGGTCGTACGGTCGATGACGTACAGGTCGCGGTACGGCGGCCCGCTGTGGCCTCCGACGTGCATCTCATAGGCCACCACGCCGCCGTCCGCGCTGATGATGGGCGACTTGGCCTGCCGGTAGTCCGGCGGGGCAATACTCACCCGTTGTGTGACCCCCTCCTTCTCGCCGACCTCCCTCTTGACGCCGTGCCCCCCGTCGACCTCACTGACGGCGGCGAAGGCCAGCCGGGTGCCGTCCGCGCTGAGTGACGACTCTCCCGTCCACGAGTCCTTCGGCGCGCCCGCCCCTCGGGCGTGCACTTGGACCAGCTTTCCGTTCCCCACGTCCTTGACGTACAGCTCGTACTTGTCCTTACGCGCGAGAGGGCCGAAGTTCTCCGCCTTGGAGTAGAAGCTGACCACGCTGCCATCGGCGCTGAGGTCACCGCCGGTGGAAGCGCCCTGCCCCTGCTGGCCATCGGCTGTGACGCTCACCCGCTCGATCCGCGACTTGGGGCCGGGCTCGGCCGCCACCGCGAGGGGCGCACCGACCAGCGTCGCCGCCGCCGTTACCGCCACCGCGGCCACTGCTGTGCCCCGGACTCCCCTGCGTCTGCGTACGTGCATGTTCCCCCCCAGACAACACCTGCCCCGGCCCTGTGCCGGGGCCTCGCCCGGAGACAACAGCACGAGCCAGGCCGGGGCAATCAGACGTTCGCCGTACGCCGAATCGCCCGTACGACGCGCCCGTCGACGGGGCCGGACATCTCCGGATGGCGGGGCGTCGGCGGAGACACCTTCAGGGAGGGGGCCGACGCGTCATCCATATGGGCGCTGATGAGTCTGGCCATAGCCGCCAGCGGCCTGGTGAAGAGCCTTCCGGGAACCCTCTGTCACCCAGCCCTAGCCGAGGCGGCCGATCTCTGGGTGCCAACGGGAGCCCGCATGGCGACGCAAAGCCTCAGTGAGGTGTCGTTTCTGAGGGGTGGTCAGCGGGCCGACAACGCATACGGGGATGCTGCCGTCCATGCGCAGCGGCAGGGCCGTGGAGTGCGCCCAGCCCGCGGGGTGATCGACGTGCCGGACGTCACTGGCGAAGCGGACGTGCAGTGCGCTGTGTTGGCAGCCACGAGTGTGCCGCACGTTCTCCAACGTCACCATGCGGAGGTGCTTCCAGGCGAGTGTGCGGCTCCCGCTGGATGCCGTCCTGGTGTCGGTGGCGGTGATGCCGTCCTGGTCGATGCGCAGAGTCCAGCCAGCGCGTGAGACCTCTTGGCGTTCGGCAGAGAGGCGACGGTGGCGAGCCGTGGAGCGCCCTGCGACCACAACGCCGATGCCTGCGCTGACGATGACGATGGCTTCTCCGCCTCCGCCGATTCCGGGCTGGCTGCCGTCTGCACTCACGCGCGGCAGCACGACGATCACCACCAGGACGAATAGGAGGACAGCGGCCACTGTCCATGCGCGGACTGGGCCCCTGGTCGGGCAGTCGGCAATCCGGTTCTCGCCGGACCAGGCCTGTTCGAAGGCATCGGCCCGCTGGTCGGGGGCACGCTCCGGACTCGGAGGAGGCTCCGGAGCGCGGGCCCGCTCCGGGCGAGGGGGCCTGACCAGTGGTGCGACTTCAGCGGGACCGCCCTCCCGCCAGCGGTTACGAGTCAGGGCGATGACGTGGCCGGCGTTATGGGCCTGCTGCTGGGGTTCGGGGTGCCCCTTGGCGAGGAGTCGCCGACGCACGTGGCGGTAGAGGTCGCCCATCTCCAGCGGGTCGGCGGCGTCGGGGATACCCTCGGCGAGCGCTTTCAGCAACTCACCCGAGAATGAGGTGAATTCCTCGCCCTCTGGGGCTAGGGCCAGCTGGGTCTTCGATGTCGCGGTCATCACATACGTGCCGTCGACCGCGGCCAGTTCCGCCAGCTCGGACGAGCTCATGTATCCCAGTGGCATACCGCTGTAGCAGCAGTCCAGGAGGGCCACCCTGGCAGGCGCCGTGCATGTGTCGATCAGTTCATGTCGGAGTGCGTCATAGGGGATGGCTCGGTAGTGCCGCATGCGATCCGAGTCGGGCAGGGCTAGGAGTAAGTCGGCCTTCGCGGTCGGCGACAGCAGGCCGTGGCCTGCGAAGTACAGCACGAAAGCGCCTGTCGCGGCGCTCGCCGCCTCGTGGACGGCATCCAATACCGCTTCGGCGGACGAGGGGTTGTGCAGCACCACACAGTTCTCCTGGGGCAGGCCCCACAGGTCGCGATCCGTCAGCAGCTCGGCGAGACGGCGCACGTTATTGCGTACCGCGGGCAGGTCTGCCAGGTGGCGGTAGCGGTCTACTCCTATGAGGACCGCACGGGATCTCGCGGGATCGGGCAGCTCCATCAACTGCTCCCGGGACCGCTCGCGCCGTCCCCCGCGTCACCGGCTCCAGAATCGGGGCCGGACCTCAGCAGCTCGATGATCCGCCGCACCGATTCCTCCGAGCCGTCCTGAACCGTGACGGACATGCCGCCGACCGTGATCGTCACCGGAGCCCGAGACGCGCGGGCCTGGCGCCACGTGGCGTACGCGACGGCCAGGTTGGCCACCGCGATGCCCTGGCCGACGACCAGTTCGACCACCTCGGCGGCTCCCATGAAACCGCCGACGTGCCGCACTGGTCGCAGGTGGACCTGAGCATGGCGTCGCAGCACGTCGTCCTGCCGAAACCAGCGGTACAGATCGGTCAGCGCCGTAGCACCGTCATCCGCGTCGATACTGACCTGAACCCGCATGACACCCCCGAAGCATCTCTCGTGACCCGTCCACGATAGAGAACGCGATCAATCCCAGGTAGGCAACGGCTACTTCAGCATGAGAGCTCGCACAGACATACCTCGCATGCCCCGATGGCAGCTTGCTGCGGACTCGGACGCTGACGGCCCGACGGCCCGACGGCCCGACGGCCCCCGGTAATGGTGAGCCGCCGCGGCCAGCTTGGACGGAGGGGCGAAGGGCACGGTCCGGACGTGCCGATGGTGGCGCGCACCAGGGCGAGGGTGTCCGGGTCGCCGAGGTCCTTGGCGAGGTCGCAGGCGTAGCGTTCCAGGTCGCCGCGGAGGCTTCCGGTGTCCGGCACCACGAAGTCGCCGGAGAAGCGGCTCGAGGCGACGTCGGCGAGCAGGTCCGCGACGGAACCCCACCGGCGGTAGACCGTGGTGGCGTGCACCCCGGCACGGGCGGCGATCACGGGGAGCGTCAGCTGGTCGCCGCCCTCGTCGGCCCAGCCGCGTGTGGATGTCCCCGATGGCCCAGTACGCCGCGGGAGCGGACGGAAAGCCGACTGACTGACACCTGGTGCGCTACGGATCCCGGGCCGTCGGCGGGGTAGGGATGATCATGGTCGAGGCCACCGCCGTGGGACCGTCGCACCGCACCACATCGGCGGACCTCAGGCCGTGGAACGAGGAACAGGCCGCCGCGCACCGGCGTTTGACCTCCTTCCTCGCCGCGCACGGCACCGACCCCGCCGTCGAGATCCAAGGCGCGCACGGCTATCTGGTCCACGAGTTCCTCTCCCCACTGGCCAACCAGCGGACGGACCAGTACGGCGGGAGCCCGGGCAACCGCATGCGCATGCCCCTGCGGGTGGCCCGGGCCGTCAGGGAGGCGCTCCCCGCGGACAAGCCCTTCTTCTTCCGCATCACCGCCACGGACTGGATCGACGGCGGCCTCACCCTCGACGAGTCCGCGGCGGTTGTGGCGGTCGTCGATCCGCCCAGGCCACGTTCGCCAAGGAACTGGCGGCCGTGGGCATCGACCTCCTCGACGTCTCCGCCGGTCTCGTGGTGCGCGACACCAGGGCCCGCACGCCGGTACGGGAAGCGGTCCACGTCGAGTTCGCACACGCCCTCATGACGACTTCAGGGCTCGCGGTAGCCCCCGTCGGACAGATCGGGGCCTGTCACTGGCCGGTGACCTCGTGGCGAGCGTCCGGGCCGACGCGGTAATGATCGGGCGCGCGCTGTGACTCCGCAGCCGCCGCCCGCAGAGTTGACGATGACAGTGACACGAGCGAAAGGACGTTCCGAGATGACGGCTGTGTCCAGGGCCACCGCGCACCGCGAGGTGCAGCGTGGGGGCGACACGACGATCCGGTACACGGCCAGCGGCCCGGCCCACGGGCCGGCCCTGGTCCTCATCCACGGCTGGGCCTGCGACCGCGGCGACTTCGACGCCGTGACCCGCCATCTGCCCCAGGACTACCGGGTCCTGGCGGTGGACCTGGCCGAGCACGGCGAGTCGCGGTCCACGCGGGCGGTGTGGACCATGGAGGAGTTCGCCCGCGACGTGGTGGCGGTGCTGGAGGCCGAGTCGGTCGGCTCGGCCGTGGTGGCCGGGCACTCGATGGGCGCGGCGGTCGCCGTCGAGGTCGGGCGCATCCTGCCGGAGCGGGTCTCGCGTGTGGTCGCGCTCGAAGCGCTGCACTATCTCGCGCTGTTCCCCGCCCAGGAAGAGGCCCGGGCGCAGCGGGTGCTGCGGGCGTTCCGTGAGGACTTCCCCCGGGCGGTACGGAGCCTGGTCGAGGGCGGGACACCGCAGGGCACCGACCCGGCGCTGACCGAGCGCTACACGGCGAAGATGTCGAGTGTGCGCCAGCCAGCGGGGCTGCGTTCCATGGAGGGCCTGGTCCGCTGGGACATGGATGCGGCACTGCGCGAGACCAGGCAGCCGATCACCGTGTTCGCCGTTCGCGACCTCACCAGCCAGCAGGCCATCGACCGCTACCGAGGCCGTCTCGACATCGTCCTCGTCGACCTCGGAACCCATCACTTCCCCGTCGAGTCGCCCGAAGCCACCGCCCAGCTCCTCGCCTCCGTCAGCGCCGGGTAGCAGGCGCCCCGCGATGCCGCCCTCCTCGCTGGTGGCGGTGGCAGCAGGAGGGCGGCCGCGCTGCCGCCCGGTGTGAGGAACCCGCGCGCCCGGGCTCAGGCGGTGCAGTGCTTCTGCGCGTCGACACGTACCTTCCGGCCGGTGAACTCCTCCAGGACGGCGATGTTCTCCGGGGCGTAGTTCGTCGCGGTGATCTTGTCGGCGTCGCGGCTGCCGAGCTTGCCGGTGTACGGCGCGGACTTCTCCAGCCAGTACGCCGTGCGCAGGAACTGCGTCAGGACCAGGTCGCGCAGCTTCGGCTCAGCCTTGATCTTGGCCCAGTAGTCGGGGTGCTTGTCCTTGGCGACGCGCAGATAGAGCAGCAGGTAGCGCAGGTTGGTGGCGGCGATGTCCCGGGCGTTGCTGGCGCCGACGCCCTTGATGTACTCCTGGACGACCGTCACCGCGGGCAGTCCGGTGAGACCGGCGTTCTGCTCCGCGAGCACGCCCTGGAGGCGGTACTCGCCCTGGGTCCTGTCCCGCAGGTAGATGTTGTCCATGGAGGAGCTGAGGCTGTCCTTGATCAGGGGCAGGATCTCCTTGCGGGGGAAGCCGCCGTGCACGGGTACGGTCAGAGCCTGCTGACCGGCGTTGATCCAGGCCGCGATGTGGACGTCCCACCTGGTCCGGGACGGGTCGAGGTCCCACATGTGGGTCTCCTCGTGGATCGCCACCATCATCGACTCGGTGAATCCCTCGAAGCTCTGCTTGTTCACGAACTGGTCCCAGTACTTGTCTTTGGCCTGGGCGATCGCCAGCGCCTCACCGCTGGGCCAGCGCCGCTTGTACATGGCCTGGAGGGTGCGCATCCAGTTCGAGGAGTTGAAGGACGCCTTGAGATCGCTCACGTCGGCGTTCGGCTGCGACGGTTCGTCATAGCAGTACGGTTCGGCGGCGCGACCGTGTGCGGTGCCGTTGGCGGAGGGGTCGGCGGCCGCGGCGGGGCCGGAAGTGGCCAAGGCCCCGGCGCCGAGGGCCAGGACGACGGATGCGGTCAGCAGACGGGGGAATGGGCTACGGCTCACGAGGACCTCGTCTCGAAGCGGTTGTGGGGGGATCGCGCGGACGGGCGCCCGCACCGCCCGTCACTCATCGAAGCTACTGACCCGGACACCCCGTGCCTACTAACACCTCGTCATAACATTCGGGCACTGCCCCCCGCCCGGTCGGCCACCAGCGCGGATGGACCATGAAATCCACCAGGACATAAGCCAGTTGGGCCGCCCGCCACACCGACCGCGAGGGGCCGCTGCGCGGGGCCGCCTTGGCAGGCCCGATGAGAGATCGGCGGTCAGCTTCTCGTGTCCGGTGGCGTGATGCCTCGGGTTCGTGCCTCGGCGTCCACAGCCCGCAGGCCGCGGTGGTGGGTGAGGCGATGCCCCGCCCAGGCCGCCAGTAGGGGAACGAACCCGTATGCCTGGAACACCAGCGGCACGTCATCGCCGATCGTGAGAAAGGCATCGGCGAAGGTGATCGCTCCCATGAAAAGCAGGAGTGACAGACCGCACCCGCCGATGGCCGCGACCGTCGCGTTCGTACGGACCTGGTGCCGCCTGGCCGCGAGCCACATCAGCTCGTCGGCGGGCGGCATCCAGCCGTCACCGCGGTTCCGCTCCCAGACTCTGGTCAGCAGCCGCGACACGGCTGGCTCGACGCCCGCGTACGGCAGCGGGAGCATCTGGGCGTCCCGGGTCAGGGCTGCCATGCGGGAGGGCGAGGGTGTGGGCTCGGGGCCGATGGCCGCCACATCCGGCCACCGTACTCGCGCCGTACGCAACATTCCTCGTACCACCAGCCGGTCCTCGTACACCACCGTCCCGATACGGCTTACCCAGGCAAGGAGGAGGAAGAGCGGGAGCAGCAGGGCCGTCAAGCTGAGGTAGGCCAGCGTCGGAATGCCGTCAATCGAGTAGATGCCGATCAGGAGCTGTACCCCGCCCAGGGCGAAGAGCAGCAGCATCGCCCGCAGCAGGCCGGGAGCGCGGTACGTGGCGACCCGAGCGGTCGCAGCCGTGTCCGTCATGGGGCCATGCCACCACCATGCCGTACGGCCCTAGCGGCGGACGGTGGGAGCTTCACAACTCCTCCCCGCGCGGTTCCGCGGCGGCAGCGGGTCGCCGTGTTCAGAGCGTGGGGCGCTGGTACCAGCTCGGTGTCGCTGGGTTGGGATATCCGAAGAGTGAGGCGATCAGCTCGCCGGCCTGGCAGCCGAGGATGCGCAGGTTGACGAGGCCGATCCCCGCGAGGATGCGAACCCAGGGCTGTATACGTCGCGGGAGTTGGTCGCTACCGCGGAGGATTCGCTCCGCGAACGCACCGTCCAGGGCGCCCACGAGGGCCTGCCCGCCGAGGCCCGTCCGACGTAACCAGTAACCACACACCAACCCCCACTGCCGCCCGGTGTGAAGACCCACCGGCGATCAGAAGCGCTCCTGCCTCACAAGATCTTCCACGGTGCAGTCCTGGCCTTCGCGCGCGAGTATCTTGGCCAGGATCCCCGCCGCTGCGTGGCGGAGCCGACCCCAATAGAGGGCACGGACGTTGGTCACCTCTGTCGAGATGAGCCAGAGCTCCTGAGCATCAGCGAGATCATCAAAAGCCGGGCTACCGCGCAGCGCCGCGAAGATTTCGGCCGATGAGCTGTCGCACAAGACGTCCTTCAAGGCACCCCCGCACCCCCGCTCACCCGCTCACCCGCTCACCCGCTCACCCGCTCAGCGCAGAGCCCTCCCAGCACCACACCAACACCCCCCGAAGAAGCCATAAGCCCGATGCGCGCCCCGCGAGTGAGTATTCCGCTACGGCGACATTGCAGTCTTTGCGGCAACATTGCGGCCTCATGGCGCAATCAGCCAAAACCTGGCGCGGCCACCTGACGCGGACCAAGCTGATCTTCGCCCCTTCGTGGCACCGTCACCTGTACGCCCGTGAGAAAGCTCCACCGCACATGTACTCGTTCTGTCTGTCAGGCGCCGTCCCGGCGCGCCCCACGCGGGTGGGGAGGGGGCGGTCCACACCATGCGCTATGTGACGCGCAAGGCGGGCGGATGGCTCCTGATGATCGTGGTCGCGACCAACGCCACGTATTTCCTGGCCAGTTGGTTCATGGACCCGCGGTCGAACTTCAGGGAGCTGCGGCCCGCGCCCAGCGAGGGACAGATGGCCCGGGCCCTCGCCCCGTACAACCTCGACCCCGGAACGCCGCTGGTACAGCGGTGGTGGAACTGGCTCACCTCGGTGGCCCTCGACTTCGACTGGGGCAAGTCCCCCACCGGTGTCTCCGTCAACGGCGAGGTGGGCTACCGCGCCCTCGTCAGCGCCGAGCTGGTCGTCACCGCCACCATCCTGTCCGTCGTGATCGGCGTCGCGCTCGCCGTCTACACCGCTTCACGCCAGTACGGCGTGGCCGACCGGGTCTCGCAGGCCATATCCATCGCCGTCCTCAACGTCCCGGCGTCCGTGGCCGCGCTCGCCGTGGTCTTCGTGGCCATCTGGCTCAACCAGCACGCCGGGCTCGGCTTCCTCTACGTCGCAGGGGAGAGCTCCCCCAACGTCGAGGGGCTGCTCCCGACGATCGGCGACCGCCTCCTCCATCTGATCCTGCCGACGCTCACCCTGACGCTGATGGGCTACGTGGGCTACCACCTCACGCAGCGTTCGCTGCTGCTCGACACGATCCACGCCGACTACGTGCGCACGGCCCAGGCCACCGGCCTCACCCGCGCCCAGGCCGTCCGCAGGCACGCCCTGCGCACGGCCCTGATCCCGACGGCGACCTCCGTGGCGTTCAGCGTGCCCGCCATCTTCACCGGAGCCATCATCACCGAGACGATCTTCGGCTGGAACGGCATGGGCCGCTACTTCATCCAGACCATCAGCAAGAACGACGTACACGGCACGGTCGCGATAGCCGCGTTCGCCGCGGTGCTCACCGCGATCGGCGCGATCCTCGCCGACATCGCCACGGTCTTCCTCGACCCGAGAGTGCGGGTCAACTGACATGGCGATAGCAATCGACGACGTCAAGTCGCCCACAGGCCTCGGACTCGGCCGCGGCCGTCTCTACCTGCGCCGCTTCCTGCGCAACCGCCTCGCCGTGGCCGGAGTCGTGATCTTCGCGCTGCTCGTGCTGTTCAGCGCCTTCGGCGGCCTGTTCACGTCCTACACGCACACCGACGCCGACTTCACCGCCCTCACCCAGCCACCGAGCGACGCGCACTGGTTCGGCACCAACCAGGGCGGCAACGACATCTACGCCAGTACGGTGCACGGGCTGCGGCGCTCACTGGTGATCGCCGTGAGCGTGTCCGTCCTGACGATCGTGGTCGCCGCGGTCATCGGATCGAGCGCCGCGTACTTCGGCGGCCGGCTGGAAAGGCTGACGCTCGCCGCCATCCACTTCCTGCTGATCGTCCCCTCGTTCCTCATCCTCGCCCTGGTCTCCAACCGCCTGGCCGGTGACTGGCGCGTCCTCGTCGTCGTGCTCACCGTGTTCGGCTGGATGTCCACCGCCCGGGTCGTCTGGTCCGTCTCCACCTCGCTGCGCGAACGGGACTACGTGACGGCGGCAGAGTTCATGGGCGTCCGCCCGCTGCGCATCATCCTGCGCCACATCATCCCCAACCTCGGCTCCCTGCTCATCGTCAACCTGACGCTCGGCGTCGTGACGACCGTACTCAGCGAGACCGCCCTTTCGTTCCTCGGCTTCGGCGTCCAGACCCCGGACGTCTCCCTCGGCACGATGCTCGCCGACGGGGCGGCGACCGTCACCAGCGCCCCGTGGCTCTTCGCCTACCCCGCGGGCCTCGTCGTCCTGCTGACCGTGTCGATGACCTTCATCGGCGACGGGCTGCGCGACGCCCTCGACCCCACCTCTGTGACCGGCGCGGCGGGAGGCCGACGATGACACTCACCACCCCCCTGCGCGACGGGCTCTCCCCCACCGGCACCACCCCCGCGCTCTCCGTACGGGACCTGCGGATCTCCTTCCCCTCCGAGGCCGGTCCCGTCGAAGCGGTGCGCGGCGTCAGCTTCGACTTGCTGCCGGGCAGGACCCTCGCCATCGTCGGCGAGTCCGGCTCGGGCAAGTCGGCCACCGCGATGGGTGTCATGGGCCTGCTGCCGCCCACCGCCACCCTGCACGGGCAGGTCCTGCTCGGCGGTCAGGACCTGGTCGGCCTGGACGACCGTGCGCTGTCCCGGGTACGGGGCGACACCATCGGCATGGTCTTCCAGGACCCCCTCTCCGCCCTCACCCCCATCTTCTCCGTGGGCCGCCTGCTCTCCGACGCGCTGCGCGTCCACCAGGACCTGTCCAAGAAGGCGGCGTGGGAGCAGGCCGTCGCCCTGCTCGACCTCGTCGGCATCCCCGACCCCCGCAACCGGGCCTCGGCCTTCCCCTATGAGTTCTCCGGCGGCATGCGCCAGCGCGTGGTCATCGCCCTGGCGATCGCCAACCGGCCGAGCGTCCTCGTGGCAGACGAACCCACCACCGCGCTCGACGTCACCGTGCAGGCCCAGATCCTCGACGTCCTGCGCCTCGCGCAGCGGGAGACCGGCGCCGGGCTCGTCCTGATCACCCATGACCTCGGCGTCGTGGCCGGGCACGCGGACGACGTAGCGGTCATGTACGCGGGCCGCTTCGTGGAGAAGACGGACGTGCACGCGCTGTTCCGACGGCCGACCATGCCCTACACCGCGCGGCTCCTGGCCGCCGTACCGACCCTGGACAGCGGGGTACGCCGCCCTCTCGTCCCGATCGACGGAGAGCCGCCCGCCCTGTCGGCCCTGCCGGACGGCTGCCCCTTCGCGAGCCGGTGCGCCGTCGCGCTCGACGCGTGCCGCGCCGAGGAACCGGAACTGCGCCACGTCACGGGGCACGGGGACGTGGCCTGCCTGCGCGCGGCCGAGATAGCCGCGGGGACGCTGAACCCCGCGGCAGGGTCGGCGGGCATCGCGCCCGTCGACCGGAAGGCGGACACGCCTCGCGCCGAGAACGGCGATGTGGTGCTGCGCGTCGAGGACCTCGTCAAGACCTTCCCCGTCACCAAGGGCTCGTTCATCAAACGCCGGGTCGGCACCCTGCACGCGGTCAACCAGGTCAGCTTCGAGCTGCGGTCCGGAGAGACACTTGGCCTGGTCGGCGAGTCGGGCAGCGGCAAGACGACGACGCTGATGGAGATCCTGCGGCTCAGACGACCGGAGGGCGGCCGCATCGAGATCGCGGGCAGGCCGGTCGGGGCGACGGCGAGCACCCGCCCCACCACCGCCCACGACACGCCCTCCGGTACTGGCGGGCGCGGACGCACCCTCCGGCACGACGTGCAGATCGTCATGCAGGACCCGATGGGCGCCCTGGACCCGCGCCTGCCCGTCCACCAACTGCTCGCCGAACCCCTGCGGGCCGTCGGCCGCGACCGCGACGCGATCCGCTCGCGCGTCCTGGAACTCCTCACGCTCGTCGGCCTCGACGCCTCGGTGAGCGACCGTTTCCCGGCCGCGCTCTCGGGAGGCCAGCGCCAACGCGTCGGCATCGCCCGCGCCCTGGCCACGGACCCGAAACTGCTCGCCCTTGACGAGCCGCTCTCCGCCCTGGACGTATCGGTACAGGCCGGTGTCATCAACCTGCTCGCCCGGCTCAAGCGCGAGCTGGGACTCGCCTACCTCATGGTCGCCCACGACCTCGCCGTGGTCCGCTACGTCTGCGACCGCGTCGCCGTCATGTACCTGGGCCACATCGTCGAGACCGGCGATACGGAGACGCTCTTCTCCCACCCGAAGCACCCCTACACCCAGGCGCTCCTCTCGGCGATCCCCATCCCCGACCCCGAGCGCGAACGCTCCCGCGAACGGATCGTCCTCAAGGGCGAGCAGCCGGCCGCCACGGACCTGCCGCGCGGCTGCGTGTTCATCGACCGCTGCCCGCTGTACCGCCTGGCCGAGGACAGCATCCGGGAGCGCTGCCGCACGGAGCGCCCCGCGCCCAGGCCGGTGCCGGGGCAGTCAGGCCACACGTACGCCTGCCACGCCGCGTAAGGCGCCCACGGTCCGGTCCCCCTGCCGCCCGACCACCCCCTCCCTCTCCCCTCCCAGCCACACCTTTCACCAACCCAAGGATCCGTCTCCCATGCGCACCAAACTGGTTCTCCCTTTCGCCCTGCTGGCTGCCCTCTCCGTCACCGCCACCGCGTGCCAGTCCTCATCCGGTGACAGCGCCGCCGACTCAGCCTCAGGGAACGCCCCGTCCTCCGCGTCGGGAGCCGCGGACTACAACCCGACGTCGTACGACAAGCTCAAGGACGGCGGCACCTACACGACGGCGGGGACGTTCGACGACCAGGGCAACCCGTTCAACGTCAATTCCACGCTGACGGCGTCCCGGGTGTGGAGCTGGTACAACGCGAACGCGATCACGTTCTCGCCGACCGGTGAGGTCCGGTACAACCCGGACTACTTCAGCGAGGTGAAGGTGTCCGCCAAGGGCGGCGACCAGAAGGTCATCCTGACGATCAACAAGAAGGCCGCGTTCAACGACGGCACACCGATCGACTGGACGGCGATCAAGGCCACGTGGAAGGCCAACAACGGTTCCGACAAGGCGTACGCGGCCTCGACCACGGAGGGCTACGACCAGATCACCAGCGTCACACGGGGCAAGGACGACAAGCAGGCCGTCATCACCTTCAAGGGCGTCTACGCCTCCTGGCCGACCCTGTTCTCCACGTTCCTGCACCCGAAGGCGGCGAAGGCCGACAACTTCAACAAGGCGTACGTGAAGAAGGCGCACCCCGAGTGGGGAGCGGGCCCCTACACGGTCGGCAAATGGGACACGCACTCGGGCAACATCACCTTCGTCCGCAACGCGAAGTGGTGGGGCAAGAAGGGCAGGCTCGACAAGCGCGTCTATGTGAACCTGGAGTCGACCGCGGCGATCAACGCCTTCAAGAACGGCCAGCTCGACTACGTGTCGGCGGTCGACGCTGAGAGCCTGAAGCAGGTGAAGGGGCTGAAGGGCACCGAGATCCGCAGCGGCGGCAGCCCGTTCGAGTACTCGCTCCGCTTCAACACCAAGTCGTCCGTCCTCGGGGACAAGGCCGTGCGCAAGGCCATCCAGGAGAGCATCGACCGCGGCCAGATCGCGAAGATCCAGTTCCAGGGCCTGGACTACAAGGAACCGCTGCCCGGCTCGGCCTTGTTCTACAGCTTCCAGAAGGGCTACGAGGACAACGTCGCGGCCGTCCTGAAGTACAGCCCCGACCAGGCGAAGAAGGACCTCGACGCGGCGGGCTGGAAGCCCGGGAGCGACGGCATCCGGGAGAAGGGCGGCAAGCGCCTCGAGATCGGCTACACGCTGGTGGGCGACGATCCGCTGGGCAAGGCCACCGCCGGTGCCCTCGCCGCGATGCTGAAGCCGGTCGGTGTGCGCCTCACCATCAAGAAGGCCGCCGACGCGGACTTCGCCAGCGTCCTCAACGAGCGGAAGTTCGACCTGCTCATCTCGGGCAACCGCTCCATGGACCCCTTCGGCGCCCGCGCCCTGTGCGAGTTCTACTGCTCGGACCGTGACTCCAACCTCACCGGCGCCGGGTCCCCGGCCCTGGACAAGGAGATCCGCGCCACGGCCGACATCTCCGACCTCGACGAACAGGCCACGGCGGCGAACAAGGTCGAGCGGAAGGCCCTCCAGAACTACGCCCTGCTCCCGCTGTACAGCGGCCCGTCCACGTACAGCGTCAAGAAGGGCCTGGCCAACGTGGGCGCGACCATCTTCCACAGCCCGCTGCCGGAGACGGTGGGCTGGGAGAAGTAGCCCTCCGGGTTCAGCTGGCCTCCGTACAGGCCTCCCCGGTGCGCCGCCACCGGACGGCTCGGTCCAGCGCGGCTGCCGGTTCCAGGGCCTGGAGGACCGCTTCAACGGCGTGGTGGGCGGGCCAGGGCCCGGTTGTCAGTGGCGGCGGCGACAATCCCCGTATGACCTCACCCCAGCGCCTCAACGACCTGCTGTCCGACTTGGGACTTGAGGAAGCGGCCACGTTCACGGCCGTGCGCGGAGCCGACGAGGACGCCGTGATCCGGCTCTTCGGCGGCGACCCCGCACAGGCCCGCGCCATGTCCCTGGAGGACCTGCGCGAACACGACGCCGAGGGCCTGATCCTGGTCTCCGGGGCTGGCGGCTGTCGAGCGCGCGACCGGCGCGCGGTTCGACGACGCCTGGGTACGCGGCCCGCACCGCGCCGTGGCGATGACCCCAGTACCGGAGTATCTGCTGGGGCAGGGGCTCGTCCACTCGCCCCTGCTCAACCGGGAGCCCTTCATCAGCTACCTCGCGGGCCTGGGGCCCGCCCAGCTGGGACGGATGCGCCGCCACGGCCGCGGCGCACACACCGGTCCTCTCCGCGAGCCGCCGAGGTGAGGTCAGTCGCAGAACGCCTTGTCCAGGAGTGCCTCGACGGCGTCGTCCGGGTCGCCGCGGAAGTCGGGCGTGAGCGCGACCGTGGCCTGACGGCGCCCGTCCTGCGTGGAGAACGACCAGGCCTGGTACGCCAGGGCATCACCGTCGTTGCCGTACACACGAACCCCGCACGCGGTCTCCTGCCATCGCAGCCCGAGACCGTACTTCCTGTTCTTGACACCTGGTGTCTTCATCTCGTCGAGCAGATGACCCGGCAGGAGGCGGCCGCCGAGCAGCGCGGCCAGGAAACGGTTGAGGTCACTCGTCGTGGAGATCATCTCGCCTCCCGCGCCAAAGAGCGACGGATTCATCACGGTGAGGTCGACGAGGGACTCTCCGGTGGCCTGCCGTATCGGCACATAGCCGTGTGGGTGCGGTCCTCGGATGCGCGGGTCCGTCCCCGGCACCGAGGTGCCGCGCAACCGCAGCGGCCGGATGATCCGGCGTTCGATCTCCGCGCCGTACGGGCGGCCGGTCACCTTCTCGATGATCTGGCCGAGCACGAGGTAGCCGGTGTTGGAGTACGCGTAGTCGGAGCCCGGGGGGTCGAACGTCGGCGGGTTGGTCACCGCGCGCCGCACCAGCTCGGTGGTGGACCAGGTCCGCAGCCGGTTGTCCAGGAACTCCGGGGCGGGCGGCATCGGCAGCGTGCGTCGGTAGTCCGGCACGCCACTCGTGTGGTTGAGCAGCTGCCGTACGGTGATTTCGTGCCCGTTGGGCACCACGCCGGGCAGCCACGCTTCGACCTTGTCGTCCAACCGTAAGCGGTCCTTGGCCACGAGTTGCAGGACGACGGTCGCCAGGAACGTCTTCGTGATGCTGCCCATCCGGAAGCGGCCGTGCGCCGGTACCGGCCGTGTCGTGCCCAGCTCGGTGACCCCGCTGGTGCCGCGCCACGCGCCGTCTTCGTCACGTACCTCCATGAGCGCGCCCACGGCGCTCTTGGCGGTGATCCCGTCCAGCCCTCTTTGCAGCCCGGCGCGATCCGCTGCCTTCGGCGTGGCAGCGGCGCCGGTGGGCGCCGCGAGTACCGCCAGCGCGGTCGTCACCGTCGCCAGCACCCGATGTACGCGCTTCATTCCGGCCTCCCCGTGAGCAGTGCTGTGGACTCGCATCCGTCCTCCGTCGCAGGGGCCGCGGTGTGATCCGGGGACTTGGGGCGTGGACCAGGTGAGTCCGGCCGGGCGGTGCCAGAGGTGCGCCGCAGGTAGCCGGCCGCGGCGAGTGCGAGCAGCGATACGCCGGCCAGGGCACCGAGGGTGGAGAGGTCGGGGTGGGCAACGGATTGTCCGCGCCGTGCCTGCCAGGTGAGTACCGCGAACACTCCCGCGTACCAGAACGCGCTCAGAGCGATGACCCGGGTCCTGGTGCCGCTGTCGAAGGGGCGGCCCCGGCGGATCTCGGAGAGCCGGATGACGGCGAAGACGAGCAGCAGTACGTGTACGGCGTGCAGGCCCACGAAGTGAGGGACCCTCAGGTCTCCGCCGGTCAGGCTCCAGTGGGTGAGCGGCATGCCCCGCCCGTCCGGGTCGCCGATCCCGTGGCCGCCGCTGAGCGGGACGGGGGCGCCGTCGGCGTCGGCGACGGTGCGCGGCTCCCCGATGCCGCTGAGCCAGGCCGCGACGGCCATGCTGGCAACCGCCAGGGCGAGCCCGGTCGTCAGGGCGACCTTGAGGGCCCGGTCGTCGGTGGGCTGGGTCAGGATCAGTATCGCGACGATGAGCGTGGTGGCCAGGAGCGGCATGACGCCGATCCCGAAGGCCATGTGCACGGTGTCGGCGACGTCGCTGGTGCTGTCGTTGAAGTGGCTGAACGTGCCGTGGGCGGCGGCGTAGGCCACGGCGCCGACATCGATGAGGCCCGCGACGGCGAAGGCGGTCCCCGTCCACCAGCCGACGCGTCTCGCTCTGGTCAGCCTGCTTAACAGCCAGGCGAGAGTGAGCCCGTAGACGGCGAAGCTGAAGCCGAACTTCGCCGGTTTCGTCCAGATGGACTCATCCAGGATCTGCCGGTCGTCGACCACCATGCCCACTGCCGAGAACACGGCCACAGCCAGCATGAGCGCGGCGTTCACGGTCAGCGGGCGGTGCCAGTGGCGTAACGTGCCGAGCCGGACGGTGCTGTTCTTCACGGACGCTCCGAGTGAGGGGCAGTGCACGGTGGCGGCCCTCGTCGTGTCACGACCGGTCCCGCCCGGACAGGTGAACGGCCACGCGGGCCTGCTCACACCCTCCACCAGCGGCAGCGGCCCGGTCACTGCGGTCTCCACCCCGCCCGAGCTGGGGATAACCCCACCTGGTGGCGGGGGCGGTCGGGCCGCCGTCGAGGGACAGCGTGACTTTCACACCGTGCCCTCGGCGGGGGGTGTGCGGTGGGTGAGCCCGGCCAGGAACAGGTCGGCGACCGCGTCGGCGTGCTCGATGACGGCCTGCGGGTCGAGCGGATCGCCGGGGCCGATGCGGCGGGCCAGGCCGAGCAGGCTGAAGGGGGCACTCGCGCCGTGCGCTAGGAGGAAGTGCAGCGTGCGCAGGGGCACCGGGGCGATCTGCCCTTGGTCGATCAGCTGACGCAAGGGCGCGGTGAGCGCGGAGAGCATCGGCTCGACGTGATGCTCGTACAGGTAAGCCAGCCTGGGGGTGTCCGCGACTCCTTCGATGTTGACCAGGCGGAGCACTTCGGGATGGTCGGCGTGCACGAGGACGAAACGGCGGATGATGCGCCGGGTCTGCTCCAGCGGCCCCCCGGCGGTGTCCTTCAGCTCCGGTGCCAGCTGCGCGCCGATGCCGGAGAAGGCCCAGTCGACGGTTGCGTACCAGAGCTTCTCCTTGGAGCCGAAGCGCTGGTGGAGGAGGTTGTGGCTGACTCCCAGCTCCCGGTTGAGCGCCGCGATCGAGGCCCCGTCGTAGCCCTTGTCGGCGAACATCCGCAGCGCGGCGCCGAGGATCTGCTCCAGCGTGGCGGGGGCGAGCTGCGCGGCGGGGCGCCCGCGTCTGGCGGGGCGGGTCGTCTCCGTGCTCATGGGCCCACCTTAGCATGATGTTGACAGTCATCCATTTTTAATTGATAGTCATCAACATCATTGGTGGTGCACCGGCCCACCGCCGGAGGTAGTCGGCTCCCCGTCGGAGGTAGCCAGCCCACCGTCGGAGGCAGCCGACCCACCGTCGGAGGCAGCCAGTCGGAGGACGTCATGAGACGCGAGAACCATGTGATCGGCGAGACCTCCGCCTACCGGTTCGCTCATCCACGAGCCGACCACGTACTCCTCGTCCAGCACGGCATCGGCGGCCACGGCGGGATCTACGACACCTTCGCCGCCGCCTACGCCGACCTCGGCGCCGAGGTGTGGTGCATGGACGCGCCCGGCCACGGGCAGTCCCGCATGAAGCGTCCGGCGGGCCGGTTCACCCTGCACGAGTGGGTGGCCGCGGCCATCGAGGCCGGTGAGCACATATCGGCCCGGACCGGTCTGCCGGTGTTCGTCAAGGGATCCTCACTCGGGGCGGCGGCCGCCTACTGCGCCCACGCCGCCAGCGATGTCTTCACCGGGGCGGTGCTGATGGGCTACATGATCCCGTCCGCGCCGCTGATCCCCGCCGACAACCCGTTCCGCACGCGCGCCTTCGAGCGCATGACCGAGCAGTTCGGGGATGCTCTGCAGTTCGACATCGGCCGCTTCTACGACTTCGACACCGACTACGGCTACGCCGGCGCCGACCGGCAAAAGCGCCAGGACCCGCTGAACACCTGGTCCTATGACCTGGCCTCCGTGGGATCGCTGATGCGCTACGACCCCGCCGTCCCGCTCGCGGCCAACACCAAGCCCCTGCTGTTCACCGTCGGCGAGAAGGACCCGGTCTTCACCCCCGAGATCGCCCGCTCCACCGTCGCCGCCACGGCCGGGCCGGTGGAGCTGTACGTCCACCCCGGCGGCGTCCACCAGCTGATGCTCTTCCACACCGCCGACTACGCCAGCGTGGTCAGCGCGTGGTGCCGCACGACCCTCTCCGCCCCGCCCAAGGAGGCCACGACATGACCGTCCACCCGCGCGGCGTCAACCATCTGGCCATCGCCACCCGCGACATCAAAACGCAGATCGACTTCTTCACCGACGTCCTCGGCTGCGAGCTCAAGGCCCTGTACTGGATGCACGGTGCCGAAGGCGCCTGGCACGCGTTCTTGGAACTCAACCCGCACTCCTACATCGCCTTCGTCCAGCACCCCGACAACCCGGACACGCTGACGTGGGGGCTGACCCACTCCGGCACCCCCACCGGACCGGTCGCCGCGGGCGCCATCCAGCATGTCGCCCTCGACCTGGACAGCGTCGAGGACCTCCTGCTCCTGCGGGACCGGATCCGCAGCCGCGGCATCATGGTCCTCGGCCCCGTCGACCACGGCTTCTGCCAGTCCCTCTACTTCGGCGGACCCGAAGGACTCGCCCTGGAACTCACCACCGGCGAGGCCATCGACGACCAGGCCTGGATCGACCCGGAAGTCGTAGCCCTGGCCGGCATCACACCGCACGAACTCGCCCGCTACCGCGCCCCAGCGCCCTACCAGCGGCCCGGCGAACCGGTGGCCCAGCCCGCCCTCGACCGCGGCAAACCGCATCTCAACTTCCCCGACGAGGTCTACCAGGTACTCGCCACCGCCTCCGACGTACAAGTCCGCGCGATGCTCAGCGACACCACCCCTCCCGTCCCAGCCGACGACTGACCGCCCTGTCCCGGCCGACCTCGCCGACTTCGCCGCGGTCGGTCCCCTGGATCTCCATGCTCGGCGAACCCCACGAACCCCACGAACCCCACGACCCACCACCTAGGAACACCTCATGCACGCCACCCTCATCACCCTGACCGTCCTGCTGGCCGTCCTGTTCACGCTCACCGGAACCACCAAGGCGCTGAACACCGCCACGGCCCGCAAGAACGCCACGCACCTGGGCATCAGCACGCCGCTGAGCCGACTCATCGGCATCGCCGAACTCGCCGCCGTCATCGGCCTGCTCGCCGGCATCCTGATCACGCCCCTCGCCACCGTGACCGCGGCCGCCATCTGCCTGCTCATGCTCGGCGCCGCGGGCTCTCACCTCAAGGCCCGTGACTCCGTACAGGCCGTCGCCCCCGCCGCCATCACCGCCCTCGCCGCCACCGCCCTTCTGGTCCTCACCCTCGCCACCTGACCGGATGCCGGGCTGCGCAGAGCGGGCCGCCTGCCCGCTCGCGCGGGCGAGTGACCAGGACGTCCCGCGAGATGTCGTACAACCTTTGATCTTCGTCGTGGGTCAATCCGCGTGAACCGGCCGTGAATTCCTGCCGGACGCCGAGCGTCCACCCGGCCGACCTCTTAGCGAAGGAACTATGGGAAGCCCTATGACACGAGCACGCCGCCGAGCCAGGCTCACCACGCCCCTGATCGCCATGTCCCTCCTGACGGGCGGACTCACGATCTGGTCCCTCGGGCAGGGCCAGGCCGAGGCCGCCGCCCCCGCCGCCGCGAAGGCCGCCGTCAAGGCGGGCGACGACTTCAACGGCGACGGCTACGCCGACCTCGCCGTCGGCGCCCCGGAGGCCACCGTCTCCGGCAAGAAGCAGGCCGGGTACGTGGCGGTCACCTACGGCTCCAAGAACGGCCTGTCCCCCGCGAACAAGAAGCTCATCAGCCGCTCGACCAGCGGCGTCCCCGGCTCGGCCACCACCAAGCAGCGCTTCGGCAACGACTTCTCCAAGGGCGACCTGGACAAGGACGGCTACAGCGACCTCGTCATCGGCTCGGGCAAGGCCGGTGACGGCGCGGTGATCCTGTGGGGCTCCAAGCAGGGCCTGACGGGCGCGACGAAGATCGACAAGCTGGGGAGCGCCCCGCGGATCGGTGACTTCGACGGCGACGGCACCGCCGATCTGGCCCTGCTCGGCGCTGTCGCCACCCACGGCGACGACCCCGTCGACCAGCCCGCCAACCTCTGGAAGGGCCCGATCTCCCGCGCCGGCAAGCCGACCGCCGTCCTTGACTTCATGGACAAGTCGCAGTGGTGGGGATACGGCGAGGGCTCGGACTGCTCGCCGGAGCCCGGCCTGCCGCAGAGCTGCGTCGACGGCCCCCGGTCCGTGTCGGGACCGACCTGGCCCCAGGCTGTCGGCGACATCAACGGTGACGGCCGCGACGACATGGCCACCAGCTACTACGCCGGTGACGGCGAGGCCGGCAACACCGTCATGTACGGCAGCCCCACCGGCTTCAAGCGGGGGGACCGAACCTCGGGATCGGGCGGGCAGCTCGCCGTCGGCGACATCAACGGCGACCGCTACGACGACCTCGTCATCGGCCAAGGCAGCGAGGAGAACGAGCGTGTCGTGGTGTCGTACGGCTCTAAGGACGGCCTGACGGACCACACCCAGCGCTTCGACCAGGACTTTCCCGGCATCCCCGGTGCCCAGGAGTTCGGCGACGGATTCGGCGCCGCCCTGGCCGTCGCCGACATCGACGGCGACGGCTACGCCGAGATCGCGGTCGGCGCCCCCGGCGAGAACGTCGGCAGCCTCAAGTCCGCGGGCTCGGTCGTCGTCGTCCGCGGCAGCGCCTCCGGCGTGACCGGCACCGGCTCCCAGGTGTTCCACCAGAACACGGCCGGGGTCCCCGGGGCCGCCGAGAAGGGCGACCTGTTCGGTGCCGACGTGGCCCTCGCCGACGTGAACGGCGACGGCCGCCCCGACCTCGCGGCCTCCGCCACCGGCGAGAACGCCGCCGCGGGCGCCCTGTGGTCCCTGCCCGGCACGTCCACGGGCGTCACCGCGAAGAAGTCCGTCGCGTTCGGCCCGAAGGACCTCGGCGCCCCGTACACCGCGGCGAAGTTCGGCACGCCGCTGCGCTGACCGTTCTGATCCGAGCCTGAACATCGAGGGGCGGAGGGGATGTGTTCCCCTCCGCCCCTTGACCACGGCCGTCCAGTGCCTCGCCGCAGGTTCTCCGCTCCCGAGGTCTTGACAACTCTATTGGTCTGGACCAACTTTGCGCGCAACAGTGGTGACCACCGTCGTCGCTTACGTGCTTCACCTCTCCCAGGAGGCACCCGTGGACCGTGTACGCCAGGACAGACCCGGAGTTCGCCGGAGAATCAGCGCGGCACTGGCCGTCGGTGCGGCCGCCGCGCTCGCCGTGACCGCGCTCGCCGCGCCCGCGCAGTCGGCGGACACCGAAGCGGCCGGTACCAAGGCCGCGAGCATCAAGGCGGCGGACGTCAACGTCGCCAAGAACGCCGGGTTCGAGGCGGACCTGAGCAACTGGACCTGCGCCGCGAACAGCGGCGTGGCCGTCACGTCCCCCGTGCACGGCGGCGCGAAGGCGCTCAAGGCCACCCCGTCCGGCCAGGGCACCGCCGAGTGCTCCCAGATCGTCGCGGTCAAGCCGAACTCGACGTACAAGCTGAGCAGTTGGGTGCAGGGCAGCTACGCCTACCTCGGCGCCCGCGGCACCGGCACCACCGACGTGTCGACGTGGACGCCGTCCGCCTCCTCCTGGCAGCAGCTCTCCACCAGCTTCACCACCGGCGCGAACACCACCTCGGTCACCGTGTACACACACGGCTGGTACGGGCAGAGCGCGTACTACGTGGACGACGTGAGCGTCTTCGGACCCGACGGGGGCGGCGGCCCCGACCCGGTCGAGATACCGCCCGTCCCGGCCGGCCTCGCGGCGGGCACGGCGACGCCCACGTCAGTGGACCTGTCCTGGACGCCCTCGTCCACGGCGACGGGCTACACCGTCTACCGCGACGGCACGAAGGTCGCCTCGGCCAGCGGCGCCTCCACGACCGTCACCGGCCTCACGCCGGAGACCACGTACAGCTTCCAGGTGAGCGCCTCGAACGCGGCGGGCGAGTCGGCGAAGTCGACGGCGGTGTCCGTGACGACCCCCAAGGGCGACGGCGGCGGCGACGGCACCGTGCCCCGGCACGCGGTGACCGGCTACTGGCAGAACTTCAACAACGGCGCGACCGTGCAGAAGCTGCGGGACGTGTCCTCGCAGTACGACATCATCGCCGTGTCGTTCGCCGACGCCACCACCACCCCGGGGCAGATCACCTTCAACCTGGACCCGGCCGTCGGCTACGCCTCCACCGCCGACTTCAAGGCGGACATCGCCGCGAAGAAGGCCGCGGGCAAGTCCGTGATCCTCTCGGTCGGCGGCGAGAAGGGCACCATCTCCGTCAACAGCGACGCCTCCGCGACGGCGTTCGCCAACAGCGCCTACGCGCTGATGCAGGAGTACGGGTTCAACGGCGTCGACATCGACCTGGAGAACGGCATCAACCCCACCTACATGTCGAAGGCGCTGCGCCAGCTCTCGGCGAAGGCGGGCCCCAAGATGGTCCTCACGATGGCACCGCAGACCATCGACATGCAGTCCACGTCCGGCGGGTACTTCCAGACGGCGCTGAACGTCAAGGACATCCTCACGGTCGTCAACATGCAGTACTACAACAGCGGTTCGATGCTCGGCTGTGACGGCAAGGTCTACAGCCAGGGCAGCGTAGACTTCCTGACCGCGCTCGCCTGCATCCAGCTGGAGGGCGGCCTCGACCCGTCGCAGGTCGGGATCGGCGTCCCGGCGTCGACGCGCGGCGCGGGCAGCGGTTACGTGGCCCCGTCCATCGTGAACAACGCCCTCGACTGCCTGACCCGCGGCACCGGCTGCGGTTCCTTCAAGCCGTCGAAGACGTACCCGTCGCTGCGTGGCGCCATGACGTGGTCGACGAACTGGGACGCGACGGCGGGCCACGCGTGGTCGAACGCCGTCGGCCCGAAGGTGCACGGCCTTCCGTAGCGCACGCACGCCCCGAAGGGGCGGGGCGGGCCGTGTTCGGTCCGGCCCGCCCCTCCGGGCAGCAGGCGACTGTGACCAGCACGTTGTCTCAGCTGTCTCGGCCTTGCCAGGTGGTGACGCAGGCTTCGTTCCCCTCCTGGTCGGCGAGCACCCAGAAGGCGGGGGCGCGGCTCGCGGACACGAGTCGGCCCCCGGCCGCCAGCGCGGCTTCGATCCGCCGAGGCGCCTCGTCATGCGGAACACTGACGTCGATGTGGAGGCGATTGCGCTGCGGACGTGCGCGGTCCATGTGCTGGAACCAGATGGCCGGACCCTGCCTGACCGGGTCGACGAGCGGATCCTCCGGCCCGTCGGCGCCCGCCTCATCGGCGTAGCCCAGCACCGCCTTCCAGAACGGCCGAATCGCGGAGATGTCCAGGGCGTCGATGGCGATCTCCACCACCTGGACCGCCCGCGGCGCCTCCGCTCCGAGCCCGGGCTCCGGGAGGAAACCGGACTCACCAACGGAGGCAGAGATCCGACGCGCGAGTTCGATGTCCCGGGTAGTAACCGCCGCGTGATCCAGCGACTGCAGAGTGAAGACCGCCAGACCGGGGCGGACATCCACCTGGAGATGGAGGTCGGCATCGTCGCCACACATGGCGACAGCGTCCGCTGCCACGCTGATCGCTTGAGCCAAGGTCCCCACCAGAACCGACGTCTGCAAGGCGCCCAGCACGTAGCGCCACCCGTGATCCTGAACCGCCTCCGACGCTTCCTGCCGACTCACTATCCGCTCCATGACCGCATCCTCGCAGCCCCACCGCCAGCCCCGCCTGCCGGTACCTTCGACCCACGTCCCAGCTGAGCGCGGCGACCCATAAGAGGACGACCTGATACTGGCGGCCACCGAACGCGTGCGCCCGCACGGGGTCTTGGCCCTTGTGCAGATCGTGGCGATAACCACCGTTGAGTCAGGCTGCCTCAGCACTCCGCAGTCGGCGCCGTTTGACGAGAAGGAAGCCGCCTGCCCCCGCTGCCGCCACACCGGCGGCCCCGCCACCGATGATCAGGGCCTGCCTGCTCCCCTCGTCGTTCCCTGAAGGGGATGTGGCGGCAGCCTGCTGCCGGTCGCGACAGGCCTTGGGGGACATGTCCCCGTCGGGTTCGACCCTCAGGCGCCCCCACACCTCACCCGGTTCCAGCATCGGGCTGTGCAGGTACACGGGGTAGACCCCGGGTTTGATGTCACAGCGGATGGTCGCCGTCGCCTCCAGGACGGCTTTGTCTCCCCGAAGCGTGACGGGGTGAGTGAACGCCGGGGAAGAGGCCTTTGTCTTCCCGTCCACGGCCTCGCCGTCCGAGGCGGAGGGCGTGACGTGGCCCCCGCGGTGGACGGAGCGAATGTCCTTGGCGGACTGCGGCCAAGGGGCGTCCGAGATGTCGTCAGCCGCGGCCACCGGGGCGGCGGTCAGGGCGCAGCCAAGGGCGGCGAGCCCTGCTGCGGCTCGGGCGAGCGATATCGGGCGACCCATCGTTCTTCGTTCTTCCACTTCTTCATCGGATGTCCTGCCAGACCGTCAGATGCGGTATGCCCACATGTGGTTGTCTGTGCGGGCCTTACGTTTGGTACATCCACCTTTACGTGCGTCCTGGGGCGCGCGACAGAGGGTGTTTTGTAACTAAGTACACTAGATCAGAAAGATATCGTGCTTCGTTTCCGATGGCCTCAGGCCTTGGCAGTCGGCGTCTGTCTCGGCGTCCTGACCACTGCTGGCACCGCGGCGACCGCCGCCCCTTCACGCAGCCCGAACGGCCCTATATCCGGCTCCTCTTCACCTACTCCGACCACATCCCCTCCCCCGTCCCCTTCGATGTCCCCGTCACCCTCGGCTTCTTCCGGCACCACGCCGGAGCACTCCGCTGGTCCTGCCGTTGAGGTCGAGCGGAAGGACGGCAACGAAGACGACAGCGGGCACGAGGCCAAGCGCGAGGAGGCGTACTGGACGGCGGAGCGCATGGCCTCCGCCGTCGCCGCGGATGCGGATCGCGGCACCGCTCCTGTCGGCGAGTCCGCCGAGACCAGGGCCAAGGCCCCGGCCGGAAAGTACTCGTTGGCCGCCCCGGCAAGGCGTCAGGGCACATACTTTGGCGGGACACCGACCGTCGGAACGTTCTTCAGCAGCCAGGACGCCGTCGGAAGCAAGGGCGGGGACACCTACTGCACCGCGAGCGTGGTGCACAGCAAGACACGTGACCTCATCCTCACGGCCGGACACTGCTCCTTCAGCCTGGGCAAGACACACCAGGTCTTCGTGCCGAAGTACCAGCGCGGCCAGGGCGGTGCCCGGCAGGAATTCGGCATCTTCCCGGTCAAGAAGGCGTTCAAGGACCCGCGGTACGTGAGGAACACCAAGGGGAGCGTGTCAGATCTGGACTTCGGCTTCGCCCGCGTCGGCCCCAACAGCAAGGGGCAGAAGCTCGAGGACGCCACCGGCGCCGCCCTCAAGCTCACCCCGACCGGCGGCTACGAGCACAAGAACGTCACGGTCATCGGCTACCCCGCCAGCCAGGCAGCGGGCAACGACGACCAGAAGCCGTTGAGGTGCACCGCGAACACGACCCGCCTGCCACGCTTCCGGCAGATGGAGTTCGTCTGCGGCGGCTACTACGGAGGCGTCTCGGGCGGGCCATGGATCACCGACTTCAACCCCGAGACCGGCACCGGCACCATCATCGGGAACACGGGCGGCTACAACGGCGGCGGCAACGACCAGAACGTCGACTGGCTCATCTACTCACCGGTCCACGGCCGTGAGCTGCGGGCCCTGTACGACGATGCCATGGCCGGTCGCAAGCCCAGCAGGCCCGGAAAATACAGTCCGGCCAACGACAGCCCCGGCCTGCCTGGCAACGCCGGCACCTGGACCCACGCCAAGCTGCTGGCCTCCGGCCACCACACCGGCCGCGGCAGCGGCGACGACCTGACCGTGGTGTGGACCGACGGTGAAGTCACCCTCTACAAGAACAACAAGGGTCGCTTCGAGGAAAGTCGGCTGAAGGCCAAGAACGGCACCTGGACCCACGCCCGCAGCATCACTTCCGGGGACTTCGCCGACCGAGCCGAGCCGGACCTGATGGTGCTTTGGACCGATGGCGAGGTCACCCTCTACCCGGACGTGCGCACCAACGGCCTCAGCGGCGGGACCGAGATCCAGATGGCGCCGCCCAAGTCCACCTGGCAATACGCCCGGCAGCTCACCGCGGGCCGGTTCAAGGCCACGAAGTACATCACCGACCTCACCGTGCGCTGGAAGGACGGCGAGACCAGCCTGTACACCAGCACCGGCCCCAAGGGCTTCGGCAACGAGCACACCCTGGTGAAGAAGCGGGAACCCAACTGGTGGCACTACCCCCGTCAGATCACCAGCGGCCAGTACGCCGACACCGGCGGCTGGGACCTGATGGTGCGCTGGAAGGACGGTGAGCTCGACAGCTACACCCACACCTCCCCGGCCGGACTCGGTAGCGAGGCCCGCTTCTGGGGCAGGAACGGCACCTGGACCTACGCCCGGGCCATGACCACGGGTGACTACACCGGCAACGGCCGCACCGACGATGTCATCGTCCGCTGGGCCGACGGTGAGACCACTCTCTACACCGGCACCCGCCCCAGCCGCATCGGCACCGAACAACGCCTCGTCTCCCCCCACTCCCTCGGATAGCGGAATCAAGGGCATAGCCACGGCGGCATCCGCGCGCGGTACCCCACCGGGGTGCCGCGCGCACCTTCAGCCCGAGCCCGCACACACGCCTCGGCGGCGGGAAGCAGCGCCCGGCACGCGCCGCAGCACTCACTACCGCTCGCCAGCCGGAACCACACCTCGCTCGGATGACGATGGCGCAACAAGCACAGGGACCTTACCGGGACCGAACTGGTTGGGCGGTCGGTGCGGTGAGTTCTTTGGTCATGAAGACGCGGCTGGTGCCCGCCGGGTCGCAAGGCACCTCTCCCAGACGCATCCACCCTTGCTTCTGGTAGAAGCCGGGAGCCTGGAAAGTGATCGTGTAGAGCACCGCGGTGCGGCAGCCACGGGCGTGCGCCTCGTTCTCTGCCTGCTGAAGGATCTCTGTTCCCAGCCCGCTGCCGCGCAGCCGGGGCGGCAGGTAGAAGAGGTCGAGGAAGAACAGCCCCAGCGAGGTGCGCCCGGTCAGTCCGCCGATCACCAGGCGTGTCTCGGGATCACGAACCAGGACGGCGAGCGGTCTGCGGTCCGCGATTCCCGTGTGCTCGATGTTGAAGCGGTCCAGAGCCTCGGAGATCACCGCGATGTCCGCCGGTACGGGGGCGTCGGTGACCACGAGGCCCGTCCGGGAGTCGGGATGGGGGGAGGCGGCGAGAGTCGTGTCGGACGCGGTCATGGTTGCTCCGGTGCGTAGGCGGAAGCGGCACGGCCTCACGGGCGGGTACGGGTGCGGGTGCGGGTGCGGGGCCCACAATCGTGCGCACGTTGCCCACGCTATGACGGAGACGCTTCGATGAACGTCGAAGGGACGTCCGCGACAATGAGCAACGTGGACATTCGGCGTGCGGGTCAAGATGTGGGTGTGGACCTGGCGGGCGTGGCCAGGCTGTTGGCCGACGGCACCCGGGCCGCCTTCTGCCTCGCGCTGCTCGACGGCCGGGCATGGACGGCGACCGAGCTCGCCCGTTACGCCAGGGTCGCACCGTCCACCGCGACTTCACACCTGAACCTGCTCGTCAGCGGCGGACTCCTCGTCGAGGAGCGGCACGGACGCCATCGCTACGTACGGGTGGCCGACCGCAGGGTGGTCGAACTGATCGAGTCTTGCCGCGCTGACCCCGCAGCACAGCACCCGACCACGTTCGCTGGCGGCCTCCGGCCGACAGCAGGCCCTGGCCCGTGCCCGGCTGTGCTACGACCACCTGGCTGGAGCCGTCGCGCTGGCCATCACCGACGCGATGGTCGAGCGCGGACTGCTGGAGTGGGGGCCCGAGCCGGGTCTGACCGGCAAGGGCACCCTCTGGCTGGCCGCGACCGGCATCACGGTACCGGCCGGATCCCGCCGCCCGCCGGTGCGCGCATGCCTTGACTGGACCGAGCGCCGTCCCCATCTGGCCGGCGCCGTGGGCGCCGCCCTGTGCGCCCACGCACTCGCCACCGGATGGATGACGCGCATCGGCACCAGCCACGCCCTCCTCGCGACGCCCGTCGGCCGCCGGGCATGGCATGACCACCTCGGCCTGCCTCCGGCTGAACTCTGATGCCGCGACGGTCGTCGACCACACAGACACCGCCAGACCCACGGCAGTGCCAAGGCGGTCCGGTGCGACACCGGACACGCTCGGGCTACTGCGCTATGTCGACGAACCGGGCGTAATGGCCCTGGAAGGCGACGGTGATGGTGGCCGTAGGGCCGTTGCGGTGCTTGGCGACGATCAGGTCGGCCTCGCCAGCGCGCGGTGACTCCTTCTCGGTGACGTCTTCCCGGTGGAGCAGGATCACGAGATCGGCGTTGTCCTCCAGGGCATCGGAGTTCCTCAGATCGATGATCTGTGGCTTCTTGTCCATTCGTTGCTCGGGGCCGCGGTTGAGCTTGGAGACGGCGACGATGGGGACGTGTAGTTCCTTGGCCAGCAGCTTGAGGCACCGGGCGATCTCGGAGACCTCCTCGTACCGGGAGGACAGAGAGCGGATGCCGTAGGTCAGCAGCTGCAGGTCGTCGATCACGATGAGCTTGATATGGCGCTGGCTGGCCAAGCGTCGACACTGGGCACGCAGGTCGGTGAAGACGGGCCAGGAGCCGTCCTGGATGTAGAGCGGGGCTGTCGAGATGTCGGGCATCCGCCGCGCCATCCGGGTCCGGTCCTCGTCCCGCAGACCACCGGTGCGGATGTGGTGCAGGGCGACGCGCGACTCTGCGGCGGTGATGCGCTTGGCGACCTCCACACGGGTGGCCTCGAGGGTGAACAGCACGGCGGGGATCTGGTGCCGGATGGCCGCGGTGCGCAGCAGGTTCATGGCGAGTGTTGAGGAGCCCATGGCCGGGCGGGCCGCGATGACCACCAGGTGTCCTGGGTACAGACCCCCGGTCAGGGCATCGAGGTCGGTGAAGCCGGTGGACAGACCGGCCAGCCGGTGACCGCTGTCGACGGCTTCTACTTCGTCGAGCGCGTCATGCATGACCTCGCACAGCGAGTAGGCGGGCGGTAGGCCGCCGCGGCGGCGCACGGTGGCGGCGAGGATCTCCGCCTGGGCGCCATCGACGATGCGGTCGATGTCATTCACGTCGGCTTCTGTCGCCAGGTTCTCCACATGGGCGGCGGCTTCCTTGGTGCGCCGCAGGACGGCGAGCGCTTGGACCCGTTCTGCCGCGCGTCGCCAGCCTGTTCCCGTGCGGTGTGCGGACAGGGAGGTGAGGTAGTCCTCGCCGCCGACGTCATCGAGACGGTTGTCGGCGGCCAGGGCGGCGCTCACGACAGCCGGGTCCGGGTCTTGGCCGCTGGCGTAGATCTCCCGGGCCGCGTCGTAGATCAGGCCATGGGCCGCACGGGAGAAGTCGTGGCCGTGCAGGGTTTCCGCGATCTCCGCGAGGGCCTTGGCGGAGATCAGGACCGCCCGGAGCACGGTCTTCTCCGCGTCCATGTCGCTGGCCTGAGGTGCCGCGCGGTCTTCGGTTTCGCCCATGGGACTGCTGTCCTCCCGCCCTGGCGACGCGGCGGCCGCCCCCTACTGCCGTGATCGGTGAATCACTGTACGTGGTGGCGGGTTGCGCCTGCTCCCGGCGGCTGCCGTGCCGCGCCCGCGGCTTGGCGATGACCGAGGGGCTGGCCGCCCGGATGCTGCGGATGCTCTCCCTGATCCAGGCCCGCCGCACCTGGTCCGGCGCCGGGCTCATCGACCGGCCGTGCGTCACTCTGCGCACCGTCCGCTGCGCCGTCGAAGGGCCGCGCGCGCTGGGTCATCCCGTCGAGGGCACCACCGGCCAGGTCGGCGGCTACCGCCCGGCTGTCGGCACCGAAGCGCCGCCCCTGCTCCTGGACGACAAGGAGGCCGTCGCCATCCGGAACGCGTACGACAACTGCGGCGCCGCAGAGCGATGGGAGCTGATCCCCGGCGCCGCAGGCGGTGGCGCGCCGGACTACTTGGGCGGAAGCTCCGCCGTGACCTCAATGGCCCACTTCAACCAGTCGTCCAAGACCTCGTCGTCGAGGGTCTCCTCCGCAAGGACCACCCAGCCGTTCTGCTCCTTGCCGCGAAACATCATCTGCTTCGTGCCGGGGCGGGCAAGCGCCTCGTCCATCCCGTCAGGCCCGACTCGGACCATCAGGCCTTCCTCGTACAGATTGGCCAGCGCATTGCCCTGCAGCAGGAATGTGATCCCGCCGAACATCTTCTTCGCGGTCACCCCCTCCGGCTCAAGACGCTCCCTGATCCGCTCCGCCAACACCTCGTCAAACGCCATGGACCCACGCTAATCGCGCACACCGACACCCGCCTGCCCGCATCCCGACCTGAGACAGGCCGGTCGAAGCGTTCACCCTTGGGGCTGGCGAAGTTCCCAGTCGAGGTCGCTCGGCGTCGGCTCGGTTCGCCAACGAGCCCGTAGGACTCCGTCGGTGTCGGGCATGACAGCGGTGCGCAGAGGCGTATCTTCACCCGCGTTTGTCGACAGGAGCACGGCGGCACGAGCGCGGGAGATCCGGGCGGTCAGTTCGGGAAAGTCGTCCTCATCGGCGATGGCGCTGCGGATGGTGCCGTCGTCGTCCTGCCACACACCCTCGACGAGGCCGTCAGCGGGCAGGGATCGCAGGACGGCGTCGATGTCGGTGGAGAGGGGCGGCCAGATGGCGATGCGGGCCCGGGGAGCCAGTCCAGCGCGAACGGGATCGATGGTGTCGCTGGTGAGGTGGTGCCATCGGGAGGCGCCTTCGAGATACGCCTCTTCCAGGATTCCCGCACGACCGCTGACGACTTCCCCGTACAGGTCGGCCCAGAATGCGTCATCGCCGGGGCGCTGGATGACCTGCCGCTCTTCGTCGTCGGCCTCGAAGGCGTACGGGGAGGCGTCCAGGCGTTCCGGGAACAGCCCGAGCTCCCGGGTGCGGGCCAGCGCTGCCTCGCACGGCCGACTGCTGCTGAGGTAAAGGTACTGGTCCCATCCCACATGGACCGCGAACGCGCCTTCCACCTCCAGTCGGCACCAGGCGCCGTTGTCGCGCAGCATCGCGCGCACCAGCCGCAGCCCGGTCTCGAGCGGTACTTCCGCCCCGTCGTGAAATCCGGCCGGGCCTGCGGCGAAGAGCCCGTCCAGCCCGAAGCCGTCCACCGCGGGCTCCGCACCGAAGTGCACGAGGGACGGGATATGTGGTTCGCGTACGGCCAGGTGACCGACGCCGGTGGCCTGGGCGAAGGCGGCGACCGCCTGAAGGTAGGACGCCTCGACCTCGCCGTGATCGCTGACAGTGTCCTCGCTGCCGGTGTAATACCCGTGTTCGTCACGGTCGGCGGGATCGTACTTGGTCACGCGATAGACGTAAGGGAGCTGCACCGCCCCATCATCCAGAACCCTCGTGTCACCCTGCGAGGCCGCACCTGCCGGTGCTCACCTCAAGCCCGCAGAGCAGGAGGGCGGCTACGGCGTCCCGCCACCCCGTGCCGCGCCGGTCCCGCTGCTGGGGCGACGCGGCACCGGTGGGTGCGGCAGTGGGGCGGGTCAGCGGCCGGGAGGCTCGGCAGCCCCGACGATCGGAACTGGAAGGGACAGCAGGCCGGACGATCAGAAGAGACGGCGGACGAACACGTCGGACTTGCCGTTGGTGTCGCCGGGGACGATGTCGTCGGCCGTGGACTGGAAGACCACGTCGCGTCCGCCCGCGCTGACCGAGTCGGCCTCGGCTGTGGCGGGCTGGTCGGAGACGGTCTCGTCGGCGCCCGTCTGGAGGTCGCGCAGGACGAGTGAGGGTCCGCTCGGGTTGCTTCGGGTGTACAGCAGGTAGCGGCCGGTCGGGTCGATGGCCACGCCCTTTACGTCCGGCACCAGTTGGGCCTCGCCGGAGCCGACGTCGTGGACGTAGGTGTCGGAGCCCGAGAGGTAGACGACCTTGCTGCCGTCGTCGCTGAGCTGGACGAGCGACGCGTACTTGCCTGGGCCCTCAAGCGGCCCTGAAGCGGCACCGGCGGTCCGGTCCCACAGGTAGACGCCCTCCTTCTGATACGCGAGGTCTTGGTAGGCGACATAGCGGCCGTCGCCGCTGATGGACGGACGAGCGTCAGCCCCGCTGCCGAGGGAAGCGATGGTCTCGTAACCGCCGTCGCGGTCCGCGACCGTGACCCGACGGATCCGTGAGATGTAGTCCAGGACGCCGAAGGCGAGGTAGCGGCCGTCCGCGTTCAGCGACGGCTGGTTGCAGCGGCCGCAGGTGAAGGGAAGCACGCCCAGGTCCAAGGAATGCTGTTGGATCCGCGGAGCGCTCATCCCCTGGGCCGGAACATTGGCGGCGACCTGCCTCCCGTCGCCGCTGATCGCCGGAGTCCAGCCCTCGACCATGGGCTCCGTCCTGGTCTGCCCCGCCTGTCGGTCGCGGACGTACACCGCGTTGCCGCCTTGTGACGGGCCGTTCTTCAGCGACTTGAAGACGATGCTGCGGCCGTCGGGGGTGATCGAGGCGGCGCCGTAGCCTTCGTCGGTCGCGACGCTGATCCTCTCGACACCTACGCTGAAACCATCCGTGGCGACCGTCGGCCCCGCTGTCGCGGCCGTGGCGGCTGTCGCGGCTGTAGGCGTCACAGCCGTGACCGCGCAGACGACGACCGCCGCGCTCAGAGCGGCTCTCGCGCGTCTGGAAGTGCGCCGGTTCGGACTTCTCTTCACCTATTCCTCCCAGGCATGGCTTCGGCCCCAGTTCTCCACTGGAGGCCCACAGGGATGCAACCCGTGACGGCTTTGTGAGGTCAATGCGTCACATGACGTATTGCGGGACGCCGCGGTCGCGCCGAGAGCGAAGGAGAACGCCTCACCACGGCCCGCCGACATGACAGTGCCGATGCGTGAACTCGCTGCACCACGGCGACCACCATCAGTCACGAGGAAGCTCTTTCCAGCCTCTCTCGGCGGGTCCGCTTCGCGCTGGACGCGCCCGTATTGAGCGTCGTGCGCTCCGTCGTCGGACGGCACGGCCGGTCTGATACGTGCTCAACCATCGGCGCTTGGCACGAGCTGACCCGCGCCGCCCCTGGTGCGCGGCGCGGGTGGTCACGCCGTACGCCGAGCGCGGCGTATGCCGAGGTCATCCGGGGTTTGTCCGCTTCCGCTCGGATCGGTGGCCCGGTTCGGCGTGCCGTGAGCGCGTGGCTGTGAACGTTCGAGGCGTGGCGGTACACGTCCGATCGCCACGTCCAACAGGCCCGGTCACGGAGGGCGACACTCTCCTGCGGCGTGGCCGAAACCTGTAGCTGAGCTACCGATCAATCGTGGGATTCACTGGTCATGCGCCTCTCCAGGCACTTAAGTAACTGTCAGGCACGCGCCACCACCCCAGGGTGGCGACTGTCGGCCGGGTGACGCGCAGCCGTCCCGGCCCCGCTCGTCGGCCCCACGCCGATGCCCCTCGTAGGACCGCGCCACCTCGTCCCAACTGCCCGAAGGACCCCCCACCTATGGCCGCCAGCGCACACCGCTCGGTGCGCTCTTCACACCCCCCGGCGTCCCCCAGCGCTGACGGCAACGGCCAGGAGACGGCCCACTGCGGCGTACGTCCCGCGCCGTCGCACCGCGCGCGGGAGTACCAGCTGGCGCTGCACGTCGGGCGGCTCAAGGCTCCGCGGCCCACCGTGTGTCCGGCCTGCCGGGGCGGGCGCTGATGTCGAGTTCGAACCCGGCTGGCCGTGACACGGACCTCTACGCGGCGGTGCAGGACATCCAGGCCGGTTACTGGATGCAGATGCGGCAGGTCCTTGCCCAGACGGGCAACTGGCCGCAGTGGACATCCCGTACTCAGGTCCTCGGCGTGGTCGCGGCCGAGACCAACGTGGTGGAGTTGTGGCTCGAAGAGGAACCGGCGAGCCTCGCCGCCCGGGTGATGTACGCCAGAGTCGCCACCGAACGGGTGCTGCAAGCCCACCGCAGGCACGCGGCGCCTGACCTCCAGCAGGCACGTGACCTGGAGAAGCTGGCGGACCGGGCCTGGCAGGCCTGTCAGGAGGCGGGCGCGGGGAACCCCGATGACGCGGTGCCCTGGATCTGCTGCCTGGCCCTGGCCGAGACGGACACGGCGCACCGCTACCCGGAGCACTCCGCGCCTCCCCCACCGCATGAGTACCTGCTGCCCCGCGGGCCCTGGGGACTGCTGGGGGAAGTGCACCGGCGGGATCCGTTCAACCGCGAGGCGTGGCACCGCATGTCCCAGGCGCTCCAGGCCCGCCCGGGTCCAGCGGGCCGCCAGGCGGTCGCGATGGACTTCGCCCGCTGGACGGTCTCCTTCGCGCCGCCCGACTCGCCCCTGCTGGTGCTGCCCCTCTACGCCCGTGTGCAGGAGCACCGGGAGCGGCGGGACAAGGGCCCCGAGGTCACGCTGAACCTGCTGTGGACCAGGGAGGACACCACCCGGGCCGTCACCCAGGCCTTCGAGGGCTGGTTCCAGAAGTGCGATCCGGCCACCAGTTCACAGCTGGACCTGAACTACCTCGCGTACGCCCTGACGAGAGGCGGCTTCCCGCAGTGGGCCTCCGAAGTGTTCGACGCCATCGGCGACTTCGCCACCCCTGCCCCGTGGCAGTTCGACGCCCGCTACCCGAGGGACCAGTGGCGGAAGGCGTTCGAGGAGGACCGCTACGCCTGCCTGAGGTCCCGCCCGCGGCCTGACGGAAGGCGCACATGAGCGCCCACCAGGCCCCACGCGCGGGCCCCGACACCCCCCGCTAGCCCCCGCCTTCCCCCCTCTTTCAGCTTTCCTGTGCGGAGAACCCATGACTTCGGTAAGAGCACGGCACGAGCAGCCGAACCCGGTCCATGCCGACGGGGAGGACGCACGCATCCTCCAGTCGCTGGGCTACACCCAGCAACTGCACCGCCGCATGGGGGCGTTCGGCAATTTCTCCGCCTCCCTTTCGGTCATCTCCATCATGTCAGGGACCCTGCTCCTCTTCGGCTACGGCCTGAACTCGGGCGGCCCCGCGGTGATCACGTGGGGATGGCTCGCGATAGGCCCGCTGGTGCTGTGCCTGGCCGCGTCCCTGGCGGAGATCACCTCCCGCTACCCCACCAGCGGCGGCCTGTACTACATGGCCCGCCAGCTCGGGGGTGAGCGGTGGAGCTGGTACACCGGCTGGCTCAACCTCCTGGGCCTGCTCGGCGGAATCGCCGCCCAGGACTACGGCATCGCGACGTTCACCGCCGCGTGGATGAACCTGCAGTTCGACTACACGCCGACCCCTGGCTCCCTCCTGGTCCTGTACGCGGTCATCCTCGCGCTGCACGCGGTCCTGAACCTCTTCGGCACGCGGCTGATGAACATCCTGACGTCGCTGAGCGCGTGGTGGCACCTGGCCGGGGCCATCGTCATCATCGGCTCCCTGGCGCTCGTTCCCTCCGACCACAAGTCGGCCGGCTTCGTCTTCTCCGAGTTCACCAACAACACCGGCTGGGGCGCCCCGGCGTATGTGATCCTGCTGGGCATGCTGCTCCCGGTCTTCGCCCTGGCCGGGTACGACACCTCGGCCCACCTCAGCGAGGAGACCAACCACGCCTCCGTCGCCGCGGCCCGCGGGGTCTTCCGGTCGGTGGCGGTGTCCTGGATCGCGGGCGGCATCCTGCTGACCACGCTGCTGTTCGCCATCCAGGACTACGCCACGACCCTGGACAGCCCCTCCGGCGTACCAGTGGCGCAGATCCTTCTCGACGCACTCGGCATGGCGGCGGCCAAGGCCCTGCTCCTTGTGATCATCGTGGCGCAGTTCCTGTGCGGCTACACCGTGACCGCAAGCACCAGCCGCATGATCTACGCCTTCGCCCGGGACGGGGCCCTGCCCGGATCGGCGCACTGGAAGAAGGTCAGCCGCCGTACGGCCATCCCCGCCAACGCCGTCTGGCTCGCGGTCGCCGTGGCGTTCCTCCTCGCGCTGCCGTCCTTGTACTCCAACACGGCGTTCACGGCGGTGACCGCCATCTCGGCCGTGGGATTCACCTCGGCCTACGCCATCCCGGTGCTGCTGCGCCTTATCCACCGCGACCGGTTCACCCCAGGGCCCTGGAACCTGGGCCGCTGGAGCGGGCCGATCGGCTGGGTGGCGGTGCTGTGGGCGGCCGGCGTCTCGGTCCTCTTCCTGCTGCCGCAGAGCAGCCCGATCACCGCCTCCACCTTCAACTACACCCCCGTCGCCGTCGTGGTGGCGCTGCTCATAGCCGCCCTGTGGCGACGCGTCGGACGCCGCTCGTACCACGTTCCTCGCTCCAACTCCTCCACCGAGGACAAGCAGTTCGAGGGCATCATCTGATGGCAGCGGCATCGCGAGCCGCGACAGCGGTTCCCACCGGCCCCGGGGTACCCGCGTCGTCCGCTGCGGGCTCCGGGGCCGTAACAACCCAACGATCCATGGGAGTACGGTGACTGACCTCACGGAGTCCATCGAATCGGCGGAGCAGCTCGCCGTGGCCTGGCGTGCCATGGTGCTCGACCGCGACGCGCACGCGGATGTGAGCGACCTCCCCGGCATCGCCGTCCGCTGGGCCGACAGCCCCTTCGCGTTCTGGAACTGCGTCACCCTCACCGACGCCGGTGCGGGAGCGGATCTCCTCAGGCAACGCCTGGGCCAGGCGGTGGACATCATGCGCGGGAAGAAGCACCCGGGCTACTTGTGGCTCTTCGAGGGCCTCCTCGACGACGAGGCCCGCACCGCGCTGGAGACGGCGGCCGCACAGGCAGGGCTGCAGTACGCCTTCCCCGGTCGGGGCATGGCCGGAGACCTGCTGCCCGTCCCCGACCCGGTCCACCCCGACCTGACGTTCGTGCGGGTGCGCACCGACGAGCATCTGCGGGCCTACGCGGACCTGCAGGCACGCGCTTACGGGTTCCCCCTGGAGGACGCCCGCGAGGGCCTGGCCGGGTGCGCGCGCTGGAAGAGCGAGATGTACGCCTACCTGGCCATGCGCGGCGACGTTCCGGTGGCGTGCGCCGCCACGGTCGAAGCGCAGGGACGCCTGTTCGTCGCGTACGTCGCCACCGACCCGCAGTGGCAGCGCAGGGGCTACGGCGAGGCGGTCACGCGCAAGGCGCTGCACGAGGGCGGCCTGGCCACCGGGCTGACCCGCGCCACGCTGCACGCGACCGAAGCCGGGGCCCCCGTCTACCCGCGCATCGGCTTCACGCCGAACTCGCCCATCCACTTCTACACCCTGTAGGAGCGCTACACCCTGTAGGAGCTAGGTCCCGCGTTCGGCTGCCCGTCCGTTCTCCGGGAAGAGTCTTCGCCACCGACTGACGGGCCACGGCCACGCCCTGGGTGCTCGCGTCCACCGCTCGCGGCCCCGGGGCGTGGCTCACGGCCTCACGGCCTGCGCTCCCGGTGCCGCTCGGCGACGACCGCGGCCATCAGTTCGGGGTCCAGCAGCGAGACGTCCGCGAGGCGGGCGGGGGCGGACAGCGAGTTCAGGAGCGTCTTCGTGACGCGCAGGGGCGCGGCCGGGCGGCGCAGGATCGGCTTGGTCCAGGCGGCGACGGCGTCGTCGAGGGCGTGTTCGGGCACGGTCTTCTGCAGGACGGACAGCGACTGGGCCTCGGCCGCGGTGAAGGCCCGCCCGGTGAGGATGAGTTCGCGTACCCGGGCGGCTCCGGCCTCGGCGATGAGGCGGGGCAGCAGCCCGCCCCACGCGGTGGGCAGGCCGAGGGCCAGCTCAGGAAGCCGGAAGCTCGCGGACTCGGCCCCGACCCGCAGATCGCAGGCGAGCGCGAGGGCGAGCCCGGCCCCGATGGCCCTGCCCTGGACGCGGGCGATGGTCACGGCCGGGTTGGCCACGAGGGCGTCGCACACCCGGCGGGCCTTGGCGGCGGAGGCACGGATCTCGCCTCCGGTCGGATCGTCGGCGAGGTGCTCGGCGAACTCACCGCGGTCCCCGCCGAGGCAGAAGTCGTCGCCCGCCGCGCTGAGGACCACAACCCTGACCATCGGGTCCTGGGCGTCCAGGCACGTCAGAAGGTCGTCCAGCATGGTGTCGGTGACGGTGTTGCCCTGCTCGGGGACGTGGAGTTCCAGGGTGAGGACGGCGCCGCGCTGGTAGGCGCGCAGGGTCTTGAGGATCTGGTCGGCGGGCTGGGCCGTGAGCGACTGGGCGGTCATGACGTCACTTTCAGGGAGGTCGAGCGGCGGAAGACCATGCGGGGCGCGTACGTGGGGGGTGCGACGGGCCGCAGTGCGGGGAAGCGGGGCAGGAGCTGGCTCAGCAGTTCCCTGGCCTCCAGCCGGGCCAGGGCCGCTCCCAGGCAGTAGTGGGCGCCACCGCCGAAGGCGAGGTGGGCGCCGTTCCTGCGGACGTCGAAGACGTGGGGGTTCTCGTTGCGGCGGGGGTCGTGGTTGGCGGCCCCGTACAGCACGTGGACGACGGTGTCCTTGGCGATGGGCACGTCCGCGAGGACGGTGTCGGCGGCGGCGACACGGGAGTTGAGGTGCACCGGCGGGTCGTAGCGCAGCGCCTCTTCGACGGCGCCGTCGAAATGTTCGGGGTGGCGCCGTAGCCAGGCCGCCAGCTCGGGGTCTCGGGTCAGGAACCACACGAGGTTGGTGAGCAGGGTGGCCGTGGTCTCCAGGGAGGCGATGGTGAGGAACATCGTCAGGTCGTAGAGCGCCTGGTCCGCGTCCACGCGGGAGTCGGGGCAGCGGGCGTCCCAGTGGCGGATCCAGTCGCTGAGGAGGTCATCGCCGAGGTGGGTGCGCCGCTGCTGGATCAGGGTGGTGAAGAAGGCCCGCATGTCCGAGGTGGCCTGCGCGGAGATGGCCAGTTCGCTCTTGGAGGGCGCCAGCTCCACGGCATGGACCTGGCGATGGGTGAAGTCCAGGACGTGGGCGTAGTGCTCGGGAGGTATGCCGAGGAGGCTGCCCACGGTGTGGACGGGGAGCTGGTCGCCGACCGTGGTGACGAAGTCGGCGACGCCGTGCGTGCGCAGCTCGGCGTCGAGGTGGTCCAGGAGCCGGGAGGCCGCGGCGGAGATGCCAGGACGCATCGCTGCGAGGGTGCCGCGGTCGAAGAGGTTGCCCAGGGCGCGCCGCTGGACGGTGTGTGCGGGCGCGTTGAGGCGGGGCAGGGTCCGGGTCATCTCCCGGATGCCCGGATCGTGCCAGCGGTCCAGGTCGCCTTGGCGTTCCTGCCAGGCGAAGTCGGGCACCAGCCAGGTCCGGTGGCGCAGGACCTCGCTGCAGGCGTCGAATCCGGTGACGAAGAAGCCTCCCCAGGGCGCGGGCACCACGTCACCCAGCGCCCGTAACCGCTCCCAGATCGGTACGGGATCGGCCTGTCCCGTTGGCGAACGCAGACTGCGCAGAAGGCGAATGACGGTGCGGCGGTCGGTGATGCCACGTATGTCGCCGACGGCGGTCACGCGGACTCCTTGGAACTGGGCGCCGATACCGCCGGAACCTACCCTTCCCCCTCTCCCCTCATGCGCGCCTGAGTGTTCCTCCTGTCACATGGATGCATCTGCCACAGAGGTGCACTCGCGACACGGTTCCAGCGGACGCCCGAGGCGGCGGACGTGGCCGCTCTCCGCCTCGCTCGGGCCCGGACCCGCCCCGCGTCACACCCGGAAGAGATCCAGGAAGTTGCTCCAGAAGCCCTTCTTGCCCGACTGCCGCCGCTCAGGCGCGGCGGCGGGCGCCGGCGCCTGGGGCTGTGCCTCCGTGGACGTCATGCGGTGGTGCGTCATGGCGGCGGCCATGCGTGTCGCGGGTGACGGGGTGAACTCCACGGGGAGCGCGACCAGCGCGCGGTGGAAGGGGCCCGGCCGCCACTGCAGTTCCTCTTCCCGTACCGCCAGGGTGATGTCGGGCAGCGCGTTGAGGAGCCGCTCGATCGCGGTGCTCGCGATGACGCGTGCCGGGTCCTTGGCGGGGCAGGAGTGCGGACCGGCCCCCCACGCCAGGTGGGCGCCCTTGCCGTGGCCCTGGTCCGCGGCGGCGAATTCGGGGTCGCTGTTGGCCGCGGCGAAGCTGATCATGACCGGGGTGTTGGCCTCGGCGATGTAGCCGCCCAGGTCGACGTCCTGGACGGGATAGTGGGTGGCGTAGTTGGCGATGGGGGTCTGCTTCCACAGCACGTGGTCGAGCGCCTCGCCGATCAGCACCCCGGCCTGGCGGCCGTCCTCGTGCTTCGAGATGAGCCGGAGCAGGCCGCTGCCGATCAGATTGCGCTCGGGCTCCACACCGGCGCCCATGAGCATGACGAGCTGGTTGATCAGCTCCTCGTCGGTGAGGCCCGCCGGGTGCTGGATCAGCCAGGTGGTCACGTCGTCGCCGGGCTGGCGGCGCTTGAGGACGATCAGTTCCATGAGGCAGGCGGTGAGTTCCTCGTTGGCCCGCAGCGCGTCCTTGCCGTCGAAGATCGCCGACATGGAGCTGGTGAGGGTGTCACCGATCTTCGCGGGGCAGCCGAAGAGCCTGTTGAAGAGCAGCAGCGGCAGGAGCTTCGCGTAGTCGTTGAGGAGGTCGGCGCGGCCCTGCTCGCTGAACCGGTCGATCAGGTAGTCGGCGATCGGTTCGACGTCCCGGCGGATCCGGGTGAGGTTGAGCCGGTCGAGGCTGTCGGTGACGGCCTTGCGCAGCCTCAGGTGCACCACGCCGTCGGTGAACAGGCAGTTGGGCCGGTAGGCCATCATCGGCAGGACCGGGCTGTCCAGGCTGACGCGGCCGTCGTTCAGGGCTTGCCAGCGGCGGGCGTCCCGGGCGAAGAGGGTGGTGTTCTGCAGTACCTGCACGGCCAGCTGGTGGCCGACGACCAGCGTGGCGTCGACGCCCGGTGCGAGCTCGACCGGCCCGGCCGGGGCCTGGGCGCGCAGCTGGTCGTAGAGCCGCTGGGGGTCGGCGGCGAACGCGGCGTCGTGCATGGGGCATCTGGCGCTGGTGGAGGCGGGTGGGTGGGTCAAGGGGGGATCCTTCTGCTGGACGGGCCGTGGGCCCAGGGGGTGGGGACTCAGGCCGCGCGGGCGAGCAGGTGGTGCACGAGTGCGATCAGTGCCTGGCCGGAGGAGCGCCGGTCGCGGGCGTCGCAGTACACCACCGGCGTGTCCGGGAGCAGGTCGAGCGCCTCGCGGACCTCGTCCTCGGCGTAGGTGCGCTCCGGCTCGAAGGTGTTCACGGCGATGGCGTATTCGAGGCCGTAGCCTTCGACCAGGTCGATGACGGGGAAGGTCTCCTCGAGGCGTCCGGGGTCGACCAGGAGGAGCGCGCCCAGGGCGCCGCGGGCCATGTCCTCCCACAGCTGCATGAAGCGTTGCTGGCCCGGTGTCCCGAAGAGATAAAGCACCAGGTCGTCGCTGAGCGTCAGCCGTCCGAAGTCCAGGGCCACCGTGGTGGTGCTCTTGTCCCGCACGCCCCGCAGATCGTCCACGTACACCGACGCCTGCGTCATCGTCTCCTCGGTGCGCAGCGGCGTGATCTCCGACAGCGAGCCGATGAAGGTCGTCTTGCCGACGGCGAAGTGTCCCACGACGAGGATCTTGGCGGCGTTGGTCACCGCGCTGGAGACGTAGATGGAGCCGCCGCCCGTCGTCTCAGCCGATGAGGGATTGGAGTCCATGCAGCACCTTCTCCAGGATCGCTCGGTCAACGTTTTGGGCCTGTGGCGGCTCGGCGCGGCGCAAGAGGTGTCCTTGCTCGGATAAGTCGCTCAGCAGCAGCCGGGCCACCCCGACCGGCAGGCCCACGTGCCCGGCCACTTCGGCGACCGAGAGATAGCCGCCGGAGCACAGGCCCCAGATCGCCCTGGTCTCGGGGCTGGCGCCCAGGGGAAGGGTGCGGTCGGGCGCCAGGGTGACCAGCGTGTGCAGCACCAGTTCGTCCGAGGCCGGCAGGCTCCGGCCGCCCGTGATGACGTACGGGCGGACGAAGCGGCTGGTGACCGGGTTCTGCTGCCCGGGCCTTGTCATGCGCTGGCGCCGCTGTCCGAGCGCGGCGCTACTCCCATCGCCTCTCTGAGTGCGGCCGTGGTCTTCTGCATCCGGAAGGACAGGGCCTCCATGTCGACGTCCGGGGCGGCCGCGACGGCCAGGTAGGTGTCTTCGCCCGCGGCGGTGAGCAGGATCCAGCCACCGTCGTACTCCTGGAGGGTCTGCCGCCATCTGCCGTGCCCCTGGCCGACGTAGCTGGCGACGGCGCGGCTCAGGGACTGCATGGTGCTCAGCGCGGCGGCGTTGCGCTCCGCGTCGTCGCGTCCGATGCTGTCGGAGCGCTGCAGGAGCAGGCCGTCAGCCGAGACGAGGATCGCGTGCCGCGCTCCACGTACCTTCAGCACGTCGTCCAGCACCCACGACAGGTCCGTCTTCACTGATGGTCAGTCCCTTCCGTGTTCGAGGTCCGCCCGGCCTGTGTTCCGCGTGCGAAGGCTCCAAGGCGCGAGGCCGTCGTTTCGCTGTCCGGTTCGCTGTTCGGTTCGCCGTGTCGTTCGCCGTGTCGTTCGCCGTCGTCGGCCGACGCGGCTGGCGGTACGACCGCGATCGGGCCCTGGCGTCGCCGCCGCTTGGGCAGACCGCCCTCCGTGGTGCCCACCACGTGCGCGGAGCCGACGGCGACCGGGGCCGGGCGCCGGGGCGCGGACTCCTCCGCGCCGGCCGCGTCCTGCACGTCGCCCGCGGTGCCGGGGCCCTCGTCGGAGAGGAGGTTCTCCGGCACGCGGATGACCGCGCGCACTCCGCCGTAGGGGGACACCGAGCCGACGGAGACGGTGAAGCCGTAGCGCGCGGCGAGCATGCCGCACACGGCGAACCCGAACCGCGGTGGATCACCCAGGCCGGTGATGTCGACGCTGCCGTCGCCCCCCAGGAGCAGGGCCGCCCGGTCCTTGGTCTCCTGGTCCATACCGAGACCGGCGTCGTCCACGATGAAGCACAGGCCGGTGGGCACGCTGTTGATGTTGACCTCGACCGGCGTGCTGGGCGCGCTGTAGTTGGTCGCGTTGTCAAGCAGTTCGGCCAGGACGACCGCGACCGGTTCGACGGCCTGGCTGCCGATGGACACGCTGAGCTGCGAGTGCACGCTGACGCGGTCGAAGGCCTCGATCCGGCCCTGGGCGCTGCGGGCGACGTCGTAGGCGGTGGCCGGGGCGTTGCGGCGCCCGAGCCAGCCGCCGCAGAGCACGGAGATGCCCTTGGCCCGGCGGCCGATCTGGCTGCCCGCGTGGTCGATCGCCATGAGGTCGGCCAGTACGTCGGTGTCGTTGCCGTACTGCTTCAACAGGCGGTCCAGCAGGAGCTGTTGCTCCTCCGAGAGGAGCTGCAGGGTTCCCATGGCGGACTTCAGCACCGCCGTGGTGTCGGACTTGGCGTCGGCGCGCACCTCGTCCAGCTCCTGTTCGTGCCCGGCGCGCAGGGCCATCAGGGTGCCTTGTACCGCTATGAGTTGGTTGTGGAGGTTGTCCCGCTCGACCTTCAGGTCGTTGCGGGTGGTACGCAGTGCCATGTTGGTCCGTCGTGCCCGTGAGATCACGATCACCGCACCGAACAGCACTACCAGCAGGATCCACAGCACTGGATCCTGGATCAATGGCGTCATAGGACTCTCTTCACGTCGCATCGCGAGGGGAGCAGGGGGAGTTCACCGGCCCGGTCGGAGGCACTTACGCCTCAACGCCTGCGGACCTACTGGTGGATCAAGGTTGAACTCCTTAGCGATGGAGCCTTGGAGACTGTCCCCCGTTTGCGTTATGACACGCCGTCAGCCTGCCGCAAAGTTACGATGATCTTACCAGGTGTGCTCGCGCGTGCGGCGTGCGTCAGCGCACCTGTGCGGACCGTCACGAGACTCTCACACAAGCGTGCCCGCGTCACAGGTTCGATCAAGTTCCCTACGAACGGGCTCGCATCGGCAACGGTCTGGCGGCTGCCGTTCCGCCCGCCGTCTCCCTACGGCCACGCGGCGTACGGGTGCGGGGAACCTGGCTGGGCACCCGAGGGAAACCAGGCGACCGCGGACGGTCGCCTGGTCCTCATCACGGCCTGGTTCTCATCACGGCCTGGTTCTCATGACCGCCTCGTTCTCATGACCGCCTCGTTCTCATCACCGCCTGGTGACGCTGAAGCTGATGTCGGGCTGGCCGGTGAGGGCGTTCAGCGCGTACAGAAGGTCACGCTGCCCGCTCGGGGAGGTCATCAGATCCCGGTCCATGGAGGACCCCAAGGCCTGGAGGTGGGACCGCACGGTCACGACCGTCACCTTCAGGGCCCGCGCCGTCGACTCGACGCAGGCGTTGTGGGTCAGCCAGGCCGTGGCGGTGCCCAGAAGGTCACGGCGGTCCTTGCGCGCCGGGGCCAGCAGTGCTTCGGCCCACAGGGTGACCTGGGGTGCGGAGAGCAGGGAAGGCAAGGTCGGCGGCGCGCCGTCGGCCTCCTCCGGTTCCTCCGGTTCCTCGGGCACACCGTGATGGGTCATCAGGTCGAGGGCCAGGCAGACCGCTGCCCGGCTGGCGGCGCCGTCGAAGTCCATGCCCAGCAGCGTCTCGCGCAGCTCTTCCCATGGCTCCTCGGCCTGGAGCAGAGGCTGGAGGACGTGGTGGGCCCAGCGTCGCGCCTCGAGCGGGGGCAGCAGCGTGATGAGGTCCGCGCGGCGGGCCGACAGGACAACGGCGTCGGACCGATGGCGGGCGAAGCCTTGCGCGACGCATGCCTCGCGCAGAGCGTCGGCGAGCAGCGCGATCGGGTAGTCACCGCTGCCGCCGAGGGATACCCCAGGCCCCAAGGAGGCGACCACGCGGGCGAGTTCGGCAGCGATATCGTCATCCCTTCGCTCTGGCCCGGCCGGGCGGATGACCAGCACGCGGCTCTCGTCACCAGGGTCGGCGACCACCAGGGCCCGATGGGCGAGGACGGCTTCGCAGCGTCGTGCCACCGCGTCACGGCGAGCAGGAGCAGATCCCAGGGCGTAGACCCGGATCGTCTCCCCGTCGAGGAGGCCCGGCGCCAGGGGAGCCATGACCCGGCGCGCCTTGGCCACCTCGGCGTCCAAGAGCAGTTCCAGCGCGGCCGCTTTGGCCGCCTCACAGGCCGCGCGCGCCGCACCGTACTCGCGACGGCCCTGGTCCAAGAGCCCTAGGAGCTTGGCCGCGTGACGCAGTAACCGGACGTCGGACTCGCCGAACGGCACGGGGCGCGCGGCGGCGAGCACCGCGTCCGTCCCGCTGGACGTGGGCAGGGGGAGGAACCGCGTGTGGGGTACCGTGGCGCCTTCGGGTCCTGTGGTCTCCAGAGCTCCGTGGATGATGGCGCGTTCCAGGTACGCGACCGCGTCGGGCGGGGAGGCCACCAGGACGCGGTCGGCCTCGCTCACCAGGACGTGCGCGCCAAGGTCCTGAGCGAGGCCGTCGGCGATCCGCTGTGCCGCCCGGGCGTCGGTGAACTGGGCGGGCAACGTGCTGATGAGCGTGTCGAGCCGGACGGCCTGGCGCTCGGCTACCGCTACCCGGCCCTCCTCAAGACGCCGGTGCGCGGCGTCCCACTGAGGCAGCGGCGCGGTGGTGACCAGCAGGGGCAGGGCGTACACCTGAGCAAGTTCACGGATCACCCGCGGAAAGGCCGGGTGGGCGCCCGTGGGAGCGACGGCGAGGCCGACGCAACCGTCCAAGGACAGCTGCTCCAACAGCGTCTCCAGGGCGATCTCGGCACGGCCACGGATCTGCGCGGGCATCCCCGTGACCAGGACGAGGGAGCCGGGCTCCAGGTGCCTTTGAGGGAGGCCCTCGACGAGTTGCTCCAGGGACAGGATCATCAGTGCCGTGACCGGGACAGCGGCGTAGGTGGCCGGGGAGGTTCCCTCGGCGAACGCCAGCTCGAGACCGGGCTCGCCGACCAAGGCGCCCAGCGTCAGCACGTCATCGTCCCCCTCTGTCCGCGGCACCGACTTCACTGCCCCGTTGGCCTCGGCCGCCTTCGTCCAGGTGCGGCGACTGCCGGGTGGCGCCCCTGCGGCAGGGTCGGCTGCTTCAGGTGCGTCCGAGCGGGTGCCTGCCTGCGCGGTGCCCCGGCTTGAGGGGCCGCGCGTTGATGCGATGTGCGCGGCGTCCTGCGGGTCGAGCCGTTGCCAGGACAGTGCGGCCCCGACAACGGTGGTCGTGTGGGGCATGTCCAGCCCCGTCGTCTTTCGCGGTCTGTGGTCACCGGTGGTTCGCCGCGGGTCGTGCTCAGCGGTCCCCATCTCCCCCTCCTCTGCTCCATGGCACAGCGCGTACGGAGGTCGGTGCCGTGTCGCGCGGGCCAGCGCTCCACTGCCTCCCGGTCACCTCCGTACACGCGGCCGCATGCTCGACTCCCCCGAGAACCGCGGCACCGGACGGCCGCCACGACCCGAGCAGGCGTGTGTACCGCTCGCGACGGCGCGTGGCCGCAACGGACGTGTCCCAGATCTTCATCGACGCCATCCAAGGTGTCAACAATCTGAGACACCTTGCGCGTTCGGCTGGCTCGCCCTTCACTGACGAGGCGAGGAGGCCCACTTGTCTCCGAGGGAGGGGCGAATCGCCGCCTGGGCACGCGTTTCCGGCCGCATTGAATTCAGGCAGGGGCTGGCTAAGGGCGGTTCTCGTCCCGCTTCTGCATGATTTTGTCCAGGAGGGGCAACAGGTCGCGCAGCGGATCGATTCCACTGCCACCCGGGTTCCTCAGCGCGACCCGCTGCCCCTTCAGCAGGACCTGGGTCGCGAGCTTGGGCAGGTCGGACTGGACCATCTGCCGCAAGAGACCGATGAGAGCGGTTCCTTCGGTCTTCGAGCAGAACCCCGGGTCGACACCGAAGAACAGCTCCAGGCGGCCGAGGTGATCCGCGCTCGCCCCGCTCTCGCCTTTGATGACCTTGGCCACGTGCTGATACGTGATCAGCGTGCTCTTCTCGATCTCCCTCAGGCTGTACTCGCGCTTCTTGAGCTCGCCGTTCCGACCTGCTACCTCCTTGAGGCGTGTCCGGCGCAGGAATTGCAGCCGTTGCACGACCAGCCCTTTGCGGAAGGCCTCTCGCTCTTTGGCTCCGGCCGGCTCCCGCTCGAAGCGTGCCCCTGCGAGCAGATCGCGCACCCTCTCGGGAGTGATGCCCGTCTGATACGAGATATGCGGCACGTCCAGGAGGCGATCGCGCGGCTTCTTGAAGCGCACGGCGTAGGCGGTGACGTCCTCCAGGAGGCGCGCGAGTTCGCGCTCGGGTGTCGCGTCAACGGCGTCGACTGGGTTCACCTGCGGATCTCCACATCGCCACGGAACGGGTCGCCTAGAGCGTAGCCAGCAGCGGCTACTCCCGGCCAGACTGTCTCAGATAATTGACACCAGTGGTCAGGGTGCATCAGGATCTCACGCGATCTTGCTCGGCTCCCGGCGCCCTCGGCAAGCCTCCGGCACGCCAACCCCCCTTCCTCCGCACGGAATCGGTGCCCATGTCCGCTTCTCCCCGCCTCCTCGCCGACACCGCGTTACCGCCTCCCCGGTTCCCCTCCCCTCGCAGTGCCTGGCCACGTGCGGGCACCGAGATGCTCCGGGGCACCCCCACGCCCCGTACAGGAAGGCCCACGCTGGTCACGGGCCGGTACGCGCACCTCACCCCCGCCCGCACAGGAGCGCACCGATGAGCTTGAGCCTGAACCGTCCAGTGACCAGCCTGGACCCGTACGCCACCGACGTACCGGGCGAAGGCCGCCGTGTCCGCGCCCACGGGCCCCTGGTGCCGGTGAGCCTCGCCGGAGAGGTGAAGGCCTGGGCCACCGGCCACCACGCCGTCGCCCACCAGGTCCTCATCCACCCCGGCTTCCGCAAGGACCCCCTCCACTGGGCGGCGTACCAGAACGGCGAGGTACCCGCCGACTGGCCCATCCTCCGCCTGATCACCATCGACAGCATGCTCAACCGCGACGGCGACGACCACCGGCGTCTTCGGTCGCTGGTCAGCAAGGCGTTCACGCCACGCCGGATGGAGGCCCTGCGGCCCCGTATCCAGCACATCGCCGACGAACTGAGCGGCCGTCTCTCGCTCGCCGCTCCCGGTGATCTCGTCGACCTGCGGGCCGCGTACGCCTTCCCGCTGCCGATGGCGGTCATCTGTGAACTCTTCGGCCTCGGTCACGCCCGCCGGGCCCAGCTCGCCGACGACTACGCCGCCCTCCACGACAGCCGCACCACTCCCGCCCGGCTCCACGAAGCGAACGAGGGTGTCGAGGCCGCGATCCGCGACCTCATCGAGACCAAGCGCGAACACACCACGGAAGATCTCACCTCCGCTCTGATCAGCGCCCACGACACCGACCAGGGGCGCCTCAGCGACCGGGAACTGAGCGAAACCCTCGTACTGTTCCTCTTCGCCGGGCACGAGACCACCCAGAACCTGATCACCAACGGCGCCCGGCGACTCATCGAACACCCGGGCCAACTGGACCTTGCCCGCAAGGCCTCCACCTGGCGAGCGGCGGTCGAGGAGACGCTGCGCCACGACAGTCCCGTGAACACGGTGATGTTCCGCTACGCCGAGGCCGACATCACCGTGCCCGGCACGGACGTCACCGTCCGGCGCGGCGAGCCGGTCGTCTTGTGCCTGGCCGGCACGGGGCGTGATCCGGAGAAGTTCGGTCACGACGCCGAAGCCTTCGACCTCACCCGCGCCACCGCCACCCACCATCTGGCCTTCTCCCGCGGAGTGCACCACTGCCTCGGCGCCCCTTTGGCCCGGATGATGGCGACCACCGCGCTCAAGACCTTCTTCACCCGGTTCGACGCCACCTGCCCCGCCCCGGACACCCTGCGGCCCTTGCCCTCCTACGCCTCCCACTCGCTCCAGGCCCTGCCCGTCAACCTCAGCGCCCGCGCACGGACTTGAGCCACCACAGGCGGACCCGAACCGCCACACCGGGCCGGTGCCCGCCATACGGATGAGGAGGCCGTTAACCCCCTGGCTTATAGTGTCTCCGCGTACAACAGCAGCGACAGTCTGTGTCCCAGGGGGATCGTGAACGGCGCGATGAAGGGCACCGGCAGACCTCGCCCCCAGGCCTCCCGCCTGGCCGAGGAGGACTGACCCGTGCCCCTGGCCTGGCTCCTGCGAGGCAGGACGGCCCTCCTCAAGCACCGCGCGTGGTCTCGCGAACGGCGTGCGGCGGTGCACCTCATACGCGAAGACCTCGGCCTGCGCCCCGGACAGGGGCTGCCGGACCTCGTCGCCGCCATCGAGCTCCGCCGCGGGCACCCCATCCACATCGCGAGGGTGGAGCTGCCGCCCGACGTGAGCGGCTTCTGCGTCAGCGGCGGCGATCACGAGACCATCTGCGTGTCCGCCCACACGAGCGAGCGGCAGGCACTGCACATTCTCCTGCACGAGCTGTACCACCTGCTCAACGGGGCACCTCCCGACGACTGCGGATACGTCATCACCGGGCACGACCTCATCGACACCGACACCCTGAGCGAGCAGCTCCCCTCCCTGCCCCCGGGCCTGGCGGAGGAGATGCTCTCCCAGCCCGCGCAACAGCGCACTGGTTACGAGGAGTTCGAGGAATGGGCCGCGGAGGTTTTCGCGACGGTAGCCCTCGACCTGCTGGCATTCGACCAGAGCGGTGCCGCGGAACGGGGCCTGGGATACAGCTTCGCGAACCGGGGCCTCTGATGTGGCACACCCTTCTCACCGTCATCAACCTGACCATCTGCGCCGCCATGACCGTGGCCGGCACCGCCAAGGCCGTGGCCGCCCGTCGTGACCCCGACCTCACGCTCAAGCTCACCGCCTCCGTCCTCCTGCACGCGGCGGTCATCTTCCTGATCAACACACCGGTGGTCTACGCAGCCGTGGGATCGCTGCTGCGCTCCCCCAACGTCTGCGCTCTGCTGGTCTACACCCTCACCCTCGCCTGCGTGGGGCACGCCCACCTGATGACCCAGCTCTGGCACGCGCGACGACGGCACCGCCCCGCGCTGCGCCGCATGCTCGCCCGCTGGGCACCGTTCTACCTCGGCGCCATGATCACTCTGGTGACGCTCTACCTCGTGGCCGACGCCGACGGCCCCTCCCGCCCCCTCCACTTCACACCGGCCTACGCACACATCCCCGCGGTCGTCGCCTTCCAGTGCGTGTACACAACCGCCATGGTGGTCACCGTCACCGCCTCCGCCCTGCAGTGCCGCGGCCTCACCCTGCCGCAGAAGCCAGAGCTCGCCTACGCCATCACCGCCTGCCTGCGGTGGTTCGTCATCGCCCTGGCCCTGGACCTGGCCAACCTGGCCGGATACCTCATCGCCACCCTGCGCGCCGCCACCGGCCAGCACGACCTCGACATCCTGGCCGACCTCGCGTGGATCGCCACCATCGCCAGCGGGCTCGCCGCCACCTACGGTCTGGTCCGTCTCGTGCTCAGCTCCCGGCGGGACGAGCGACGCGACCTCAGCCAACTGCGCGGCCTGTGGGACGAGGTCGTCACCCCCGACCTCGTCCTGGCCCCCGGCCTCTGGGGCGGATGGGCCACCCGCATCCGCCTTTCACGTCGCATCACCGAAATCGGCGACGGCACCCGTCGGCTGACCCCGTGGGCCAGTGCCGCGCCCGCTCACACCGTCGGCCAGCTGGCCAGAACCGCCCCCGGCACGCCGCACGGCGACTTCGACCTCGTAGCCGCCCAGGCGGCCGCCACCCTCCGCGACGCCATCCGGCGACGGCTCGCCAACACACCGCCTCCCGAAGAGCTCCGCCTGCGCGCACTGCCCGGCATCGACGTCCCCGCCGGCGAAGAGCGGGCCCACCTCGTCCGCGTCGCCGCGCACTGGCATCATCCACTCGTCACCCAGGCGCTGCGTGACACCCACCAACCGGCAGCCTCCAGGCTGTGACCCGTGCCAGAGACCCGTACACATCCCTCAGACCCGGCATAGTGCCGCCCGCCGGGCGGGCATGCTTGAGGCTCCACCACTCAAGGGGTCGCGATGACGGATCGTACGGAGTCGGTCGAATCGATGGAGCAGCTCGCCACGGTCTGGCGCGCCATGGTGCTCGACCACAAGCCTGACGCCGATGTACGGGACCTGCCGGGCATCGCCGTCCGCTGGGCCGACAGCCAGTTCGCGTTCTGGAACTGCCTCACGTTGACCGAGGTCGACGCGGACGCGGCGCTCATCGGGCAGCGCCTCAGCCAGGCGGCGGACATCATGCGGGCCAAGGAGCAGCCGGGATTGCTGTGGCTCTTCGAGGGCCTGCTCAGCGACGAGGCACGCACGGGCCTGCCCGCAGCGGCTGAGCGGGCGGGCCTCGATGACGTCTTCCCCGGCACCGGCATGGCCGGAGACTTCCTCCCCATCCCCGAGCCGTCCCACCCCGAGCTGACGTTCGTACGCGTGACGACGGACGAACAGCTGAGCGCGTACGCGGACCTCAATTCCCGAGCGTACGGATTCCCGCTGGAGGCCGGTCGCGCGGGTCTCGTCGGATCCACCCTGTGGAAGAGCGACGTGCACGCCTACCTCGGCCTCAGGGACGGAGCGCCGGTGACCTGCGCCGCGGCAGTGGCGGCCGACGGGCGGCTGTTCGTCCTTCTCGTCGCCACGGATCCGGCGTGGGAGCGCCGGGGCTACGGTGAGGCGGTGACGCGCAAGGCCCTGTACGAGGGTGCCCTGGCCACCGGCCTGACCCGCGCCACGCTGCACGCGACCGTGGCGGGGGCACCCGTGTACCCCCGCATCGGCTTCAGGCCGAACTCCCCTATCCACTTCTTCGGCCTGAAGAGCTGACCTGTCGGCCCGGCGGTTCGTTCCTCTTCCCCGATCGTCCGCGGCCACGCGCCGTCGACGGCCACGGGTCGGCGCGGGACAGTGGGACCCGGGTGCGCCGCGCGGGGCTTCGTCGCCGGGCGTGGGGGCAACGCGGGCGCGCGTGCGGGCGGCTCGTGGTGGAGCGGTACGCGGCGGGTTCCAGAAGTGGGTGATCCGCCGTCGTGGGGAACCGGCCGCTGCCGCGGCGTGCGAGGGCGCTTGCCGGGTCTTTACGGGTGCTTCGCGCGCCCCCTGTGATGATTTTACGGTCGGGATACCGTGGAATCGGCCGCGTTTCGTAGTTCTGGGGGAAACCATGAGCGACACAGCAGCCCTTCCCGCCTTCGCATCCTTTCCCGCCGAGGTGCGGGAAGCCGCCCGGAGGTTCGCCGACCTGCAGACGGGTGGCCTGCGAGAAGGGGAAACGCCAGGCCTCTCTCCGGCGCTGGGGCGCACTCGGGCGCCAGGGCCCACTCAGGTACCTGGGCTCACTCGGATGAAAGAGGGCAGCGAGGGAAGCGAGACCAGCGAAACGAGCGAGAACAGCGAGAGTTCCGAGCGCAGCGAATTCAGCGAGGGAAGCGAATTCGGCGAGCGGAGCACTCCGAGCGCCTACGGCACGTACAGCGCGTGTGACCCGTACGGCGCGTATGCCCCGTCTCCTTCTTCTTCGGTGTCACGTGACGAATGGGGACTCGTCGTGTCACCGACCGGCCGTGAGTGACGGCATACGCGGCTGGGACGTCCGCGACTGCGTGGTGTCCGGGCTCTTCCTGCCGGCCGCCGCGCGTCCCGATGTGACGAGCGACCTCGCGCGGCGGGCGTGGCAGCTCGCGCTGGCGTTGCGCGCACTCAGGGCTGATGCCGGACACGGCTTCCCAAGGCAGCCGGAGGAGCAGGGTGACGTTGCTGGTGCTCGCCCCGCCCGATGACGAGACGGCCTCGATGTTCTGTGAGTTCGCGACGGAACACGGGCACAGGGCGGTGATGCCCCGGGGCTTCGACGAGGTCCGCGTCACGGTGACGTCCGCGCGGGACGCGTCGTACCACGTGGATCTTCGGGTGGACGGCGAACAGGTGCGCGGCGTGCTGCACCGCGGCATCGGGGCGCCGGTGGGCGACGACGGCGACGCGGCGTTCGCGCACGCCGAGGCGCTGGCCGTCTGGTGGACGGCGCTCGCCCTCTGGGACGGGCCCGTGGTCAACCGCGCGACCCGCCAGGGCTTCCTGCCGCCCCTCGATCCCCTCGTCCTGGCCCGCGGCGTGGCCGGGATCGCGCTCCCGCGATCCTCGCTCGGCCAGCCCCCGCGCGGCGCGGCGCCGCCCGCCGAGCGCGTCAACGTGCACCGCGAGCGGGACGGTGTGTTCCTCGGCCTGGGCCCTCAGGCCGTCGTCCCGGACGAGGTCCTGCGCTTCACCCGGTTCGACCCCGACCGCGTCCGCTGCGTCCTGCTCGCCGGGAACGAGGTGTTCGACCCGACCGAGGCCGACGGAGTGCCCGCCGCCGCGACCCGCGCTGCCCTCGCTCCGCTGCTGCGACGGCTGCGCTCATGCGGTGCGGAGTTCTGCCTGCTGGTGCTCGAGCGGGCGAAGGATCCGCACGGGCCGTTCCGTCTCCTGGATGTCTCCGGCCTGCCGACGCACCACCAGTTCACGCCCGTCCGCCGACAGGTGTTCCAGGCGCTCCTGGACCGGCTGCTGGGCGTGGCGACATGAGCCTGGAACAGTGGCTGGGCATCGCGGCATGATTCTGTGCGTCGGCCTGGCCGCCGATCCCACCTTCGTGCACGGGCTGCGCGCCCTCGCCGCCGCGGCCCTCCCCTTCACCGTGGTCGACCTGCCCACCCTCGCCCTGTACGGCGACCTCACCGTCCCCCTGGACGACCTGCGCGCCACCGTCGTCCGCACCGGCGACGGCGGGGCGGACGTGGTCCTCGGCGAGGTCTCCGCCGTGTGGTGCAGGCCCCTCAACGTCTCGGCCGCCGCCCCCGGTCCCGGTGCGGCGCAACGGGCGGACGGTCAGTACCAGGCGCTGTGCCGCGTGCTGGAGGCCGTCGAGCTGCCGGTCCTCAACCCGCCCTGGCGGGAGGCGACCAACTCCGCGAAGCTGCTGCACGCCGTGACCCTCGCGCCCGTCGCGGGCTGGCGGGTCCCCCGGTCCTGTGTCACCAACGATCCCGCCACCGCCCGCGCGTTCGTCCGGTCCTGCCCCCGGGGTGCGATCGTCAAGGGCGCCGGTGCGGTGAAGACCTGGGCCACGCTCGTCGGAGGCGAGCACGAGCGGCTCCTTTCCCGGCTCCGCCACTCCCCCGCCCTCTTCCAGGAGCGCGTCACCGGGCCCGACGTACGCATCCATGTCGTCGCCGACCAGGCCTTCGCCGAGTCGATCCGCTCACCAGCGGTCGACTACCGCACCGTCCACGGCGCCAACCACTACAGCCCCCTCACCCTGCCGCCCGCCATCCGGGAGGGCTGCGGGCGCCTGGTCGCCGACACGGGCGTCCCGTTCCTCGGCGTGGACTTCAAGGTCGAGGAAAGCACCGGCGACTGGTACTTCCTGGAGGCCAACTCCCTGCCTTGTTACGAGGGGTACGACGTCCGCGCCGACGGCGCCATCTCGCGGGCGGTGCTTGACTGGCTGACCGCACCGCACCCGCGCGGCAGCGCTTCGGCGCCGCGCGGGCCGTGACGGCGCGCTCGTCGCGGCACGCTGCCCCGCCCTGAGCGCGGCGGGGCAGCGTGTGAACGAGGGGTGTCGCCTGTGGCCCGTACCTGGCGGCGGGTCAGATCTTTTGCAGCACGTACGTTCCCGTGCCGTCGGTCTTGCCTTCGCTGTACTGGCGCATGGCCGTGTCGTCCACCACGCGTTCCTGCCCGACCATGTATCCGTTGGCCTTGAGCTGGAGGCCGATCAGGTCGCTGCCGGGGACGTCGCGGTAGAGGTAGAAGCGCTGGTAGTCATCGACGGTGCGGCAGGGGTCCATGCGGAACATCGCGCCTTCGGCTTCGCTGTGGTCCGTCATCGTGGCGCATCGGCCCTTGTAGCTGTTGACCAGGGCGTACTCGGTCTTGCCGTTGCTCTGCGGTCCTTCGCACATGCTCCACGTGCCGCCTTCGGGCAGGCGCGGCCCGGGCCGCAGCCGGAAGTAGTCACCAGCGCCGTACGTCACCCAGAACAGCTTGCTGTCCGGGGTTCCGATGCGGTACTTGCCCGGCAGGCAGGTGAATCCGGGGGGCGCCCCTTGGGCCCCGCGCTCGCTGTTCACGGACGCCTCCGGACCCTTGCCCTGGCCCTTGTGCGCCTTGCCCGGTGCGGGAGCCTCGGTGGCGCGCTTCTTCGCCGCCGCGCCGTCGCAGCCGAGGATCTCCTGAGCCTTCTTCATGATGGTCCCGGCGGGCACCTGGTCCTCGCAGCGGATCGCGCCCTCCTCGATCGTGGAGAAGGTCGTGTACTGCCCGCCGGGGCGCTCCGTCCACTGAGTGGCGTACGTGCCGTCACCGCGGTCGACCCGGTCACAGTTCAGGCTGGCGTACTCGCCGGTGACCTTGCGCGTGCCCTGGTACAGGCCGTAGTAGCCGGGCTGCGTGAAGTTCCAGGTGATGGTCTGTTCCTCGGAGCTGGTGGTGGCGGTCGTCTTCTTGACGGTCCGGTTCACCGCGGTCTCGGCTTTCACCAGCACCTTGAAGGCGAACCCGGTGGTGATGGTGGTGGACGTGCCGACCTCGACCGTGACCTGCGTCTGCGTGCTGAGCTTGACCGACTGGCTGCCCGTGGAGCCCGCCGTGACGAAGTAGCCCTTGAAGTGCGTGATGGTCGGCTCGGCCTTGACGCTCTTGATGAACGGGTACCGCTTGCCCAGGTCAGCGGACGTACACGCCTCACCCGCCTTCGGGTCCGCCGCCGCGGCCGCGGGGCTCGCGAGGGTCGTCACGCTGACCAGCGCCGAGGTCGCGACGAGCGCGAGCGCGGCGGTGCCGGTGGTAAGGCGGCTGAGTACGGGATGCACCTGTCTGAATCGCATGGCCCCTCCTGCTGTCGATGGCTACGGCCACGAAGGCCTCGCCGATCAGGCAAGCCTGCGGAAACTTCCACCCCAGCGACACCACGGAATCCGTCATGCTCATGGCCGGATGCCGACGCAGCCGCCCCTTACGCCCCGGCGGGTCGAACTCGCACGGATCCGTTGCAACATGGCCTGATCTGATCGCTCTTCAGCGTGATCCAAGAAATACGTGGCCGCCCCAATGATTGAAAAGCGCCCCACCGGACACAAGTTGTCTAGACCGCACTGCCGTCGTCTGAAATGGGAACCCGCATGCCCACAAGAGACCGGCTCCACCGATTCCTCCTGCCCACAGGGCTCGCCCTGGTCCTCGGCGCCACACTGGGCGCCACCCCCTCCACCGGGGCACCCGCTGGAACGAACACCGGCGCCGCGGAGGCGTACGACCTCGTCATCCGGCGCGGCCACGTCATCGATCCCAAGAACGGCATCGATGACGTGCGCGACGTCGCCGTGAAGGACGGAAAAATAGCCAAGGTCGCGGCGAACATTGACACTTCGGCCACGAAGCAGACCGTCGACGCGGAGGGCGAGTACGTCACGCCAGGCCTGATCGACCTGCACGCGCACCTGTTCTCCGGTCCGGAGAACGCCTACGCGAACGGCAAGAACGGCGTCGCGCCCGACGGGTTCACCTTCCGCTCCGGCGTCACCACCGCGGTGGACGCCGGATCCGCGGGAGCCGCCAACTTCGACCTCTTCAAGAAGAACACCATCGACCGCTCCAAGACCCGCGTGCTCGCCTTCCTCAACATCGTCGGCAAGGGAATGGCGGGCAACCCGGCGGAGCAGGACCTCAGCGACATGAAGCCGGGCCCGGCCGCCGAGAAGGCCCGCCAGAATCCGGACACGATCGTCGGCATCAAGACAGCGCACTACGAGGGACCGGAATGGACGCCGGTCGACAACTCCATCCAGGCAGGCAAGGACGCCAACATCCCGGTGCTGGTCGACTTCGGCGAGCCCCGCCCCGAACGCCCCCTCAAGACGCTGCTCACCGAGAAGCTGCGCCCCGGTGACATCTACTCACACGCCTACTCCGGAAACCGCGGCGAGCTGGGCGCGGACGGCAAGCTCAACCCGGCGATGCAGCAAGGACGCGACCGCGGCGTCCTCTACGACGTCGGCCACGGCGGCGGCAGCTTCGGCTGGCGCGTCGCGGTACCGGCGCTGAAGGAGGGCTTCACCCCCGACGCCATCTCCACCGACCTGCACATCACCAGCATGAACTCGGGCATGAAGGACATGTCCAACCTGATGTCGAAGTTCCTCGCCCTCGGCATGCCGCTGAAGGACGTCATCAACGCCTCGACCTGGAAGCCCGCACAGTCGATCAAGCGACCCGACCTGGGGAACCTCTCGGTGGGCGCGCCCGCCGACATCGCGGTCTTCGCCAAGCAGACCGGCACGTTCGGGTACGTGGACAGCTTCGGCTTCCGCCTCGACGGCACCCAGAAGCTGAACACGGAGCTCACCGTCCGCGGCGGCGAGGTGGTCTGGGACCTCAACGGCAAGGCGGCCAAGAAGTGGACCCCGACCGCGAAGCCGACCGGCGGGACGCCGGAACACCACTGAGCAGCTAGCGAAGGAACGCTGAGCGGTTCCAGCTCGCGCCGCTCGTCGCCGGACACCGCAACGACGCGGTGCCTGGCGGCGAGCGGCTGGGTGCGTGGGGCCGCGCGTCGACGACGCCGCGTTCGCGCCTTCTCCCGTGGCGGGCCGTCGAGTTGACGGGGGCCGTGCCGAGTCCAGCGTGTACGAGCAAGGACCGTCTCGCTGCGAACCCCCGCAAGCTCGCCCAGTACCAGGCATCCGGCTTCGGTATGTTCGCCGCGCACACCAGCCAGTCCACGTCCACGACACCACCAGGCACGCCTACCTACAGGCGGAAGCAGACGTCAGAGCCACCGGCCGACCCAGACTGGCCGCTTTGCGGGACTCCTTGCCCCGCTCCGCCACCCCCGCGCAGCGCGTGCCCAGGGCCGCTCACCGGTCAGCCGCACAGGCTAGCCGGGACTCGAAGCCGTCGAGGATGGCCCGCAGGCCGAACGCGAAGCTGTCGTCGGGCGCGGCGGCGTACTGCTCGGCGGAGAGCGTGCCGAGGCGTGCGCGCAGCCGTGGGTAGGGGGTGGCGGCCTCGGCGGCCCGGGTCACGGCGTCGGTCATCAACTGCTCGGCGTCCGCACCGTTCTTGCCGAGGCGGCGCTTCAGGGAGACCTCCGCGGCGGGCCCGAGCGCGCTGCCGAGGACGAAGATGAACACCGTGGCGGCGGCCCGGTCCGCGTCGGCGGGGGCGAAGCCCGCCTTCTCGTAGACGCCGAGGCTGAGGTCGTCGCAGCGCGCCTTGCCCGGGCCGTACATGAGATGGCTGCCGAACGCCTGGCCGAGCCAGGGGTGCCGGGTGAGCATCGCGTGCATGCCGGTGGCCTGGGCGGTGGCGGCCGCGCGCCAGTCCATGGCGTCGAGGTCGGGCTGCTCGACCTCGAGCCAGATCATGTCGCTGGCGAGCCGGACGAGTTCGTCCTTGGTCTTGATGTGCCAGTAGACGGCGGTGGCGGCCGAGCCGAGCCGTTTGGCAAGGCTGCGCATGTTCAGGCCGTCCAGGCCCTCTTCGTCCAGCAGCTCGATGGCCGCACGGACGATCCGGTCTGCGGTAAGCGTGTCTCGCGGCATGGTCACCACCCTACTTGAACTTAGTTCACGCGGGGTCTTGCACTTAGTTCGAGTCGGGGTCTACGCTCACTCGCACTTAGTTCAAGAACGTGAAGGGGAAGCGATGCCGCAGTCGCAGTCGCAGTCGCAGTCGCAGGAGAAGCTGGCGGAAGCGGTCCAGGCGCGGGCCACGGAGTTCGGGGTTCCCGGCATGTCCGTCGGGATCCTGATGGACGGCCAGGAGGTCTTCGCGTCGCACGGCGTGACGAGCCTCAGCGACCCGACGCCGGTCGACGAGAAGACGCTGTTCCATCTGGCGTCGGTGTCCAAGACGTTCACCGCGACCGCGCTGATGCGCCTGGTCGCCGAGGGCAAGGTCGACCTGGACGCGCCGGTGAGCCGCTACGTCCCCGAGCTGAGGCTCGCCGAGGAGGACGCCGCGGCGCGGATCACCGTCCTGAACCTGCTCAACCACACCGCGGGGCTTGACTGGAACCTCATCGACGACGGCCACGGCGACCGCTCCCTGGCCGGGCTCGTGGCCAAGCTGCACGCGCTGCCGCTGATCGCGCCGCCCGGCGCCCGCGCCTCGTACAGCCAGGCCGGGTACAACCTGGTCGGGCGGATCATCGAGAAGGTCACGGACCTGCCCTTCGAGCAGGCCGTGGCCTCGCTGGTCCTGGAGCCCGTGGGCCTCACGGACACCGTGTACGGCCTGGCCGAGGTGATGGTCCGCAAGTTCGCGGTGGGCTACAACCGCGACGACGACGGCGCGTTGCGGCCCGCCCGCCCGTGGGGGGCCTTCCGGGAGGGCGGCCGTGCCGACAATCCCGGCGGCGGCCTCGCCTCGTCGGCGAGCGACCTGCTGCGCTGGGCGCGGTTCCAGCTCGGCGACGGCGAGGGCGTGCTGCCCGCGCGGGCTCTGCACCGCATGCGGGAGCGGACGGTCGAGCTGCGCTCCAGCTCGCTCGGTGACGGCTTCGGCATCTGCTGGTTCCTGCACGACTTCGACGGCGTCCAGGGGATCGGGCACGGCGGCTCGGGCACCGGGCAGTTCGCCGAACTGCTCATCGTGCCGGAGCGGAACTTCGCGGTGGTCGCCCTGTCGAACGTCGGCCCCGACGGCTACACCTGCAACCAGTCCGTGGTGAAGTGGGCGCTGGAGCACTACCTCGGCGTCGTCGAGAGGGACCTCGAACCGGTCCCGTACGACGAGTCGCTGGCCCGGCAGGTCACCGGCCGCTACGACATCGACGCCATGACCGTCGACGTCACCACCGACGGCACCCGCCTCACCGTGGCCGTGGAGATCAAGCCGGAGATCCGGGAGGCCTCGGACGAGGAGATGCCGCCCGGCTACCCGCCCGCGACCATCGGCTTCCTCCCCGGCGACGGCGACGAGTACCTCGTCCTGGACGGCGGCCTCAAGGGGGAACGCGGCTTTTTCTCGCGCGACTCCGACGGCACCGTCACGGGCATCGACATCGGCGGCCGGCTCTTCAGCCGGGTGCGCGACACGCCCTGACCGGCCTCGACAGGTTGTCAGGCTCATACGGAACGCTTTTGCTCAGCGGGGTCTCTCACTACCCGTACAGCTGTACCCCCTCTGAAAGGAGTTGTTCCGCATGGTTCGTCGCGTTCGTGTCCTGCTGCTGACCGCCCTGGCGCTGGTCGCGAGTACGGTGATGTCGTCCGCTCCGGCCTCCGCCGTCATCGGCGGGTCGAAGAGCACGTACGGTCCCTGGGCGGTGCGCATGCTCGTGGACGGCAAACCGGCGTGCACCGGCACGGCCGTCTCCCGCCAGTGGATCCTCACCGCCTCGCACTGCTTCTACGAGCAGGCGCAGCCGGTCGCCGACAAGCGGATCTCCTTCCGGGTGGGCCATCTCGACATGCGCAAGGGCACGACGGTCCGCCCCATACCCCGCAAGCGTGTGGGCAGCGCGCACGCCGACATGATGCTCATCAAGGTCACGCCGATGCCGACGAAGGTCCGCACGGCGCGCCTGTCCACGGTCGGCGTCAAGCGCGGCCAGCTCGTGCGCCAGTACGGGTGGGGCGCCACCTGCACCACCGACGAGAGCTCCTGCCAGTCCCCCGTCCTCAAGCAGTCCAAGCTGAAGGTCGTCCGGCCCAACGACCCCCTGTGCGCGAGGTCCACCACACCGGGCGGCCCCGACTTCTGCATGAAGAAGGTGTCCGGGATTCCCGCCGGGGGCGACTCCGGAGGCCCGGTGATGACCGTCGGCCCGCGCGGCACCGAGACGCTCATCGGCGTCTTCAACGGCTCCGACCGGGAGAAGAGCGCCGAGGCCGGGGAGGTCTCCCAGCAGCTCTCCTGGATCCGCTCGGTCATCCGCCGATAGCACCTGATAGCACCGACGGAACAGATCCCTGCCCTCGGGGTCACGTCGCCGCCCTGCGCGGCGACGGAGCCCCGGGGGGGCAGGGGCGCAGCCGGGTCGCCGTGCGGACCAGCTGGCCCCTTGTGCGGTATTCCACAAGCCGCCGTCACCCGCGAACGCACCCGCCACGCTGAGGGTGAGCCATCCGCTCACCACCCGCGCTCCCCCGGCTGGAGGCCTTCGTGGCGTACGTGCCCGCTCAGCCCGTCCACCCTCATCAGGGCCTCGCCCCCGATCTGTTCCTGCCGCTCGCGGCCTCGCTGCCCACGGGCGTGTGCGTCGTCACGAGCCTTGCTGTGTCGGGGGCTCCGGCGGGCATGACGTCGGGGGCGGTGTGCTCGCTGTCGCGTGAACCCCCGCTGATGCTGGTGTGCATGGGGCACGAGTCCCGCACGCTGGCCGCCGTCCTCGGTCACGGCGCGTTCTGCGTGAACGTCCTCGCGGCCGACGCCGCCGCGCTGTCCCGGCGCTTCGCCGGGCAGCCGCCGCAGCAGGCGGACAAGTTCGCCGGGGTCGGCTGGCGGCCCGCCCACAACGGCACGCCCGTCCTCACCGAAGGCACGGTCGCGTATGTGTCCTGCGAGGTGCTGCGGACCGTGGACGGCGGCGACCACACCGTCGTCATCGGCCTGGCCGTGGAGGGCGAGCACCGGCCGGAGTCGGTACCGCTGCTGTATCACCGCAGGCGGTACGCGGGGTTCTCGCCGTAGTTGCGTCCGGGGCCAGCAAGGGCCCGGTGGCGGTGTGGGCGCCGCGCGGACCGCGGGCGCGCGGCCGCCAGCCACCGCGAGACGGCCGACGGCAGCCCGGCAGCCCGGCAGCCCGGCAGCCCGGCAGCCCGGCAGCGTACACACCTCCAACTCCCCTGCTCAAGCCGCCTGTTCGCAGACGCGCGCGTCCGTCATCGCGCCCCGCTCTCGTCGTCACCCCGGCCACCGTCCCGCCCCGCCACCAGCCCGCGGGCCCGCACGTGACGAACTCCACAACCGCGTTGACCGCCGCCCACCGGCCTCAGCACACTCCTCGACCACCGGCAGGTCCCGCCAGGACCGCCGCGCGAGCCGGGCAGGCGGCCCGACCGCTCCGAGGGAGCCCCGCATGCGCTTCTCGATCTACCTCAACGCCCAGACCCGCGGCCCGCACGAGGACGTGGGCATCATCGAGACCCTGGCCCGCCAGGCGGTGGAGGCCACCGACGCGGGCTTCGCCGGGGTCGCCCTCACCGAGCACCACTTCTCCGGCTACAACACCTACGGCGACAACTTCATGTTCGCCGCGCACCTGGCGCCCCAGGTGCGCGCGGGTGTCAAGTTCTGCCTCGCGGTGGCCGTGCCGCCGCTGCACAACCCGATGCGCCTGGCCCAGCGGTGCAACCTGCTCGACGTCCTCACCCGCGGCGAGCTGATCGTCGGCTTCGCCGCGGGCGGCTCGCCGCTGGAGTACGCGGGCCTGGGGCGCGACCCGGCCCAGCGGCACGCGCAGCTGGCGCACAACCTGGACGTCATGGAGGCGGCCCTGGCCAAGCGGCCCGACGACCCGCCCCTGGAGTGGAAGACCGCCTTCGAGCACGGCACCCTGCACACGCGGATCATGCCGTCGGCCTTCCACCGCCCCGCGCCGCCCTTCGCCCGCGCCACCCAGAGCGACGACGGCGCGCGCTGGACCGGCGCCAAGGGCTGGTACCTGTTCACCGCCCGCGAGAAGCCGGACCGCCTGGCCGCCCGCTGGCGCACGTACGAGCAGGCACTGCGTACGGGCGCGGCCAGGCTGTCCGAGGACGAGGTCCAGGAGCGTCTGGACTGGAGCATGGTGCAGAAGCAGGTGTACGTCGCCGACTCGCGCGAGCAGGCCGAGCGCGAGACCCGTGCCCGCCTGGTCCTGCTCGGTGAGAGCCAGCGCCGCAGCTTCGGCGCGGTCCGGGACCTGCGCGACGCCGAACACCTCAAGAGCGTGGTCGGCGTCTCCCCGCAGGACCCGGACTCCTTCCTCGGCCACGCCATGGTCGTCGGGGATCCGTCGACGGTGCGCGAGGAGCTGCGCGCCTATCAGGACGCGGGCATCCGGCACATGGCGCTGGTGTTCCACTACGGGTTCATGGACGCCGCGGCCTCCGACCGCTCCCTGCGCCTGTTCCTCGACGAGGTGCTGCCCGCGTTCACCGCCCCGCACTGAGCCGCCCGCGTCCGCTCGCCCTCACCCCCGTGGAGCCGCCATGGAAGCCTCATACGCCATCGACGTCCCGGCCGCCGTCGACGCGGGACTGTTCGCGCTGCGCCTCGCCGTGGCCGTGATCATCACGTATCACGGCACGGAGAAGCTGTTCGGCTGGTGGGGAGCGGAGGGTCTGGACGGCACGGCCGCGTTCTTCGCGCGCGTCGGCTACCGGCCGCCGCGCGTCATGGCGGCGGTGGCGGGAGTGTCGGAGACGTCGGGCGGCGTCCTCCTCGCGCTCGGCGCCCTCACTCCGCTCGCCACGGCGGTCCTCGTCGGGACGTTCGTGAACATCCTGCTGCTGCACGTCCGCAACGGTCTTTCACGCGGGCGGGGCGGCTTCGAGTACGAGCTGGTGCTCCTCGCGGGCACCTGCTGTGTCGCCCTGGCGGGGCCCGGCGCCTGGTCGCTCGACGAACTCGCTGGTGTGCGCGGTGAGTTCGGGCCGTGGGGATGGGTGTCGGTGGCGGCCGGGGTGCTCGCCGGGGTGTGCGTCTCGGCGAGCCGTGCGTCCGGCGGCGGTGGGGGCGCCGCCGGACGCGGGAAGCCCGCGGCGGGCACCGCGCCCGCGCCCCCGAGCACGGCGGCCGAGCGCGTCATCGCGGTGCGGCGGCGGCTCGCGCCGCTGTGGCGCGGGTTCGTGGGGGCCGCCGCGCTCGCGCTCGCCTTCGAGGTCTTCGCCCGCCTTGGCCTGATGGACCGTCGGCTCCTGCCGCCGTCCAGCGTGATCCTGCCGGAGACGGCGCGCCTGCTTCTCGACGCGGAGTTCCTCGGCGAGGTCGGCCACACGCTGCGGGCCATGCTCACCGGCATCGGCATCGCCTGCGCGGTGGCCGTGCCGGTCGGCGTGCTGCTCGGCTCGTACGCGCTGCTCACCAAGGCACTGACACCCCTCATCGAGTCACTGCGGTCCGTGCCCGGCATCGCGATCATCCCGCTCCTCGTGCTCGTCCTTGGCCAGGGCGCACGCATGGAGGCGACCCTCGTGGCGTTCGTGACCACCTGGCCGCTGCTCTTCAACACCATGTACGGGGTGCGCGGCGCGGACCGCGTGGCCGTGGAGACCGCGCGCAGCTTCCGCGTCGGCACGCTCACCACCTGGTGGCGCGTCGTGCTGCCCGGCGCGCTGCCGCTCATCCTCACCGGCCTGCGCGTGGCCCTGTCCACCGGCCTGACCGTCGCGGTCGCCGCCGAGATCGCCGTAGGCACCCAGCACGGCATCGGGCACGTCATCCTCGCCTCCAGCCACGCGGGCTTCCACGCGGACGTGGTGTTCGCCGCCGTCACCGTCGCCGGGATCCTGGGCTTCCTGCTCAACTCCCTCACCGACGCGGTCTCCCGCCGGGTGACGGCCTGGAGCACCGGTGAGGCGTCATGACGACGACCCTCGCCCCCTCGCCCGCCCCCGCCACCGGAGGGACACCCGCGCGTCGCCGGACCCCCGGCCGCCGTCTGCGCGCCCTCGTGGGCGGCACCCTGATCCGGGTCGTGCCCGCCCTCGTCGCCGTCCTGCTGTGGCAGTGGGCGGCCGCCACCGAGCACTCCCCGTACTACCCCACCCCGGCCGACATCGCCGCGCGCGTGCGCGACCTGTGGTTCTCCGCGCCGCTCGCCGACGGCGTGCTCACCGACCGGTTCTGGCGGGACGCCGGGCCCAGCGTGCTGCGCGCCCTCGGCGGCTGGGCGCTCGGCGGCGCGGCGGGCATCGTCCTCGGCCTGGTGGCCGGGCAGTGGCGGCGGGCCGCCGGGTACATCGACCCGCCCGTCACCTTTCTGCGCTCGCTGCCCAAACCTGCCATCGTCCCGGTGTTCCTGCTGGTCTTCGGCGCCGGTGACGTGATGCGCGTGGGACTCATCGCGTTCGGCTGCACCTGGCCGGTGCTGCTCAACACCATGCAAGGGGTACGCGCCGTCGACCCCGTACAGGTGGACACGGCCCGCGCCTTCCACATCCCGGTGCGCACCCGCCTGCTCCGCATCGTGATCCCCGCCGCGCTGCCGAAGACCACGGCGGGACTGCGCATCACCCTGTCCCTCTCCTTGATCCTGATGGTCCTGTCCGAGTGGCTGCTCGCCGACAGCGGGCTCGGACACTTCCTCATCACCGCCCAGCGCACCTTCGAGATCCTCGACATGTGGGCCGCGATCGTGCTGCTCGGCCTCCTCGGCTATCTGCTCAACCTGCTGTTCATGGCGGTCGAGAAGCGGGTGCTGCGCTGGCACCGGCAGCTGTCGGCGCGCGGCTGAGCCCCACCCGTGCCGGTTCACCACGCCCACCACGCCCACCACGAAAGGACGATCGTGAGCGCAGTGGAGGTCAGGGACCTCACCAAGACGTACGGCAAGGGGGCCGCGGCGCACACCGCGCTGCGCGACGTGTCCTTCGCCGTGGCCGAGGGCGAACTGCTCTCCGTGGTCGGCCCGTCCGGCTGCGGCAAGACCACGCTCCTGAAGTGTGTCGCCGGGCTGCTGCCCGCCACCTCCGGCGGTGCGTGGGTGCTCGGCCAGCGCGCCGACGGCGTACCGGACGGACTCGCCGTCGTCTTCCAGGACTACAGCCGGTCGCTGTTCCCCTGGATGCGGGTCGGGCGCAACGTCGGCTTCCCGCTGCGCTCGCTGGGCCTCGGCCGCGCCGAGCGGCGCGAGCGGGTGGCGCGCGCCCTGGCCTCGGTGGGGCTCGCGGACAAGGCCGACCGCTATCCGTGGCAGCTTTCGGGCGGCATGCAGCAGCGCGTGGCGATCGCCCGGGCGCTCGCCTACCGGCCCCGGGTCCTGCTGATGGACGAGCCGTTCGCGTCCGTCGACGCGCAGACCCGGGCGGGCCTGGAGGACCTGACCCGGCGCGTGCACCGCGAGGCGGGGATGACGATCCTCTTCGTCACCCATGACATCGACGAGTCGGTGTACCTCGCGGACCGCGTCCTGGTCCTTCGCCGCTCCCCCGGCGGCGTCCTCACCGAGATGGACGTCGACCTGCCGGACGTACGCGACCAGATCACGACGAAGTCGCTGCCGGAGTTCGTACGGCAGCGGAGCCTGGTGGCGCGGCACATCCGGACGGCCTCCGGTGCCCAGGACACGGCCGCCGAGAGCGACGCGGCACCCGGCGAGGGCGATCCCGCCGGGCCCCCGCGTCGGACAGCCGTCCCCAACTGACCGCGCGCCCACAGCCGCCCCCTCCTCCGAAGGGATCGTCATGCCCCCGCGCACCCTCCGTACCGCACCTCTCCTCTCCGGCGCCGCCGCCGCGTCGGCGCTCGCGCTGCTCGCCGCGTGCGGCGGGTCCGGCGCCCCGGCGAAGGCCGCCAAGGACGCCGAAGGGCGGACCGTCATCCGTGTCACCTACCCCACGAACGTCAGCAACGTCCCGCTCCACATCGCCCGCGACAAGGGCTACTTCAAGCGCGAGGGCCTGACCGTCAAGCCCGAGGCGGACCTCGGCTCCGGCAGCACGGTCGAGGCGGTCGTCGGCGGTCAGGTGGACATGGCCTGGGCGAACACGGTCGGCCAGCTCACCGCGTACGGCAAAGGCATCGACATCAAGCTGGTCGCGATCACCGACCTCGCGCGCCGGGGCAGCCTGCAGGTCCTGGTCGAGAAGGGCTCGCGCGCCCGGGGCCTCGCCGACCTCAAGGGCCGCAAGGTCGCGGTCCTCGCGCCGACGACGATCTGCATCCTCAACATCCGCTCGGCGCTCAAGGCGCGGGGCCTGCCCACCGACGCCATCGCGTTCACACCGGTGTCACCGCCCGAGCACGCCAACGTCCTGTCCTCCGGTGAGGTCGCGGCGACGTGCACCAGCGACCCGTTCCGCACCCAGATGGTGCGCGAACTCGGCGCCCGCTCCGTCTTCGACACCGAGAGCGGCACGCTGAAGGGCTCGCCGGTGGGCGGCTACCTCGTCACGTCCGCCTTCGCCAAGGCCCACCCCAAGGAGATCACCGGATTCCGCAAGGCGATGGAACGAGCCACGCGGTACGCCAACGACCACCCCGAAGAGGTACGCGCGCTCCTGCCGGGCTTCACCGGCACGGACGCGGACGTGGCGGCGGAGGTCGTCATCAACCGCTACCTAGAGAAACAAGACCCCGCCACAGTACGGCCGTTGGTATCACGCGTGGCCGCGGCCATGCGCGAGTACGGCCTTGCCGACAAGCCCATCGACGTGTCCGGCTTCTACGCGACGGGAAGGTAGCCGACCCATGCCCCAGCCACCATCCAACCCGTCCGACAGGTCCTCCTCTGACCCGGCCGCCACCATCCCATCCCTCCCATCCCTCGTCGGCCCCAGACCCCCGCTGCCCCACACCCCCGAGGAGCGACGCAACCTGGAGACGATCCTCGCCCTGCGGCACGCGGGCGTCGAAGGCCGCGGCGCGTTCCTCGCGCCGGATTGCCGCGTCCACCGCCATGGCATGGCCCACTTGGCCTCCCGTGGCGGCTTCGCCCCCGGCACCGGCTACACCGCGGCCTCCTTCGCCGACCGCGTGGACCGGATCGAGGACATCATCGCCAAGGGTGACCGCGTCTGGGCGATCTGGACGCTCCAAGGCACCCACACCGGCCCCCTGTTCGGCATCGAGGCCACGGCCCGCCGCGTCGCCGTACTGGAACTGGGCATCTGGCGCCTGGCGAACGGGAAGGTCACCGAGGCCTGGTTCTTCGCCGACGACTACGGCCTCGCGGAGGCGCTCGGGCTCTTCGCGGCCGGTGCCGGGTGAACGCTGTGGCATAGCGAAGCCGGGCATGGGCCCTTGTTCGACGACTGCCGCGATGGAGTCAGCCAGTGGCCGACGGGCTTGGACGGATTCCTCGCGGACCGCTCCTCGCCTGCGGCCACCACGGCCCCTTTGGGGTTCGAACCCGGGCCAGGCGATCGCCATGATCACGGGTGGAGGCTGGCTGTGCCCATCACGCGCACGCCCGTCTCCTCCCCAGGGCGCAGAGGCACGGAACCCGCGATCCGGATGTCGACCGGCGTGTCATGGCCCCGGACGGCGACCGTGACCATCGCGTCATGGCCGTAGTACGCGACGTCGGTCACCGTGCCTCTGACCGAGCCCTCGGAGTCCGGGGCGGTCAAGAGGAGTTGTTCCGGGCGGAGCACCAGCGTGCCGGTGCCGCGGACGTCGGGCGGGGTGGCGGTGAGGGGTACGGTGCCCAGGGCGGTGAGGGCCGTGCCGTCGAGGACCGTGGCGGGGAGCAGGACGGCGTCGCCGACGAACGCCGCGGTCCAGGGGTCGGCGGGGTGTTGGTAGAGGTCCTGCGGGGTGTCGCACTGGGCGACCCGGCCGTCGCGTACGACGGCGACGAGGTCGGCCGTGGACAGGGCCTCTTGCTGGTCGTGGGTGACGAGGACGGCCGTGGCGCCGGTGGCCCGCAGCGCCGCCCGCACGTCGGAGCGCACTCCCGCCCGCAGTGCGCTGTCCAGGGCGTTGAACGGCTCGTCGAGCAGGACGAGTTGGGGGCGTGGGGCGAGCGCGCGGGCCAGGGCGACGCGCTGCTGCTGGCCGCCGGACAGCTCGTGCGGCATGCGGCTGCCGTATCCGGCGAGGCCGACAAGATCCAGCATCTCCTCGGTGCGGCGGCGGCGTTCGGCTCTGTCGACTCCCGTCAGCCCGAAGGCGACGTTGCGGGCCACGCGCAGGTGCGGGAAGAGCGCGCCCTCTTGGGGGACGATGCCGATGTGGCGCCGCTCCGGCGGGAGGTGGACACCGGGCCTCGCCAGGATCCGGTCGCCGAGCCCGACGGTGCCCGCGTCGGCGCGCAGGAATCCGGCGACGACCCGCAGCGCGGTGGTCTTGCCGCAGCCGGAGGGGCCGAGCACGGCCGCCAGCGCGCCCGCGGGGACGGCGAGGTCGAGCCCGCGCAGGACCGGCTCCCCCGTTCCGTAGGACTTGGTGAGGCCGTCGACGCGCAGTCCGTTCATGTCCGGTGCCTGCCTAGGAGGTACGAGGGGACGGCGGCCAGCAGGATCAGTGCGGCGGCGTAGGGGGCGGCGGCCGCGAAGGATCCGGCACCGGTCTCGGTCCACAGCCGGGTGGCGAGGGTGTCCATGCCGGTGGGGCGCAGGAGCAGGGTGGCGGGCAGCTCCTTCATGCAGACCACGAAGGTGAGCGCGGCCCCCGCGGCCACGCCGGGCGCGGCCAGGGGCACGGTGATCTCGCGCAGGACCTGCCAGGGTCGTCGCCCCAGCGAGCGGGCCACGTCTTCCAGGACGGGCGGTGCCTGGAGCGCGGCCGCGCGCGTGGCGGCCACCGCGACGGGCAGGAACAGCACGGCGTAGGCACAGACCAGCAGCGGGAGTTCCTGGTAGAGCGGGTAGGCGTAGCGGACGGCGAAGAACACCAGGGAGAGCGCGACGGTGATGCCGGGCAGGGCGTGCCCCGCGTACGCCGCCTGCTCAAGCAGCCGGGCGCCGCGTCCCCGGTGGCGGGCGGCGATGACGCCGATCGGCAGGGCGAGGGCCGTGGTGAGGCCCGCGCCCGCCGCCGCGACTCCGAGCGCCGTCCAGGCTGTCGCCATGAGCCCGTCGAGGTCCCAGGTGGCCGAGGTGCCGACGGCCAGCCAGTACCCGAGCGTGCACAGCGGGAAGGCGGTGGCGGCGGCCGCGACCGCCGAGCACCACAGCAGGGCGAGCGGCCGCCAGCGGCCGAGGGCGACCGGGACCGCCGGGCGGGCGGCGCCCGTGCCGGTCCTGGCGTGTCCGGCGCGTCCGCGCGTGCGGGCCTCGGCGGCCACCAGCGCGATCGTCATCACGACGAGCACCACACTGAGGGCGGCGGCCGGTGTCCGGTCAAAGGAGGCGCGGTAGGAGGTGTGGATGGCCCGGGTGAAGGTGTCGTACCGCATCAGGGACACGGCGCCGAAGTCGGAGAGCACGTACAGCGCGACGAGCAGTGCCCCGCCCGCGGCCGCGGGCCGTAGCTGCGGGAGCGTGACCCTGACGAACGTCCGCAGCGGCCCGTGCCCGAGGGAGCGCGCGGCCTCCTCCTGCGCCGGGTCGACGCCCCGCAGCGCGGCGGCGACCGGCAGGTAGACGTACGGGTAACTGACCAGCGTCAGGGCGAGCGCGGCGCCGCCGAACCCGGCGAGGCCCGGCTCGGCCGACAGCCAGGCGAACGCGGCGACGTAGCTGGGCACGGCCAGCGGCAGCGCGGCGATGACCGACCAGGCGCGGGCTCCGGGCAAGGCGGTGCGCACGGTCAGCCAGGCCAGGGACACGCCGAGGACCAGGCAGCCCGCCACGACCACGGCGCTCAGGCAGAGGCTGCGGCCGAGGAGGTCCAGGGTGCGTTCGTCGGCCACGACGTCCCAGGCGAAGGCCGGGCCGCGTTCCAGGGCGCGGACGGCGAGGTAGCCGAGGGGCAGCAGCGCGATGAGGACGGCCGCGCAGGCGGGGACGAGCAGGATCAGGGGTGGCCTCGGGTGGGACGTACGCGGCCTTCGTTCCGTACGCGGCCTTCGGGGCGTACGAGGCCCGCGCGACATACACGGCCCGCGCGGCGTACGCGTCCTGCGCGATGCACGCGTCCTGCCCGGCGCGCGCGCAGTGGAGGGCGAGGTGCGCACGGCGGTCAGACCAGTCCGACGTCCTGAAGCATGGCCAACGTCTCCTGGAGGGAGTCCAGTTCGCCGAGGTCGATGTCGGGAGACTGCAGCGACGCGAACGGGGGCAGGCCCTTCACGGTGCTGGTGACGCCCGCAGCGAGCGGGTACTCCTTGGTCTCGTCCGCGAAATAGGTCTGCGCCTCCTTCGAGAGGAGGTAGTCCACGGCCTTCCGCGCGGTCTCGCCCTGCCCGCTGTCCTTGAGGATGCCCGCGCCAGCGACGTTGATCAGCGCGCCGGGGTCCTTGCCGGGCAGGAAGCGCAGCTTGGAGCCGACCTTGCCCTGACCCCGCTCGGCGACACGCTCGTACCAGTAGTAGTGGTTGACCAGGCCGAGGGAGACCTCACCGGACTCGACGGCGTCCAGGGTGGCGAGGTTGTGCGCGTACGCCTTGGCGCCGTTCCCCTTCAGGTCCCGCAGCCATTCGCGCGTGACCTCGTCGCCCTTCAGCACCCGCATCCCGGTGACGAAGGCCTGGAAGGAGGCGTTGGTGGGCGCGAAGCCGACCTTGCCCTTCCACTGGGGCTCGACGACGTCGAAGACGCTGGTGGGGACGTCGTCCTCGCTGACCTGGTCCGGGTTGTACGCGAGGACGCGGACGCGTCCCGACAGGCCGACCCAGTCGCCGCCGGAGCCCCGGTAGGCCTCGTCGACCTTGTCGAGGGTGGCCGGTGTCAGCTTCCGCAGCCTGCCCTCCTTGGACAGGGCGCCCAGCGCTCCGGCGTCCTGGGAGAAGAAGAGGCCGGCCTTGGTGCGGCCGCCCTCCTCCAGGATCTGGGCGGCGAGTTCGGCGCTGTCGCCGTACCGCACCTCCACATCGGCGCCGATGGCCTGCTCCAACTTGTCCAGAAGTGGCTGGATCAGCTTCTCGTTGCGACCGGAGTAGATGACGAGAGATGAGCCGTCACCGCCACCACCGTCCTCGCCGTCAGCGCCGCACGCCGCGAGAGGGGTGAGCAGCAGACCGGCTGCGACCAGCACAGTCATCCGTCGAACCGGGGAGCGTCGCATGGCGTGTGCCTTCCTGCGAGGCTCGCCTTCACGCCGCCGGTGATGTCGGTGAACCGCGACGAGGAAGCGAGGGGGAAGCGATCCTGTGGCTGCGCTGTGGCTCAATTGCGACCATGCCATAAATTAGGTAACACTTACCTAACCGTCAAGGGTCTGTGCTAATGCGGACGTTGCCGCAGAAAGGGCGCGCCCCATGCGTCACGCCTCCCAGTCGCTCCCCGCCCCGCCCCTACCGCCCCCAGTGCCCCCGCTGCCGCCCAACGGCGTGCCGTTCGCGCGCCGAATCGCGGCATACGGCGACCGCGTCGCTCTCATCACGCCGCAAGGGCAACTCCCGTACCGCGAGCTGGCCGAGCGGGTCGCCGCTACCGTCGAACTCCTCGGCCCCGTACGCCGGTTGGTGCTCCTCGCCGGAGCCAACCGGGCCGACGCGATCGTCACGCACTTGGCCGCCCTGTCCGCCGGTCACCCCGTACTGCTCGTCCCCGGCGACAGCGAGAGCACGATCCGTTCGCTGACCCAGGCCTACTCCCCCGACGTCGTGGCCCGCCCGGATGCCCGCGGGGCGTGGACCTTCGACGAGCGGCACCGCACCAGCGCCCACACCCTCCACCCGGACCTCGCCCTGCTCCTGAGCACCTCCGGCTCCACCGGCTCGCCCAAGCTGGTGCGGCTCTCCCACGAGAACCTCCAGGCCAACGCCGAGTCCATCGCCGCCTACCTCGGCATCTGCGACTCCGACCGGGCGGCCACCACACTGCCCATGCACTACTGCTACGGCCTGTCCGTCCTCCACAGCCATCTGCTGTGCGGAGCCGGTCTTTTGCTCACTGAGCGGTCGGTGTCCGAGGCGGCCTTCTGGGAGGAGTTCCGCGCCGCCCGCGGCACCTCGCTGGCGGGAGTGCCGTACACCTTCGACCTGCTCGACCAGGTCGGCTTCGCGGACATGGCCCTGCCGCACCTGCGCCGCGTCACCCAGGCCGGGGGCCGCCTCGCGCCGGAACGCGTCGCCCGTTACGCCGCGTTGGGGCGCCGCTCGGGCTGGCAGCTGTTCGTGATGTACGGCCAGACCGAGGCCACGGCCCGCATGGCCTACCTCCCGCCGCGGCTCGCCGCCGAGCGCCCGGAGGCCGTCGGGGTGCCGATACCCGGCGGCTCCTTCCGCCTCAGGCCGGTCGACGGCCACGGCCCGGACGTCGGGGAACTGGTCTACACGGGGCCGAACGTGATGCTCGGATACGCCCGGAGCCCGGCCGACCTCGCCCTCGGCCGGACCGTGCAGGAACTGCACACCGGTGACCTCGCCCGGCGCGCGGCCGACGGCCTGTACGAGATCGTGGGCCGCCGCGGCCGCTTCGTGAAGATCCTCGGACTGCGGATCGACCCTCAGCGCGTCGAGTCCCTGCTGGCGGAGCACGACGTCACCGCGTACTGCGTAGGGGACGGCGAGGCCCTCGCGGTGGCCGCGCTCGCGAGCACCGGCGAGCGGAGGCGGATCCGCCAACTGATAGTGGCGGGGTGCGGGCTGCCGCCACGCGCCGTACGGGTCCAGGTCCTCGACCGACTCCCCCGCCTGGCCACCGGCAAGCCCGACTACGAGGCCGTACGGCGACTGACGCGCCCCGCGCCACGGGCCCCCGATCCCGGCGAGAGCCTCCGCCGCCTCTACGCGGAGGTCCTCGACCGCGCCGACGTCACCGAGGACAGCAGCTTCGTCAGCCTGGGCGGGGACTCACTGTGCTACGTCGAGATCTCCCTGCGCCTTGAGGAGACCCTCGGCCAGCTGCCCGCCGACTGGCACACGAGGACGATCCGCGAACTGCGCTCCACGGGGGCGCGCGGGCCCCAAGGACATGGCCGTCCGGAGCCGCGAGGGCCCAGGTCCGCGGCCCGAGGGCTCCCGAAGGCGCCGCGCTCCTGGACGGCTCCGGCGTCCTGGCGGACGCGCCGCACGCTGGAGACCGGCATCGCCCTGCGCGCCGTCGGGATCGTCCTGATCGTCGGCACGCACGTCCAGGTCTTCAGCATCAGGGGCTTCGCCCACATCCTCATTGGTGTCGCGGGCTACAACTTCGCCCGCTTCCAGCTCACCGACGCCGCACGCCACGAGCGCGTACGCCACCTGTGGCGCAGCATCGCCCGCATCGCGGTCCCGAGCATGGTGTGGATCACCGGCGCGGTGCTCCTGACCGACTTCTACGACCCGGCCAACGCCGTGCTGCTCAACAGCCTGCTCGACCAGGGCACCGAACGGTTCGAGTGGGCCTACTGGTTCGTGGAGGCCCTGGTCTACTTCCTCGTCGCCCTCGCCGCCCTCATGGCCGTGCCGCTCCTGGACCGCCTTGAGCGGCGGTACGCGTTCGGCGTGCCGCTGGCGCTCACGGCCGTCGCCCTGGTCGGCCGCTACGACCTGCTGGGCCCGGCGTCCGTCCATCCGCACCTGGACCCCGCGGTGGTCTTCTGGCTGTTCACACTCGGGTGGGCGGCCGCGCGGGCCGGCACCGTGCGGCACCGTGCGCTGCTGACGGCGGTGCTACTGCTCACCGTGCCCGGCCTCTTCGAGGACCAGCCCCTGCGCACGACCCTCGTGATCGTCGGGTTCGGGCTGCTGATCTGGGTACCGGCCCTGCCCAGCCTCGGCCCGCTCAACACGCTCGCGGGCGTCCTGGCGAGCAGTTCCCTGTACATCTATCTGACGCACTACCAGGTCTACCCCTACCTCCAGGAGGACTTCCCCCTCACCGCCCTGTTCACCTCGCTCGTGGTCGGCGTCGGCTACGCGGCCGTCGTGACGCGGGTGACGCGGACGGTCCGGTGGCTGTGACCGCGCTCCTCCGCCACCGGCGGCCCACCCCGAGGCCCACGCGACCCGACACGCATCCGCACATGAACTCACGTACATATCCGGCTGGTTGACAGTATGTTGTGTGAGAACCATTGGACGCAGGCCAGAGGGGTGTTCTCCGTGAGGGACGGCGATCCGGCACAGCGGGCACTAGCCAAGATCGACACCTCGGTGCCGCATTCGGCGCGGATCTGGAACCACTGGGTGGGAGGCAAGGACAACTACGAGGTCGACCGCGCGGCCGCGGACCAGGTGCGGGAGGTGTTCCCGGGCATCGTCGACGACGCCCGTCACTCCCGGGCGTTCCTGGCGCGGGCCGTCCGCTACCTCGCGGAGGAGGAGGGCATCCGGCAGTTCCTCGACATCGGCACGGGCCTGCCGACCGCCGACAACACCCACGAAGTCGCCCAGCGGGTGGCACCGGAGTCGCGGATCGTCTACGTCGACAACGATCCCCTGGTACTCGTGCACGCCCAGGCCCTGCTGACCAGCCGCCCCGAGGGAGCCTGCGACTACATCGACGCCGATGTGCGAGCCTCGGACCGCATCCTGGCGGGAGCCGCCAAGACCCTCGACTTCAGCCGCCCCGTCGCCCTGATGATGCTGGGGATCCTGGGCAACGTCCCCGACTACGACGACGCGCTGGCGGCACTGAAACGCCTGCTGGACGCCCTGCCCTCCGGCAGCTATCTCGCGGTCAACGACGGCACGACCACCAACGCGGAACGCAACGAGGCCGTCCGCCAGTACAACGAGAACAGCGGCAGCCCCCACCCCTACACCAACCGCAGCCCCGAGCAGATCGCCGCCTACTTCAACGGCCTGGCCCTCGTGGAGCCCGGCGTGGTTCCCACCTCACTATGGCGCCCCGAACCGACCTCGCCGCACACCACCGACGTCGCGGTGCTGTGCGGCGTCGGCCGCAAGGACTGACACCGCACCCCCTGGACCCCGCTCACCGGCTGCCGCCCCCTGCGCCACAGGATGGTGACGCAACGTCAGAGCGCCGGGCGCACCACGGCAGCGCTTCGCGTGGCGCTGCCCGCCCGCCCCGTTACGGCCGCGTGACTCAACTCCCGTATGGCTGTGAACAGATGCTGCGAATCTGATTCTCGCCTGCCCGGGTTCCTTCTCAAACCCGGGCTCTCACGGGAGGACACCCATGCGCAGAACAGTGACATCGTCCGCCGCCGCCACAAGGCTCGCCCTAGTAAGTGCCGCTGGCCTCACGGCCCTGAGCCTCTCGGTGTACTCGGCCCACGCCACGGACGCGTCGGATCCGCCGCCTGACCCGACGGCGCAGGTCGTCGGTGGCGAGCTGGCCAAGAAGGGCGAGTTCCCCTTCATCGTGTGGCTGAACATGGGCTGCGGAGGCACGCTGTACGCGAAGGACATCGTCCTGACCGCCGCCCACTGTTTCGAGGCCTCCGGACCGGTGCGCAACGTCACCGTCACCGCGGGCGCCACCGACCGCAAGGACCCGCGGGCCATCAGGATCAAGGCCACCAAGGTCGTCCAGGCTCCCGGCTGGGCCGGCATCGGCAAGGGCAAGGACTGGGCGCTGCTCAAGCTCGCCAAACCCGTGAAGCTACAGAAGGGCAAGGTCGAGCTGCTGCCCATCGCCACCGACAAGAAGTACGACAAGGGTGTGTTCACCGTGGCCGGGTGGGGCGCCACCCGTGAGAGCGCGACCCAGATTCCGCGCCATCTGCGCAAGGCCAAGGTGCCGTTCGTCTCCGACGCCACCTGCAAGACCGCCTACCCCAGGGGGTTCACCCCCCAGGAGGAGATCTGCGCGGGCTATGTCGAGACCGGCGGCGTCGACACCTGCCAAGGCGACTCCGGCGGCCCGATGTTCCGCAACGACAACAAGGGTCGCCGACTGCAGGTCGGCATCGTCAGCTGGGGCGATGGCTGCGCCCGCCCCGGCAAGCCGGGCGTGTACACCGAGGTGTCCACCTTCGCCAAGGACATCGCCAAGGCGGCGCGCACCCTGTAGCGGCGACGATTCGTGGACGGCCGCACCTCCGGACGTGCCTCCGGACGCGCCTCCGGACGTACGAAGTTACGCGCACGTCTGGCCGTCCACGGACCCCTCACCCGCAGCGGATGTGGTCTGCGGCCGCGCGTATCGTGCGGTCGCCGGTCACCGGCGGGCACGTCCCAGACACGAGGTCACCGCGGCGGGCCGATGACGACCTGTCCGTAGGCATCGGCCGCGGCCGCGAGCGCTTCCCTGGAGATTTCGAAGTCGTCCGGCCTGGGGGTGGACAGATCGCGACCGGCCTGGCGGAACATGCCCTCCAGTCCGCCGGGTGTGGCGATGAGCAGCAGGTCGGCGGTGTCGGAGGTGATGCGGTAGCCGTGCGGGATGTTCCTGGGCAGGTAGACGATGCCTCCCTCCCGCATCTCCATCTCCTCATCCCCGGCCCACAGCAGGGCGGTCCCTTTGATCAGCATGAACACCTCGTCCTCACGGGTGTGCATGTGGAAGGGCGGCGCCTCTCCCTTGGCGACGTCGAACCGGCCGACGGTGAGCTGCCCGTCAGTGGCCGCGGAGTCCAGCAGGATCGTGAAGGTGCTACCGGCCAGCCATTCGAGTCTCTGCTGCTGATCGGGCTGGGCCAGGTACGGGATGCTCATCCGCGACTCCTTCCGGCGCGTGTGGTGCCGGGCCAGGTGTCCAGCACCGCGGAAGGAACGCCTCCCGGCGGAGACCGGGGCGGTGCCGGTCGAGCGGCGGCACACCACCGGCGCACGCATAGAAGCCGCGGGCGTCCCCCCACACCACCGTAACGGCTCGCCGTCTACGACACCTGGACCCTCATCAGCCATCTAGCGGCCCGCACCCAGCGCATCACCCTCGTGCCCACGGTGGCCAACCTGCCGCTGCGCCCACCGGCCATGCTCGCCAAGGCCGCCGCCAGCCTGGACGTCCTCACCGGCGGTGGCCGCCTCCAACTCGGCCTGGGCGCGGGCGCCTTCTGGGACGTCATTGCGGCGATGGGCGGGCCGCGACGCGGCGCCAAGGCGGCGGCGGACGCGCTCGAGGAGGCCATCGCCGTCGTGCGGCTGATGTGAAGCGGGCAGCGGTCGGTGCGCTTCACCGGTCAGCACTACACCCTGGCCGGAGTGCACCCGGGCCCGGCCCCGACGGCCGGGCTCGGCATCTGGCTGGGCGCGGTGGGACCGCGCACGCTGCGGATGACCGGGGCCCTGGCGGACGGCTGGATGCCCTCGCTCGGCTTCGTCGGCCTGGACCGCCTGCCTGAGGCGGTGGCCCGGGTGAACGCCGGAGCCGAGTCGGCCGGGCGCGATCCGGCCACGATCCGCAAGGTCTACAACCTCAACGGCATCATCGGCCCCGAGTCCGCCGAGCCGTTCCAGGGCTCACCCACCCAGTGGACCGACCAAATCGTCGGCCTGGTGCGGGACTTCGGCATGAACGCCTTCGCGTACTGGCCGCACGCCGACCACGACCGGCAACTGCTCCGCTTCGCCCACGAGGTCGTCCCGGCGGCCCGCGCGGCGCTCAACGACTGAACGCCGCCGCGCGTGGGCCGTACATCACAAACCGCTGCCCCTGCCCCTGCGTCAGCCGAGTTCCTGGGACCCGAGCTCCTTCATAGCGCCTGCGTGGCGATGCGCCGGTCGTGCGCGTCGAGAACGACGACGCTCCTCGCGACGCCGCGGCCGTCGTCTCCGTCCCACCAGTCCACGAAAGTCCTGGCGAACTTCTTGGCCTGATGCCCCGAGGCGTAGTCGGTGCGCACTTCGACGTCGTAGTCAGGCCCGGTGAGCTTGACGGTGAAGAGTTGGTCAGCGTGCCGGGCCAGGGCCTCGTCCCCCTCGCCGCGCGCCCACGCGCGAAAGTCCTTGAGAAGGGCGGGGTTTCCTTCCCGCTTGCTCATCGGGTGAGCCGGAGGTTCCTTCGGCGCGCCCGTCACCCCATCCTGGCAGCCCTTCACCCAGGATCCGCGGTCCCCGTCAGCGCGGGCGTCGGTCTCCAGGGCCCGGCGTGCACAACCACCATGTACGACTTCCCGTACCGCCGCGCCCTTGCCTCCCTCGTCGTAGACCTTACGGCCCGCCTCGTAACCAGCGGCGTAGTCCCGCTCGTGGCCAGGGGCCTTCTCGCCGTGTGGCGCAGGCGAGTTGGAGGCACGTCTGTCTGCTGGCCGCGGTGTGCTGTCGGTCCCGCACGCCGAGACGGCCAGCATTCCCGCGGTCACGACGGCGGCCGCGGCCGCGTACCGCCGTCCATGTCCCTTTTCTCCCTGTGGGCTCATTTCCGTGCTCTCCCATCGATCGTGCGACGCGAAGAGGTAGAGCGCTCCGGCATCCGTGTCGGTTGCCTCACGGCCTTGGTCATCCCGTCACTTCCGCGGCGACGCCCGGCTGCGGCCGGGTCCGCACGCCCCAGCGGGCGAGAGCCGGGCCCGCGGCGCCCAGCGCCGCGAAGAACCCCGCCAGCAGCAGCCAGCCCACTGTGCCGAGGCCGAGCACGACCGTGGTGAGGAGCGCGGGCGCGAGAGCCTGGCCCGCGCTGAAGCCGAGGCCGAGGAGACCTTGGTACTGGCCCTGGGCGTGGTCGGGAGCGAGACCGAAGCCCAGGGCGAAGGCCGCCGAGGACTCCCAGACCTCTGCCAGGCTGTGGACGAAGATCGCTGCCAGGAGCAGTCCCGCTGCCGCCCAGACGGGGGTGTGCGCCGCCAGCGCCATCATCGGGCAGCTGACGAGGAAGAGCAGCCCCGCGGCGCGGAAGGCCCTGCCGCCGTCGTGCGGGGTTTCGATACGGGAGCCGATCTTGGTCTGCGTCAGTACGCAGAAGGCGGCGTTGACGGCGAACAGCGCGGCCACCGTCCAGCGCGGCGTATCGGCGTGTTCGGAGATCCAGATCGGCAGGAGCAGGGAGACCACCGGATACTGCAGTCCCATGGCCCCGTAGAGGACGGTGAACGTCAGGAACGGGCGGTCCGCGAAGGCGAGCCAGCGACGCTGCCGCGGCGGTGCCGCCAGCACCGGATAGCGGGGCAGCAGGAGCAGAAGGACCGCGCACAGGGCGAAGCTCGCCGCGTTGCCGAGGATCAGCGCGACATAGGCGCCACGGGTGTTCACGGCCAGCGCCAGCCCGGCACCCACCGTTCCGAGGATGACGCCCAGATTGACGAAGGTGCGCAACTTCGCCCGGAACAGGGCCGGGTGCTCATCCCCGACCCGGACCACCAGAGCGCCCCAGGCCGCCCCGCCGACCGCCGCGGCGATCTGGTCGACCGTCGCGACGATCGTGAGCGCGGCCCAGCTCTCGACGAGGACGAGGGCCGCCATCGACATCGCCTGGACCGCGAGGGCCAGCATCATGATCATCCGCGCCCCGCGCCGGTCGGCGAGATGCCCTCCGGGCACCCTCGCGCACAGGCCGATCACTCCGGCGATGGTGAGCGCGGCGCCGACCTGCCCCGCAGGCAGGCCCACGATGAGGGTGAAATACAGCGCCGACGCCGCATTGAACAGACCGTTGCCCACCCTGTTCACGAAGCTGGCGGCGATCAGCGCGCGCTCCGGCCCGCTGACCCCCGCCATCCGGCGTATTCGGCCCGCCAGGCTGCCCTTGAGCATGAACGGCAGGCTAGCAGCGACCGCGGAACCCGCCGCGGTCGTACAGAACGTGCCATCCCATCACCCCACACTGACCCGGCTTTCCCGGACCGGAAGTGCGATCCACGATCGGTGGGCAGTACGCCTGCTCCGTTGCGGGTGCTGGGGCGGTCAGAGGAAGTGGCGGGCGAACACATCGGGCTTGCCGTTGGTGTCGCCGGGGACGATGTCGTCGGCCGTGGACTGGAAGACCACGTCGCGCCCGCCCGCGCTGACCGAGTCGACCCCGGCCGTGGCGGGCTGGTCGGAGACGGTCTCGTCGGCGCCCGTCTGGAGGTCGCGCAGGACGAGCGACGGGCCGCTCGTGTCGTTCGGCGTGTACAGCAGATAGCGGCCGGTGGGGTCGATGGCCACGCCCTTTACGTCCGGCACCAGTTGGGCGTCGCCGGAGCTGACGTCGTGGACGTAGGTGTCGGAGCCCGAGAGGTAGACGGCCTTGCTGCCGTCGTCGCTGAGCTGGACGAGTGCGGCCGCCTTGGCAGGGCCCTCGATCGGGCCGGAGGCGGTGCCGCTGGTCCGGTCCCACACGAAGACGTCCTCCGCCTTGCCGTCCTGGTAGGCGACATAGCGGCCGTCGCCGCTGATGGACGGCCTGGACGACTGGGTGTGGCCGAGGTCGGCGACGATCTGCTTGGCGCCGGTGTTCCAGTCCTGGACCTCGACGCGCTGGCCGGTCAGCGGCGGGTTGAAGAGGGTGGCATGGGCGGTGTAGCGGCCGTCCGCGCTCAGCGACGGCTGGTTGCAGCTGTGAGACGAGCAGTTGACGGAGGCCGTCGCTCCCGTACTCACCTGATACTGGCGGATCCGCACGTTGCGCACCCACTGCACCGGATAGGCGATGTACGCCCCGTCACCGCTGATCGCCGGGGGCTGGAGCGGAGTCAGGGCCCCCATCCGCTTGATGTGCCGCGTCTGCTGGTCGCGGACGTACACCCTGTCGCCCGCCTCCGTGCCGTCAGGTATGAGGTTGTTCGCCGACGACGAGAAGACGACGTGGCGGCCGTCAGGTGTGATCGAGGCACCGGCGGACTTGTCGTCGGCCTGGGTGCCGTCGGCCGCGACACTGATCCTCTCGACACCGGCACCACGGGCGTCCTCCCCGCCCGCCGAGGCCATGGTCTCTGCCGAGGCGACTCCCGGCAGCACCGCCGTGACCGCGCAGACCGCGACCGCCACGCCCAGGGCGGCCCGCACCCGTCTGATGGCGCTCCGGTTCGTGTTTCCCCGCATATTCCCCCCAGTTAGGACACAGCCTCTCCCCCAGTTCCCCGCTGGAGGACCACATGCATGGAACCGCGATGGCCTTGTGGGGTCAAGGGGGCCCCGTGGGGCCGACGGAGGACGTCGTCGCGCATGCGGCGAGACCTCCCGCGTCGCTGGTTCACCGCTGTCATGCAGGTCCGGGGGTCGTCTTCTAGGGCCGTCTTCTAGGGTCGTCCTCATGATGATCGATACGGAGACCACCAGCCCACTCTTCGACGCCCTCCGGGCAGACGCCCTCACCAGCCCGGATCAGCTGCGCGAGCTCTATGCGCAGCCGAACGCGAACGCGCTCCGCAAGGAGATCGACCACCTGACAGAACAGACGCGCGCGCTGATCGGCTGCTCCTCCCTGGTGTTCATCGGCAGCGCCGACGCCGAGGGCAGGGCGGACGTGACGCCGCGCGGCGGCCCGCCCGGCTTCGTGTCCGTGCTGGACGAGCGGACCCTGGTGATACCGGACGCGACCGGCAACAAGCGACTCGACACCCTGCACAACGTGCTGCGGACCGGACAGGTCGGCCTGCTCTTCCTCATACCCGGCCGCCCGACCACACTGCGTGTCAACGGCCGCGCCTGCGTCTCAGCCCGCCCGGAGCTCCTTGCGCAGCTCACGCCCGTCGGCAAGCCGCCGGTATCCGCGCTGGTCGTGAGCGTCGACCAGGTCTACCCCCACTGCCCCAAATCCCTGATGCGCGCCCATGCGTGGCAGCCGGAGGAGTGGGTGCCCGCCGACGCGCAGCCCGCCAGCGCCGAGGTGACGCTGGCCCAGCTGAACCTGCCGGGCCTGACGGTCGAGCAGATCGAGGAGATCGAGCGGGAGTCGCTGCGCCTGCGGTACGAGTGAACCGGACTGAGCCCCTCCACCGCAGCCCCGCGCGGGCCCGGTGTTCGCGGCGAGTGATCAGCGGACGGTTGCCGGGGCGCTAGCGGCGGTTCAGCAGGTGTCGCGGTAACGGACGTCTTGCAGATAGGTGGCCCAGTCAGCCCGAGACAGGCCGGATCCGGCACGTCGGCACACCGTCTTGGCCACGGTCTCGGGGTTGATGTCGTGCCGTTGGAGGCGCACATGCCGTCCGGTGGCGTACAGCGTGTGGCCGTCAGGGGTGAAGGCCAAGGAGGTGATGCCGTCACCGGGGGTGGGAAGGGAGGTGCCGAGCAGCTGCCGTGACGGTACGTCCCAGAGGTGGAGGGTGCCGGCGTCACCGGCGACCGCGAGCAGCTGGCTGTCGGCGGAGAAGGCCAGGGCGGTCAGCGTTTCGTGGCTGCCGTTCCTGGGCGTGGAGGAGAGGCCGGGCAGTACGCCGAGCTGCTTGCGTGCGTCGCTGTCCCACAAGGTGACGCCGCCCCTCACATCACCCACGGCCAGGAAGGTTCCGTCGGGGCTGAAGGCGAGCGCGGCCGACTCGTTGGCGGCCAGGTCCTGTCGTGTCACTCGCCCCGAGGGCAGTTCAACGATGTCGCCTCCCTCGGATATCAGCTTCTTCCCGTCGCCTCGCGCCGTGAGCCGACTGTCGGAGTAGTCGCCTGACAGCGTGAGCGTCTTCAGCCGCTTCCCCGTCCCGATGTCCCAGAACTCCAGGGAGGGCTCCGCGCGAGTGCGAAATACGATCAAGGTGCGGCTGTCGGCGGAGAACGTCATCCAGCTCAGATCCTCAGCGGGTACGTTCAGACGGGCCTGCGCGCGGCCCGTCCGGGCGTCCCCGACGGTGATCCGTGCGGGCGGAACGTCAGAACCCAGCGGCTCCTCCGGGAGCTGGAGGTGGGCGGCATAGCGGCTGTCCTGGCTGAACACGACATGGTCGTGGCAGTCTGAGGACCGTTTCGGGCAAGGGTTGCCGATGCCTGGGCCGCGGCTGCGACCAGAGCGCACGTCGGCCAAGTCGAGGACCAGAGTGCCGCCGTGTTTCCGGACGGCGGCCAGGGTGCGTCCATCCGGGCTCAACCGGGCTTTCATGAGCGGCCGTTGCCGCCAATCACCACTGACCGCCTGCCCCAGGCTGAGCGTACGGACGAGGGTCCCCCCACCGTCGACGTACCGGATGGAGCGGCTCGCGATGTCGAGCGTCAGTTGCCTGGGCTGTTCGTTGACCAGTGGATAGCGGAAGACCGGGGTGCCGGGTGCCGAGAAGCGCCACAAGCGGATCTCGTCGTCGGCCACGGTAGCGACGAACTCGCCGTCCACGCTGATGCGCAGGGCCTTGGTGAGAGGGGTCTTGATCCGGGCGAGCGGTCTGCCGGAGGCCAGGTCCCACAGCCGAACGCCGGCGCGTGTGGACAAGATCATCTTGCGGCCGTCGGGGGTGAACGCGACGTGTCCGTCACCGCACGTGGCCTTGATTCTCATACGGAGCCTGCGCTGCGTGCGGATGTCCCACATCTCTGGTTGGCGTTGCTCCCGGCAGATGGCCAGTCGGCTGTCGTCCGGGCTGAGGGCCATGTTCAGCAGAGGCGCTTGGCCGTCACGGTCGGTCAGGCGCAGGAGCGTACGGCGGCTGCGGACGTCCCACACCCGCGTGACGGCGTCGCCAGCCGTCCCTTCGGGCTCTGTCCCGCTCGCATCGGCGGCCACCGCGCCCGCGGTGGCGCCGTCGGCAGTCACCAGTAGGTGTCCGGACGGGCTGAAGTCCCACGTCGACGGCTCGACGCCGGGCAGAGTGCCCCTGACGCGTCCGGCTCGGACATCCCACAGCCGCACACCGTCCCCGACGCTCATGGCCAGGGTGCGGCCGTCAGCGCTGAGACGTCCTTCGTCGAGCGTGCCCTGTTTCCCCATGCCGCGATAGGTGTGGGCCAGGCGGCCAGTAGCGACATCCCACACCCGGATCCGCCCGCTCGCGACGGACACGAGCCGACGACCGGCCGCGGTCAGATGGTGGTCCGGCCGCACGGGGCCGGGCGGCGGGATGCGGAACACATCCTGCTCCTTCTGCGCCATGGCCCCCAAGAGCGCGGCCCGAGTCTCCCTGGTGTCCGCGAGTTTCCAGGCGGCCACGCTCAGCCGCATGGCCTTGACGGGGTCGGAGGCACGCATGCTGGTGGCGACGGCGGCGATGCGGCGGGCCTCCGCTTCCCGGTGCTGACGGCCGCTGACGCGGTTCTGCTGCCAGGCGATGGCACCGGCCGCCAGGGCCAGGACCAGCAGGGTGGCCAGGGCGCTGAGCAGCCGACGGCGCCGACGGTGTTCGCGGGTGTGGGCGCTACGGCTGACGGTCACGAACGATCGCTCTAGTCCGGTGAGTTGGTCCGGGTCGGCCAGGAGTTCCGCCGCCGCGGCCAGGCGCGTGCCGCGGTACAGGGCGCCCGGGTCCCGCGCCGACTCGTCCCAGGCGCGCGCCGCTTCGGTCAGGCGCCGTTGGGTCCGCAGCCGCTCGCGTTCCTCCTCGATCCAGCCCCGCAGCCTGGGCCATGCGGTGATGAGCGCCTCGTGCGCCAGGTCGACGGTGTCGCCGTCGAGGGTGATCAGCCGCGCGGCCGCGAGGTCGGCCAGCACGAGGGCGGCACCATCGGGGCCGGTGAGGTCAAGCTCCGCGCGGTCGACGGGGCGTCGGGTGTCCTGGGTGCCATCGCCGGGGGCGATCAGCCGCAAGAGGACGCGGCGCGCGTGCGCGGCCTGGTCGGAGGTCATCCGCGTGTACAGGTCCTCGGCCGTCTGGGCGATGGCGCCCCGGATGCCGCCCGATTGTTCGTACGCCTCCACCGTCAGGGTACGGCCGTGGCGGCGGCGCCAGGTTTCCAGCAGGGCGTGCGAGAGCAGCGGCAGGCTCCCGGGCTCGCCCTCGACCTCCGCGATGAGGCGGGCGGTCAGAACGCGTTCCACGATCAAGCCCTCCCCCTGGGCGGGCTTGACGATCGCCGCGCGCAGTTCGCCAGGGCCCATGGGCCCGACCGGAAGGCTCGACTCCCGTATGGCCGTGGCAAGGTCGGGGTGTGCCAGGCAGTGCGCGTAGAAGTCGGCACGTACGCCGAGGACGACGCGCAACCGGCTGTCGGGCTCGGTCGCCGTCAGCAGCAGATCCAAGAAGGCGGCTCGCTCCCGCGCGTCCTGGCAGAGCGTGAAGACCTCCTCGAGCTGGTCGACGACCAGCCAGGTGTCGCCCTCGCCGGAGGCCGGAACGCAAGCCTTCGCATGGGTGCGGGCCGGGGACGCGCCCGGCGTGAGGATCCGGATGGCCGCCGGGCGCGTCCCGCCTTCGCCATCGCGCAGCCGTGGGATGAGCCCGGCCCGCAACAGCGACGACTTGCCGCTGCCGGAGGGGCCCACCACCACCATGAGGCGATGCTTCGCCGCCTTGGCCATCAGATGCCCGGTCAGCGCTTCGCGTCCGAAGAACAATTCCGCGTCGTCCACGTCGTACCGGGACAGCCCGCGATAGGGCGCCCGCGAGTCGTCGCCGCGCGGGTCGGGCGCCTGCGCGGCCTGCTCCCCGGCGGCGGTCTGCCAGCGCTGCTCCCACTCCCGCTCGTCGCCGCCCAACGCGCGGACGTACGCCAGGGCCAGCGGCAAGGACGGCAGCTTCTGCCCCGACGCGGCCCGCGACAGCATCGCCGCGGAGAACCCGGCCTTGAGCGCCATGTCCCGGTACGGGATCCCGCCCGCCTCCTGGCGCAACGCGCGCAACGCGAACGCGAAGCGCTCGACCGGCCCCACTGAGGGATCAACCGGCTTCTCCTTGCGCCCCATACCGCCCCCCGACACCCACACGCTGATCAGCGACAGCCTATGAACGCCCCTCGCGCGGCAACAATCAGCGGCCCGGCCAGACGCTGGGCCCTTTCGGCCACAGCCCGGCTTGATTCACACCACGGAAGGGGGCTGTGCAACAACGCGACGGCCGCTGAACTCGATGCCGTGCCGCCGACCACGGCCTGCTGAACGGAACATCGCGCCGACCGCGGGGCGCCGACCGCCGGATGAAGTGGTTCCGCTACGTGTACGACCGCGTAGCCGGATGAACCTCCTCCTTCGGCTCCCCTCCAGAGTCTGCCGGGATCCACTCGGCGGACGCGACCCGGAAGGATCCCCTCCATGACACGACTCAAGCGGAACGCCGCGGCCCCGGCCGCCGTGGGCAGTCTGGCCTCCGGCCTGAGCGCCCTGGCGGCAACGCCGACCCAAGCGGCCTCCCCGGCGGTGACCTGCTCGGGGTGGGACTACGCAACGTCGACCACGGCTCCGGCACGCTGACACGGGGCGCCCACATGAAGGTGGGGACCTACGCCCCACCGAACTGATCCGAGCCTGAAGCGGCAGCGCTCAGCGGGGTGGCACGGGGGTGTATCCCGCTGAACCTTGTCCGGCCTCGTCGCGCTCGGCAGCCACACAGCCGAGCGCGGCGAGGCTTGACCCGTGCTCAGGCGGCGTAGCCGAGCGCGAGGGTGGCCACGACCGGCGCCAGGTACAGCACCGGGAAGGCGACGGTCTTGTACGAGCGGGCCCGCAGCACCGTGATGACCGCGCCGCCGAAGTACAGCACCAGGCCGATCCCGGCCGCCACGCCGATCGCGGGCACCGCCAGGCCGACGAGGAGACCGACCGCTCCGGCGGCCTTGGCCAGGCCGAGCAGGGTCCACCACGACCGCGGAACGCCGTACTGGGCCAGCGGCTCCGTGACGAACGCGGCCTTGCGCAGCAGCGAGAAGCCGGAGAAGCCGACCCAGGCGGCGGTGAGCACGGTGACGACGACAGCGGTGGCGGACATGGGGACTCCTCAGGGACAGCCGGACCGGTACGGGTCCGGAGGATCAGGTGCTTGCGGTGACGGCCCGCCAGCGTCGCTGGCGTCGCCGTCATGGGTCTGACGCGCCAGCGCCCGAGAATGTGACAGGCCGAGGACGCGGCACGTCCGCGCCCCGGTCGTCGCCATGGCGCTCACCGCAGGCTCGCCTCCCGTGGCCGGACGCGATCCTCGCGGGCCGCGCCCGCACACGGGGCGCAAGAGTCCCTTTCCGGACTGAAAGCACTTCTCAGACATTCTCGGGCGCACGGGGATCCATAGGCGAGGCGCGGTGGCTACTGTCCTGGGCGGCACGTTCCATCCCGCATCGAGCAGGGAGGTTCCCGTGGCACCTTCGACAACGCCTGGCTATGCCTGGAAGGACGGCTTCGGCCTCGGCGGAGGCATCGTCGACGACCCCGCCGTGGCGCCCAACGCCGACGACCGCCTTCAGGTCTTCGTCCGGGGCGGCGGCAGCGACCTCTACACCAAGTGGCAGGTCGCGGACTGGACTTGGTCGAAGGACTGGTATCCGTACCCCAACACGGCGGGCACGGTCGACGGCAGCCCCGTCGCTCTGCGCGGCCCCAGCGGGCGCGTGCACGTCTTCTGGCGCGGCCCGGACAACAGCATCTGGCACCTGCGCCAGCAGGTCATCAACGGCGGCTGGGCCGCCCCCGAGAGGATCGCCTCAGGAGCGGCCAGCGACCCGGCGGCCGCGCTGAACGCGGACGGGCGGATCTCCGTCTTCTACAACGGCACCGACGCCACCCTGTGGCACGTCGACCAACTCCAGGTGGACTACGCGGGCTTCAACCAGCCCGACAGTCTCGGCGGGGGCACTGGCGCCCACAACAAGCTGGCCCCCACCGTGGCCCGCAACGGCGAGGGACGCCTGGAGGTCTTCGTCCACGGGCACGCCGACGAGGTGTGGGGCATCGCGCAGAAGGCCGCCGACGCCACCACCAGCTGGACCTCGTACTTCATCGTCTCGGCGCGCAACGCCGGGATCACCGGGAGTCCGTTCGCCGTCACCGACGCGGACCAGCGCGTCCGGGTGTTCTGGCGCGCGGGCACCACCGGCTATCACGCGGCCCAGCAGGCCGGATACAGCACCTGGCAGTCGCCGCAGCCGCTGTCGGGGAAGATCGTCGAGACGCCGACCGCGATCCTCGCGATGGACGGCCGCCTGGAGGTCTTCGTCATCGCCAACGACCGCGCTCTCTACGTCACCGAGCAGCAGCGGCCCAACGAGGACACCTTCACCCAGGTCGACCGCATCGGCGGCAACCTCCCCGGACTGCCCGTCCCGGCCAGGTTCCACGACAACCGCGTCCTGGTCGCGCACCGCGGCTCCGACGACGCCTTCTGGGCCTTCCAGCAAGACCGGGCCTGACCCCGCGCCGGGCGGCAGCCCGGCCGGGACATCACACCGCACGCCCTGTGGTGTGTCCCGTCCAAACTCGGCGTCAGCATCTACAGCAAGGGCGCCTGGCACGGCGTGAGCCCCCGCAACGTCCCCGACAACGGCGACGGCCTCGCCGAGAAGCTCGACCTGGGAACCCGGAAGGTGCTCATCGGCCGCATGAAGAAGGCCGGGCCCGCCGCCCGCCGCACCCGGCGCCGGCGGCGGGCCCGCTCGTCACGGCGTGCCCCGTACCAGCCAGCTGACGCACCGTCCGTGAGCCGCCCGAACAGGCCTAGGTGCTCGGGCGTTCGGCGAGTGGGGCAACGCCGAGGTCCGCGCGCATCAGCTCGCGCATCTCGGCGGCTGCTCGGGCGCGCGCCTCCCAGAGCGCGTGGTCCTCCGGGCTGCTGACAGCAGTGCCGTCGATGTAGCTGTCGCGGATGCGTCGCAGGCAGTGGAACACACCGTCGGAGGCCGCGACGACGGGCTCCGGCGCGATGAGCCACATCCTCTCGGAAGCGCTGGCGATGCCCGATTCCCGGAAGGCTTCGCGCAGGGCGAGCGCGCGCTCGTCGCGGGAAGGGTGCTCGCGCCCGGCCAAGGCCCGCAGGGTCTCACCGAGGGTCTTCACGGTGGTGGTGTACTGCGTGTAGATGTCGAGCCGCAGCCGAAGGGCTTCTTGGGCGGCTTCGCGCTTCCACCGGTTTCGGTCCGCGATGAGCGGGGCGACGATGCCGATCGCGGCACCGGCCAGGGTAGAGAGCAGGGGTAACCAAACCATGCGGGCCAGCTTGCGTGATGCCGTGGCGGCGGCACCAGGTGTCTTCGGGGCCGGACTTGCGCCACCTCTACGGCGTGCTTCCGGCGGCCCCGGGAACCCGCCCCCTGCCTCGCCCCACCGCGCCGGGCTCCGCATGGCCCACTACCCGTCACGCATCATCCCGCCGCACCGGCCTCACTGCCCTGAGATCCTCGCACGCAACCGGTCCAGTTCGCCGCCGATGGCATCTCGCAGCACATCGTGCTGCGGGCCGAGCCTGAACCGCTCCTCACTCCACCGATCCCGCGGATAGCCCCACACCGGCTCGCCCACCAAGTCGGCCGGTTCCCACTCGAACCGGTACCCAGGCAGGAACTGAACGTCGCCGATCACCGCGAAGCCGGACTCCAGCCGCCGCAGCACCGTGGGGTTCTCACCCCGCAGAGCAGCCCCGATCCGGTCCGTCCGCCAGCCGTCAGTCATGACCCGAACCTACCCGCAGGCGATCAAGTCCCCGTCACCATGCTGCCGGACATCCGGAGAAGAAGGTGGAAGTGGAAAGAGCGCGGCGGCACCTGGCTGGGCTCGGCGGGCGGCGGATTGCCGCTTCCGTCACCAATCGGGAGGCATACGTGCGCGACGTGCTCGCGCCGCTACGGGTGGACACCGGCCTGCGCGGCAGTCGGCGCGGGCTCGGTTCGGCTCGACGGGTGACTCGGAGCAACCTTGTGACATCCCTGCCGTTGGCGGGATATGACACCTTCGCTCCACGGGCGACACGCCGCGCGCGTCGCCCTCGCCGCGTGTGCCCTGACGACCGTGCTCGCCTCCATCGCTCCGCTCGCTACCGCCGCACCCGCGACCACCGTGTCGGCCGCGGCGGCCGACACGGCCGCGGTGGAGAAGGCCGGGGACTTCCCGGACGTGGATTTCATCGTGTGTGAGGTGAACAAGGAACGCGCGGTGAACGGCCTGGCCCCCCTCGCCATCTCCGACCGGGCTTCGGGTGTGGCCAACCGCCATGCCGAGGACATGTTCAGGATGAAGAGGCTCACCAGTGTGGGGAGTGACGGTCGCACCCTGCGCGACCGCCTCAACGACGCCGCCCTCTACTCCTCGAACATCGCGGAGTTCATGTTCAACGGCTACAAGCACAACGGCTACTTCGCGGACATGGCCACCGACAACGCGCCGACCAACTCCTTCTACCGGGCGCTGATGTCCCCTGACATCGTCGCCCTCGGCATGGGCTACTCGAACCTCTACTCGGACGTCATCCTTCTCGGCCAGCACCGTCGGCTGAACCCGCGCCCTGCCAGTTGCACCACTTCGTAGCGCCCGGGGATCGGCAGGGGCAGGCGGGCGCGGTTGGCTGTGGCGGGACGCCCGGTCGCGGTGCCCGCCAGCCCGTTCACCCTCGCGTCACGATGTCCCGGAGGCGGGCCAGGTCCCGGTCGGTGACGCCGGAGGGCCGCAGGACGGCGTGCCAGCCGTCCACGTACCCGGCCCGGTAGGTGTGGCCGTGCCCGTCGGGCACCCCGGTGGCGAACGGGAGGTCGGCCGTGACCTGCCAGAACGTCACGAACGGGACCCAGAACATGGTTTCGAGGACATCGTCGCCGGGCGCTTCGCCGATCCAGTCCGGCTCGTCGTACATCAGGTGCGGGCCCCACCAGACGATCGGGTCGGAGGCGTGCAGGAGGTACAGCACGCGCGGACCCGCCCACGGCGCGTCCGGCGGCGGGATGTCGGCTTCCGGGTCGGTGGCGAAGCGGACGGTGCGCCCCCGCTCGTAGACGGGGCGGATCTCGGGGCTGCCCGCCTCCCGCTCGTCGCTGAACCGCCGGAAGAGCGTGTTGAAGTGGGGCGGGCCCGCGAAGAGCGCGCCCGCGGTGCGGTTGCGCAGGTCGTACTCCCCGCTGAACGCGGTCTCGGCGCCGAAGGACCCGAGGCTCTCGCCCGCCACGTACAGCCGTGGGCGGGCGTCGGGGGGCAGTTTCGACCAGGCGTCGTAGACGGCGTCGAAGAGCTCGCGGCCCGCCTCGCGGGCCTTGGACTGGTCGACGAGGTACGACATCCACGACGGCAGGTAGGAGTACTGGAGCGCCACGCTCGCGCAGTCGCCGCCGGTGAGGTACTCGAAGCTGTCCACCGCGGCGGGATCGACCCAGCCGCTGCCGGTCGTCGTCATGACGAGGAGGCTGTGGCGCTGGAATCCCCCGGCGCGGCGCAGGTCGGCGACCGCCCGGGCGGCCCGGGACTCGGTGTCGTCCGCGGTCTCGAGCCCGGCGTAGGAGCGGACGGGCTCTCGTGCGGGCCGGCGGGTGAACCGCTCGATCTCGACGGCCGAAGGGCCTCCGGCCGTGAACGTGCGCCCGTTCCTGCCCAGCGAGTCCCACGGCACGACCGAACCGGGGCCGCCCGAGCGCAGGCCGGACACCGGTCGGCGTACCCCTTCCTCGGTCTGCGTGTCGCGCAGCGAGAAGGCCTGGTTCGCCGCGGCGACCACACCGTCGATGAGCAGACCGCTGAGGACGAGGACGGACGCGACGGCCACGAGGATCACACCGACCGCCTTCGCCGCCCGCTCCCCGATCCACCGCCGAAGGAGGCGAGCCACCCAGCGGTAGGCCCGACGCACTCCCCTGGCGGCCATCAGGATGATCCAGAAGAACACGAACGCGACCAAGGGCAAGAGGATCGTCTGGAGCGGGCTGTAGTCCGTCACGTCCAGCAACCGGCGGATCCGGTGCTGCCAGTACTGGCCGAGCGCGAACGCGCCGCCGAGCAGGACGGGCCCCGCGACGAGGAACGCCCGCCAGGACCCGCGCCGCGCGGGGAGCGGGTCCTGGCGATCGGCGAAGGCCCGCCAGATCCACGCGGCGGTCACCCCGAGCCCGTACCCGATCGACGCGAGGATCCCGGTGATCACCCCTTGCAGGACTCCGCCGCGCGGGAGGAGCGAGGGGGTGAAGGAGAGACACCCCAGGAGCAGTGCGCCCCAGGCTCCGGGCAGGGTGGCGTGCCACGCCGTTCGCCACCAGGCGGCCCCGGGTGACGGCGCGTGGGGTGCCGTCGGCGGTTCCTGGTTCACGGGCCCGCTACGAGTGCCGACGCCAGCATCTCGGCCTCGGTGGGCCTCCGCTCGGGGGCGGTCTCCGCCTCGGCCCGCTCGGCGGCGCCCAGGCCGGACCCGGCGTGCCCGGTTCCTCGTGCCGCGGGTCCGGCGGATGGCGTCGACGGTTCCATGGGCGTGGGCTCCCTGGCCTCGGGGCGTACACGGCGATGCTAAGGTCGCGCCCTCGCGGCCGCATCCGGGTCCGTTGGCGCGGCGGGCTTCCCGCTCATGTGGCCAGGTCGAGCCATTCCCCGACGGCCAGCACGCGTGCGCGCGGAACTCGCTCTCCGGGTCAGTGACCTCGACGTAGCCCGCGATCTTGTCCGGCTGCTCCGTCTCGTAGTGCATGGGCACCGCGTACCGGGGGGGGCGGCCTGCCTCGGGTCCATCGCGGCGGGCAGCGGGCTCGGCGGCCGCAGGTGCGGCGCGTCGACCACCGCGCCGTTGGCGGGCGGGAACACCGCGTCGAAGGGGCTGAACCGGCGCGCGACGAGCCACCAGTAGCCGTGGAACATCGTGTCGCCGCCGTGGAAGACGCTCTGCCCGTCGGCCTGCACCACCCAGTTCACCTGCGGATCGCCGAGACCGTCGACGGCGGGAACCGCGGTGACGCGGAACGGCCCGACGTCGCGGGTGGACCAGGCCTCCACGGTCTCGGCGGCCAGCTGGTGCTGGGCCAACTCGCGCTCGGCCAGGAGCGTCGTCACCTTGTCCACGTCGTCACCGTGACCGGGCGCCGGTCGCGGCACCGGCGCCCCGGAGCCAGGACGTCCGCGGGCGCGGGCGCGTCGGTGTGGTCCCTGTGCGGGTGGGTGACCAGTGCCGATCACTGACCAAGCCCCCGGCAGTGCCTGAGCCCGGCTCAGCCCTCTCTCATGCCGGATGTGGGGAGGGTGAGGAGGACGCGGGTGCCGTGGTCGCTGTCGCCGATGGTGAGTGTGCCGTGGTGGAGGGTGGCGACGTGTTGGGCGATGGCCAGGCCGAGGCCGGCGCCGCCGGTGTGGTGGCTGCGTGCTTCGTCGAGGCGCGTGAAGTAGCCAAGGACGCGGGCCCGGTCCTCGGCCGGGATGCCGGGCCCGTCGTCACCGACGTCCAGCAGGACCGTTCCCGCACCCGCGTCGTGGGTGAGGGACACGATGATGTGCGCGGCGGCATAGCGCTCGGCGTTGTCGAGCAGGTTGCCAAGGACCCGCGCCAGCAGAGAGGCGTGCCCCCGGACCGGCACGGGGCCCTGGCCTCCGGTGGCCGTCAGGGTGAGGTGGCGGGGAAGGCTGCGGCGGGCGCATTCCTGCCGTACCAGAAGTGCCAGGTCCAGCGGCTGCCCGGAGTCGTACAGCGTCGCGCGCGGATCAAGGCGCGCGAGCATCAGCAGGTCGTCCATGAGCTGCTGCAGGCGGTGCGCGTCTCCCAGCGCTCGTTCGACGACCCGCGGCCAGTCGGCGCTCTGGGGCTGGGCCAGGGAGATCTCCAGTTCTGCCCGCAGGGCCGCGAGGGGGGTGCGCAGTTCGTGGGAGGCGTTCGCGGTGAAGCGTCGCTGCTGTTCCACTGAACTCTGCAGCCGCTCCAGCGTGTTGTTCATGGTCACGGCCAGTCGGCTGATCTCGTTGTTCCGCCGCGGTACGGGGACGCGCTGGTCGAGGCGGTGGGTGCTCAGCTCCGTGAACTGCCGCCGGATGGCCTCCATGGGCCGCAGGGTGCGTCCGGCGACGCACCAGGCGCCCGCGGCGGTGAGCAGGACAAGGCCCGCCGCGACGGCGACGCTCCAGCGCGCCATGGCGTCCAGCTCGGCCTGCTCCTTCTTCAGGTCGTTCACGGTGACGAGCCGGTGGGGCGAGGGAAGGGGATCCTCCGGGTAGACGAGGCGCAGGCTCCGGTGCTCGCCGACCCCGTCACGCAGCTCCGGCCACAGCCAGAGAGACAACGCGCCCTGATCCGTGGAGCCGTCCTCGATGACGCTGTGGACGAGGCCGTCGCCCGTCCGGCGCGTCTCTGGTTTCCCAGGGACGCAGTACTGCCGTATCCCCGCGGGCAGATTGGCCGCGTTCGACTGGACGCCCCGGGCGAAGGTGGTGGTGACATCGGCCCGGAGAACGGTCGATTCCATGGCCTGCTCAAGGAGGTAGCGGCGCCAGAAGTCCGTGGCCAGGAAAGCACCGGCCGCGAGCGGGAGCGACACGAGCAGGGCGGACAGCAGCGCCGCCTTGGCCCGCATGCTGAGCGTCGGCAGGACCCGGATCCGGCCAAGACGCCTCATGGGACGACTGGTTCGGCCGGTTCAGCCGGTTCGGCTTCGAGCCGGTATCCGGCGCCGCGGACGGTGTGGATCGTACGCCGCCGGAACGGGGCGTCCATCTTGCGGCGCAGGGAGCTGACATACACCTCCACGACGTTGACATCTCCGTCGAAGCTGCCCCATACGTGTTCCAGGACCTCGGTCTTGGACACCACTTCCCCGCGGCGGCTGGCCAGGTACCACAGCACGGCGAACTCCCGCATGGTGAGCGGGACCGGGACCTGCCCGCGGTGACAGCGGCGGGCGGCCGGGTCCACCCGCAAGTCCCCCACTTCGATGGCCACCGGCCGCTCCCGCTGCCCCCGACGCACCAAGGCGCGCAGCCGCGCCACCAAGGCCACGTACGAGAACGGCTTGGTGACGTAGTCGTCCGCCCCGGTGTCGAGCCCCTCCGCCTCGTCGTACTCCCCGTCCCGGGCGGTGAGCATCAGCACCGGGACCCAGATCGCGGCCTCCCGCATCCGCGCGCAGACCCGCAGCCCGTTCATCCCCGGCAGCATGATGTCCAGGACGACCACGTCGTAGTCGTTCTCCTGCACGAGTTCCAGGGCCCGTGCCCCGTTCTCGGTGCAGTCGACGACGAAGCCCTCACCCCGCAGACCGCGCCGGAGCAACTCCAGCAGCCGTGGATCGTCCTCCGCGACCAGTATCCGCATGCGCTCAGTATCGGGGAAACCACCTGAAGCCACGCTGAGAGAGGACTCAAGCGACGCCAAGGCACGCCAGGGGACGCCAAAGCACGCCAAGGGACGCCTTCCTGAAAGACCCTCAGGATTCCTCAGCTTCGCCACAGCGCGGTACTGCCACTGTTCCGAGACGAACCCGGCGGCAGGGCACCCGCCGCAGGCCGACCATCGGCGACCCAGCCGGACCCTGCCTCCCTCAACCCACGGGCGCAGGCCATGCACAAGTCCCACCTCAAGGAGGGTGACATGCGCGAACAACTGGAGCGGCTGGGAAGCCGACTCCTCGACCGGCTCGTCCCGGCGCTGGAGGCTTCGGCGGCCGGCAACGAGTGCAAGATCTGCATCCGCTGTGTGAAGGGCACCAGCGGCTGCGGCTCCACCGACAACAGGTGGTGGCAGCAGCGGCTCGAGTGCAGCGACGGGACCACCCCGTGGCGCTTCGACCGGTGCGGCTACTGCACCCCCGGCCACTACCAGTGCGTCTGACGCGAAGCGAGCACGATCATCCACGCCGTGCGGCGGCCTCGCCGCCGCACGGCCCCGCCAGCGGTGCCGCTCGGCGAACCGGGGCCGGGCGGCGCCACGAACCGCAGGAGGAGCAGTGGAGTACCTGGCCGCCGGAGTGCGCGGGATGATCGGTGTTCTCTTCCTGATGTCGGTGGTCGGCAAGGTCGCGACCCGGTCCGCGTGGGGCGCCTTCGTGGCGACGGTCGGCGACATGCGCATCGTTCCCCGGACGCTCGTCCGGCCGACGGCGTGGCTGGTGACGGTCGTCGAGGGCGTCACCTGTCTGCTGGTCTGTCTGCCGCTGGCCGCGGCCGCGGTGGCCGGGCTCACCCTCGCGGCCGGACTGCTGGCCGTGCTCACCTGCGGCATCGGCCTGGCGCTGCGCCGGGGTGCGCGCAGCCCTTGTCACTGCTTCGGCCGGTCCACGACACCTCTGGGAGTCCCGCACATGGTGCGCAACGCCGTGCTCAGCGCGCTGGCCGGTGTCAGTGCCGTGGTCATCGCGGCACCCGCGGACCCGCATCCGGGCGCGGTGGTCCTCGCGGTAGCGGCAGGTGCGACCGTCGGCCTCCTGGTCGCTTCGCTGGACGACGTCCTCGCCCTTCTCCGGCCCGATCGCCACCCCGCGGAAAGCGTGGTGCGCGGCCTTCGTTGAACCAAGGAGTTGCCATGCCCGTTCTGAGCGCGGCCGTGATCCTCGTCGGGGCACTGTGTGCCGTGGATCTGCTCCTCACCTTGGGGGTGATCAAGCGGCTCCGCGAGCAGAGCAGACTGCTCGCCGACGCCGGCCGTCCCGCTGGACGCATCGCGGTGGGCACACGTGTCGACGCCTTCGAAACGTCGACGGTCGAAGGGGAGCAGCTCGTGCCCGCGCTGTTGCCCGACCGGACGCTCGTCGCGTTCCTGTCCCCCGGCTGCGAGCCGTGCAGGGACAAGCTCCCGGCGTTCGTGGAGTACGCACGACGGCACCCCGGTGGCCGCCCGGCGGTGCTGGTCGCCGTGATCGGCTCCCCCGAACAGTCGGCCGACTTCGTGTCCGCGCTCGGAGCGGTGGCCCAGGTGGTGGTGGAAGACCACGACGGCGCGTTGAGCACCGCGTTCCAGACGCGGACCTACCCCACCGTCCTGAGCGTCGAGAGGGACGGGAACGGCGAGCTGGTGGTGGCGGACAATCAGGTACGGCTTGACCGGCCGACGGCTGTGCCGGCATGAGCCGACCCCGGCGGTCCGCCCGTGCGACGGGGGCGGACCCGGCGGCCGCGGTGCCGCCGCGCCCAGGCGTGTTGCGGCCCTTGCGCAACACCGCCCTGGTCAGTGCCGTCGCTCTCAAGGCAGCCCCCTGGTGCCTGGTCGCCTACGTACTGCTCACCCTCGTCACGGCGGCGCTCCCCGTGGCGACGGCCTGGCTGACCAAGCTGGCCCTTGACGGCCTGATGGACGGCGGCACCTCGCGGACGGCGCTCATCGGCCTGGCCGCGGGCCTGGCCGCGGTGGGAGTGACGGCCGGTCTCGTGCCGCAGGCCATCGGCTATGTGCGGGCGGAGCTGGACCGGGCCGTGGGGCTGCTGGCGCAGGAGAGGCTCTTCACCGCCGTCAACGCCTTCGTGGGTCTTGAGCGGTTCGAGAGCCCTCACTTCCTGGACCGGCTGCGCCTGGCCCAGCACGCCAGCGTCGCGGCGCCCAGCCAGGTGGTCTCCGGGTCCCTGAGTCTCGCTCAGGCCGCCCTCACCATCAGTGGCTTCGTGGGGTCGCTGTATCTGCTCAGCCCGGTGATGACCGGCCTTGTCCTGGCGGCGGGCGCACCGGCGCTCGCGGCGGAGATCGCCCTGTCCAGGCGCCGTGCCCAGATGTCCTGGGACGTCGGCCCCACGGAGCGGCGCGAGGCCTTCTACGGCGGACTCCTCGCCAGCGTGGAAGCCGCCAAGGAGGTGCGCCTGTACGGAATCGGCGCTCTTCTCCAGGGCAGGATGCTCGCGGACCGGCGCGCCACCAACGCCGTGCGCCGCGCGCTCGACCGGCGCGAGGTCCTCGTCCAGTCCGGTCTCGCGCTGTTCGCCGCGCTCGTCTCCGGGGGCGGCCTGATCTGGGCGGTCACCGCCGCCCATGCCGGACGGCTGTCCGTGGGAAACATCACGATCTTCGTCGCGGCGGTGGCCGGAGTGCAGAGCTCCCTGGCCGCCGCCGCGGGGCACCTGGCGAGCACCCACGAGGCCCTGTCGCTGTTCGACCACTATCGCGAGGTGGTCACGGCGGGGCCCGACCTGCCGGTGCCCTCCGCGCCGCGCCCGGCGCCCCCGCTGCGGCGGGGCATCGAATTCCGCGACGTGTGGTTCCGCTACTCCGAGGGCCATCCCTGGGTCCTGCGCGGCGTCAGCCTCTCCCTCCCGCACGGGAAGGCACTGGCCCTGATCGGCCTCAACGGTTCCGGCAAGTCCACCCTGGTGAAACTGCTCTGCAGGTTCTACGACCCCACGCGGGGCGCCATCCTCTGGGACGGCGTGGACCTGCGCGACCTGGACCCGGCGACGCTGCGCCTACGGATCGGCGCCGTCTTCCAGGACTACATGGCGTACGACATGACGGCCACGGAGAACATCGGCCTCGGCGACCCCGAGGCGTTGCGGGCGCCGGAGCGGATCCGGGTGGCCGCCCAGCGCGCGGGCATGCACGAGAAGCTCTCCGCGCTGCCGGTCGGCTACGACACCCTGCTCTCCCGGAAGTGGCTGATGAAGTCCGGCCACGACGACGATCCCGCGGTCGGTGTCACGCTCTCGGGCGGCCAGTGGCAACGCCTCGCCCTGGCGCGGGCGTTCCTGCGGAACTCCCGGGACCTGATGATCCTCGACGAGCCGTCCGCCGGTCTTGACGCGGAAGCGGAGTACGAGATCCACACCTCCCTGCGGCGGTTCCGCGGTCACCGGACCAGCCTGCTGATCTCGCACCGCCTCGGTTCCGTACGCGACGCCGACGTCATCGCGGTGCTTGCCGGGGGAAGCCTCGTCGAACAGGGAGACCACCGCTCCCTGATGGCGTCCGGCGGTGTGTACGCGCGGCTCTTCGCCCTACAGGCCACCGGCTACCAGTCGGTGGAGGACCGTGCCGCCCTGGCCGAGGAGGTGCGATGAGCGCGCCAGCACCCGCACCCGCACCCGCAGCCTCAAAAGGCGGCCCGACCGTGACGGCCCGCCCGGACATCCGGCGCGCCCTTGGGTACGCCCTGCCTCTCGGTCTCCTCACCTTCGCCCTGCTCCGGAGGTGCCTCGTCCGCGTCACGGTGCGGGGCGCGAGCATGGAGCCGTCCCTCCACGACGGGGACCGGGTACTCGTACTGCGTCGACACCGCCTTTCCGTGGGGCAGGTCGTGGTGGTGGAAAGACCGCCGCAGGGGCCCCGAAGGGCCGCACTCGCCCGGTGTTCCACGGCGGGTCCCGCGCCCCTCTCCGCACGGCACTGGCTCATCAAGCGGGTGGCCGCTGTCCCCGGCGACCCGGTGCTGCCGGTCGGGCCCGCCGGCACGCACCGGGTTTCGGGCGGCACCGTTCCTCCGGGGAGTCTCGTTCTCCTGGGCGACAACGCGGCAGTGAGCTACGACTCGCGGCAGGCCGGGTACTTCCCCGCCGATCGCGTACTGGGCACCGTGCTCCGCAGAACCCCACGCCCCTAGGCTCGCCGCCTCCCACGGCTGTCAGTTGACGTGGCCGCGTGTTCTCAGGTGGTGCCAGAAGCTGCGGATCATGTGGGGGGTGATGTCGGGGATGGTGAGGCCGAGTTGGTGGAGCGTGTGGAGCGTGTGGAGGGTGTGGTCGTTGCGGTAGGGCGGGTGGGACGGGTGGTCGGTGGTGTCTTCGAGGGTGTCGTGGAGGTGCTGGAAGGCGTCGAGGTAGGGCAGGAAGGGCAGGTCGTCTCCGGCCTGGCCTGCTTCTCGGAGGCGGTGCAGCCAGGTGCCGAGTGCTACTGGTTGTGACGGGGTGGCGCGCTGCTGGTCGAGGATCCGCAGGAACGTGTCAGGGCTGGTGGGGTGCGGGTGGTGGAGGTGGTACGTGGCGGTGTGGTGGTGGCCGTCGAGGGCGAGGGTGATCAGGGCGCGGGCGGTGGTGTCGGCGGGCAGCAGGTCGGTGCTCAGCAGGGTGGTGCGGGGGTGGCAGCCGAGGGCGGCGCAGGTGGTCAGGAGGCGGCAGAACAGGTCGTCGGAATTGATGGCGCCGTTCTCGGTGTCGGCCCAGATGCGGCCGAGCCGGTAGACGCGGGCGCTCGCGCCGCGGGCGATGGCGTTGTGGACCATGAGGTCGGCGACCCATTTGCTGGCGGTGTAGCCGTCGGTGGCCGGGTGCTGGGCGTCGGTGGTGGGGGTGTCCTCGGTGTGTGGCTGGTCGGTGCTGGTGGGGCCGAGGATGCCCAGGGTGGAGAGGTGGTGGAGGCGTTTGGGCCGGCCCTGGGCGGCGAGGTGGAGCAGGGTGCGGGTGCCGTCGACGTTGGCCGCTTTGAGGCGTTCGTAGGGGGCCAGGTGGTGTACGTGGGCGCCCGCGTGGACGAGGGTGTCGAGGCTGTCGCACAGCTGCCGCCAGCGGGCCGCGTCGAGGCCGAGGCGGGGCCGGGCCAGGTCGCCGGGCACGATGTGCACCCGTCGCAGGGCGGCGGCGTCGATGGTGATGCCGTAGGAGGCGAGGACGGCGTTGAGGCGGGTGTGTCCGGCCCCCAGCGATGGTGTGCGGAGCAGGCAGTGGATGTCGGCGTCGGTCTGGGTGAGCAGTTCGCGCAGCAGGAAGGCGCCGACGAACCCGGTGGCGCCGGTGAGCAGCACCCGCCGCGGCGGTGCGCTGAAGCCCGGAGGGCTGGGGAACCGCAGGGCGGGGTCGAGGCGCGCCTCTGAGGCCGGTACCAGGGCGGGGGCGCCGGCCGGAGGGCCGTCGGCGGTGTTCGCCATGAACCCAGCCAGGCTGGCGGGGGTGGGATTGCCGAAGAAGTCCCGTACCCGCACGCGCACCCCGAGTTCGGTCTCCACCCGGGCCAGCAGGCGCACGACCAGCAGCGAAGAGCCGCCCCGGACGAAGAAGTCGTCCTCGGCGCCGACCCGCTCCACCCCGAGGACCTCCGCGAACAGCGCACACAGCGCCTCCGCGGCCGCGGTGCGCGGGGCCCGGTACACGCCGGTGCTGACGGCGGAGTCCGGGGCGGGCAGGGCGGCGCGGTCCAGCTTGCCGTTGGGATTCAGGGGGAGCTTGTCGAGGGGCACGAACGCCGACGGGACCATGAAGTCGGGCAGCTTGCCGGACACGTACGCGCGCACGGCCTGGACATCGACGGCCTCCCCCACCAGGTACGCCACCAACTGCCTTCCGGCAGGCGTGTCCCGGGCGACGACGGCCGCCTGCCCGACGTCGCGGTGTGTACTGAGGGTGGCCTCGATCTCACCGGGTTCGACGCGGAAACCGCGGATCTTGATCTGGGTGTCGGCGCGACCGGCGTACTCCAGGTGTCCCCCGCGGTTCCAGCGGGCGAGGTCGCCGGTGCGGTACATGCGCGAGCCGGGCGGGCCGTAGGGGTCGGCGACGAAGCGCTCGGCGGTCAGCCCGGGGCAGGCGTGGTAGCCGCGGGCGACCGGCCCCGCGAGGTACAACTCGCCCACGGCACCCGGGGGAAGAGGCGTCAGCCAGGGGCTGAGGACGTAGGCGCGCAGGTTCGGCAGCGGGGTGCCAATGGGGATGCCGCTGGTCGCCGTCCCGTCGTCGGTGAAGGTGGTGGCGTAGAACGTCTCCGTGGGGCCGTAGCCGTTGGCCACGCGGACGTCCCCGAACGCCTCCCGGGTGCGGTCGGCCAGCGCGGCTGGCAGGGCTTCCCCCGCGAAGACCACGGTGCCGACGGAGATGGTGTGGGTGATCTGGTCGAGGAGTTCGGCGAAGACGGAGGGGACGGTGCTGAGGTGGGTGCCGGTCCAGGTGTCGCGTTCGGCCAGCTCCAGGACGTCCTGGACCAGGTCGAGGGTGCCGCCCCGGCACAGGGTGGCGAAGATCTCGAAGACGGAGACATCGAAATTGACGGAGGTCGCGGCCAGCACCCGCGAGCCCGCGGTGATGCCGGTGCGGTCGGCGAGATGACGCACGGCGTTGGTGAGGGTGGTGTGCTCCAGGAGGACGCCCTTGGGCGTGCCGGTGGAGCCGGAGGTGTACATCACATACGCCAAGCGGCCCGCCGCGTCGCGGCGGGACAGGTCGGTCGCGGGGTGCGCCGCCAGGTCGAGGGTGTCCAGGAGGAGGCGAGTGCCGGTGGCGGGGAGCAGGTCCGCCGTCGCCGTGTCGGTGAGGACGAGGGCTGGGGCGGCGTCGCCCAGGATGAAGTCCAGGCGGGCGCTGGGGTAGGTGCGATCGATGGGCAGATAGGCGGCGCCTGTCTTGAGGACCGCGAGCAGGGCCACGATCAGGTCGGGGGTGCGCGGCAGCGCGACGGCGACCACGGTCTCTGGGCCCGCACCACGGGACAGCAGTTCCCGGGCGAGGCGGTTGGCACGTACGTTGACGTCGTCGTACGACAGGCAGTCGCCGTCACAGACCAGTGCGGTCGCCTCCGGTGTGGCCGCGGCCTGACGTTCGAAGAGGCCCGCGATGGTCGCCTCGGGAACGGCTGTGGTCGCACCCGCACCGCTCAACTCGCCCAGCAGGCGCTCCCGTTCGGACGGGTCCAGGACGTCCACCGAGGTGACCGGCTCCTCGGGTGCCGCGACCACCTGCCGCAGCACTCGCGCGAACCGCTCCGCGAGGGCGGCCGCCGTGTCACGGTCGAACAGGTCGGTGGCGTACTCGATCAGGCCCCGTATCTGGCGGCCATCGGTGCCGTCGACGGCCGCCAGGTTGAAGAGGAGGTCGAATTTCGCGGTGTGGGTGTTCGTGGGGAGGGCGGTGGCGACCAGGCCGGGGAGGGTCAGGGCCGCTTGGTCGAGGTTCTGCCAGGCGAGCATGGTCTGGAAGAGGGGGTGGTGGGCGGTGGAGCGTTGGGGGTTGAGGAGTTCCACCAGGCGTTCGAAGGGGGCGTCTTGGTGGTCGTAGGCGGTCAGGGCCTTGTCCCGGACGCGGTGGAGCAGGTCGGTGAAGGCGGGGCGGCCGCTGAGGTCGGCGCGGAGCACCCAGGTGTTGACGAAGAACCCGATCTGGTGGTCGAGGGCGGTGTCGGTGCGGCCTGCGATGGGGGTGCCGAGCGGGATGTCGTCTCCGGCGCCCAGCTGGTGCAGGAGGACGGCGAGGGCCGCCTGCATGACCATGGAGACCGTCGCCTCGTGCTCGCGTGCGAGGTCTTCGATGGCGTGCAGGAGTCCGGAGGTGAGGGTGAAGCCGACCTGGTCGCCGTGGTAGCTGGCGAGGGGCGGGCGGGGCCGGTCGGTGGGCAGGGCCAGGGGCTGGGGGACGCCCGCCAGTTCCGTCTTCCAGTACGCGGACTGGCGTGCGAGCAGGCTGTCCGGGTCGTCCGGGTCGCCGAGCAACTGGTGTTGCCACAGCGCGTAGTCGGCGTACTGGACGGGGAGTTCCGCCCAGTCCGGGGTCCGGTCGGCGAGGCGGGCGGTGTAGGCGGTGGCCAGGTCGCGGGCGAGTGGCGCCAGCGACTGGCCGTCTCCGGCGATGTGGTGCAGGACCAGGCACAGGACGTGATCCGTGTCGTCGCGGCGCAGGAGGCGCGCCCGCAGCGGTAGGTCCGCGGCGAGGTCGAAGGGCTGCCGGGCCATCTCCTCGACCGCCTTCGCGGTGTTCTCGGCCTCGACCGTCACCACGGGCACGTCCAGTCGGGCCGCGTCGGCGGGCAGGACCACCTGGTGCGGGGTGCCGTCGTCGTCCTGCGCGATCAGTGTGCGCAGGCTTTCGTGCCGGGCCACCACGTCCCGTAGCGCCACAGTGAGCGCGGCGGTGTGCACGTCGCCGGTCAGGCGCAGGGCCAGGGGGACGTTGTAGGTGGCCGAGGGGCCTTCGAAATGGTCGATGAACCACAGGCGGCGCTGTGCGTAGGACAGCGGCACCCTGTCGGGGCGGTCGGGCTGGTGGCGCAGTGGGGGGCGGATGTCCCCGCTGGCGGCGAGTCGCGCGGCGAGGCCGGTGACGGTGGGGGTGTCGAAGACCGCGCGGATCGGCAGTTCCACGCCGAGCTGTGTGCGGATGCGTCCGGTGAGGCGGGTGGCGAGCAAGGAGTGTCCGCCGAGGGTGAAGAAGTTGTCGTCGACGCCGACCCTCTCCACGCCAAGGACCTGCGTGAACAGGTCCGCCAGGGCCTTCTCCCGGGAGGTGCGGGGCGCCCGGTAGGCGGCGTGGTCGGCCTCTGGCTCCGGCTCTGGCAGGGCCCGGTGGTCCAGTTTGCCGCTGAGCGTCAGCGGCAGCCGGTCCAGGACCGTGAAGGCCGAGGGCACCATGTACTCGGGCAGCCGGGTGGCGGCGTGGGCGCGCAGGGCAGTGACGTCGAGGGTGCCGTCCGGGACCACATACGCGAGCAGCCGCGTGCCGGTGGCGCTGTCCGTGTCGTGGGCGATGACGGCCGCCTGCCGGACGTCGGGGTGCGTGGTGAGGGCGGCCTCGATCTCACCGGGTTCGACGCGGAAGCCGCGGACCTTGACTTGGGTGTCGGTGCGGCCCGCGTACTCCAGGTGTCCCTCGTCCGTCCAGCGGGCGAGGTCGCCGGTGCGGTACATGCGCGCCCCCGGCGGACCGTAGGGGTCGGCGACGAAGCGCTCGGCGGTGAGGCTTGGGCGCTGGTGGTAGCCGCGTGCGATGTGTCCGGCGACGTACAGCTCGCCCACCGTGCCCACGGGTGCCGGGGTGAGGCCGGGGCCGAGGACGTAGGCGCGCATGTTCGGCAGCGGGATACCAATGGGAGTGCTGCTGGTGCCGGTGTCGTCGGTGGTGTGGGTTGTGGCGTAGAAGGATTCGGTCTGGCCGTAGGCGTTGACGATGCGGACGCCGGGGAAGGCCGTGCGGGCGCGCCGCACCAGCGAGGCGGGCAGCGCCTCGCCCGCGAACACCAATGTCTCCACCGACGTCGTCCCCGTGATCTGGTCGAGGAGTTCGGTGAAGGCGGAGGGGACGGTGCTGATGTGGGTGCCGGTCCAGGTGTCGCGTTCGGCCAGCTCCAGGACGTCCTGAGCCAGGTCGAGCGTGCCGCCGTGGCACAGGGTGGTGAAGGTCTCGAACACGGAGACGTCGAAATTGACGGAGGTCGCCGCCAGCACCCGCGAGCCCGCGGTGATGCCGGTGCGGTCGGCGAGCTGGCGGATGCCGTTGACGAGAGTGGTGTGGTCCAGGAGGACGCCCTTGGGGGTGCCGGTGGAGCCCGAGGTGTACATCACGTACGCCAGGGATCGAGCGCCCGGCCTCCTGACGGCGAGGTCGTCGTCCGGCCGCACCGGGAGGACGCGCTGGTCGGCCAAGTCGAGCTGGTCGAGCCGGAGGACCGGCGCCGTCGCCGGTAGCGCCGCCGCCGTGGTCGCGTCGGCCAGGATCAGCTCGGGGGCCGCGTCCCGGAGGATGAGGCCGAGGCGCTCGCTGGGGTACTTGGGGTCGAGGGGCAGATAGGCGGCGCCCGCCTTGAGGACCGCGAGGAGCGCCACGATCAGTTCGGGGGTGCGGGGCAGGGCGATCGCGATCACGGTCTCCGGGCCCGCTCCTCGGTCGAGCAGTGCGCGGGCCAGCAGGTTGGCGCGGGTGTTGATCTCCGTGTACGTCGCTGACACACCGTCGTGCAGCACGGCCACCTCGTCGGGTGTGGTGGCCGCCTGCCGCTCGAACAGGTCGGCCACCGTCGTCTCCGGCAGCGCGGCGATGGCCTGTGCGCCGCTGAAGGTGCCCAGCAGCAGGGCGCGTTCATCGGGTCCCAGGACGTCGATGGAGCCGACCGGCTGCTGGGGGTCGGCCGCGATCTGGCGCAGCACCCGCAGGAATCGGTCCGCGACCGTGTGCGCGGCGGACGGCTCGAACAAGGCGTGCTGGTAGTGCAGGAGCAGCCGCGGGTGCGGGCTCGCGTCCGCCATGACGGTCAGCGGGTAGTGCGTACCCATGTCCGGGCGGACGTCCGTGACCTGGATGCCCGCGGCGGTACGGGCTTGTGCGAGCCCTTCGTGGTCCACGGGGTAGGACTCGAAGACGACCAGGGTGTCGAAGAGCGTGGGCAGGCCCAGTGTCTGGTGCAGCTCGGTCAGGCCTTGGTGATGGTGGTCAAGGAGCGCGGCTTGCCGCCTCTGCAGCGTGGTCAGCACCTGCGCCAGCGAGGCGCCGGGGGTGTGGTGGACGCGTACGGGAACGGTGTTGATGAACAGGCCGAGCATGTCCTCGGCACCCGGCAGCTGCGGCGGGCGCCCGGAGACGGTGGCGCCGAACACCACGTCCTGACGGCCCGTCAACCCCCCGATGAGGATGCCCCACGCGCCCTGCACCAGGGTGTTCACGGTGATGCCCAGCTCGGCGGCCCGCCGGGACAGCTCCTGGGCCTCCTGCGGGGACAGGCCGACCTCGATCTCTCCGATGCCCGTGCGGGCGGTGTCGCGCTGGCCGCCGGGGCGGGAGGCGGCGGCGGGCAGGAGCAGCGTCGGTTCGCTCACCCCGTCCAGCTCCGCCGCCCAGGCGCGGGCGGTGGCCCGCGGGTCCCGCTGGCCGAGCCAGCGCAGGAAGTCGCGGAACGGCCGCGGGCGGGGCAGCCGCGCGGGCTCGCCCCCGGCGGCGTACAGGACGAGCAGTTCCCGGATCACCAGCGGCAGCGACCAGCCGTCGAGCAGCACATGGTGCGCGGTAAGGACCAGCTCCGCCTGCCGCTCGCCGGTGCGCAGCAAGGTCATCCGCAACAGCGGCGGCACGGCCGGGTCGAAGGCGGTGGCGTGGTCGTCGGCGAGGAAACGGGTGACGGCCTCGTCGCGCTCCGGTCCTGTCAGGGCCCTGAAGTCGACTTCCCGCCAGGGCAGGCCGGTGCCCGCGGGGGTGATGAGCTGGACGCGGTGGCCCGCGCTGTCGGTGGTGAAGGCGGCGCGCAGGTTCGCGTGCCGGTCGAGCAGGGCCTGCCCGGCCGCGCGCATCCGCTCACCGTCCACGCGTCCGGAGACGCGGAAGGTCAGCTGCATCTGGTACGGGTCCCAGGCGCCGGCGCCGAGTTCGGTGTGGAACAGCAGGCCCGCCTGCAAGGGGGTCAGCGGCCAGACGTCCACCAGACCTCGATGGCGGCGCTCCCACCCGTCGATGTCCGCCTGTGTGGCCGCGACCAGCGGCAGGTCCGAGGGGGTGAGTCCACCGGCGTCCGGGGCGTGCGCATGCCGGGCCAGCGCTTCCAGCGCCTCTTGCCACAGTCCGGCGAGCTCTCCGGCCTCTGTGTGGTCGAGGACGCCGGGCGGGAAGGCGAAGTCGGCTTCCAGGCAGGCTCCCGCGCCGCTGTCGAACACGGCCGCGTTGACGTCCAGGGCCGACAGGGCCGGGACGTCCAGGGTGCGTGGCGCGGTCAGCTGGCCGACCGGGGCGAAGCCCAGGTCCCGCAGCTCCTCGGGCATGTCCGCACCGGAGAAGTGCCCCAGGTAGTTGAAGCTGATCTGCCCGGTGCGGTACTGGTCGAGCTCCGTGGCGGTGGTGGGGTTGAGGTGGCGCAGCAGGCCGTAGCCCAGGCCCTTGTCGGGCAGGGCCCGCAGCCGCTCCTTGACGTCCTTGAGGAGCGCGCCCGCCGCCGCGCCGCCCGCGAACGCCTCGTCCAGGTCGTGTCCGGCGACGTCGAGGCGGACGGGGAAGACGGTCGTGAACCAGCCCAGGGCGCGCGACAGGTCAGCGCCCGCCAGCGCGCCCTCCTCACGCCCGTGGCCCTCCAGGTTGACCAGCGTCGAGGACGCCTCCACCCCACGGCCTCGGCGCCAGCGGGCGACCGCCATCGCCAGGCCCGTGAGCAGCCCGTCGTTCACTCCGCCGCCGTACGCGGCCGGGAGCCTGCCCAGCAAGGTCTCGGTCGTCGCCGCGCTCAGGCTCACGCGTACGTGCGCCAGCGCGGAACGGGTATCCACCCGCGGGTCGAGGTCGCGGGCGCCAAGGAGCGGATCGGGTCCTTCCAGGACAGAGCGCCACAGCGGGAGTTCGGCCAGCCTTCCGGCGGAGTGTGCCTCGCGCGTGAGCGCCCGCGCCCAGCGGGCCGGTGACGTGCCGGATGCGGGCAGCCGTACGGTGCGGCCGTCGCGGACCTGTGCCCAGGCGGCGGCCAGGTCCGGCAGCAGGACGCGCCAGGACACTCCGTCCACCACGAGGTGGTGCAGGACGATCAGGAGCCGCCCCCCGGCATCCGGCGCCCCAGCCCCCGCGGCAGGCGCCGGGTCGAACCACACGAACTGCGCCATCACCCCGCCGCGCGGATCGAGACGGTCGGCCGCCGACTCCAGCTCCGCCGCGACCCGCTCCTCCCACGCGGCGTCGGCTGCGGGAACCTCCCAGCCGATGTGCCGCACCAGCGCGGACACATCCAGCGCGGCCGGGTCCTCGATACGCAGGACCAGCCGGTGGTCGTCATCGTTACGGACGGTGTCTGCGGTGTCTGCGGTGTCTGCGGTGTCGGCGGTGTCGGCGGTGTCGGCGGTCAGCCGTGCGCGCAGCAGCGGATGGTGCGCGCACACCGCGGCGAGCGTCGCGTGCAGCCCCGCCTCATCCATGCCCTCGGGCAGCTCCACGGCCATCGCCATCGCGAACCGCTCCCACCGGCCGCCCGCCTCAAGGACCTGCCGCGCGACCGGCAGCAACGGCACGACCGCATCGTCCCCGGCGTCCTCGTCCAGCCCATCAAGCCCGTCCAGCCCATCCGGCCCAGCCAGCCCGTCGAGGTCACGGCCAGCCGCGGCTTCAGCGAGCGCCCCCACCGTCCGGCACTCGAACAGCTGCTTCGCCGTGATGTCGACATCCCTGGCCTGTGCCCGCGCGACCACCTGAAGCGAACGGATGCTGTCCCCGCCCAGCGCGAAGAAGTCATCGTCAAGACCCACCCGCTCCACACCGAGGACCTCGGCGAACACCGCGGCCAGCGCCGCCTCCCGCCCGGTGCCCGGCGCCCGGTAGGCCGTGCCGTCGGTGGCCTCGGGCTCCGGCAGCGCCCCGCGGTCCACCTTCCCGTTCGGAGCCAGCGGCAGCCGGTCGAGGGGCACGAACGCCGACGGCACCATGAAGTGCGGAAGCCGCCGCGAGAGGGCGGCCCGCAGTTCCTGGGCGTCGATCCCGGACGTCACGTCCGCGGAGTCCTCCCGCACGGCCTCGCCGCCGGGCACCACATAGGCGACGAGCCGCCTGCTTCCCGCGCTGTCACGGGCGACGACCACCGCCTCGGCGACCGTGGGATGCGCGGTCAGGGCCGCCTCGACCTCGCCGGGTTCGACGCGGAAGCCACGGATCTTGACCTGGGTGTCCGCGCGGTTCTGGAAGACCAGGCGGCCGTCCGGTGTCCACGCCACCACGTCGCCGGTGCGGTACATGCGCTCGCCGAGCGCGCCGAAGGGGCAGGCCACGAAGCGCTCGGCGGTCAGGCCGAAACGGCCCAGATAGCCGCGGGCCAGGCCCGTCCCGGCCAGGTAGAGCTCCCCGGGCACCCCCGGCGGCACCGGCCGCAGCGCCCCGTCCAGAACGTAGGCACGCGTGTCGTCCATGGGGCGCCCGATCGGAATCGCCTCGGCCCGCGCGCCCTCCCGGGTGACCGGCTCGCAGGTCGCGGCCATGGTGATCTCCGTGGGCCCGTAGGCGTTGACCAGCCGCACGTCCGGGCAGGCCCGCAGGGTCTCCCGTACCGCTGTCGGAGACATCACGTCGCCGCCGGTCCAGACCTCCTTCAAGCCCCTGAAGGCCTCCGGCCGGATCTCGGCGATCACCTTGAACAGACCGGACGCCAAGAGCGTTCCGGTGACCCGCTGCTCGTCGACGACCCGCGCCAGGGTGTCAGCGTCCAGGCGTCCCGGTGGGGCGAGGACGATCGCGCCACCGCGCAGCAGCGGAATCCACAGCTCGTAGGTAGAGGCGTCGAAGGCCTGCGCCGAGTGCATCAGCACCCGCTCGCTGCCCTCACCGGCGAAGCGCTCGTCCAGTGCCAGACTCGCGACGCCCCGCTGTGTGACACCGACGCCCTTGGGCTTGCCGGTGGAGCCGGAGGTGTACATCACGTACGCCAGCTGGTCGGGGCGTGCCGCGCTGGCCAGCGGCTCGGACGGCTCCCGGGCCAGCGCGGCCTCGGTGTCCGGCTCGTCCAGGCGGAGGCGGGGGCAGGTGCCCTCCGGCAGTTCCGCGGCGGTGCGGGCGTTGGTGACGACCAGGGCGGGTGCGGCGTCGTGGAGCATGTACGCCAGGCGCTCGGCGGGGTAGTCCGGGTCCAGCGGCAGGTAGCAGCCGCCCGCCTTGAGGATGGCGAGTACGGTCACGACCTGGTCCGCCGAGCGGGGCAGCGCCAGACCCACCACCGTGTCCTGGCCCACGCCGTGTGCGGTCAGGACCCGTGCGAGCCGGTTCGCGCGGGCGTCCAGTTCCGCGTACGAGAGTCGCTCGTCGCCGCACTCCAGGGCGATCGCGTCCGGCGTCGCCGTCACCTGGCGGGCGAACAGGTCCGCGACGGTCACCTCGGGAGTGTGGGCTGCGGTGTCGTTGAAGCCGTACAGCACGAGCTCCCGCTCGTCCGTGGTGAGCAGGTCCACCGCCCCGATCCGTCGGCGCGGTTCGGCGGTGATCTGCTGGAGCAGACGGACGTACCGGTCCGCCAGCTCACGGGCCGTGCTGGCGTCGAAGAGGTCGGTGGCGTACTCCACCCAGCCGACCACGCTCTCCCGCTCGGGCAGGTCGACCAGGTTGAAGGTCAGGTCGAACTTCGCCGACTCGTTGCGCGCGTGCTCCAGGCCCACACGCAGTCCGGGCAGGTCGAAACCGTCGAAGTCGAGGTTCTGCCAGGCGAACATCACCTGGAACAGCGGCGAGTAGGCCGTGGAGCGCTCGGGGTTGAGTACCTCCACGAGCCGTTCGAAGGGCACGTCCTGACGGTCGTACGCGGCCAGGGACTTGGCCCGCACCTGATCCACGACGTCCACGAAGGCCGGATCGCCCTCCAGCCGGGCCCGCAGCACCCAGGTATTGACGAAGAAACCGACCAGATCCGTCAAACCCTCATCCGTGCGGCCCGCGATCGGCGCGCCGATCGCGATGTCCTCACCCCCGCCAAGGCCATGCAGCAAGACGGCGAGCGCGGCCTGCAGCACCATCGACGTGGTCGCCCCACGCTCACGGGCCAGGCCACCGACCGCGGCCATCAGCCGAGCGTCAAGGGCGAACTCCACAGAATCACCACGGTGACTGGCCTCCGCCGGACGCGGCCGGTCAGTCGGCAGCCGCAACGGCTGCACAAGACCCGCCAACTCCTCACGCCAGTAAGCGATCTGAGCGGACACAAGACTGTCGGGATCACCGTCATCACCGAGCAGATCACGCTGCCACAGCGAGTAGTCGGCGTACTGAACCGGCAGCTCCCTCCACTGAGGCGCCTCACCCGCCAGACGCGCGGTATAGGCCGTGGCCAAGTCACGTGCCATCGGCGCCATCGACCAGCCGTCGGCCGCGATGTGGTGCACCACCAGCGTGAGCACGCTCCGGCCGGGCCCTGTCACGAACAGCCAAGCCCGCACGGGGATCTCGGCGGACAGGTCGAAGACGTGCCGCGCGGCTGCCTGGACCGCGGCGGCCAGCTCCTCCTCCCCCACCTCCCGCACCGGCAGCTCGACATCAGCCTCGCCCGAGGCCACGACCTCCTGATACGGCCTTCCCCCGACCGTGCCCACGACGGTCCGCAGACTCTCGTGCCGGGCCACCACGTCGTTCAGCGCGCACCGCAGCGCCGGGACATCCAGCTCGCCCTCCAGATTCAGCACGAACGGCATGTTGTACGTCGCCGAAGGGCCCTCGAGGCAGTGCAGGAACCACAAGCGCTGCTGCGCGAACGACAACGGAAGCCGCTCAGGACGCGGCACAGCGGGTGCCAGCGCCGCCCGCACACTCGACCCGTCGTCCAGGCTCGCCGCGAGACCGGCCACGGTCGGATGCGCGAACACGGTGCGCAGCCCCACCTCCACACCCAACGCCGCACGGATGCGACTGACCAGCCTCGTGGCCAGCAGCGAATGACCCCCCAGATGGAAGAAGTCGTCATCGATGGTGACGGGCGCGGGCAGGGCGAGGATCTCGGCGAACAGGGCGCAGAGGATGTCCTCGCGCGGTGTGCGCGGAACGCGGCCCGTACCGGAGGAGCGGTGGCCCGGTCCGGGCAGCGCACGGAAGTTGATCTTCCCGTTCGGGGTGAGCGGGACCTCGGTGATCGGGATCAGCGCGGACGGCACGAGATGGTCCGGCAGCCGTTCCTTGAGGCTCTGGTGCACCTCGGTGAGCACGCTCGTGGTCGCCGCCGCGCTGGCGGGCGCGTTGGTGAACGACGAGGGCCGCGTGGCGCAGTCGTACGTGCCGACGAGCACCCCGCCGCCGTCGGCCGCGGGCAGGAGCACGGCGTCGAACGCGTCCAGGGCGTGGGCGTTCCACGTGGTGCGCGCCGCGTAGCCGTGCGCCGCGGCCCACCGGTGGACGCTCTCGGGGTCGACTGCGGCGGAGTCGGGGTGCGCGAAGAGGTGCCGGATGTGCTCCAGCGGGGTGTTGCTGGTGGCGGCGCGGTGGGCGGCCGCCTCACGGGTCAGGCGCGCGTTGGGGATGCCGGTGACGCGCAGCGGTCCGGACGTGTCCGTGGTGAGGCGGGTCAGGACGACGTCGGTGGCTTCCGGGGCGTCCTGGCCGGGCCAGCGGCGGGTCGGCACGGCGGTCAGGTCGAGGGGGTCGGGGGCGGTGTGCAGGACGGCCTCGTAGCGGTGCCGGGTGAGCTCGTTGTGGTGTGCGCCGCGCTTGAGGCGGACGTCGACGCCGGTGACCGCCGGGTGGCGCCGGACGTAGTCGGTGAAGTAGGCCGGATGGACGAGGAGTTCCTCCTCGGTGAGCACCGCGCGCTGCACGGTGTCGTACAGCGCCGCCGTCGTCGCGGTCGTGCCCCGCCGGGCGGCCGCGGCGGTGTGCAGCGCCGGGAGCAGCCCGTGGTGGCGGACGTCGCCGACGATGACGCGGCCGCCGGGAGCCAGGAGGGCGAGGGCCTGGTCGAGCACGTCGGTCAGATAGCGGTGCGTGGGGAAGTACTGGATGACCGAGTTGAGGACGATCGTGTCGAAGTGGCCGGTGGGCAGTGAGGTGAAGTCGTGTGCGGGCTTGTGGCGCACGTGGACGTGGTCCCAGTGCCGGGTCTGCTCGGTGAGGCGGTCGACGGCGGCGGCGGACAGGTCGGTGGCCCAGTACGAGGCCACCGTCGGCGCCAGCGGCCCCAGGAGCAGGCCCGAACCGGCGCCGATCTCCAGGATGTCGCGGGGCTCGTGCGCGCGGATGAGGGCGACCGTGGCGTCGCGCCACTCCTCCATCTCCGCTGCCGGGATGGGCTGCCCGGTGTACGTGCTGTTCCAGCCGTGGAAGTCGGTGCCCAGCGGCAGGTCGGGCGCTTGGGCGTACATCGAGTCGTAGATGGTCCGCCACTCGGCGACGTGGGCGTGTGGCGTGGTGTCGTCGGTGGCGGGCACCACGTGGGCGATCAGCTGGCGATCGCCGCTGGGTGTGCCGGTGCCCGCGCCGGTGTCGTGGGGGGTGACGATGGCCCGGGCGACGGCCGGGTGGGCGGTGAGCGCGGCCTCGATCTCCCCGGGTTCGACGCGGAAGCCCCGGATCTTGATCTGCTCGTCGGTGCGGCCCAGGTACTCCAGCTGCCCGTCGGCCGCCCACCGCACCAGGTCGCCGGTGCGGTACGCGCGGTCCCCGGGCCCGCCGCAGGGGTCGGCGACGAAGCGCTCCGCGGTCAGGCCGGGGCGGCCCAGATAGCCGCGGGCCACGCCCGGACCCGCTACGTACAGTTCACCGGGCACCCCGGGCGGGGCCAGGCCGAGCCGCTCGTCGAGCACGTACAGGCGGGCGTTGACGGCCGGGACGCCGATCGGCACCCGGGGTCCCCCGGTGGGGTGGGCCATCGAGGCGGCGCAGGTGATCTCCGTGGGCCCGTAGCCGTTGACGAGGCCGCGGCCCGGCGCCCACCGGGCGACCAGGTCGGGCGGGCAGGCCTCACCGGCCAGCATGAGGACCCGTAGCTCCGTCAGGGACTCGGGGGCGTCGGCGGGGAGCGTGCCGACGACGCTGGGCGGCAGTGTGGCGTGGCTGATCCGCGACTCGGCCAGGACGCGGGCCAGTTCGTCGCCCGCGAGCCGCGGCTGCGTCGGCAGCACCAGGGCGGCGCCGGTGGTGAGGCTCGTGATCAGGTCCCACACCGACACGTCGAAGCTGGTCGACGCGGCCTGCAGGACCCGCGCGCCAGGGCCGGGCCGCAGGTCCCGCAGCTGCGTGGCGCGCAGCGACGCGAGCCCGCGGTGCGTGAGGACGACCCCCTTGGGGAGGCCGGTCGAGCCCGAGGTGTAGATGACGTACGACGGGTGGTCCTGGGACAGCGGAGCGGTGCGGTCGGCGTCCGTGGGGTTGGCGGCCAACGCGCGCCGCCACTCCTGCCGTGTCCGCGGCGTGTCCACGGCGACCGGGCGGGCGGGCGCGTCGTCGGGCCACCGCTCGGCCAGGGCGCGGGTGACCAGGACGAGCGTCGGGGACGCGTCGCGCGTGAGATGGGCGATGCGCTCGGCCGGGTGGTCGGGGTCGATCGGCAGATAGGCGCCGCCCGCCTTGACCACGCCCAGGACGGCGGCTATCTGCTCGCACGAGCGCGGCAGCGCCACGCCCACGGTCCGCTCGGGGCCGATGCCGCGCGCGATGAGCCAGTGCGCGACGCGGTTGGCCCGCTCGTTCAACTCCCCGTACGTCCAAGCCTGGTGGCCGTCGTCGACCGCGGGGGCGTGCGGGGTCGCCCGTACGGCGGCCTCGAACAGCTGCGGCCAGGTGGCCCGCGCGATCTCCGCGTCGGTCTGCCCGTGTTGTGTCAGGAGGCGTTCGCGCTCCTGTCCGGTGAGCAGGTCCACGTCGCCGATGCGCAGTGACGGATCGGCGACCACCGCGCGCAGCAGCAGCTCCCAGCGGGCGACGAACGCCTCGACGGTGCCACGGTCGTACAGCTCGGTGGAGTACTCGATGTGGAGGGCCACACCGGCCGGTGTGGTGCCCTTGGCGAACGTCTCGGAGAGGCTCAGCAGAACGTCGTAGCGGGACGTGCCCGTGCTGGTCGTCCCGGCGCGCACCCGCAGCCCGGGCAGCTCGAAGCGGGCCTCGTCGTTGTTCTGGAGCACCAGGGCGATCTGGAAGAGCGGGTGGTGCGAGGTGGAGCGCCGCGGGTTGAGCTTCTCGACCAGGCTCTCAAAGGGGATGTCCTGATGGGAGTAGGCGGCCAGGCTCGTCTCCCGTACCCGGGCGAGCAGCTCGTCGAACGCCGGGTCGCCCGAGGTGTCCGTGCGGAGCACGAGCGTGTTGACGAACAGGCCGACGACGTCCTTCAGGCTCTCGTCGGTGCGCCCGGCGATCCCGCTGCCGACGGGCACGTCCGTCCCGGCGCCGAGCCGGGTCAGCAGCGCGGCCATCGCGGCTTGCAGCACCATGAACGGGGTGGCGCCCGCGGCGCGGGCCAGGTCGATGACGCCCTGGTGGAGCCCGGCGTCCAGGGTGTGCCGCAGCAGGTCGCCGGTGTAGGTGAGCACGGCGGGCCGCGGGCGGTCAGCCGGGACGGTCACGAGCTCGGGCAGGCCCGCCAAGTGCTCGGACCAGTAGGCGTGCTGCTCGCTGAAGAGGCTCTCGGGGTCGGTGTCGTCACCGAGCAGGTCACGCTGCCAGAGCGTGTAGTCGGCGTACTGGACCGGCAGTGGCGCCCACCCGGGCGCCTCACCGGCGAGGCGCGCGGTATAGGCCGTGGCCAGGTCGCGCGCCATCGGCGCCAGCGACCAGCCGTCGGCCGCGATATGGTGCACCACCAGCGTCAGCACGCACCGGCCGGGCCCGGCCACGAACAGCCAGGCCCGCACCGGGATCTCACCGGACAGGTCGAAGGAGTACCGCGCGGCAGCCGCGACCACGTCGGCCAGCCCTGCCTCACCCGCCTCACCCACCTCACCCACCTCCCGCACCGACAGCTCCACGCGGGCCTCGTGCGCCTCCACGACCTCCTGATACGGCCTGCCGTCGACCGTGCCCACCACGGTCCGCAGACTCTCGTGCCGGGTGACGACATCGTTCAGCGCGCGCCGCAGCGCGGCGATGTCCGGCTCGCCCTCCAGCTCCAGCACGAAGGGCATGTTGTACGTCGCCGAAGGGCCTTCCAGGCGGTGCAGGAACCACAGCCGCCGCTGCGCGAACGACAACGGAATCCGCTCGGGACGCGGCACAGCGGGCACCAGTGCCGCCCGCACACCGGACGTGCCGTCCAGGCGGGCCCCGAGAGCGGCCACGGTCGGATGCGCGAACACGGTGCGCAGTCCCACCTCCACACCGAACGTCGCCCGGATGCGGCTGACCAGCCTCGTAGCCAGCAGCGAATGACCGCCCAGGTGGAAGAAGTCGTCATCGACGCCGACGTCTTCGGTGCCGAGGACCGCGGCGAACACGCCCGCGAGGAGCTGTTCCTCGGGGGTGCGGGGAGCCCGGTAGGGAGCCGTCCTGACGAACTCGGGCTGCGGCAGTGCCTTGTGGTCGGCCTTTCCGTTCGGGGTCAGGGGCAGCCGGTCCAGCGTCATGAACACCGACGGCACCATGTACGCCGGCAGTCGTCCGGCCACGATCCGGCGCAGCTCTCCGTCGGGGACGCCCGCGGTGCCGCCGTTGTCGCTGGGGGCGGGCACCACGTAGGCGACCAGTTGATCGGTGCCGCGCACGTCCCGGGTGACGACGGCGGCCCGGGCCACACCCGGGTGGGCGGTGAGCGCCGCCTCGATCTCACCCGGCTCGATGCGGAAGCCGCGCACCTTGATCTGCGCGTCGTCGCGACCGGCGTAGACGAGGTGGCCCTGGGGGGTCCAACGGGCCAGGTCGCCGGTGCGGTACATGCGGGTGCCCGCGGGGCCGAACGGGTCGGGCAGGAAGCGCTCGGCGGTGCGGGACGCCTGCCGGTGGTAGCCGCGGGCGAGGGTGCCCGCGACATACAGTTCGCCCACGACGCCGACGGGCACGGGGGTGAGTCCGGAGCTGAGGAGGTAGGCGCGCATGTTGCCCAGCGGTGTGCCGAGGGGGGTACTCGCGTCGCCGGTCCGTTCCGTACCGGCGGTGAAGGCGGTGGCGTAGAAGGATTCGGTCTGGCCATAGGCGTTGATGACGCGTGCTCCGGGCAGGGCGTCGCGCACGGACCGTACGAGCGGGGCGGGGAGGGCTTCGCCAGCGAAGACGACGGCGTCGGCGTGGATCTTTCCGTGGAGCTGGTCCACCAGTTCGGCGAAGACCGAGGGCACGGTGCTGATCACACCGCCGCGCCAGCCGTCGCGTTCGCCGAGGACCAGCACGTCACGGACCAGTTCGACGGTCCCTCCGGCCGCGAGCGCGGTGACGATCTCGAAGACCGACACGTCGAAGTTCACCGAGGTGCCCGCCAGCATCCGCGTGCCCGCGTGGACGCCGACGGTCTCGGCGAGCCGCAGTACGCCGTTGACGACGTCGCGGTGCGTCACCGTGACGCCCTTCGGTGTGCCGGTGGAGCCGGAGGTGTACATCACGTACGCGGCGTTCAGTGGGCTTACCACGCCGAACTCGCGTTCCTGCGGCGGGGTGTTGAGGGTGGCCTGGTCCAGATCGTCGACGAGCAGGCGTGGCACGTCGGCATCCGGGAGCACATCGGCGGTGTCCGCGTCCGTGAGGATGAGCGCGGGGCGGGCGTCGGCCAGGATGAGGTCAAGGCGTGAGCTGGGGTACTTCGGGTCGATGGGCACGTACGCGCCGCCCGCGCGCCAGATCCCCAGCATCGCCACGACCAGGTCCGCCGAGCGGGGCAGCGCGAGCGCCACGAGGGTCTCCGGTCCCACGCCGCGGTCGGCGAGCTGGCCCGCGAGGTGTGCGGCGCGGGCGGCCAGCTCCGCGTACGACCACTGGTGGTCGCCGCAGACCACCGCCGTGGCCTCGGGCGTGGCCGCCGCCTGCCGCGCGAACAGTTCGGCGGCCGTCAGCTCCGGTAGCGGGGCGGCGGTGTCGTTGAAGCCGTACAGCACGAGCTCCCGCTCGTCCCGGTCGGCGAACTCCACGGCGCCGACGCGCTGGCGCGGGTCGGCGACGAGCTGTCCCACGAGCCGGGTGAACCGGTCGGCGAGCCGCTGGACGGTGTCGCGGTCGAACAGGTCCGTGGCGTACTCAAGGTGCCCGGCCACGCCGTCGCCGGGCTCGTGGACCAGGTCGAAGAACAGGTCGAACTTCGCCGTCCGGCTGTGCGGCCACTCCAGCTCCGCCTCCGCGCCGGGCAGCGTGAAGTCCTCGCGGCCGTTCTGCCAGGCGAACATCACCTGGAACAGCGGCGAGTAGACCGTGGAGCGCTCGGGGTTGAGTACCTCCACGAGCCGTTCGAAGGGCACGTCCTGACGGTCGTACGCGGCCAGGGACTTGGCCCGCACCTGATCCACGACGTCCACGAACGCCGGATCGCCCTCCAGCCGGGCCCGCAGCACCCAGGTATTGACGAAGAAACCGACCAGGTCCGTCAAACCCTCATCCGTGCGGCCCGCGATCGGCGCGCCGATCGTGATGTCCTCACCACCGCCAAGGCCATGCAGCAAGACGGCGAGCGCGGCCTGCAGCACCATCGACGTGGTCGCCCCACGCTCACGGGCCAGGCCACCGACCGCGGCCATCAGTCGCGCGTCAAGAGTGAACTCCACGGAATCACCGCGGTGACTGGCCTCCGCCGGACGCGGCCGGTCAGTCGGCAGCCGCAACGGCTGCACAAGACCCGCCAACTCCTCACGCCAGTAGGCGATCTGAGCGGACACAAGACTGTCGGGATCGCTGTCCTCACCGAGCAGATCACGCTGCCACAGCGTGTAGTCGGCGTACTGAACCGGCAGCTCCCTCCACTGGGGCGCCTCACCCGCCAGACGCGCGGTATAGGCCGTGGCCAAGTCACGTGCCATCGGCGCCAGTGAGGCTCCGTCGCAGGCGATGTGGTGCACCAGCCACACCAACACGTGCTCGCGCGCGCTCAGACGCAGCAGCACGGCTCTGACCGGTATCTCGGCGGCCAGGTCGAAGTGGTACGCGGCGACCTCGTCGACCGCCGAGGCGACGCCCCCGGACGCCACGTCCACGACCGGCACCTCCAGGCGCGTCTCCCGCACCGGGAGCACCCGCTGGACGGGCATGCCGTCCTCGTCGTCGGCGAACACGGTCCGCAGGCTCTCGTGGCGCGCCACCACATCCCGCAGGGCGTCGGCGAGCGCCGCCGCGTCCAGTTCGCCGCGCAGCCGCAGCGGGAACGGCGCGTTGTAGGTGGACGAGGGGCCTTCGAAGCGGTCGATGAACCACAGGCGGCGCTGCGCGAAGGACAGCGGCACCCGCTCGGGGCGCGGGGTGACGCGGGTGAGCGGCGGACGCACCCGGTCCCCCCGTCCCAGGTGGTCCGCGAGCTCCCCGGCGGTCGGGGAGCCGAAGACGACGCGGATGGGCAGCTCCACGCCGAGCACGGTGCGGACGCGGCTGACCAGACGCGTCGCGAGGAGGGAGTGCCCGCCCAGGTCGAAGAAGTCGTCGTCGACGCCGACCCGGTCAAGGCCCAGGACCTCGGCGAACAGGCCGCACAGCAGCTCCTCCTGCGGCGTGGTCGGGGCGCGGCCCGTGACCGCCGCCGCGAAGTCCGGGGCGGGCAGCGCCCCGCGGTCGAGCTTGCCGCTGGCGTTCAGGGGCACCTCGGCGATGGCCACCACGGAGGCGGGCACCAGCTGTTCGGGCAGCCGCTCGGCCACGTACGCGCGCAGCGAACCCACCAGGGCGCCGATCCGGCCCGCGGCCGCGGGATCGCTCGTCAGCGTCCCCTCGGCCCGGCCGGAGGCGACGTACCCGCCGGACACCAGCCGCCCGGCCACCTCGCGCCCGTCGGGGAAGACGACCGCGTCGAAGCACTCGAAGGCCGCGGCCGACCACGTCAGGAGGACGCCGTAGCCGTGCTCGGCCGCCCATTCGCGCAGGTCCTCCGGGTCGAGGGCGGTGCCCGTCGCGGCGGGCGCGTCGATCACGGACATCGCGGCGGCCGCCGCGACCTCCCCGCCGAGCCGGGCGTTGGGGATGCCCGTCACCCGCAGCGGGGCCTCGCCGTGGGCCCGGCAGTGCTCGCGCAGGGCCGTGAGGTCACGGACCTGGCGGCCCCACCGCAGGACCGGCGCCCGGTCGGCGGCCACCGGTGCGACGGGGCCCTTGTGGAGGGTGACCTCGTAGCGGTGGCGGGTCAGTTCGTTGTCCGCGCGGCCCGGCTTGAGGCGGATGTCCACCCCCGCCGCGCCGTGCCGTCGGCCCCAGTGCGTGAACCAGTCCGGGTCCAGGACCAGTTCCGGCTCCATCAAGAGCGAGCGGGCCACCGCCGCCCGTGCCACCGACGGTGCCGCGTCCGGGTCCTGCGCTCGCTGCACGCCGACGCGGAACAGCCGCAGGGTGCTCGCGTTGCGCACGTCACCGACCACGATGCGGCCGCCCGGCGCGAGCAGCTCGAAGGCCTGCGCGAGGACCCGGTCCAGGTAGGCGGCGTCGGGGAAGTACTGCACGACGGAGTTGAGCACCACGGTGTCGAAGTGCCCGCGCGGCAGCCCCGTGACATCGTCCGCCAGCTGGTGGCGCACGGTGACCTTGTGCGCGTACCCGGTCCGCGCGACCTGCTGTCTGATCTGCTCGACGGCCCGCGAGGACAGGTCCGTCGCCCAGTACTCCGTCACGTCCGCGAGGAGCTGCGACATCAGCAGACCGGAGCCGACCCCCAGCTCCAGGATCCGTCGCGGCCCCCAGCAGGCGATCTGCTCCACCGCCGTGGCACGCCACTGCCGCATCTCGGGCAGCGGCAGCGGCCGCCCCGTGTAGCTGGAGTCCCAGCCGATGAAGTCCTCGCCCCACGCCGTGCCCGTGGCCGAGGCGTGCCGGTCGTAGATCCGGTCGTAGATCTCCTCCCACCCGCCGACCTGCCAGGGGGCATCCGCGCCGTGGTCCGCGCGGTCCACGTCCGGCACCACATAGCCCACCAGGTGCCGCTCGCCCGTCTGGTCCTCGCCGACCGTCACCACCGCGTGCGCGACACCAGGGTGCCCGGCCAGTACGCTCTCGATCTCGCCCGGCTCGACCCGGAACCCGCGGATCTTGACCTGGGTGTCCGCCCGGGCCTGGAAGACCAGGCGGCCGTCCGGTGTCCACGCCACCACGTCGCCGGTGCGGTACATGCGCTCGCCGGGCGCGCCGAAGGGGCAGGCCACGAAGCGCTCGGCGGTCAGGCCGAAACGCCCGAGGTAGCCGCGGGCCAGGCCCGTCCCGGCCAGGTAGAGCTCCCCGGGCACCCCCGGCGGCACCGGCCGCAGCGCCGCATCCAGGACATAGGCGCGCGTGTTGTCCATGGGGCGCCCGATCGGAATCGCCTCGGCCGTCGCGCCCTCCGGCGTGATGGGCTCGCAGGCGGCGAAGGTGGTGGTCTCCGTCGGCCCGTAGCCGTTCACGACCAGGACGTCCGGGCAGCTCCGCAGCGTGGCGCGGACCGCCGCCGGGGACACCACGTCACCGCCGGTCCAGATCTCCTTCAGCCCGGCGAAGGTCTCCGGCCGCACCTCGGCGATCACCTTGAACAGGCCCGCGGTGACCCACATCGCCGTCACCCCGCGCTCCCGAATGACCCGGGCCAGCACGGTGGCGTCCAGACGGCCGGGCGGCGCGAGCACCAGCGTGCCGCCCCGCAGCAACGCGACCCACAGCTCATAGGTGGACGCGTCGAAGGCCTGCGCCGAGTGCAGCAGCACCCGCCGGTGCGCCTCGCCCGCGTAACGGCGGTCCAGGGCGAGATCGACCACGGCCTCGTGGGTGACGGCGACGCCCTTGGGCTTGCCGGTGGAGCCGGAGGTGTACATCACGTACGCCAGCTGGTCGGGGCGCGCCGCGCTGGCCATCGGCTCGGACGACTCCCGGGCCAGCGCGGCCTCGGTGTCCGGCTCGTCCAGGACCAGGTACGGGCAGGCGCCTTCCGGCAGGCTCGGCGCGCTCTCGGCGCTGGTGACCACCAGGGGCGGTGCGGCGTCGCGCAGCATGAACGCCAGGCGCTCCGCGGGGTAGTCGGGGTCGAGGGGCAGGTAGGCCCCGCCCGCTTTGAGGATCGCGAGGACGGCGGTGATCTGCTCGGCCGAGCGGGGCAGGGCGAGTCCCACCACCGAATCCCGGCCCACGCCCCGTGCGGCCAGGACCCGCGCGAGCCGGTTCGACCGCGCGTCCAGCTCCCGGTAGGTCAGCCCCGCGCTGAAGCCACCGCTGTCGCCGTCACCGACGATCGCTAGCCGGTCCGGGCCCGCCGTGACCTGCTCAGCGAAGAGGTCCGCCAGGGAGCGCCGCACGGCCGGTACCGCCGTGTCGTTGAAGTCGGCCAGGAGCCGCCCGCGTTCGGCGGGCGCGAGCACGTCGATGTGGCCGACCCTGGCGTCGGGGTCCTCGACGATCCGCGTCAGGACGCGGGCGAGGCGCGCCGCGTACGCGTCGGCGGTGGCCTGGTCGAAGGCGTGCCGCTGGAACTGGATGTTCAGGCGCGGGTGCGGGCCGTCGAGGTAGACGAACACGGCCAGCGGATAGTGGCTCGGGGTGAACATGCGGATGCCGGTGACGGAGATCCCCGCCGTGGCGCTCGCCTCGGCGATCGCCGCCCGGTCCAGCGGGAACGACTCGAAGCCGATGATGGTGTCGAACAGCGCCTTGTGGCCGGTCAGGTGGTGCAGATCGCTGAGCGCGTGGTGGTGGTGCTCCTGGAGCGCGCCCTGCCGGTCCTGCAGGCCGGTGAGGAGGTCGGCGAGGGTGTCCGAGGGCGCGCAGCGCACCCGTACGGGAAGGGTGTTGAGGAACATGCCGACGGCCGAGCCCACGCCGGGCAGCTCGGGCGGGCGCCCGGCGACACTCGCGCCGAACACCACGTCCTGACGGCCCGTCACCTGCGTGAGGAGCAGCGCCCAGGCGCCCTGGACCACGGTGTTGAGGGTCACGCCCAGCTGTACGGCCCGGCGCGTGAGGTCACGGGCCCGCTCCGCGGACAGGGGCACGTCGGCCAGGCCGATGCCGACACTGGGGCCTGACGCGGCGGCGGGGGCGAGCAGCGTCGGCTCCCGCAGTCCGCTCAGCTCCTGGCGCCAGGCGCGCGCGGAGGCGTCCGCGTCCTGGTGGGCCAGCCAGGCGAGGAAGTCGCCGAAGCCGCGGGCGCGCGGCGCACCGGGCGCCGCCTCGCCGCCGTAGCGGCGCAGCAGGTCGCCCACGAGGATCGGCACCGACCAGCCGTCGAACAGGACGTGGTGCGAGGACAGGACAAGATCGAAGCGCTCCGCGGCGAGGCGCACCAGGTGCAGGCGCAGCATCGGCGGCTGTGCCGGGTCGAAGTGCGCCTCCAAGTCGGCGGCGAGCAGGCTCTCGAAGGCTTCGTCCTGTGCCGCGCCCGCGAGGTGGCCGAGGTCGGTGTACGCGTACGGAAGCCGGGCGCCGTCGATGACGAGCTGGACCGTGCGGCCGTCGCCGTCCTGGACGAAGGCGGTGCGCAGCGCCGCGTGCTGGTCCAGGAGCGCTTGTCCGGCCGCCCGCATCCGCTCGGCGTCGACCGGTCCGTGCAGATGCAGCGTGTACTGCTCCTGGTAGCTGTCGAAGGAGCCGCCGTCGACGGCCTGGGCCGGGTCGTCCCGCGCGGTGCGCAACTGGCTGTGGAAGAGGAGGCCGGACTGGACGGGGGACGTCGGCCAGATCTCGGCGAGGCCGGGGTAGCGCTCCTGCCAGCCGTCGATGTCGGCCTGGGTGACCGCGACCAGCGGGACGTCGGAGGGGGTGAGGCCGCCCGCGTCGGCGCGGGTGACGTGCCGGGCCAGGGCGGTGAGGGCCTGGCGCCACAGGTCGGCGAGGTCGGCGACGGCCTCCGGGGCGAGCACGCCTTCGGGGGCGGCGAACCGGGCGCTCAGGCGCGGGCCTTGGGCGGTGTCGGTGACGACGGCGTTGATGTCGAGTTCGGCCAGGGCGGGCATGCGCGGGTCGTGGGCGGCGTCCAGGACGTCCAGGTCGGCCACGTCGTGGGCCCGGGTGAAGCCCAGGCCCCGCAGGTCGGCGGGCATGTCCGTGGCCGTGGAGAAGCGGCCGAGGTAGTTGAAGGAGACCTGCCCGTCGGGGTGGGGGGCCAGGGACAGCGCGGTGTCCGCGTTGAGATGGCGCAGCAGGCCGTAGCCGATGCCCTTGTCCGGGATGGCGCGCAGCTGTTCCTTGACCGCCTTCAGGGCGTGCCCGGCGGCCTCGCCGCCCGCGAAGGCGTCGGCCAGGTCGGTGTCCGCCAGGTCGAGGCGGACGGGGAAGGCGCTGGTGAACCAGCCCACAGTACGGGCCAGATCGGCGCCCGGCGCGGCGGCCTCCTCGCGGCCGTGGCCCTCCACGCGGATCAGGGCCGACGACTCCCGTGCGCCGTGTGCCCGCCGCCACCGGGCGAGGGCCAGGGCGAGGGCGGTGAGAAGCCCGTCGTTGACCTCGCCGTGGAAGGCGGCGGGCAGCTCGGCGAGGACGGTCTCGGTGACCTCCACGGGCAGTTCGACCCGCGTCTCGCGGACGGTGGCCCGCACGTCCACCGCCGGGTCCAGGCGCCGGGTGCCGAGCAGCGGGTCGGGGCCGTCCACGACGGACCGCCACAGGTCGAGCTCGGCCACCCGGCCGGGGTGCGACGCCTCCTCGACGAGGGCGTGGGCCCAGCGCCGCATCGACGTGCCCACGGCGGGCAGGCGCGGGGCGCGTCCGTCGCGGACCTCGCGCCAGGCGGCCGCGAGGTCCGGCAGCAGGACGCGCCAGGACACGCCGTCGACGATCAGGTGGTGCAGGACCAGCAGCAGCCGTCCGGCCTTCCTGGGTCCGGCGTCGAACCACACGAACTGGGCGACCGTGCCCGTGGCCGGGTGCAACCGGGCGGCCGCCTCGTCGAGTTCGGCGAGCACCAGCGTCCGCCACGCCTCGGCCCGCTCGGGCCGTCCGCCCCAGTCGCCGTCGCACGCGACGCGGCGCACCAGGGACGCCGCGTCCACGGTTCCAGGACCGGCGACGGCGAGGCCGCCGCCGCCCTCCTCGACGAGTCGGCAGCGCAGCAGGTCGTGCCGGTCGACGACGGCACCGAGCGTCCGGGCCAGGCCCGCCTCGTCGATGCCCAGGGGCAGATCGAGGACCGTCGCCTGCAGGAACCGGTCGAAGCCAGGACCCAGGTCCCTGAGCCAGCGCGCGACCGGCAACAGCGGCATCCAGCCCGTACCGCCGCCTTCCCGCTCCTGCAAGACCGGCGCCGCGTCGACGCGGGCGGCGGCCGCCTCCGCGAGCTCGGCCACCGTCCGGCGCTCGAAGACCTGCCGGGAGGTGATCTCCACCCCCTTGCTCCGCGCCCGCGACACCACCTGCAGCGACAGAATGCTGTCGCCGCCCAGGGCGAAGAAGTCATCGTCGACGCCGACCCGGTCCACCGCGAGCACCTCGGCGAACACCTCCGCGAGGACCCGCTCGGCTCCCGGCCCCGGCGCCCGGTAGGCGCTCCCCTCGCACACCGAATCGGACAGGGCCGCCTTGTCGACCTTGCCGTTCGGCGTCAGCGGCAGCTCGTCAAGGACCACGACCCGCACCGGAACCATGGACTCTGGCAGCCGCGCGGCCACGAACGCCCGCAGCTCCCCCGGCCCGATCCCGGCGTCCAGGGCCACGTGCCCGGTGCCCCGGCCCGTCTGCTCCCACGCGACGTCGGCGGGCACGACGTACCCGATGAGCCGCGTGCCCCGGCTGCCGTGCGTCGTGTGCCCGTCGCTTCCGTCGTACGTGGTGACGACGGCCTGCGCCACGAGGGGATGCGCCACGAGGGCCGCCTCCACCTCGCCGGTCTCGATGCGCAGGCCCCGGATCTTCACCTGGTCGTCAGAGCGGCCCAGGTACTCCAGCTGCCCGTCGTCGCCCTGGCGGACGACGTCCCCGGTGCGGTACATGAGCGTGCCCGCGGGGCCGAAGGGGTCGGCGACGAACCGGGACGCGGTGAGCCCGGGGCGCTTCAGATAGCCGCGGGCCAGGCTCGGGCCCGCCACGTACAACTCCCCGGCCGTGCCCGGCTCCACCTCGTGAAGCCGCTCGTCGAGTACGTGGACACGGCTCCCGGCGACCGGGGTGCCGATGGGGGCCCGACCGTTGGTCAGGGGTGCGCTGACGGTGGCGCAGACGGTGGTCTCGGTGGGGCCGTAGCCGTTGAGGAAACGGCGGCCGGGTGCCCACTGGGCGGGCAGGTGGGGCGGGCAGACCTCACCGCCGACGGTGAGGAACTTGAGGTCGGTGAGGGCCCGGGGGGCGTCGGCGGGGAGCGTGGTGAGGACGGCGGGCGGCAGCGAGGCGTGGGTGACGCGGCTGTCGGCGAGCAGGCGGGCGAGGTCGTCGCCGACGAGGCGCGCCTGCTCGGGCACGACGAGGGCAGCGCCGTTGGTAAGGGCCATGAGCGCGTTCCACACCGCGATGTCGAAGCTGGGCGAGCCGAGCTGCAGGACGCGTGCGCCGGGCCCGACGTCGACGCGCGCGTGCTGCGTCGCGCGCAGCCCGGCGAGTCCGCTGTGGGTGACGGCGACGCCCTTGGGCAGGCCGGTGGAGCCGGAGGTGTAGATGACGTACGCGGTGTTGGCGACCGTGGGGCGGGACCGGTCGGCGTCGGTCAGCGGGGAGGCGTCCGCGGCGGCGAGCTCCGCGGCGGGTCCCGCCGCGTCCAGGCTCAGGACGGGCGCCGCGAGCTCGGGCAGCCCCCCGGCCGTGGCCACGTCGGACAGCACGAGGCTGGCCAGCGAGTCCGCCGCCATGAAGGCGAGCCGCCGCGCGGGGTAGTCCGGGTCCAGGGGAAGGTAGGCCCCGCCCGCCTTGAGCACCGCGAGCGCCGAGGCCCAGAAACGTGGTGACTGCCGCAGCGCGACTCCGACGACCGACTCCCGGCCCACGCCCCGCGCGACGAGCAGCCGCGCCAGCCGGTTCGCCCGCGCGTCCAGCTCCCCGTACGTCAGTTGCTCCGTACCGAAGACCAGGGCCACCGCGTCCGGTGACGCGGCCGCCTGCCGGTCGAACAGCTCGGAGAACGTCGCTGCCCGCATTCCCGTGACCGACACGGAATCCACCACTCCGAAAGCCCCCATCCGCCTCGCCAGTCGGCCCCCTGGCGGGGCTCGGCCCCCGTATCCCTTACTCGAAACCACTCACGTCACACCCGTTTAACGCGCACCCAGTGCTCATCCCGCACCAGCCCCGCATTCGATCGGCGTCGATCGGCATTCGATCAACACGCGACCAGCATTCGACCAGTGCCTTTGTCCGGGCAACGGGACACATCTGTCGTCACGCAGGGCGGAGGCGGCGGAACCCCCGGCGGCCCCGGGCAGGGGCCAGCCGACGGAGCCGGGCAGGGCGGAGTGGGGCGTGGGCCCCTACGACGTCAGATGACGCCCTGCGCCGTCATCGCTTCCGCGACCCTCAAGAAGCCCGCCACATTGGCACCGAGCACATAGTCGTCGGGGCCCGCGCCGTAACTCTCGGCGGTGGCGCGGCACTGGGTGTGGACGTCGCGCATGACCGCGGCGAGCCGGGACTCGGTCTGCTCGAAGGTCCAGGTGTCACGGGCGGCGTTCTGCTGCATCTCCAGGGCGGAGGTGGCCACGCCGCCCGCGTTGGCGGCCTTGCCGGGGCCGAACAGGACCCCGGCCTCGCGGAACACCGTCACCGCCTCGGGCGTGCAGGGCATGTTCGCGCCCTCGGCGACGGCGCGGACCCCGTTCTTGACCAGGGCGACGGCGTCCTCGCGGCGCAGTTCGTTCTGCGTGGCGCACGGCAGGGCGATGTCGCACGGGACGTCGTAGACGGTGCCGCGGGCGGAGAAGCGCGCGGACGGCTTGGCCTCCGCGTACGCGGAGATCCGGGCGCGGCGCACCTCCTTGATGTCCTTCAGGAGCTCCAGGTCGAGGCCGTCCTCGTCGACGAGGTATCCGGAGGAGTCGCTGCACGCCACCACGCGGCCGCCCAGGGCGTGCGCCTTCTCCGCGGCGTACACCGCCACGTTCCCGGAGCCGGAGACCACCACACGCCGCCCGTCGAAGGCGCCGCCCCGGGTGGCGAGCATCTCCTGGGCGAAGTACACCGCGCCGTAGCCGGTGGCCTCGGTGCGGGCGTGGGAGCCGCCCCAGCCGACCGGCTTGCCGGTCAGGACGCCCGACTCGTAGCGGTTGGTGATCCGCTTGTACTGGCCGAAGAGGTAGCCGATCTCCCGGCCGCCCACGCCGATGTCGCCGGCCGGCACGTCGGTGTGCTCGCCCAGGTGGCGGTGGAGCTCGGTCATGAACGACTGACAGAACCGCATGATCTCGCCGTCCGAGCGGCCCTTGGGGTCGAAGTCCGCCCCGCCTTTCCCGCCGCCGATCGCCATCCCGGTGAGCGCGTTCTTGAAGATCTGCTCGAACCCCAGGAACTTCACGATGCCGAGGTTGACGCTCGGGTGGAACCGCAAGCCTCCCTTGTACGGGCCGAGGGCGCTGTTGAACTCCACGCGGAACCCCCGGTTGACGCGCACGGCGCCGCTGTCGTCGACCCAGGGCACCCGGAAGACCAGCTGCCGCTCGGGCTCGCACAGCCTGTCCAGGATTCCGGTCTCCGCGTATTCGGGGTGCCGTTCGAGCGCGGGCGCCAGCGAGTCGAGGACCTCGAGAGCCGCCTGGTGGAACTCCGTTTCCCCAGGGTCGCGCCGACGGACCTCTTCATAGACGGCCTCGATGTGTGCACGGACGTTCATGGATGCGTCTCCGAACGACAGGCGAGTAAAACTCGAATCGTATTCGAGTTTACGAATCGCCTTGAGGCGGGGTCAACACCCGGGCCCTGGCGGCTCAAGCGGCAGCGTATCTAGTAGAGCCCGCACGCGAGGGGGCCTTGGCGAAATCCAACTGAAGGCTCAGCGCACATTCGATTCGAGCTTGAATTCCGCGCATAGAACGGAGAGTTCCCTTCCCCCTCTCACAATGTTTACGGCTGTGACGTCTACGAGGGCGGTGAGCACCAAGCGGCGAGCACTGTGGGCGGCCTCCCGCGCCGTCCTCCAGGCGCGTCCTAGCTCCGCTAGTGGGGCGCCGAGTCCGGCGACATCAGCACGCAGGCCATTAGGCCGCCATCAACATGTCGGCATCCGGCATGAACAACGCCCGCTTACCAACAGCGTGTTGTAGACCCGCGGCTTCCCTATCCCCACACCCTCATTTCAACCCCCGCCACCAAGGGCCCGCAGCGTGCCCGGCATGGCGGTGAGACTCATGACGCACCTACTGGTGAAGGGGAGCATCCTCTCCTTCGATGGTGGGTGGAGGAGCGCCGCGAGCCAGGGCCTTCGGGCCTTCACCCCATCGCCGTCAGACCCCGCTGGCCGCCCCGCAGGGCCAGCGCGTGGTTGGCGCGGAAGGCCGGGCGCGCCAGCGGCATCCAGCGCCGAAGCGCGGCCTTGCGGACGGTCACGTGCTGGGTGAGCGTGGCGACGCAGCCGTGGTGCCCGTCGGGGGCCACGGCCCAGCGGACGGTGCCCGAGATGTCGCCGTCGAGCGCCGCCTCCAGGACGTGCTCGGCGGGGTCCTCCAGCACCGGCGTCAACGTGACCCTCAGTACGTAAGGGAGCGCGGACCTGATCACCACCTCGCACTCCCGCTCGCCGGTCTGCCGCACAGAGCGGAACGCGGGCCACCACGTGGGGTAGGCCTCCACGTCGGCGAGTTTCGCGTACACGGTGTCCGGCGCGAGCGGCGCGCGCCAGGTGCCCAAGAGGCGGATGTCGTGGCGGTTCACGCGGTTCTCCCTGTCGGCAGCGGGACGGAGGGCGGGGGCAGATGGTCGCGGGTCCGGGCGAAGAACGCGGCCGTGCCGAGCAGCCACATGGCGACGAACCAGGCGGGGCCGAGCAGCAGGTGCCCGTACGGGGTGACGGTGGGCGTGAAGCTCGCGGCGACCGCGACCTGGGTGGGGCCGTACCCGGGCAGGAGTTGGAGCCCGTCCTTCTCGGCTCCCGCATTGCTCATGGGGTTCTGGAGCATGGTGTCGAGCAGGCTGGCCATGATGATGACGAAGAGACCGGCGAGTTCGTTGCGCAGGAACGCGCCGAGCAGGATGCCGATGCCGCCGTAGCTCACGGCGGCCGTGAACAGGCCGAGCGCGAGGAGCGCGGGCCGCACCGGGTCCCAGTACCAGCAGACCACGGCGGTGGCGTACGCCGAGATGAGGGCGGAGGCGACCGCCATCGCGACGACCTTGCTCAGCAGCAGACAGGAGCGGGGGTATCCGGCGAGCGCGAGCCTGCGGTCGAAGGCGAGGGCCTTGAAGGTCGTCATGAACATCATGAAGCCGACGATGAGCGTCACCGTGTTGATGGCCCCCGACACCATCGTCAGGTGGTTGCCGTTGACGGTCACGGTCCGCTCGGCGGCGCGCAGCAGGAAGCGCAGCCGGTCGGGGGTGACGAACCAGTGCTCCAGGGTCAGCCAGAGCGGGATGTAGCCGACGACGAGCACGAGGGCGAGCCGGTTGCGGGCGTGTTCGAGCAGCGCAAACCCGGCACCCGTGCGGAAGGTCTCCCATGTCCTGCTCACCGCGCCGCCCCTCGCGCGTCGGCCGGACGGCCCTCCCCGCTCCAGGGCGTGGCCACGCCCTCGCGCAGCCGGTGCACGACGTCCAGGCGCCCGGCGTCCCAGGCCAGGTGCGAGACGACGAGGACGCAGCGGCCCCGGTCGCGCAGCCGGGTCGCCACGTCCCAGAACCGCAGGTACGTCTCCCAGTCGAAGCCCTGGTACGGCTCGTCGAGCAGCAGCACTTGGGGGTCGTGCAGGAGCGCGAGGGCCAGGTTCAGCTTCTGCCGGGTGCCTCCGCTGAGGAGGCCCACGCGGGTGTGCCGGTACTCGGTGAAGTGCAGCTCGTCCAGGAGTTCCTCGGCGCGGCCCGGCCCGTCCAGGCGGTACGCCGTGCGGAACCAGCGCAGGTGCTGGTCGACGGTGAGCGCCTCGTTGAGCACCGCGTCCTGCGGGCAGTAGCCGAGCGAGCCGCGGCGCTCCACCTGGCCCGCGTCGGCGGCGAGCTGCCCGCACAGGACGCGCAGCAGCGTGCTCTTGCCCGAGCCGTTCTCACCCACGACGCCCGCCAGGGTGCCCGGTTCAAGGCTGAAGGTGACCCCTCTCAGGACGCGGCGCGAGCGGTAGGCCTTGTGCACGTCGCGTACGCGCAGGGCGTACGGGGCGGTCGGCACGGGGATCTCCTCCTGCTGGGGGGCGGACCAGGGCGTACGGCGGCGCCTGGCACGTGACGGGGCGGTGGACCTCAGCGCCTGCGGCGGGACAGGCAGTCGACGAGGGAACTCCACTCCTGCCGCACGGCACCGGGCAGCTCCGCCTCATCGAGCGCGGCGAGGGCCGACGCCACATGGCGGGCGGCCGCCGCCTCGGCACGCTCCCGGCCGCCCAGGGCCTCCAGGTGGCGCATGACCTCGGGGACGCGGGCCGGTGGCAGCGGTACGGAGTCGAGGAGTTCCGCGACCCTGTGGCCGTCGGCGGAGTCCACCGTCGCGGCGAGGACCAGCGGCAGCGTCTTCTTGCCGCGGACCAGGTCCGCGCCGACGGGCTTTCCGGTGACCGCGCTGTCGCCCCACAGGCCGAGCACGTCGTCCAGGATCTGGAAGGCCACGCCGAGGTCGCTGCCCGCTCCGCGCAGGGCCCGCACCACCGGCGGCGGCGCGTCCGCGAGCACGGCTCCCAGGGCCGCCGCGCAGCCGAAGAGCGCCCCGGTCTTGCCGCGCGCCATGCCCGCGTACCTGCTCGCGGACACCTCCCGCAGCGCGCGCCGCTCCAGGTCGAGGTCCTCCGCCTGGCCATCCACCATCCGCTCCACCGTGACGATGACCTCCTCCATGGCGGCGCGGGCGCCGGGAGCCTGCGCGCGGAAGACGGTGGCGACGGCCTGGACGACGAGGGCGTCACCGGCGAGCACCGCGGCGCCGGTGCCGAACCGGGCCCACGCTGCGGGCCTGCCGCGTCGCTCGGCGTCACCGTCCATGATGTCGTCGTGCAACAGGGAGAGCTGGTGTACGAGTTCCACGGCCGTACCGGCGACGGCGGCGTACCGCTCCGGCGCCCCGACGGAGCGCGCCGAGAGCAGCGCGAGCGCCGCGCGCACCCGCTTGGCCACGTGCCGCACCGACGTGGGCGACTCCCCGGAGTCCCACCCCAGGTGGTAGCGGCAGACCGTGGCCGTGGACGGGTGCAGCCGGTCGATGGCCGCCCGCAGCGGAGGCTCGACGAGCGCCACGCCGCGGCGCAGGAGCTCCTCGCCGTCCACCCCGGGAGCGGCCGTGCGCGTCCGGCTGCCGCCGTACAACGACGTGTCTGTCATGGTCCTCGCCCGCCCGTCGTCCCTCACCGGCCTTGGCCCCACCGCCGTCTGACGCGACCGGCCCACCGGATGCTCGACTGATCCAACGAGCCCACTCGCTCACGGCAACGGTCCAGTTCAGGTGCTGGCAGTGCCGTCCGGGCGGGTGAATCAACGCGCCCCTGTATTCCACAGACGTTCCTCGAAGCGCTCCTTGAGAACTGTCGCTGTCGGGGCGCACGGTGGTCGCCGTGGAGGAGGGCGAGACCGTCGGTTCGGCGAAGATGGGGCCGAACCGGCCCGGACGCGGCTCGCACAGCGGATCACCTCCTCGTCAGGCGCCCCGCCTCCCTGCCCGTGCCCCGGCCGCTCAACCGTGCGTTCAGGCCGTCCCTCAGTTCGCGTCCCTCCTTTCCGGAGACGTGCTCGTACACCGCCAGGGCCTCGGCCCAGCACGTGCGGGCGCGTGCCGACTCGCCGCGCTCGTCCATGGCGTCGCCCAGCACGACGAGGACATCGGCCTTGCGTCGGGCGCCTCCCACCCGCCCCAGTACCGCGAGTGCCTGTTCGGCTTCCGCGGCCGCCTGGGCGGGGTGGCCCGAGCCTAGGTGTATCTCGGCGCGCCGGTAGCGGGCCATGCCCTCCCCTAGTGCTTGCGTGCACTCCTGGTAGATGGCGAGCGCTTGGTCCAGCTGTTCCAGTGCTTCAGGGATCTGCCCGGCGGCGGACAGCGCGAGCCCCAGCGCGTACCGCGATTCAGCGAGGGCGAGGGTGTCGGCCTCGGAGCCGAGCCGTTCGATGGCCTCCTCGGCGAGCGCGACCGCGCTGCGGACGTTGCCCAGGCTCGCCTCGACGTGGGAGAGCTGACACAGGGCGCTGGCCAGGCCGAAGGGGTTGTCGTCCTCGCGGAAGCGGGACATGGCCTCCCGAAGGCAGCGGTCCGCCTCCGTGTGGCGGCGCTCTTGGAGCGCGATGACGCCGCGGTCGTAAGGCACCCAGGCGCTGGTCACCGGGTCGTCGATCGCCACGGCGAGCGCCAGCGCGCGCTGGGCCTCCGCGTCGGCCTCCCGGAGGTTCCCCGCCGTCAGGTGCACCGCGGTGAGCGCGGCACAGGCACGCCCCTCCGCTTGGGCGTCGCGGGCCTCGCGTGCGGCACGCTGCGCCACGGTCGCCGTGTCCTGGTACCTGAGGAAGTTCCCGGATCCCACGATGTCCTTCACACTCCACAGCAGATCGATCGACCTGCGCAGTTCGGAGCCGTGAGCGAGCTGGCGGGCGCAGGCCAGGATGCACTGCGCCTCGGACGCCAGCCAGCGCCGCGCGTCGTCCAGGTACGAGAACTCGACGCCGGGATACCGGATGGGTTCCAGATGTTCCACGCTTCGGTCACCTGGATGCTCGACGGCGTACACCCCGGTCGCGGTGGCCAGGTAGAAGTCCAGGAGGCGGGTCAGTGCCGCCCGGCGCTCACTTGGGGATTCCTCGTCCCGTTCCGCGCAGGCGCGGGCGTACAACCGGGTGAGGTCGTGGTAGCGGTAGCGGCCCGGTGCCGCCGCCTCCAGGAAGCCGGTGTCGACGAGCGATTCGAGGATCTCCTCGCTGTCCTCGTGCGACTGGTCGAGCATGGCGGCGGCCGCGGCGAGCGAGATGTCCGGTCCGTCGGCGAGGCCGACGAGGCGGAAGGCGCGTGCCTGCGCCGGATCCAGCTGCCCGTACCCCATCCCGAAGGTCGCCTTGACCGCGAGGTCCCCGGCCTGCAGTTCGTCGAGGCGGCGGCGCTCGTCGGAGAGTTTCGCGGCGAGGACGGACACGGTCCAGGTACGGCGGGCCGCCAGGCGCGAGGCCGCGATCCGGATCGCCAGCGGAAGGAACCCACAGGCCGCGACCACGTCGAGGGCGGCGCTGCGTTCGGTGCGGACGCGTTCACCCCCCACGATCTTGGTGAACAGCTGCAGGGCCTCGTCCGGGCTCATCACGTCGAGGTCCACAAGATGGGCCCCGGTCAGGTCCACCATGCGGACGCGGCTGGTGACGATCGTGGCGCAGCCCTCGGTGCTGGGGAGGAGCGGCCTCACCTGTGCGGCGTCGCGGGCGTTGTCCAGGAGCACAAGGACCCGGCGGCCGTTCAGGACCGAGCGGTACAGTGCCGAGCGCTCCTCGAGCGAGTCGGGGATCACCGAGTCCTCCGTGCCCAGGGCGCGCAGGAAGGCCCCGAGGACCGTCTCGGGCTCCGTCGGCCGGGCACCGGTTCCTTGCAGGTCGACGTACAACTGCCCGTCGGGGAACCCCTGGCGCGCCTGGTGGGCCACGTGTACGGCGAGGGTGGTCTTGCCGACGCCCCCGATTCCCGCCAAGGCGGAGATCGCCAGGACGGGTCCCGGGGAGTCGGCAAGGCGTTCACCGAGTTCACGCAGGAGGCCGGCGCGGCCCGTGAAGTCGGGGGTCGTCGCGGGCAGTTGCTGGGGCCGCACGACACTGGCTCTCGTTTCGCGGCGCGGCCCGGCCACGTCCTCAAGGCTCGGGTCGGCGGCGAGAATCCGCTGCTGCAGGTCGTACAGGCCCGCGCCCGGGACCACTCCGAGTTCGTCGGCGAGCAGGCGCCGGGTGTCCGCGTACACGGCCAAGGCCTCGGCTCGGCGACCGCTTCGGTACAGGGCGAACATGAGCAGCTCGCGCAGGCGCTCGCGCAGGGGATAGGCCGCGGTGAGCGCGGTGAGCGCCGAAACCGCCTCCTCATGGAGGCCGAGTTCCAGGTCCACGTCCAGTCGCGTCTCAATGATGTGAAGCCGCCACTCCTCCAGGGTGACGCGCTTCTTTTCGGCATGGGGGCCCGGCACGCCTGCCAGGGACTCTCCGTCCCACACTGCGAGGGCCTTGTTGAACATGTCACGCGCCTGCGCCCGTTCGCCGACCGAACGGAGTCTCTCCGCATCCGCCACCAGGCGCTGCGCGACCGTCAGGTCGACGGATCCGGCCCCGATGTGCAGCGCGTACCCTCCGGACTCGCTGGCCAGCATTCCTGGAGCGAGCACCTTGCGGAGCCGGGAGGCGTACGTACGCAGGGCTGCCAGCGCCTGCGACGGGGGGTCCTCGCCCCACACCGCGTCGATCAACTCGGCAGCCGTGGCGGTGCGGCCACCGCGCAGCAACAGGGCGGCGAGCAGAGCCCGTTGCTGCGGCGAACCCATGGGCAGGGGCTCGGCACCGCGCCACGCCCGCACGGGACCGAGCACGCCGAAACGCAGCTCCGACGCGCCCTCGTCGCCATGGTCTGATGCCCTGACCGTGACGACGGGCCTGGCCGTGAGGGACCGCGGTGGCTGTCGGCGCACCTCGGGGACCCGACGCCTCGGCGGCTCGGACGCCGGTCGCCGGAGCTCGGCTTCCTGGGACCTCGGGGGCTCGGGTGCCGGTCGTCGGAGCTCAGCTTCCCGGAACCTCGGGGGCTGGGGTACCGGAACGGCCGCCCGGGGAGCGTGATCCGTTCCCCGCCGCATGACGCCCCATCGCCGCGCGGCCTCCGCGAGCAGGGCTCTGGCCTGGTCGATCCCACGCTCGTCCCGCGCTTCTTGAGCCGTTTCGCCTTCCACCGCGGCGAGGCTGAGCAGCGCGGCGACCGACTGCGGATGGTGGGCTCCCATCGTCGCCGCGGCCTTCTGTGACGCCACGGCCAGGACGTGCGCGGCGCGCTGCGTCCGCTCGCGGTCCCCGGCGGCCCGCGCGGACTCGCTCTCGGCGGTGGCCAGCGCGACCAGCGCCGACAGGGACTGCGGATGCTCGCCGCCCCGCAGGGCCACGAGATGCCGGACAGCGCGTTCGAGGTCGCCGAGCAGCCGGTCCGCGTCGTCGTGGCGGCCCTGTCGTCGCGCCGTCTGCGTCAGGACGGCGAGCACAAGGAGGTGGACGTCCGGCTGTTCCTCTGAGTGGTCGGCCCCGGCCAGCCGCTCCCGTGCCAGGGTGGCCGTGCGCTCGGCCCCCGCTAGGTCTCTGAGCCGCATCTTGAGCGCCGCGAGGTTGGCCAGCGTGGGCGCGGCCGAGGCGCCGTCGTCCGGGTCGAACTGGAGGGCGGAGGACAGCACGGTCGCGGCGGCGGCCAGATATCCGCGGTCCGCCAGCGTCACGGCCAGGTGGTTGCGCGAGGCGGTGTCGATGTTCAGTCCGTCGGTGTCCCACGCCAGTCGGGACACCACGTGCTGGAGGAGGGCTCCGGACGCGGCCTGCTGGCCGATGCTGTCAAGGAGGGCCGTGAGGAGGGCCAGGTCGTGGCTGAGGGCCGGATGGCGCAGTACGTGCTCGTCGGTGCGCAGGCGTTCGACGGCGTGCAGGGCCGAGGCGGTGGCGGTGCTGTCGCCCTGCACGGCGAGCGTGGCGTAGTAGACGGCGTCCTGCCAGACCGCCTCGTTCATGCGCCGCCCCCGCTCTCCTGGCCTTCGATGAGCGCCTTCACAGCCATGAATTTCAGCTCGGCGATCTGGGACGGATCGATGAGACTACGCTGCGCCCACGCGTCGAGCTGGAGCAACAGGGCCTCCGTGCCGATGAATCGGGCGGGTGTCCCGCCGTGCGGGGCGGATGAATCGCGGTCCGGGCCCGGACGATCGTGGCCGGGGCCGGAAGGGGCGCCGTCGGGGCCCGGCGGCCTGAGTACGTCGATGAGGTGGACGACGTCGAGGTGGTCGAAGCGGCGTATCGCTTCCTTGATGGTGGCGGCGAAGAGCACGTTGGCGGCGCGGGCCTCGGCGGCACGGTCGGGGGCCTGCTCGATCAGGATGCCGACGACCACGGGCGGCTGTGTGCCGCCTTCCCCCACGCCCTCCACCGGCCCGCCCGAATAGCCGGAGTAGTCACCGAGATGCTGGTCCGCCGTGAGCTGAAGCGCTTCGATGGTCGCGCCGCCGACACACAGGTGTGGCGCGGCGCCCGCGCTCACCCGCCCGCTGAGGTGCGCTTCGTGCGCGGCGGGCCGGTAGGGGCCGCGCCAGCGGTCGCCGTCGCGGGCGACGTCGGCCGCGGGGATCGGCAGGGCGACCTGGTGCCCGGCACCGATCTCGACGAGGGCCAGGTCGGCTTCCTTGTCCTGGCGGCAGACTCGGCCCTGGACCCGCTCACCGTCGGCCAGTTGGATGCCGACGCTCTCGTCGACGGCCAGGCCGCGCAGGCAGTGCAGTGCGGTGAGCACGAACCGGCGGGTGAGCAGGAAGCCACCGCCCAGGTGCTGCTCGGCCTGGTAAAGGTCGACCCAGTAGCCCGTGCCCGTCACGGGTTCCCCGGGGTGCGCTCCACGGTGAGGGTGACCTCGAACGAGGCCTCCGCCGACGCCTTGGACAGGATGACCCCGGCTTCGGCCGCGAGGGTCAGACCGAAGGTGACGTCCATGCTGGTGACCCGCCAGCCGTCGCGCTCGGGGACCTGCGCCAGGGACTGCTGGGCGATGGCGGAGGCCTGGACGATCGCCTCCTCGATCTCGGGGGCACGTTCACCCAGGGACGACGTCGCCCGCGTCCTGCTGGCGATCTGCCTGTTCCCGGCTGCGTCGAGCGCGACCGTCTCGACCCTCACATCGGCCATCAACCGTACGTCCCCCGTGTCCCGGCACCTGCTTCGGTGGTGGATGATCCCGGCGAGAGCCTAACCTCGCGGCTCGGGCGGTGCGACCACTTCTCGACGTATCGGCAGTGAAGGCGTCGGCACCCGAACAGCCACGACACGGTCCGCTCCGCGACCCGGCGATGTCGGCCCAGGCGTGGGGATGACTCGATCAGGAGCGGCAACCGCAGGACGGGGCGCAAGGTCCTCGTCCACATCGCGGTGGCGGTGCGCGGCTCGAAGCGCAGCGGGCGCCGCCGTCGCAAGTCGCGCAGGGCGGCGATGCGCTGATAGACGGTGGCACGGTGTTGTCGGCGCGCATCCGGTTGTTGATACGCGGACGGTGGGCATCCGGTTTTTGATACGCGGACGATACGTGCCCGCTCGTACCATCGAGAGCATGCGGGTGTTGATCGTCGAGGACGAACCCTATATGGCAGAAGCCATTCGCGATGGCCTGCGTCTGGCAGCGATCGCGGCCGACCTCGCGGGCGACGGCGACACCGCCCTGGAACTGCTGAGCATCAACAGCTACGACATCGCCGTCCTCGACCGTGATATCCCCGGCCCTTCTGGTGACGAGATCGCCACACACATCGTCGACTCGGGCAGCGGCATGCCGATCCTCATGCTGACCGCGGCCGACCGCCTCGACGACAAGGCATCCGGCTTCGAGCTCGGTGCCGACGACTACCTCACGAAACCGTTCGAACTGCAGGAACTCGTCCTCAGGCTCCGAGCGCTCGACCGCAGGCGTGCCCACAGTCGGCCTCCGGTCCGTGAGATCGCGGGGCTGCGCCTCGATCCGTTCCGACGCGAGGTCTACCGGGACGGCCGCTACGTCGCGCTGACGCGCAAGCAGTTCGCCGTACTCGAGGTCCTCATCGCCGCCGAGGGCGGTGTCGTCAGCGCCGAGGAACTTCTGGAGCGCGCGTGGGACGAGAACGCCGATCCGTTCACCAATGCCGTCCGGATCACCGTCTCAGCACTGCGCAAGCGTCTCGGTGAGCCGTGGATCATCACCACGGCCCCCGGCGTCGGCTACCGAATCGACGCACAGCAGCGGGCCGGAGACGGGGGACAGAACCATGGATAGAGCGTCTGGACTGAGCGTCCGTCTCAAGCTCACCCTCAGCTACGCCGGATTCCTCATGCTCGCCGGTGCCTTGGCGCTCGCCGCCGCAGGAGTGTTCCTCGTGCAACAGGGGTGGCTGCAAACCAACGAACAGGGGGCATGGAGAAGAAACCCGGTAGTCGACTTCGTGCAGGGTTTCGCGCCAACGGCAGCCGCGGTCATGGTGTTCCTCCTCGTATTCGGTCTCCTGGGAGGATGGTTCCTCGCCGGTCGTATGCTCGCTCCCCTGGCTCGTATCACCAAAGCCACCCGCACGGCCGCTGCGGGATCGCTCTCGCACCGTATCCAGATGCCGGGCCGCCAGGACGAGTTCCGTGAACTCGCCGACGCTTTCGACGCGATGCTCGCACGGCTTGAAGCACACGTCGCCGCGCAGCAGAGATTCGCGGCGAACGCCTCGCACGAACTGCGCACCCCGCTGGCCATCTCAAAGTCACTTGTCGAGGTGGCCCGCACCGATCCAGCACACGACATCGGCGAAGTCCTCGACCGCCTCCAAGCTGTCAATACCCGAGCGATCGACCTCACTGAAGCGTTGCTCTTGCTCAGCCGAGCCGACCAGCGATCCTTCACCCGAGAACAGGTCGACCTGTCCCTCATGGCGGAAGAAGCCACCGAGACGCTGCTCCCCCTCGCGGAAAAGAACGGCGTCACGATCGAGACCCGCGGCGACATCACCCACACGAGCGGATCGCCAGCGCTCCTCCTGCAACTGACCATGAACCTCGTGCACAACGCGGTCGTCCACAATCTGCCGGAAGAGGGCAGGGTGTGGGTCACTACCAGCGCCTACCCCGGCACCGTGATGCTCACGGTCGAAAACACCGGCGAGAAACTGACTCCACACCTGGTCTCGACACTCACCGAACCATTCCAGAGGGGTACCGAGCGCATCCACGCCGACCAGAGTGGCGTCGGCCTCGGCTTGGCCATCGTCACCACCATCACTCGCGCACACGACGGCACCCTCACCCTCACCCCGCGCGACACCGGCGGCCTGCGCATCACGGTGGAACTGCCCGCGCGCACGTCCCCGCAGTCTTGATAAGCGCCCCGCCGACTACGCGGGGCGGGCCGGCACAGCGAACCGACAACGTATCGGCAGCATATCGAGAACTCCATACGCCTCGGCAACGCCCCGTTTCCTTGAATGGACGCATGACCTACAGCGGACCAGTGGGAATCACCGCTTTCGGATGCGGGCGGGACGAAGCCGCACGCTTCCGGGAGTTGGCACCCCGATTCGGAGTGACGCCGACCATCACAGAATCCGCGGTGTCGGAGGAAAACGTCCACCTGGCGTCCGGAAACCGGTGCATCAGCGTCGGGCACAAGACCCGGATCACCCCGGCGACCATGCGCGCGCTGAGCCGAGTCGGCGTCTCCTACATCTCCACGAGAAGCATCGGGTACGACCACATCGACGTGGATTATGCGGGCCGCGTCGGCATTTCCGTCGGCAACGTCTGCTATTCCCCCGACAGTGTCGCCGACTACACGGTGATGATGCTGCTGATGGCGGTGCGTCACGCCAAGTCCACTGTCCGCCGTGCGGATGTGTACGACTACCGGCTGCACGACGTACGAGGGACGGATCTGCGCGACCTGACCGTCGGCGTGGTCGGAACGGGACGCATCGGCACGGCCGTCATGGAAAGGCTCGGCGTCTTCGGGTGCCGGATACTGGCGTACGGAAATCGTGCCGCTGAACCCGGTGAATCCGGTGACCCCGGCGACGAGGTGTCGCTCGATGCGTTGCTGAGGTCGAGCGACGTCGTCACGCTCCACGCGCCGCTCAACGCCGGGACGCACCACCTCCTCGACCGTGAACGCATCCAGCGGATGAAACTCGGCGCGTTCGTGGTCAACACCGGGCGCGGTGCCCTCATCGACACCACCGCGCTGGTCGCGGCGCTGGAGGACGGGCGCCTTGGCGGTGTCGCCCTCGACGTCGTCGAGGGCGAGGAAGGCGTGTTCTACACCGACCGAAGGAACGCGCCCATCGACAGCAAGCCACTGCTGCGGCTGCAGGAGCTGCCCAACGCGTTCATCAGTCCGCACACCGCGTATTACACGGACCGCGCCCTGAGCGAAACGGTCGAGAACTCGATCACCAACTGCCTGGAATTCGAAAGCGGAAATCATCATGCCTAAGGCCAAGCTTCAGGTCGGGATCCTCTTCGGAGGCTCCTCGGAGGAACACCCCGTCTCCGTCAAGTCCGCGCAGGAGATCGCGCGAAACCTCGACCCGGACACCTACGAGCCGCACTTCATCGGGATCACGCGCGACGGCGCCTGGAGACTCTGCGAGGGCCCCGCCACGGACTGGGAGAGCGGCGCGTACCGGCGTGCCGTGCTGTCCCCGGACCGCGGCGTGCGCGGACTGCTCGTCCTTGATCAGGGGCAACTCGATCAGGGGCAGCTCGATCAGGGGAAGTACGAGACGATCGGCCTGGATGTCGTGGTGCCCGTCCTGCACGGCAAGCTCGGGGAGGACGGCGCGGTCCAGGGCCTGCTCGAGCTGTCCGGCATCCCGTACGTGGGCTGCGGCGTCCAGAGTTCCGCGCTGGGCATGGACAAGTCCCTCGCCTATGTCGTCGCCGCCGACGCCGGAATCGCCACACCGAATTTCTGGACGGTCGCGGCGGGCGAGGACATCGACGCCGACCGGCTCGCCTATCCCGTCTTCGTGAAGCCGGCTCGCTCGGGATCGTCCTTCGGGGTCAGCAAGGTGGCGAACGCGGACGAACTGCCGGCCGCGCTGGACGTCGCCCGGCGGTACGACACGAAAGTCCTGATCGAGGAGGCGGTCGTCGGCAGCGAGGTGGGATGCGCCATCCTGGGCGGCGGAACGGACCTGACCGCGGGAGAAGTAGACCGCATCGCCCTGTCTCACGGGTTCTTCCGGATTCACCAAGAGGACGAACCCGAGACTGGCTCCGACAATGCGACACCGATCGTCCCCGCCGACATTCCGGCTGCGTCACGGGCACGCGTCCAGGAAGTGGCGAAGGCCGTCTACCGCGCCCTGGGCTGCAGCGGACTCGCCCGCGTGGACCTGTTCCTCAGGGACGACGGACAGGTCGTCCTCAACGAGGTCAACACGTTCCCCGGCATGACCTCGTACAGCCGATACCCGAGGATGATGGCCGCCGCCGGGGTCCCGCTGACCGAAGTGATCGACCGCCTGGTGACCGGGGCCCTCGCCCGGCGCCTGACTCCGACGGAGCAGGCCGATGCGTAACGACTTCGTCTTCATAGACGAGTTCATCCCCGGGGTCCGCTGGGACGCCAAGTACGCCACCTGGGACAACTTCACCGGGAAACCGGTCAGCGGCTACCTGGCCAATCGCATCGTCGGCACTCGGGCCCTGTGTGCGGCATTGCAGAGCGCGCGAGAAGAGGCGGCCTCGCACGGATTCGGCCTCCTCCTCTGGGACGGCTACCGCCCGCAACGTGCCGTGGACTCTTTCCTGCGCTGGTCGGAGCAGCCGGAGGACGGCCGCACCAAGCGCCGCCACTACCCCCATATCGACCGGCCCGAGATGTTCGAGAACGGATACGTGGCCGCCAAGTCGGGCCACAGCCGCGGCAGTACCGTCGACCTGACGCTGTACCACCTGGCAAGCGGCGACCTCGCCGACATGGGCGGCGAGCACGACCTGATGGACTCGATCTCGCACCACGGAGCGGAAGGAATCTCGCGTGCCGCGGCGGACAACCGCAGGTGTCTTCGCGCCCTCATGGAGACCAGCGGATTCAGCTCCTACGCATGCGAATGGTGGCATTACACGCTCACGGACGAGCCCTACCCGGACACCTATTTCGACTTTCCCATCACACAGGTGAGTCTGGGATGAAGACGCCGAGGCTCCGCCGGTCCGGCCGGAGCCTCGGCGTCTCCGGACGCCGAACGGCGAAAGCGAACACCTCCGCCAGAGCCCACCACCTTTCGCCGACGTATCGAGAACCGCATACGCGCCGGCAACACCCCGCCGCCTTCACTGGAGCCATGACTCAGCGCCAGCCGTCCCGCGCCCCGCACCCCCTCTCCCTCGCCGAGATCGCCGCGCTCGTCGGCGGCCGGGTCACGGGGGACGCGACCGTCACCGTCAGGGCCCCGGCCGTACTCGACAGCCGGCACGGCGAACCGGGCGGTCTCTTCGTCGCCATGGTCGGTGAGCGCGTCGACGGCCACGACTACGCCGGCCACACCCGTGCGACCGCCGTGCTCGGTTCACGGCCGACACCACTGCCCACCGTCGTCGTCGACGACGTACCGGCCGCGCTGCGGACACTCGCCGCCCACGCCGTGGCCCGGCTGCGCGAACGCCTCACCGTCGTCGCGGTGACGGGCTCGCAGGGCAAGACCAGCACCAAGGACCTGCTGAACGTCGTCCTTTCGGGCGCGGGGCCGACCGTCGCCACACACGGTTCGTACAACAACGAACTCGGCGTGCCCCTGACCATGCTGCGCGCCGACGCGCACACCCGTTTCCTCGCCCTCGAAATGGGCGCCCGCCACCTCGGCGACATAGCCCACCTCACCGGCCTGGTCGCACCCGACATCGCGGTCGTGCTCAACGTCGGCCAGGCCCACATCGGGGAGTTCGGCTCGCGCGCGGCCATCGCACGGACCAAGGGCGAACTCGTGCGCGGCCTCGCACCCGGCGGCACCGCCGTCCTCAACGCCGACGACCCCCGCGTCGTCGCGATGCGCGCGCTGACCGAAGGGCCGGTCCTGACCTTCGGCCGCGCCGCACACGCCGACGTGCGGGTCCAGGACCTGGTCCTCGACCGCCTGGGCCGGGCGGCCTTCACGCTGCGCGCCTCCGGCGCCTCGGCCCGTGTCGCGCTGCCGCTCGTGGGCGCCCACCAGGCACTCAACGCGGCGGCCGCCGCCACGGCGGGACTCGCGGCGGGCATCCCCCTGATCACCTCGGCGGTAGCGCTCAGCACCGTCTCGCTGTCCAAGTGGCGTCTGGAGCCACGCACCCTGGCCTGTGGCGCGACCCTGCTCAACGACTCCTACAACGCCAACCCGGACTCCACCCGAGCCGCCCTGGACACGCTCGCCGCGATCGCGGGCCGCCGCCGTATCGCCGTACTCGGCGCGATGCTCGAACTGGGCGCCGACAGCGAGGCCGCACACCGAGCGGTGGGCGAGTACGCGGCCGCGCGCGCCGACCTGGTGGCCGTCGTCGGCACAGCCGCCCGTCCCATCGCCAACGGCGCGAGGGAGCGGGCGATCACATTCACCGACAACCAGGCGGCCGTCACCTGGCTGCGCGAGAGCCTCACCGGCGGCGACGTCGTCCTCGTCAAGGCGTCGCGCGGCGCCCGCCTCGACGAGGTGGCCGCCGCACTCGGGTAAGCGCCCGGCGCGGGCTCAGCGCCCGCGCCGACGCATGTACAGGTCGAAGGCGCGGTAGACCAGCGGTCGCAGCGGCAGATCCCACTCCCCGACGTACCGCACCGCCCGCCCCCCGGTGCCGGCCTTGAACCGGATCAGGCCCACCTGCGGATCGTCCGCGTCGAGCGTCGGCGTGATGCCCCGCAGGTCGTACACGTCACAGCCCGCCGCCAGGGCGTCACGGATCATCGCCCACTGGCACGCGTTGGAGCCACGCACCTCACGTCTGGCCGTCGAGGAGGCGCCGTACGCGTACCAGGCATGCGCGCCGACCCGCACCAGCGTCGTGGCGGCCACCAACTCGCCCTCGTGGCGCGCCAGATAGAGCGCGATCCGCCCGGGATCCTCGGCGCTCAGCTCCGCGAACATCGTCTCGAAGTACGTCAGCGGCCGCGGCGTGAATCCGTCGCGCGCGGCGGTGTGCACGTAGAGCTCATGGAACGCCGCGAGGTCCGACGCGGCACCGACCGTGACCTCGACTCCCGCCTTCGCGGCCTTCTTGATGTTGCGGCGCCACTGCTGGTTCATGGCCTTCAGGACGTCGTCCTCGGACCTTCCCGCCAGCGGCACCTCGTACGTGAACTGCGGCTGCCCGGCTCCGAACCCGTCCTCAGGGCTCTGCGGCAGCCAGCCGCCCGCCCGGAGCCGCCGGCTCACCTCGGCACCGGTCGGATCGACGTGCCCGCCGGGGAGTCTGATGAGCCGCCGCACCGCCTGATCGGCCACGCCGTCCTTGACCCGCGCCGCATCCCAGGTGTGTGTCCGCACCGGCGGACAGAGCCGGATCGCGAACGCGCCACGGGCCTTGAGATGTGCCGTCAGCGGGTCGAGCCACGCATCGATGTCCCCGGACCAGTCGATGTCAGGACCCCATGGCACATACGCGAGCGTGAACCGTGACAGGCCGGGCACCGGCCGGTGCAGAACAAGCCCCGCACCCACAAGCCGCCCGCCGTCGAACCATCCGAGCGACTCGCTGCGCCACTCTGTCTTCACCCGCCCCCACGCCGGGGTCTGCGCGAAGTTCACCGACCGCCGTGCCCGCACGAAGGCCAGGTGCTCGGCGTCGCCGATCGGCGCGACGGTCAGCGTCACAGGGTGGGACAGGGGTGCTGGTTCGCGGGAGGACATGACGTCAGCCAAGTCGGCCCTGTGTTGCCGGTGCGTATCCGCTTTTCGATAGGCCGACGATATGCGTCGCTCAGGCGCCCCCGCGCCTGTCGCTGCCCGTGCGCGGATCTCCTCAGGTCTGCGCTCGGCATCGTCTAGGCGGCCGCGCCTCATCGCGTAGGTGGCCGCGCCTCATCGCGGCACCGCCTCCTTCGGCCGATGTCAGAGGCATCAGGCAAGATCAAGCCCACCCGACCTCTCCGCACGACGACAAGGAAGCGCCTTGGACGACGACGTCATTCTGCGAGGGCCCCTCGGGGAGATGGCGGCAGCCGGAGCGGCCTCGGCAGGGCTGAACCCGACAGACCTCTACGCGGGAGCTGTCAGCTGGTGGTCCACAGCCGTCTCCCCCGCCGTCTCGATCGCCTCCTGGCCGAGTGCCCCGCTGACCGTCTGGATGTGCCACGTACACGACGAGGCGTCTGCCCCGTCGCGGATCGTCGATGTCCTGCGCCGCTACCTCGGAGAGCTCGCTCCACTGACGACCCATCACAACGTGACGAACGGCAAGATGTACAGTGCGGCAGTTCATCTCACCCGCCGTGCGGAAAACGCCGGTACGGGCACCTCCGCGCTTCTCCTGACCGGCTCGCCGTTCGCGACGGGGCCCGGCAGTTCCTGGAAGAGTCCCCTCCTGGAACTCCATACGCGCACGGCGTGGGACGGTAGGCACTTCATCCCCACCCGAGGCTCCAGACGCTACCGAACCGCTGGGACAGCCGCTCCCCCGCATGTCGGCGCCCTGTGGACGCCCACGCTTCAAGCGTGGCGCGGCTTCCTGTCCACGGACGCCGCCACCTGGTCCCGCGCACTGCACTTCGTCCAGCGCAGCAGGCCCGCCCCTCGGGAGACGGCCCCGTCGGCCAGGTGGAAGCACGACCTGGCAACGGCGTACCGCTGGGCCTTTCACACCCGGCCGTGCCTGCCCTACACGCCTGCCGCAGGCAAGATGTGGGACGTGATCCGCCATGCCGAGCACAACTGGAACACGGCTCTGCCCGAGGAACACAGCGGCTTCTTCCTCCGAGTCAGCGACCACGTCTCACGCATAGCCGGCGCACTCGCCGCAGCCGAACGCTCCGCCGTCCACAGCGCCCACGTCGAGGCGGCATGGTCACTGGCCCGTCGCGCCGTTCGCGACACCTGCTGTCTTGTCGCCATGGACCGCGACACGGTGGATCAGATCATCAAGGACGTGGACGACGCCTTTCGCGGCCTGCCGATGTCGGAAGACCAAGCTCCCCCTGTCCCCTCAAACGACGCCGACACCCCCGAACGGCGGCCTCGCCACGAAGACACCGATGGGAGTCGTTCGCAGAACAGCGAGAACGCCGTCCGCAAGCTCAAGCGGTGGTACCAGGACTCCTGCCAGATATGTGCCACCACCCTGCTCCTGCCCTCGCCCCGCCACCGCTACAGCGAAGCAGCTCATATCCGGGCCAGAGAGCACGGCGGCCCCGACCTCACGGAGAACTTGCTGTGTCTCTGTCCGAACTGCCACGTCCTCTTCGACACCGGAGCGTACGTCTTGACCGACGAGCTCACGGTCGTCGACACCGTGGCGGACCGTCCGCTAGCCGCACTCGAACGGCACCCGTGGCACTACATCAACGGCGACTATGTTCGCCACCACCGCCACCACTGGACCAGCCGCAACCCCGCACCACTCACCGTGCTCTCGCCAGAGCAGAGGAACTGACGCTGCCACTCGGCTGCCCTCCCAAGATCCGGGCCGTACTCCGAGTTCCCCTCACCGCCGGATGCCTCCGGTTCAGGCCGCCGCGTGGGTTGCCGCGGCGGTGAGGATGACCTCCGCGACTTCGCGGGGGTGCGAGACCATCACGCAGTGGCTGGCTCCCGCCACCGTGGTGGTGGTAGCGCCCATGCGTTCGGCTTCGAAGCGCTCCAGGTCGGGCGGGATGATCTGGTCGTTCTCCGCGACCACGAAGTACGTCGGGTGCTCACGCCAGGCCGGTGGGCCGGAGACGAACTCGAACCGGGCCGCGTCGCTGGGCCCCTGCACGGCGGCCATGACGCGGGCCTCCACCGGATCCACGTCCGGGCAGAAGTACGTCGGGAAGACGTCCTGCGGGAGCGTGAGTCGGCCGAGCTTGTCCAGGTGGAAGTGCGAGGCCGAGGGCAGTTGCCCGTACGGCTCGCCGAGCTTGGCCGCGGTCTCGCCCTCGTCGGGCGCGAAGGCCGCGACGTAGACCAGGGCGCTCACGTTGGCGGCGGCGTGTGCGGCCTGGGTGATGACCAGCCCGCCGAAGGAGTGGCCGACGACCACCACCGGGCCCTCCAGTTCCTCCAGGACTCCCCGGACCTTGGCGACGTCGTCGGGAATCGAGGACAGGGGCTGCTGGACAGCGATGGTGTGGTGCCCGGCGTCCTGGAGGAGCGGAATGACCTTGCTCCAGGACGAGCCGTCAGCGATCGCTCCATGCACGAGCAGAATCGTGGCCATGGCGAGTATCCCTCGGTTCTGTGTGAGGCCCCCTGGGGTCTGCGCTCAGCCTAGGGCGCGCCAGCTGAACTCGCAGATCCGCTTCGACTGACGCCCTAGGGTCTGAGGCAGAGGGCTGTGAGCTGGGCACTTCTCTTGCCCCAGGGTGCAAAGCGCTCCCACGGCACGGTTCCGCGCACTCGCCCTATGCCCGAAGGCCGGTGAGGCCGGTGAGGCCCGCGCCGCGCCCGTGCACTCAACCCTGCCGAAGCATCCGTTTCAAGCTGAGCGCGTGCACCACTTCCACCAAGCCGATGGCGCACAGCCAGATGCCGGTGAACACAGCGAGCGTGGTGATCGCGGAGACCGGCCAGGCGATGACGATTCCGCCGCCGAGAGCCGCGAGGAGCCCGAGGAAGAAGCCCCAGCCGCTGGACAGTTCGGCGCTGGTCACCGCTGTCGCGACGCCGTACATCACCAGGCCGATGCCGATCCACAGGCTCAACAGGAGCACGGAACCTCGCAACGAGTTCCGGAAGCAGAACAGGCCGAGGAGAAGCGACAGCGCACCGGCGACGAGGTAGAGCACCCGCATACCGGTGGAAACGAACGTGCCGAACGCCGCGACGATCTGCATCACGCCACTGAGAACGAGATAGATGCCGAACAGCACGCCCACCGCCATGAGCGTCTTGTCCGGCCAGACCAGCGTCAGCACACCGACCACGAGGGCGGCCACACCCAACAGCAGCAAGGCTTGCCAAGCCGCCCTGCCGAGCTTGTCCAGGAGATTGGGGGTGGCACGTGTGACATCGGAAGCATGCATAAGGCCTAGATGCCTCGTTTATTCATATTAATGCCAGCACTGTGCCCATTTCCCCCGAATGGCCGTCGGCTGGTGTCGCTGGCGAGAGCCGCCCCGGTGCGCCCGTTATGGCGCCTCGGCGCCACCCGAAGGCGGGGCGGTGTTCTTGACAGCGTCCGGGTGCACAGCATCGCGGAGCGTGCGCAGGCTGGTCACCAGGTCGCTCAGTTGTTCCGGGGTGAACAGGCCCGTGAACCAGCGCTCGATCTCCTCGAGGTGGCCGCCCAGCACTCCGCGCAGCCGCTCGGCGCCTTCCGGGGTCAGGACGGCGTAGGTGCTGCGCCGGTCATTGGCACTTGACTCGCGGCGGACGAGGCCGCCGCGTTGCAGCCGGTCCACCGCGCGCGTGACGCCGCTGGTCGACAGGGACAGCTGGGCGGCCAGATCAGTCATCCGCAGCCTCCTGCCGGGGGTGCGACTCAACCGCGTCAAGGCCCCGAAGTCCAGAGGTGACAGCCCTGACTTCTCCAGGGTCGGCGCCAGTTTCGCGATCAGCCCGTCGTGGGCTTCGAAGAACAAGCCGGCCGCGGTCAGTCGAGGGTCGTCGAAGACATCGGGTTCCATGCCTCGCATCCTAACCGCAAGTACTTGCGCTGCGGATGGTTGACGCGCGGAATATCCCTGCGGTAGAAATCTGCTTGCTGCGCGGATATTCCTCGCAGCAACTAAACGGGGTCGCCCGTCGGCACTGCCCGTCCGCGCCCCCGTCCCCCACGCCACGACGAGGAGATCACCACCATGACCACCACCTGGGTCGCAGGCTTCCGCTCCGCCGTACTCAGCCCTCACGAGGCCATTCAGCTCAAGCCGTCGCGCGGATTCCACGACCAGACGCTGCGCCAGATCCTCCACCTCGACGGCGGAGGCCAGGCGCTGCGCGTCCTCCTCAGCAATGAATACGGCAAGGAACCGCTGGTCATCGCGGCGGCACGGATAGCGGTCCGGACCACGGGCAGCGCCGTTGACCCCGCCACCGACACCGCACTGCGCTTCGACGGCGAGACACAGGTGGTCATCCCCGTCGGCGAGCGGCTCCACAGCGACCCGGTCGCCCTCGAAGTCGCCGCCGGGACCGACCTGGCGCTGACCCTCCACCTCCCCGAGGACACCGGCCTCGCGACCTACTCCCACACCCCGTCGCAACACGCCTACCTGCTGCCCGGCAACGCGGTCGCCGCGCGGTTCACCGACGCCGAGGAGATCGACGGGCGCTACTACGTCACCGGCGTCGACGTCCTCGCCCCCGAAGGCACCGCGATCGCCGTCGCGTTCGGAGACTCCTGGTTCGAGGGCGTCGGCACCTCCACCGGCACCAACACGCGCTTCCCCAACCAGCTGAACCGCCGACTCGACCGCGGCTGGGTGGTCAACCAGGGCATCGGCGGCAACCGCCTGCTCACCGACGAAGTCGGCCTCCGCGGCCTCGCCCGCTTCGAGCGCGACGTCCTGCGCGTGCCCGGCGCCACCCACGTGCTCTTCCACTTCGGCCTCAACGACGTGGGCCTGCCCGGCACGTTCGGCGAACCCCCGGCCACCGCCGGAGACCTGATCGAGGGCTTCACCACGCTCGCCGACCGCGCGCGTGCCCACGGCCTGCGCACCATCAGCATGACCATGGGCCCCTACGCCGGGACCATCTACCCCGGCGTCGACACCCCCGAAGGCCGCGCGGTGCGACGCGAGGTCAACGCGTGGATCCGCACCTCCGCCGTCTTCGACGCCGTCGTCGACGTGGCCGCGGCCGTCCAGGACCCGCAAGCCCCGGACGCCATCCGGGCCGACCTCGACAGCGGGGACCACCTGCACCTCAACGACGCGGGCGCCCACGCGATGGCGGCCGCCGTCGACCTCTCGTACCTGCGCCTGTGACGGCGCGTCCCCTTCGCCGTATCACCGCTCGCCGGAGTGACCCGGCACCGCAAGAGCAGCGACGGAGGTCTCGGCGATGGCCAATCCAGCTGGTACGGACACCCCCTGCGACGCCGATCGCACTCGCCACACACCTACCCCCCCCCGCAATCCGGCAAGGACAAGCGCCATGAACCTCGCTCTGTGGATCGTCACCGCACTACTCTCCGTCGCCTACCTGATCGGCGGCGGCTTCAAGCTCATCACTCCGAAGGAGAAGATCGCCGCCAGCGGACCCAGCGGGCGATGGGTCGAGGACTTCAGCAGCAGCGCCGTGAAGACCATCGGAGCACTCGAGGTCGTGGCTGCCGCGGGTCTGATCCTGCCCGCCGCCCTTGACATCGCGCCGGTCCTGGTGCCGCTGGCCGCCCTTGGCCTGACGGTGCTGATGGTGGGTGCGGCCATCACGCGTAGCCGGCGGCACGAGACCAAGCTGATAGCGGTGGACCTGGCCTACGCCGCCCTGGCCGGCTTCGTGGCGTGGGGCCGCCTCGGCCCCGAGTCCTTCATCGGCTGACCGGTTCGACGCCCTCGCTCATCGAGGAGGGCCAGGACCCGTCCTCGATGAGCGGTGTGAGCGGCATGGGCGGCACTCTGGCCGACAGCGTCTACCGTCCGCCGCAGGCCCGGCGGCCCGGACTCACCTCAGGTGACGGTCGAAGAACCGGCCCGCGTCCTCCGCCTCGAACCACGGGGTGCCGGTGTGCCCGCCCATGTTGGCGTGCAGCGTCTTCTGCTGGGTGCCGAAGGCGTCGAACAGGTCCAGGGCCCGTTGCCGGGGGTTTCCTTCGTCGTCCCACTGCAGCAGGAGCAGCAGCGGGACGGTGACCTGCCGGGCTTCCTCGCGCAGGGCGCGGGGCACATAACCACCGGCGAAGAGACCGGCGGCCGCGATGCGCGGTTCGACCGCCGCGAGGCGGATGCCGAGGGCGGTCCACCCCGAGTACCCGACCGGGCCGCCGATCCCGGGCAGCGCGAGGAGGGCGTCCAGTGTGGTCAGCCATTCCGGGGCCGCGTTCTCGACCAGCGGGCCGACGACGGACTCCAGGATCTCGTCGACCGGCTCACCGGCCCGCATCGCCCGGCGGAGGTCGGCGCGGGCCTGCTCGTCGGCGGCGGAACGGGGCCGGTCACCGCACCCGGCGGCGTCGATGGTGGCCACCGCGTAGCCGCGTGCCGCGGAGTACCGGGCCCGGGCCACCAGCCGGGGTTCCTTCTGGGGCAGGCCGTTGTTGTGGGCCATCAGGATCAGCGGAGCCGGTGCGGAGCCAGGCGTCCACAGGGTGCCGGGGATCTCGCCGAGGGTGAATGCGCGCTCGAGGACGCCGTCGTCGAGACGCTGTTCAGAAGTGAAGTGCACGGTCGTGCCTTTCGGGAGTGCTCAGAGCGGCGCTCCCGGACGACCTAGCGTCCGACCGTGACCCCAGAGGGGAGCACCCATGTCGACAGTCTGTCCACGGGTACCACCTCCTCGTTCTCCTGCACGGCCTCCGGCAGGCTAGCAGTGCTCGCCATGGTCCGCCCAAGGGTTTTCGCCATGCCGCAAGGGAGGACCCACACAGTGAGTGGATTTTCCAATGATTGGATTTTCCATATACTGTGGAGGCCATGGATAAGCGGCAGCTGACCGAAGAGCTCCACGACTACCTGTTCGCGATCCGCACCCAGGTGCACGCCGAACTCAAGGACCTGGCCCGGGAAGCGGGACTGACCGACACGCAGACCGACGCGCTGTGGAGGCTGAGCCGCGGGCAGGAGATGACCGCGCGCCGCCTGGCCGACCTCTTGCAGTGCGACGCGTCCACCGCCACATCGATGATCGACCGGCTGGAGAAGCGCGGCCTGGTCCGCCGCGTACCCCACCCCCACGACCGCCGCGTGAAGCTCGTCCAACTGACGCCGGAGGGCTGCGCTCTGCGTGATCGCGTGGTCCGGCGCACCACGGAGCACTCCCCCTTCGCCCGCCTCGACCAGGAGAGCAGGCTCCACCTGCACGCACTGCTCCGCGAGACGGTCGAGGGCGGCCATCCGGCGGGCGACGCCGACGGCATCGAGGACGCAGCGCGAGAGGACCGGCCGTGAACAGCGGGGCCACGGTGGTCACGGTGGTCACGGGCGGATCCTCCGGCTTGGGTCTGGTGACGGCACGTCAGCTGGTCATGGCCGGTCGCCGCGTCATCCTCGTCGGCCGTGACGCGCCGCGCACCCGGGCCGCCGCCGACAGCCTGCGCCACCTGGCTCCGGCGGGCAGCGACGCGGCCCCGCCGCGGGCGTACACCGCCGACTTGGAACAGTGGTCACACGTACGCGCCCTGGCGGCGGAACTGGCCGCCGACGGCCACTCGGTGGACGTCCTCATCAACAACGCGGGGGCGGCGTTCCCCCGGTACGAGCGGACGCCGGACGGCGTGGAACGCACCCACTCGCTCAATCATCACGCCCCGTTCCTGCTCACCCACGCGCTCCTGGCCGAAGGGGCGTTCGCCTCCCGGGCGCGGGTCATCAACCTGTCCTCGTTCGTGGAGAAGCGCGGCAAGCTCGACGCCGCCGATCCGGATGTCACGGGCACGTCCTGGAACAGGCGCTTCTACCACCAGATCAACGTCTACGCGACGAGCAAACTCCTCGGCCTCCTGGCCACGCGCGAGCTCGCGCGACGTCTGCCCGACGGCATGAGCGCGTACAACGCCAATCCCGGCATGGTCAGGGGCACCGCGATGAACAGCAACGCAGGCGGTGTGATGCGGCTGACCGCCCCGCTGTTCCGCCCCTTCACCATCACCCCGGACGACGGCGTACGGACCCCGGTCTGGCTCGCCAGCGCCTCGCCCGCGCCGGGCCCCAGCGGCGGCTTCTTCAGCGAGTCTCGACCGGACACCCCTTCGCGCCTGGCCCTGAACGACGCTCTCGCCCGCACCGTCTACGCCAAGACCGCGGCCCTGCTCGGAGTAACGCCCCTCACCAGGTAGCTCCGCCCCGATGCCCTGGACTTCTCGCTCCCGTGCGCCGTCACCACCGTGCTCCGGACAGCAGTACGGGGACCGCCCCTTTCGCGGCGGCCCCCGTCCCCTGCGGCAACCGGCTCAGGCGCGGACGGTGACGGTCAGTCGCCGCGATGCGCGCCAGCCCGTGGAGGGCCGACCCACCAGATAGCTCACCCGCGCCGTGCCAGGCAGCGCCCGCTCGATGACGAAGAGCTGCGCGCGCCCCACCTCGACGTCACCGATGACCTGCCGGTCGACGAGCGAGGTGCGCAAGACCCCTGTGTCCCAGCGCAGTTGCACCTCGTCCCCCGGTGCCATTCCCCCGTACGGCTCGACCCTCACCACGACCCTGTGCCCGCCGCCGTCGAGGGTGACGATTCCGTCCACCGCTTCCTGGACCATGGGTGCCGCTAAGCCTGATGTTGCGTCGTCCACCTTCTACCCCCTGCGAATCGGCGTCCGCCGCGCTGAGCGGCGACGCGCCACACATTCCACATCTCCACTCTCGCCGACGAGAAGGCCCAACACCCTTCATCCACCACACATTTGTGCAGTGTTTACCGTGCCTTAAGCGCTGTTTGCCTCAGTGAGCTCTTCCCTACCGAGCAGAACGCCCTGTGGGTGCGGTGGCAGGTGCCCTCGGCAGGACGAGCGTCGCCGCCGGACCGGCCACGGGGATGGCTGTGGTCCGGCGGCGGCGAGCCGGGAACCGGACGGCGTCAGGGTGGGGCATCGCCGCAGTACGTGCGCTGTCGCGTGCCCGGATGCGGGCACGGCGGTGTCCGTATCCCGACCGACCCGTTCGGTCCGGCGCCGCCTGAAGCGCCGCCGGTGTGCGTCCACGTAGGCTCAACATCGGTGCGGCGCATAGCATTTGGAAGGCGGCAACGTGGTACGAGACGAGCTGATCCGACCGGTTCCTGAGCTGTTGAAGGAGCACGCCGAGCTGGCGGCGGAACGCGTCGCGTACGCCGACTCCGTGCGCGCCGTCACCTACGTCGAGCTGGAGCGCCGGACCCGCGCGCTGGCCGCGCACCTCACCCGGACGGGGCTCGTTCGCGGCGATCGTGTCGCGATCGTCCTCGGCAACCGCGTGGAAATGGTGGAGAGTTGCCTCGCCGTGCTGCGCGCGGGGATGGTCGGCGTCCTTCTCGATCCGCGGTCCTCCGATGCCGAGCTGGCCCACTTCCTCCAGGACAGCGGCGCCGCCTTCGTCATCACGGACGCCGCGCACCTCGCGCGGATGCGCGGCCTGGGAACTCCGTACGACCGGCTGCGGGCTCTGGTCACCGGGGACGGCCCCGTCCCGGGCGGGGCCGAGCTGTTCCAGCGGGCGGCCGAGGGCGACGGGACAGCGCCGATCGACGTGCTCGGCCTCGACGATCCGGCCTGGATGCTCTACACCTCCGGCACCACCCACCGCCCCAAGGGCGTGCTGTCCACGCAGCGGGCCGCGCTGTGGTCCGTGGCCGCCTGCTACGCCCCGATCCTCGGCCTCTGCCCCGACGACCGGCTGCTGTGGCCGCTGCCGCTGTTCCACAGTTTCAGCCACTCGCTGGCGATCCTGGGCGTGACCGCCGTGGGCGCGAGCGCCCGCATCGCCGGTGACCTGCCCCCGGGCGGTCTGCGCGAGGAACTGCTCACCGCGCACGAGGGGCTCGGCGGCCCGTTCACGATGCTGGGCGGCGTGCCGACGACGTATCGCCAGCTGGTCGAATCCGGCGGGCAGGCCCCGCACGCGCTGCGCAGGTGCGTCGTGGCCGGTGCGCCGAGCGGGCCGGCTCTGCGCGAGGCCGTCGAAGAGACGCTGGGAGCGCCGCTGCTCGACCTGTACGGCAGCACCGAGACCTGCGGCGCGATCACGGCGAATCGTCCCGAGGGACCCAGGGTCGACGGTTCCTGTGGGCCTGCCGTTCCCGGCGTGGAGGTGCGTATCGTCGATCCGGGGAGCGGTGCGGGCGTCCCGGACGGGGACGAGGGCGAGGTCTGGGTGCGCGGGCCGGGCCTCATGACGGGGTATCACGGGCAGCCCGAGGCGACGGCCGTCGCGCTGCGCGGCGGCTGGTACCGCACCGGAGACCTCGGCCGCAGGGTCCAGCACGGCCACCTGAAGCTCACCGGCCGGGTCAGCGAGCTCATCATCCGGGGCGGCGAGAACATCCACCCGGCGGAGGTCGAGGAGGCGCTGCTGCGGTGTCCGGGCGTGTCCGAGGCCGTGGTCGTGGGCGCCGCGCACGACGTGCTCGGCGAGGTGCCGGTCGCCTTCGTCGTACCGGGTCCGGACGGGTTCGACGGGCGGCGTGTGCTCGCCGAGTGCCGGGCCCTGCTGGCCGACTTCAAGGTGCCCGCCGAGATCCACGAGATCACCGCCGTCCCGCGCACCGCGTCCGGCAAGGTCGCCCGGCGCGCGCTCGTCGTACCGGCTCCGGCCCCACCGGCCGCTGTCCACACCGACCTGCGCGTGCGGCTGCTCGCCCTCTCCCGCGACGAGCGGGAACGCGCGCTGCGCGAGACCGTGCTGACCGCCACGGCCCAGGTCTGCCGGTGGGCACCGGGTGATCTGCCGGACGCGGACGGCGCGTTCACCGATCTCGGCATCACGTCCGTGGGCGCGGTCGAGCTCCTGGACCAGCTCGGGGCGCTGACCGGGCTGAACCTTCCCACCACGCTGGTCTTCGACCATCCGACACCAACCGCGATGGCCCGCTACCTGCGCCTGGCGCTCTTCGAGAGCGAGCCCGAGGAGCGCCCCCGGTCGCACGGCGGCCGGGATCTGCCGCTCCAGGACGACCCGGTCGTGATCGTCGCCATGGGCTGTCGGTACCCCGGTGACATCACCTCCCCCGAGGACCTGTGGGAGGTGGTGTCGCAGGGGCGGGACGCCATCTCGGAGTTCCCGGCCGACCGCGGCTGGGACCTCGACGCCCTGTACGACCCCGACCCCGAGCGGATCGGCACATCGACCACCCGCCACGGCGGATTCCTGCGCCGGGCCGCGGAGTTCGACGCCGGTCTCTTCGGGATCTCCCCGCGCGAGGCGCTCGCCATGGATCCGCAGCAGCGGCTGCTCCTGGAGACGTCCTGGGAGGTGTGGGAGCGGGCCGGGATCGCTCCGGCGTCGCTGCGCGAGAGCGACACGGGTGTGTTCGTCGGCGTGATGTACGACGACTACGCCACCCGCTTCACCCGCGCCCACGAGCTGGAGGCGCACCTGGGGCTCGGCTCGGCGGGCAGCGTGGCGTCCGGCCGGATCTCGTACGCGTACGGTCTGCGCGGCCCCGCGATCACCGTCGACACCGCGTGTTCGTCCTCCTTGGTGGCCCTGCACTGGGCGGTGCGCGCGCTGCGGTCGGGCGAGTGCTCGCTGGCGCTGGCCGGTGGGGTCACGGTGATGTCGACGCCCAACCCGTTCCTCGCCTTCAGCCGACAGCGCGGCCTGTCGCCGGACGGGCGCTGCAAGCCGTTCTCAGCGGCGGCCGACGGGACGGCCTGGGGTGAGGGCGTAGGGCTCGTCCTGCTGGAGCGGCTGTCCGACGCCCGGCGGAGCGGTCATCCGGTCCTCGCCGTGCTCCGCGGCTCCGCCGTCAACTCCGACGGCGCGTCCAACGGGCTGGCCTCGCCCCATGGCCCCGCCCAGCGACAGCTGATCGTACGGGCCCTCGCGGACGCGGGGCTGCGCGCCAGTGACGTGGACGTGGTGGAGGCCCACGGCACGGGCACCAAGCTGGGCGACCCCATCGAGGCGCGGGCGATCCTCGCCACGTACGGGCAGGACCGAGAGCGGCCGCTGTGGCTCGGGGCGGTCAAGTCCAACCTCGGGCACACACAGGCGGCGGCCGGGGTCGCGGGTGTCATCAAGATGGTGCAGGCCATGCGGCACGAGCAGTTGCCCGCGACCCTGTACGCCGAGTCGCCCACACCGCACGTCGACTGGTCCTCGGGCCGCGTGGAGCTGCTCACCGCGTCCCGGCCCTGGCCCGCCGGGCACCGGCCGCGGCGCGCGGGAGTCTCGGCCTTCGGCATCGGCGGGACCAACGCGCATGTGGTGGTGGAAGAGGCGCCGCAGGTCGAAGCGGTCTCCTCTGAGGTGACAGCCGCGGCGTTGCCCGCTCCATGGCTGCTCTCCGCCGCCGACGAACCCGCCCTGCGCGCCCAGGCGCGGCGGCTGGCCTCCGACGTGGCATCCCGCCCTGGCCTGTCGCCCGTCGACGTCGGCTACTCCCTCGCGGTCACCCGCGCCGAGCTCCCCCACCGGGCGCTGGTGCCGACCGATGACCCGGCACGGACCGTGAAGGCGCTCGGCGCGCTCGCGGAGGGCCGGGACGCACAAGGAGCCGCACAAGGAGTCGCACGAGGAACCGCACAAGGAGTCGTACGAGGTCTCGCGGATCCGGAGCTCCGCACGGCGTTCCTGTTCACCGGGCAGGGAGCCCAGCGTCCCCGGATGGGCGCCGGACTGCGCGCCGCCTTCCCCGTCTTCGCCGACGCCTTCGACGAGGTCTGCCAGCAGCTGGACGGCCGCCTCCCGCAACCGCTGAGCATGGTACTGGCCGCCGGTCCTGGCTCGCCGGAAGCGGCTCTGCTGGATCGTACGGACTTCGCGCAGGCCGGGCTCTTCGCCTTTGAGGTGGCGCTGTTCCGGCTTCTGCAGGCGTGGGGCGTGCGAGCCGACCGCCTGGTGGGCCACTCCGTGGGTGAGCTGGCCGCCGCCCATGTGGCCGGTGTCCTCGACCTGCCCGACGCGGCGACGCTCGTGGCCGCGCGCGGTGAGCTGATGCGGGCGCTGCCCGGCAGCGGCGCGATGGTGTCGCTCGACGCGACGGAGAAGGAGGTCCTGGCGGCGCTCGCCGCAGGCGAGGCTCGGGTGTCGATCGCGTCCGTCAACGGGCCGCGCTCCGTGGTGATCTCGGGCGCGGATGACGCGGTGCTCGCCGTCGCCGCCGACTTCCGGGCGCGCGGCCGCAGAGCCGTACGGCTGCGGGTGTCGCACGCCTTCCACTCGCCCCTGATGGAGCCGATGCTCGACGACTTCCTGGCTGTCGCACGGCAGTTGACCTTCCGGCCGGCGGTCATCCCCCTCGTCTCCACCGTCACGGGCGGTCCCGCCGAGGACGCGGACCTGAGCTCGCCGGAGTACTGGGCGCGGCACGCCCGGCTGCCCGTGCGCTTCGCCGACGCCGTGCGGGGGGTGGCCGACCACGGCGTCTCGGCCTTCCTGGAACTCGGCCCCGGGCCCGCGCTCACCGCGGCGGCCACCGACTGCCTGACCCACACCTCCCTCAAGGACCCCGTACTCACTATGGCGACACGAGAGGGCGAGGACGAGCCGCGGACGCTCCTTTCCGCCCTGGGGCGCCTGCACGTCGCCGGGGCGGCTGTCGACTGGGCGGCGGTGTACGCCGGTTCCGGCGCGCGGCGCGTGGACCTGCCGACGTACGCATTCCAGCGGCGGCGCTACTGGCTGGACGCACCCCGGGCGGCCGCGCCCGGCACCCAGGAACTGCTCGGCCCGGCCTTCCCGGTACCGGGCACCGAGCGGACGGTACTGAGCGGGACGGTGTCCCTCGCGGCCCACCCATGGCTCGCGGACCACGTCGTCGCCGGGAGCGTGCTCGCGCCCGCCACGGTGTTCGTGGAGATGGCCCTGCACGCGGGGGACGAGGTGGGGTGCGGTGAGGTCGAGGACCTCGTGCTGCTGGCGCCGCTCGCCCTGTCCGGTGCCGAGGGGGCGCGGGTCCAGGTGGTCGTGGGCGGGCGTGATGACATCGGCCGACGGCCGGTCGACGTCTACTCCCGGCCGGATACGACCGCCGAGGACGCCCCGTGGACGCGAAACGCCTCCGGGCACCTGGGTCAGGGCCACGCGGTGCGGGACGAGCCCACCCCGTGGCCGCCCCCGGGCGCCCAGGCGCTGGATCTCACCGGCGCGTACGCCGCCCTCGCCGACGCCGGGCTCGCCTACGGGCCCGCCTTCCAAGGGGTCGGCGCGCTCTGGCGGCATGGCGACGACGTCTTCGCGGAGGTCCGGCTGCCCTCGTCGTGCGCCTCCGACGCGCGCCGCTTCGGGCTGCACCCCGCGCTGTTCGACGCGGCGTCGCACGCTCCGCTACTGGCCGTGCCCACGGACACGGGTTCGACCACGGGCACGGTCCGGGTGCCGTTCGCCTGGACCGGTGTGAGTCTGCACGCCTCCGGAGCCACGGAGGTGCGGGTCAAGGTCACGCCCACGGGCCCGGACACGGTCTCGCTCACCCTCACCGACCCGGCGGGTCACCTCGTGGCCCGCGTGGAGTCCCTGGCCACCAGGGAACTCCCGGCCGAGCGGGCCGCCGTGACGGACACCAGCACGGGCTCCGTCACGGGCTCCGTCACGGACGATTTCGTACGAGCGTCCTTGCTGCGCCCGTCATGGGCCGCCCTCGAACTCTCCGGCGAGCCCGACGGATCCTCCTGGACGGTGCGCGGCCCGGACGAACTGCGCCTCGCCGAGTTCCTTCCCCGCTCGGTGCACCCCGAGTTCCACGCCGTCACAGCGGTCGCGGGCGCGAAGGACCGCGATCCGCTGCCTGCCGTGTACGAGTTGACCAGCCGGGTACTCCAGGCGCTCAAGGACTGGCAGGACGATCCGGGCGCGGCGGGCTCGCGGCTCGTGGTGGTGACGCAGGATGCCACCGCGCCGGTGCCGGACCTGGCGGGGGCGGCGGTCTGGGGGCTGGTGCCTACCGCCCAGTCGGAGCTTCCTGGCCGGGTCGTCCTGGTGGATGTGGACGGGCGGCCCGCATCGCTGCGGGCCCTGACTGCGGCTGTCGCCACCGGCGAACCTCAACTGCGCCTCCGCGACGGACAGGTGACGGTCCCTCGGCTGGCTCCGGCGACTGGCGACGCCGAGGGTGCCTTCGGCGCTGACGGCACGGTGCTGATCACGGGAGGCACCGGTGCCCTGGGCACGGAACTGGCCCGCCACCTCGTCGCCCGGCACGGCGTACGGCATCTGGTCCTCACCGGACGCCGCGGGCCCCAAGCACCCGGAGCGGGCGAACTGCGGCGAGAGCTGGAGGAGTTGGGGGCGCGGGTTGCCATCGTCGCCTGTGATGCCGCTGATCGTGCCGCCCTGGCCGCGGTCGTCCATCGCTGCGAGCCTCCGCTCGCGGCCGTGGTGCATGCCGCCGGGGTCCTCGACGACGGCGTCCTCGACTCGCTGACGCCCGAGCGGATGGCCGCCGTGCTGCGCCCGAAGGCCGACGCGGCCTGGTATCTGCACGAGCTGACGCGGGACATGGGCCTCTCGGCGTTCGTCCTGTTCTCCTCCGCGTCGGGCCTGCTCGGCCGGGCAGGGCAGGGCAACTACGCGGCCGCGAACTCCTTCCTCGACGCGCTCGCCCACCGCCGCGCCGCTGAAGGGCTGCCCGCGCTGTCCCTGGCGTGGGGCCCGTGGGAGCACGCCGACGGCATGGCGGCGGGTCCCGCTTCCGGCCCGCGCCTGCCTCGCCCCCGGCCGCGCGACGTACTCGTACCCCTCTCCACGCGGCAGGGTCTCGCCCTGTTCGACGCCGCACTGAGCTCGACGGAGCCGGTACGGGCACCGATCCTGCTGGACCGGGCCGCGCTCAGGGACCATGAGGGGCAGCTGCCACCGCCCCTGCGTGGACTCGTACGACGGCAACGGCCCGCCGCCGCGTCGGCTTCCGGAGGCGCCGGGCAGACGCCGGAGCCGGGAGCCTGGCGGAAGCGCCTCGACGCCCTGCCCCTGGGCGAACGGGAGACGGCTTTGGCGGGACTCCTGCGGGCCGATGTGGCCGTGGTGCTCGGCTACCCGGACGCCGACGCGCTCCCGACCGGCAGAACCCTCGCCGAGCTGGGCTTCGACTCACTCACCGCCGTGCAGATCCGCAACCGGATGAGCCTGGCGCTCAAGGTCCCCGTGTCCACGACCGTGGTGTTCGAGCACGGTACGGCCGAGGAACTCGCACACCACCTGCTCGGCCTGCTGGACGGCGACCCGGGCACCGGAGCCGCGCCTGAGGCAGCGGCGGCCGAGCGCCCCGCACACACCCTGTCCTCCCTGTTCCGTACGGTCAGAGCCGCCGGACAACCCGTGGCGGCGATGCACCTGCTCGTCACCGCCTCCTGGGCACTGCCCACCTTCACGGCCGACCAAGGCCGCGCGCACGCGCTGCCGCCGATCCGCCGCGCCCACGGCCGCCCCACCTCCGGCAGGCCTACCATCGCCTACTTCCCGGCCTACCACCCGTCGCTCCCGTCAGGCGGCGGGGACTTCCCCCACTTCCACGGCGCCTTCCGGGACGACCTGGACGTCCTGGAGTTCCCGCACCCCGGCATCGGCCTCGGTGACGCCGTACCGGCGGATCGCACCGCCCTGGCGCGCACCCAGGCTGACAACGTGCTGCGGCACACCGGCGACAACCCCGTCGTGATCGTAGGCCGGTCGGCGGGCGGCAACGTGGCACACCTGGTGGCCCGCCAACTGCAAAGCGGCGGCCGGGCAGCGGCGGGCCTGGTGCTGTTGGACACGTACCACATCACGCCCGCCAACAGCGGCACGGATTGGCTGCTGTCCCTGGCCGCCCCACCGCCACAGCCCACGGGCCAGCCGGTGTTCACCGCGGAAGACGACACCGCCCTGGCCGCGGTCGGCGCCTACAACCGGATCTTCCTCGACTGGCACCCCGAGCCCGTCTCGTCCCCCACGCTCCTGGTGCGCGCGCTCCGGCCCACACCCGCCATGGCGGCCGCCGAGAGCACGGACGGCTGGCGGACGTCGTGGCCGGGGGCGCACGACGTCGTGGACGTCCCCGGCGACCATCTGACGATGATGCAGGGCCACGCGGAGACCACGGTGTCGGCGATCCGCGCCTGGATCGATCAGCGACTGCTCGTGCTCCCCTAGGCCCCGGACGTGCTGAAACACGGAGAAGGTAGCGTTCCGGCTGGCGCCGACCTGGCCACGGGACCACTCCCGTCGGGGCGGCGCCACGAACCTGGCAACGAGACAGGACGGCGTGAGGCACGCCGTCACCGAGGGGAACGACCATGCGTAAGGCTGCGACCGTGATGGCGCTGGGCCTGTCCGCCGCTCTGCTGACCGGCTGCGGCGGAGGCGACTCCAAGAAGGCCGACGACGCCGAGCGACCGGCCACGCACGCCAGCGAGAAGCCGCGGCAGGACCAGAAGCGGGACGAGAAGAGCGACGGCGGGGCCGCCCAGGACGGCATGGACGGGACGTGGAAGCCCATCAACAAGAGCCCCATCGCCACGATGACGATCGCCGGGACCAAGGTCACCACCACCGGCAAGCTCGCCTGCCCGGGCACCATCAAGCCGGGCAAGAAGGAGTCGGTCATCACGCTGGACTGCGAGAAGCCGGACGCGGGCCGCTCCCGGGGCACCCTGGAGTTCAAGGACGGCACCCACGTGATCATCTCGTGGGACGGCGCCGCGTGGGGCGGCTACATCGACTCCCTGCGCCGGGCCTGAAGGAACCCGGCACGGCCGTCATGGCCGCGGGAGGGTGAGCCGTGAGCCGCGACCGGGGTGGCCGCCCCGGTCGCGGTGTCACCGGAGCGGGGGTGGGGGCCTCGACGGTCAGCAGCACCCGCTGCCGACGTCGGCGGATGCGGTAGCGCCGTCGCTGGCCGGGGTGGCGCGACAGGTGCTGTCCGGCTCCTTGGTGAGGGTGTCGGCGTGGGCCTTGACCACGTACACCTCCCACGGCTCCCGGCCGGGGCCGTGGATCCAGACCTTGTCCTGGAGGGCGTAGCAGCACGTGGTGTCGTTCTCTACGGCGGTGACCAGGCCCGCCTCGCTCAGGCGGTTCGCCGCCGTGCGGACTTGTCCGGCGGTGTCGACTTCGATGCCGAGGTGGTCCAGGCGGGTGGCCTCCTCGGCGGCGCCTTCGATCAGGACGAGCTTGAGCGGTGGTTCGGTGAGGGCGAAGTTGGCGTAACCGGCTCGGAGTTTGGCGGGCTCGGCGCCGAACAGCTTGCTGTAGAACGCGATGGACGCTCCGAGGTCCGGGACGCGCAGGGCGAGTTGAACGCGGGTCATGACGTTTCCTCCTGCTGTGCTGGGCGGGCGGCGGCGTCGGTCGTGTCGAGCCCTTCGCCCACCGATTCGACATCTATCGATGCCTCGCAAGGCCAGCGTGACACCAGCATCGACATACGTCAATATAGACATCAATCAAATAAGAGACGGGATAGCGAGGCGCCCCGACGCCGGACCGCGACCCGTGCCGCCAGTTCGGCCCGAGCACCCCTCCCCCACGCCGGTGGTTCGACATGTGTCAACATAGATGGATGTCGAATGTGAAGGCGCTGCCCCCACTGGAGGACGACGCCGCGCGAGCCGTGGCGCCGTGCTGCCCGCCGATCACCGAGCGGCCGTTCACCGCCGAGGAGGCAGAGCGCACCGCGAGGATGTTCAAGGCGCTCGGCGACCCGGTGCGGCTGCGCCTGTTCTCCGCGGTGGCCTCGCACGAGGGCGGCGAGGCGTGCGTGTGCGACATCTCCGACGTCGGCGTCTCCCAGCCGACGGTCTCCCACCACCTGAAGAAGCTCAAGGAGGCCGGGCTGCTCAGCTCCGAGCGGCGGGGCACCTGGGTGTACTACCGCGTCGAGCCTTCCGTGCTCGCCGCCATGGGCCGGCTGCTGACCACGGCGGCGACGGGGGCCTGAGCGCGCGAGGAGCCCGCGTGCGCTGGGGCCGCGGCCCTGGTGTCGCACCGGCACCCCAGCGCGCGACGCCCTCGTCGCGTACGCGCCCCTCAGGCAGGGGCGGTGAACTTCCGTCGCCAGGCCAGCGAGACGTACACGAGCGCCACCAGGACCGGGACCTCGACGAGGGGGCCGACCACGCCCGAGAGGCCTGGCCGCTGGTGCCGCCGAGGAAGATGACCACGTTCAGGGCGATCCTCCCCATCGAGATGTCGAGGTGTTCGCCCGCTCCCAGGTTCAGCCAGCCCGGCAACAGGCCGAGGGAGAACCAGCCGAGCAGCCCGAACGCCACGACCTGGAACACCGAGTTGAGCGCCACCAGGACGGCGGCGGCCTCGCGGTCGCCGCACAGGACCGCTTCCGTCCGGACTCGATCGTCTCTTTGGCGGTGGTGGCCAGGTCGGCGAACGAGGCGGCCAGGGCGTCCAGGACCTCGGGCTTGAGCTTGTAGTAGACGAACCGGCCGCACGGCTCGGTGTCCACCACGCCCGCTTCCCGCAGCACCTTCATGTGGTTGGAGAGGTTGGTCTGCCGCGCACCGGTCTCCGCGACCAGGTGCGTGGTGCACAGCGTCTCGTGAGCGAGCAGGGACACGATCTTCAGCCTGAGCGGGTCGGCGAGCACCCGCATCAGATCAGCATCGACTGATGTCAGCATGGGCTGATATTTTCACGTCGCCAGGAACTGATATCAGTCCTCGCTGACCCATGGAGCTCGCCGGAGGGTCGCCATGGCCACACCGACACCACCCGCCCCGTCCGACGCCCGCCTCACCACCGGAGCCGCCCGCCTGGCCGCCCGGTACACCGGACGCTTCTGCGCCGAGACGATCCAGGGACTGATCGCCGACTCGTACACCCAGCTGGCCGCCACCGCCCGCGTCCACGCGCACCTGCCCCTCCTCGCCGAGCGCCTGACGGCCGAGCGCCTCGACGCCCTGGCCCACTTCCACAAGCGGCTGGGCGGCAGACGGCCGCGGGTGCTGTTCGTGTGCAGCCACAACGCCGGACGCTCCCAGCTCGCCGCCGCCCTGCTCACCCACCGCGCGGGCGACCTCGTCCAGGCCTCCTCCGCGGGCACCCGCCCGGCCGCCGAGGTCGAGCCCTTCATCGCCCAGGTCCTCACCGAGGCGGGCGTCGAACTCGCCGACGCCTTCCCCAAACCACTGACCGGCGAGGTCATCCAGGCCGCCGACTACGTCGTCACCATGGGCTGCGGGGACGCCTGCCCCGTCGTGCCCGGCCGCCACTACCTGGACTGGCCCATCCCCTCCCCCGAAGGCGCCCCCATCGCCGTCGTACGCCAGATCCGCGACGCCGTCGACGCCCACGTCACCGACCTGCTCACCACACTGCCGGGCATCTGAACCACCGTTCCCACCCGGTCGTCATCACCCGAAGGAAGAACCGATGCCCGCCACGCCCGCCGCCTGTGCCACGTCCGTGCTGTTCGTCTGCGTCCACAACGCCGGGCGCTCGCAGATGGCCGCCGGATTCCTCCGCCACCTCGCGGGCGACCGCGTCGAGGTCCGCTCCGCGGGATCCCTGCCCGCCGACCACGTCAACCCCGCCGCCGTCGAGGCCATGCGGGAAGTCGGCATCGACATCACCGCCGCCGCCCCCAAGGTCCTGACCCCCGAGGCCGTCCAGGCATCCGACTACGTCGTCACCATGGGCTGCGGGGACGCCTGCCCCGTCTTTCCCGGCAAGACCTACCTCGACTGGCGGTTGGAGGACCCGGCGGGCCAGGGCGTCGAGGCGGTCCGCCCCATCCGCGACGCGATCAAGGAGCACGTCGAGACCCTCATCGCCGAGATCGACAGCCGCCCGCGGCGCTGACGAGCGGCCTGCCCTCAGCCGACCGAAGCCGGGCGCCGCGCGGCGCGATAGCGACGGTAGTAGGAGTACGTGACGGCCGCGGTCAGCGGTCCCCAGAGGACCAGCGGCTGGTAGAGGATGCCGACGACGAGGCTTCCGGTGGGAGTCATGTCATCGTGCGGATGCGTCCACCACCAGGGCATGGTGGCCCAGATCACTGTCAGGGCCACCGAGCCGAGGGCGGCGGGGATGACGGCGGCCAGGGGCCGGACCCGCCGCCCTCCGACCAGCGGTATCCAGCGCGGCACGACCTCACCCCACGGCCGTACCAGACCGATCGTCAGGAGGGCGACCAGCTCGCTCAGTCCGCTGAGCGTCAGCATCCACACCTTGGCACCGAACGTCTCGAACGGCACGAAGCCCGCCTCTGTGTATCCGGCGGGGAACCCCAGCACCCAGATGACGCGCCACAGCCCGCTCGGCAGGACCACGAGCGCGGTCAGGTGTGCGGCCCAGACCGCCCAACGGGGCGGTGCCGCTACGGATGTGACAGGGGAGGCCGGGTGCATGCTCATGTGACTCATCATCAAGCGGCCTCCAGCGCGTGCCATCAGCCTCCACGGCCGACCCGGATGGCCGCGGGAACGAGAGCCGCGCCCCGCGCTCAGCCGCGCGGCGGAACCACCGTCGTCCTCCGAGGGGAGGCGCCCGGCCCCACCGCCCGATGTAGAGCCGCCAGGGCCTTTGCCGGGAAGCATCCGGCCGGGACCGAGGCCTGCGTGCTTGTCCATCCAGCTGGCACCCCTTCACAAGGGGCGTAGGCCGGATGGCTCGCGGCCCTTGTCATTCCTAGCCTCGGCTCATGATCTTTCGTCGTGTGTGGTTATCGGTCGGGGTGCTGGCGCTGGCTGTGCCGTCTCTGCCGTCCGTCGCGGCTTCGGCCGCGCCACACCCCTCCGGTACGGGCTGGTCGGTGCAGCGCGACGCCGACAGGCTGCGGGATACCGGGGTCACCGGAGTGGCGGTACGCCTGGAAACCCCGCACGGAACCACCACGGCCCGCTCTGGAGTGGGCGACCTGGCCAGTCGTCGCCCGGTGCCCCGCGACGGCCACCTCCGCCTGGGCAGTACCACCAAGACGTTCGTCGCCACCGTCGTGCTGCAACTGGTGGGCGAGAAGCGGATCTCCCTGGACCAGACGGTGGAGCAGCTACTTCCCGGCGTCGTGTCCGGAGCCGGAAACGACGGCCGGACCATCACCGTCCGCGACCTGCTGCAGCACACCAGCGGCCTGCCCGACTACCTCCACGACGTCTTCCCCGACCCCAGCGCCCGGACCTACTTCGCCCACCGGTGGCGCGCCTACCAGCCCGGAGAACTGGTCTCCCTGGCCATGCGCCACGAGCCCGCCTTCCCCGCGGGCACCCGCTGGGCGTACTCCAACACGAACTACGTGGTCGCCGGAATGATCATCGAGAAGGTCACGGGACGCACCTGGGAGCGGCAGGTCCGCGACCGCGTCCTGCGCCCCCTCGGCCTGCGGCACACCGAAACGCCGGGCGCGAACCCGTTCCTGCCGCGTCCACACGCGGCCAACTACCAGCAGTTCACCGTGGACGGCCCGATGCTCGACACCACGATCCCCTACCGTCCCTTCGACAGCGGGGCCGACGGCTCCATGACCGGCACCGCCCGCGACCTCAACCGCTTCTTCACCGCCCTCACCAACGGACGGCTACTGAAGCCCGCCGAGCTCGCGGCCATGCGGACCACGGTCCCGGTGCCGCAGGACAGCGGCCACCCGGCAGGCACCCGGGACGGCCTGGGACTGTTCTTCACCCCCCTTTCCTGCGGCGGCGGTTACCTCGGGCACGGAGGCAGCGGCTTCGGATACGTCATCCGCGCGGCGACCACCGCGGACGGCCAGCGCACGATCACCGTGTCCGCGCACAGCCGCTCCGCGAACCCGCAAACGGCGGCCCGTCAGGAAGACGCACTGCGCGACCTCATCGACCACGCCCTGTGCCGCACCGCCTGACCACGATGCGCCACGGGCCGCCGCCTCCCGCTGCCGGAGCTCATCAGTCAACGGCCCATCGCCGCCACACCGGACGCAGCCCAAGGCACCTCAGAGCCGCCGCGCCTTGTCGGCGTCGAGCCAAACGGGGCAGGCGAGGAACAGGTCGTCCACGCCCGCCCGGGCGAAAGCCTCGGCCTCGCTGATCGTGGCCACCGACAGTCCACGCGCTCCGGCGCCTAGCAGTCGCTGACGGTCGGCGATCTGCGAGTGGCCGCTCAGTTCATTCGCTCGGGTTGCGGGATGTGCAACGCCGCCGGGGCCTGCGTACGCAGGGGCCATCCCGGGTGGCCCCCGCACGGATCGACACAGAACAGGCAGCCGAGGGTCAACTCGCTCCTGACCCCGCCCAGTTGATCACCGCTACTGGTCTGTACCTGTTGACAGGCCACCGATGTGATCGATAGATTTCAACCATTGCAAGTGCAAGCATCATCGGCTCGAGGGCGGTGCGACACCCGTCCGAGTCCAACGAATTCGGCACGTTCGATTTCAACGGGAGTAGTTACTGAGCGTCCTGCACTCACCGCTGTCCCACGAGTTCCTGAATTCGCTAGCCATTTTCGCGGATCTCACACCGCGCCTCTCCTTCACCTTCGAGCGCATGACGACCAGCGCTTCCCAGTGACTCCGCGCATGCCGAAACCGGCATACCGCGTTCTCGTCCTGCCGTCGGGCCCTGTGCTCTCGCGCGCCCACCCTCTGCATCTCCATGATTTCCCTGAACGTCATCGTCTTCGTCACGATCACTTTTACCGGAAGGGGTATTCATGACAGCGACCTCCGACCTCACCCTGGCTCAGAAGTTCGCCTTGGACGGATTCGTCAGTACCGGCCCGCTGCTCTCCGCGGCCGAGGTCGACATCTATCGGGAGATCTACGACCGCTTCCTGAGCGGAGAGATCGAGTGCGGAGACAAGCGTTCCGATCTCGGGTCCCACGTGGAACGCCGGGGCACGGCACAGGAGAACATCACGCAGATCATGTGGCCCTCCGCCCTGCACGAGCCGCTTGTCGACATGCCCCTGCACTCCCGGGCCCTGCGGATGGCCAAGGCGCTGATCGGCGAAGACGCCGTCTTCGACTTCGACATGCTGATCCACAAGGCGCCGCACACCGGTGTGCCGACCCCGTGGCACCAGGACGCGGCCTACTGGATCGACCTGCCCGACAAACGGGCCGTGTCGATCTGGGTGGCCCTGGACGAGGCCGTCCTCGACAACGGCTGCATGTGGTACGTCCAAGGCTCCCACCAGCAGCCTTTGCGCCCGCACTATCCCACCGGTGACAGCAAGAACATCCAGTGCGACTGCTCGGAGGACGAGCCAGGGGCGACGGCCGTGCCCTTGGGCATCGGGGAGGGCGTCGCCCACTCGGGCACCACGCTGCACTACTCCCGCGGCAACACCACGGACTCCGTTCGCCGCGCCTACATCCTCAACTTCCGGCCCGCCAGCATGCTCAGACTCGAACGGGAGCGGGGATTCGACGTCGGCCTGACGGAGAACGTGCGTCTGGTACGCAATTCCGGCGCATCCGCGCAGGCCGGTGACGGCCACCAGTGACTCCTCCAGATTTCCAACTGGCCGGAATCATCGTCGTCAACGAGAGGTACTTCCCGCACAGCGAGCAGGATCCGGCACGCGTCGGCGCGACCTCGTTCGCCCGATCCGTACTGCGGTGTCTGCAGCGGGCCGGGCTCTCCGCCGGTGCCATTCTCTACAGACGCGACGAAGACCTGGACGAACCCCGGGTGCACTTCGAATACCGTTCGGGTTCCCTGTGTGCGATCCTTCGGTTCCATTTCGACATGAGTGACACCCTGGTGAGCCGTTCCTTCGCCGATGCCGCGCAACGCCTCCTGGCCGAGCACCACATCGACGGACCCGCGATGCTCTACTACCAGACGGATGCGTTACTCGGTTTCCATCCCAGTGAATTCGCCTGCTGCGTGACCCACCACGGCCCATTCGTCTACGACTTCATCAGCAAATTCCCCGCCGCCGCGACCGGAAGCGCCTTCGGCGACGCGGCCAAGGCTCTGCACCTTTTGAAGTACCAGGAACTGGGCCTCGACAGAATGCGGTCGAGCGACAGGATGTTCGTGCTGCAACACTCACATCTGCAACGGCAGCACCTGGTCAGCCGAGGGGTCGACGAAGGACGGATCAGGGCCATGCGCCCACCCATCCCGCTCCTGGAAACAACCGGGCAGATCGAGGACGAGGCCCTGCGGGCGTTCGCCGACGACGCCGAACTGCTCGTGTTCACCGCGGTGGCCCGCCTCGACTACTTCAAGAACATCGAACTCCTCGTCGACGCCGGTGTGCAAGCCCGCAGCCGCGGCCTACCGCTGCGCATCCTGGTCGTCGGCGGCGACAGTGACGACGACGCCGGGCGCCAACGGCTGCGAGAGCGGGTTCCGGCCGAGCACCGGGCGGACTTCCTGGCCGTCGCGAGGGTCTCCAAACCGCAGCTGCACGCGCTGTTCCGGCAGGTGACGAGGCACGGCGTGTTCGTCTGCCCCTCGCGGTACGAGACGCTCGGCATCACCCCACTGGAAGCCGCGCTCTCCGGGGTCTGCACGTTGATGGCCGATTCTGACACGGTCGAGGCGGGCAGGTTCTTTCCCGCCGCGCACCGGTTCACGCCCTCCCGGGGCTCCCTGGCGGAGGCGATCGAGCGGATGTGCACCGGCGCCCCGGGCATCGAGCAGCGGGGCAAGGAGCTTCAGGGAGTCATCTCGGCGGAGGTGTCCGAGGAGAAGTTCGAGAGCGACGCGCTCAGCGCCTGGAACCACTTCTCCCGTGCCGCGCAACGGCCCGCCGCCCGGCGGCCCGTGGCCAAGCGCACCTCATGACGGCGTCAGCCACGGCCCGCCAGGGGTCAGCTCGGCTCGAACCAGTCGACCATCGCCCGGTATTCCGGCGCGGGGCCGCTGTGGGGCGAGGTCCAGATGCCGACGCCGCCCCGCTCCTCCCAGTCACGGTGCCTGGCGTTCACCGTGTCGACGAAGTCCGCCGCGAGGCACGCCGATTCGTAGAGGTCCTGGTCGGGGCTCTGCGAGCTGGCGCCGACGATCTGGCCCCGCACCCGCGCCGAGTGCCCGTACCGAAAGGCGCCGGTGCCCAGAAGATGCGGATCCACGAGGACGGCCTCGCCGCTGTTGCGACCGAGGCGGCGGTGGGCACCGGCCTTGGCGGCGGCGTTCGGCAGGAAGGTGTGGCCTTCGTCGCCGATGGTGATCACGGCGAGCACCGCGTCCTCGTTGGGCGCCCACGGGCCCGCGGTCGCGTCCATCAGGACGAAGCCCATGGCCGCCCGGGGATACGTGCCGTGCGGCGCGTGCCGCTCGTCCGCGGTGTGCTGGCGCCAGACGCTCTCAGCCCGGCGCAGCCCGACCTCGAGCAGCACCGCGTCCAGGCCGGCGTCGTCGAGCGCGTAGCCGTAAGGGTTGCGCCGGTGCCCGACCTGGACCTTCAGCCCTTCGGGCGAGCGGGCCGTGGTGCTCGGCATAGCAGCCTCCAAGTTGCTTGCGGGAGTGAGGAGTTGAGCGCTCCGATGCGATCACGGACACCCGTGAAGCGTCTGTGACCAGCATCACTTTTCGGTATTAATCCGATGAAAAACAGCAAATAGGTCCCTTACTTCTCTTCGACGGAGTGCCATGGAATTCGAGAACCTCGCAGGCGGCGCTACGGGCACGGTCCGGCTCAGCGGTGCGGTGATGACCCATCCCTCCCGGATCGAGGCGGCACACCGGCTCGCCCGGGCCGACACGGCGGGCCGCGTGCGGGTGGTGACGGACCCCGAGCCGGACGGGCCCCCGACGGCCCTGCGCTCCGCCGCTCTCGCCTGGCGGAGCACGGCCCCGGACGCCACCCACCACCTGGTCCTGCAGGACGACGTGGTGCTGGCCGAGGACTTCTACGCGCATGCCGAGCAGGTCGCGGAGGCCGTGCCGCACGAGGCCGTCGCGTTCTACGCCGGGTGGGAGGGCCGCACCGGGGCGGCGCTGCGGCTCGCGGCACTGGCCGGACACGAGTGGACGTACGCCATCGAGGAGCACAGCCCGTGCCTGGCACTGATGCTGCCCGCCCATGTTGCCCGTGGATACGACCAGTTCGCGAGTGAGCACGGCGACGGCTGGCCCTACGACGTGGTGATGCAGCGCTATCTGAACAGGCTCAGGGTGCCCATTCGCGTGTCCGTGCCCAGCACGGTGGATCACAGTGAGGTGCCCAGCATCGCCGGGAACAGCACACACGGCTGGCGGCAGTCTCCGCTGTTCACCAGCCGGGCCGCGCGGCCCACGCACTACGACTGTGCGCAGTTCACCACCGTCCCGTTCTACCAGTACGGCGACGCCCGCACGGCCGTGCGACCGCACGCGGACGCGCCGTGGCAGTACGTGGAGACCGAGCGGCACCTGCGCCGCCTGGGACTGGCTCATCGGTGCCGTACCACGTTCGAGGCGATCGGCCCGGTCGATCTGCCCGCGGACATGGCCCGGGGAGTCTGGGAGACGGCGTTCGCCATGGGTGTCGTCGTGGCTGGTGTCTCCGGCGAGCTGCCCGCACCGGCGACGGTGCGTGCGGTGCTGGACTCCGTGGCTCCCGGCGGTCTGTGCGAGGACTACACGGTCACGGAACTGCGCGCGTTGATTCCGTCGCTGGGCGAGCTGGCCAGGAAAGGCTTCGAGCAGGGGCGCGTGGCCACACGCGGCGAAGTTCCCCCGGCGCGGGGCGCGCGCGTGGCCGTCCTCGGTGGTGACGCCGCGTTCGGCCGCCATCTGGCGGGCCTGCTGGGCGACTTGGGGTATCCCACCTCCCACCTGGCAGGGCCGGTGGACGCCGATCGGTTGGACGACACCGCGTACGTGGTCCATCTGGGCTCGCCCGCACCCGTGCCGGAGGCTCTCGCGCAGGTGCTCGCGGCCGGGGACAAGGCGGGTATCGAGCGGCTCGTCCACATCGGATCGGCGGCGGTCTACCGGGGCACTGGCGACGAACAGTCCGCGACGGAGACGTCGCTGACACAGGCGCCGACCGACCCCGAGGCGCTGGCGTGGTGGCGGCAGGAAGAACAGTGCCGCCGTTGGGGCACGGAGGCCGGAGTCCCGGTGCAGGTGCTGCGGGCAGCCGAGACGGTGGGGCCCGGGGTGCTCGCCGAGGGCGCGGCCGCGCGGTCGATCCACCTCGCCTGGACCCGGCGCCCACTGCCGCTGGACCCGAGCCGTCGCCATCAGTTGCTCGATCACCGCGACCTCGCGGCCGCCATCGACGCCGTGCTCAGCGCCCCGCCGCGACAACCGGTGTTCAACCTCGCCTCCGCGACCCGGACCGAGGAGGAACTGGCGGAGATGGTCGCGCTCCTCGCGCGCCGCACGCCCTGGGAGCCCATGGCCCCCAGCGACGTACGGCAAGGCGTCATGGCGACCGGGCTCATCGTGGCCGAGCTGGACTGGCGGCCCTCAGCGCCGCTGGTGGGCGGGGTGCGGGAGCTCGCGCAGTGGCTCGCCTGCGATGTTCATGACGCGATCACCGGGCTTCCGCAAGCCGGCGCCGATGTCTGACCCGCGGGCCGACGCGGAGTCCTTGCGGACGCCGGGCCCTGAGGCCGCCGAAGCGGCGCAGGACGGCCTGTTCGCCCGCCGGTACGCGGCAGCCACCAGCGGATTCGTCGCCGCGATGTTCCTCACCGGGTTCGCCGCTCTCGCGGTGGTGCCCACCCTGCCCACCGCGGCGGAGGATCTCGACGGGGTATCCCTGTTCCCGCTCGTGGCGGGCTGCTTCGTGGCGGCGGGCATGCTGGGCGGTGTGCTGGGCGGCCACTGGGCCGATGTCTCGGGGGCCCGCCGTCCACTGGCGGCCGGCATGGCGCTGACCGTGGTGACCCTCCTCGTCGCCGCCTCCAGCACCTCCATCTGGCAGCTCGCGGCCGGTCGCTTCCTGGACGGGCTCGCGGCGGGGATGGTCGCGGTGTCGGTGAACACCGCCATCGGCGAGGTCTATCCGGACCGGCTGCGGCCCCGCGCGCTGGCCCTGATGAGCACCAGCTGGATCGTCCCGTCCCTGACCGGCCCTCCGCTGGCCGGCCTGGTCACCGAGATGTGGTCCTGGCGCGCCGTGTTCTACGGCCTGGCCGCGCTGACCCTGGCGCCCGCGCTCGTGCTGGTGAGCGTGTTGCGCCGACGCACCTGGGCGGCCGACGAGCGGGTCGAGGAGCGGTCGGCGCGTCCGGCGCTCCTGGTCACCGTGGCGGTGAGCGCCGGTGCGGCGATGGGGCAGTACGGGGTCTCGGGGTGGAGCGTGCGGCACGCGGTGCTCGCCGCCGCGGGAGCGGCCCTGCTGGTGGTGCTGGCCCCGCGGCTGCTGCCCCCGGGCACCTGGCGGGCGGTGCGCGGGCTGCCCGCCACGGTGTTGCTGCGTGGCCTCGGCTCAGGAGTGTTCTTCACCCTGGAGGCGTTCGTACCCCTGATGCTCGTCGCCGAACGGGAGGTGAGCGCCGTACTGATCGGCGTCATCTTCACCAGCGCGTCCGTGGTGTGGGCGGGCGCCTCCTGGGTGCAGGGACGCCTCCTTGAGCACTGGCCCCGGCACCGGCTCGTCGGCATCGGCGCGCTGGTGCAGACCCTTGCGGTCGCGGTGGCACTCGCCGGGACACTGCCCGGTGTGCCGGCGCTGGTCAGCGCCGCCGCGATGCCCCTGGCCGCCATCGGCATGGGCATGCTGGAACCCTCCCTGATCGTGCTTTCGCTCGCGCACAGTGCGCCCGGCCGACGCGGCTACGCCAGCGGCGCCATGCAGACCAATCAGAACCTGGGGCAGATCACGGCCCTCGGCCTCGCCGCCGCCGTCCTGAACATCTCCCTGGCGATCGGCGCGACCCAACTGGGCGGCTACGGGGCGGCCTTCGCCCTGCTCCTCGTACCGAGCCTGCTGCCCGCCCTGCTGCACGCCCGCACGCGTAGCGCGTGAGAGCCGCTCATCTCCCACCGGGAACTCTCCTCCACCGGAAAGGACCATCGTGCGTACTGACCTGGTCGTCATCGGGCTCGGTTATGTCGGACTGCCGCTCGCGCGGGAGGCGAGCCGGTCCGGGCTCACCGTCACTGGTTTGGACCGCGATGCCACGACGGTGACGCGGCTGAGCGGCGGCAGATCCCATGTGGACGACATCGCCGACGAGGCGGTCGCCGACATGCTCGCGGCGGGCTTCACCGCGACCACCGACGAACGGGCGATCGCCGACGCCGACACCGTCGTGGTGTGCGTGCCGACCCCGCTGTCCCCCCAGGGCGGACCCGACCTGGCCATGGTCGAGAGCGCCTGCGAGGCGATCAGCCGCAACCTGCGGCCCGGCACGCTGGTCGTCCTGGAGTCCACCACCTACCCGGGCACCACGGACGAGATCGTGCGCCCGATCGTGGAACGCTCGGGCCTGAAGGCCGGGACCGATTTCCACCTGGCGTTCTCCCCGGAGCGCGTCGACCCGGGCAACCGTCTGTACGGCATCCGCAACACCCCCAAGATCGTCGGTGGGCACAGCTCCGGCTGCACCGCCGCCGCGGTCGCCTTCTACGCCAAGCTCGTCGACGAGGTGGTACCGGCGACCGGCACCCGCGAGGCCGAGATGGCCAAGCTCATCGAGAACACCTACCGGCACGTCAACATCGCGCTGGTCAACGAGATGGCGGTGTTCTGCCATGAACTCGGGATCGACCTGTGGGACGCGATCGACTGCGCGGCCACCAAACCCTTCGGCTTCCAGGCGTTCCGCCCAGGACCCGGCGTCGGCGGCCACTGCATCCCCATCGACCCCAACTACCTCGCGCACAAGGTCCGTACGCTGGGCTATCCGTTCCGGATGGTCGAGCTGGCCCAGGAGATCAACACCCGGATGCCGCGGTACGTGGTCGAGCGGGCGCAGCACCTCCTCGACCGGGCGGGGCGGACCCTCGGCAAGGCGGAGGTGCTGCTGCTCGGCGTCACGTACAAGGCGGACATCGCCGACCAGCGGGAGACCGCGGCCCGTCATGTGGTGCGGCGGCTGCGGGCCCTGGGTGCCAGGGTGTCGTTCCACGACCCGTATGTGCCCGTCTGGGACGTCGACGGGATTCCGGTCGACGCTGCCCCCGCCGACCTGACCCAGGCGCTGGACCGGGCGGACCTGGTGATCCTGCTCCAGCACCACCAGGCGTACGACGTCGAGGAGATCGGCCGACACGCACGGCTGCTGCTCGACACCCGCGGCGCCACCCGCCCGCTGTCCCACGTCGAACGCCTGTGACGGAGCGCGGCAGCCTCTCCCTTTACCTGTTCACTTCATCATCCCAGGAGTAACTCCATGTGTGGCATTGCGGGTTGGGTCGACTTCACGCGCGACCTGACACAGGAGCGGGACATCGCGCGGGCGATGACGACGACGATGGCGCGGCGCGGACCGGATGCCGAGGGCCTGTGGCTCGACGGGCACGCCGCACTGGGGCACAGGCGACTGTCCGTCATCGACCTCGAAGGCGGTTGCCAGCCCATGGCGGACACGGCCGGCACCGCTCCGCGGGCCGTCCTGACCTACAGCGGTGAGACCTACAACTTCCAGGAGCTGCGCACCCGACTCGGCTCCCTGGGGCACCGCTTCCGGACGCGCAGCGACACCGAAGTGGTGCTGCGCGCCTACCAGCAGTGGGGAGCCGACTGCGTCCATCGGCTCGAGGGCATCTACGCCTTCGCCGTATGGGACACGGACCGCCAGGAACTCCTCCTGGTCCGCGACCGGATGGGGGTCAAGCCGCTCTACTACGCGACCACCGCGACGGGGGTGCTCTTCGGCTCCGAGCCCAAGGCGATCCTCGCCCACCCCGACTTCCCCGCGGTCCTCGACGTGGACGGCCTGCGCGACGTCCTGTCGGTCGCCAAAGTGCCCGGGCACGCGATCTTCCGCGACATGCGGGAGGTTCCGCCGGGCTGCACCGTACGGGTGACCAGGTCAGGTGCGGCCGAGCGGTGCTACTGGCGGCTTCAGGTCGCTGAGCACACCGATCCGCTCGACACCACGATCGGCACGGTCCGGGAGTTGCTCGACACCATCGTCACCGAGCAGATGGTGGCCGACGTGCCGCTGTGCACCCTGCTCTCCGGCGGCCTGGACTCCAGCTCCCTCACCGCGCTCGCGGCCAAGATCTCCCACGACCAGGGCCGGGGCGGCGTCCGCTCCTGCTCCGTCAGCGACGCCGACCCCGGCCACACGAGCACCACACCGGCCAACGACGACCACGTCTATGCCCGGCTGCTCGCGCAGCACGTCGGCTCGATCCACAGCGAACTCCCCCTCAACACCGACCATCTGCTCGCCCCGGACCTGCGAGCCTCCGTGCTCGCGGGATACGACCTGCCGCTCGCCAAGGGCGACGAACACGCCTCCTTGCAGCTGCTGTTCGCGGGCGTACGACAGCACTCCACCGTCGCCCTCTCCGGGGAGTGCGGTGACGAGGTCTTCGGCGGCTACCGCTGGCAGCGTGAGCACCCGTCCGTCTTCTCCGGCACCTTCCCCTGGGTGCACGACGGCCGGGACGCCTACCGCGGCAACGACGTCGTGTTCGCGTCCGATCTGCTGGCCAAGCTCGACCTGGACACCTATGAACGCGACTGCCACAGTGCCGCCGTCGCCGAGATCGCCGCGCACGACCACATCGACGACCCCGTCGAGGCGCGCTACCGCGAGGTCACCTATCTGGCGCTCACCCGCCACGCCCAGGTGCTCTTCGATCGCAAGGACCGGATGAGCATGGCCTGCGGCCTGGAGGTCCGCGTGCCCTTCGCCGATCACCGCCTGGTCGAGTACACCTTCAACGTGCCCTGGGCCATGAAGAGTTTCGACGGCCGGGAGAAGAGCCTGTTGCGAGCGGCGATGCGCGACCTGCTCCCGGAAGAGGTCGCCCTGCGCGTCAAGGCCCCCTACCCCTCCGTCCGGGACGATGCCTACGACCGCGGCCTGCGCGAACGACTCGCGGACGTCATACGCGTGGCGGACGGCCCGCTCGCCCCGCTGTTCTCCCCTGAGCTGCGACAGGCCGTGGGTGTGAAGGGGGCCGCCGCCTTGGAGCGCGGCACCAGCAGGGCCGCGCTGGAGACAACCCTCCAGCTGGACGCCTGGCTGCGTGGCTATGGGGTGCGGATCACCATGTGACCGGCGTACGCGGGGAGTCCAGCGCCGCTGGTGCCGTTACGGGACGTACGTCTCCAGGTAGGCGGTGACGAGGCGGCGGGCCTCGTCGATCGTGGCGTCGTCGCCGGTCGAGGAGCGCCGGAAGGCGACGTCGAAGAGCCGGTTGCTCACCTCGAAGGTCAGCATCAGGGTGAGCGGGGGGATGTCGGCGCTGACGAGGCCCTGCTCGATGAGGTGGCGCCGGAGCCGTTCCGCCTGGGCCTGGTCGAAGGCCCGCACCAGTTCGTCGAGCAGGGGGTGCCGTCCCGCGAACCACAGCTGGGTGACGCTCGGGTGCCGCCGGAAGTAGTCGAGGAAGAGGCCGACGACGCTGTCGACCGCCTCGCGCAGCGTCCGCGCCGCGGGGGTGCCCAAGGTGGCGCCGATGAGTGCGTCGAGCTCGCCCGCGTGCCGGCTCAGGAGCTCCGCGTCGACCTGGTGCCGGTCGGGGAAGTAGTGGTACATCGAGGCGGTCGGGATGCCCGCCCGTTCGCCGATGGCCTTGAGCGTGGCGGCTTCGTAGCCCTGCTCGGCGAGCAACGCCTCCGCGGCGTCGAGGATGGCCCGCCTGCGCTCCTTGCCGCGGCGCTGCACCGCACCCGGGCGGGACGACGTCGAAGTCTCCGGATTCTTCTCAAACACGATTCGAGATCGTATCAGCCGCGCCCCCATCCACCCCGCAGAGGCCGAGGTTTGACACTCCCTCATCCATCCCTAGACTCAAAGTCGAATCGAGATTGAGAACTGATGTGGAAGCGGGCAGGACGGAGGACGTCGTGGTGATCGGGGCGGGCTTCGCCGGTGTCACCGCGGCGCGGGACCTCAGCGTCCAGGGCCACTCGGTGGTCCTGCTCGAAGCGCGCGACCGGGTCGGCGGCCGGACCCGTACGGGCGAGGCCTTCGGCCACCGCGTGGAGTTCGGCGGCACCTACGTGCACTGGACCCAGCCGCACGTGTGGCGCGAGCTCCAGCGCCACGGCATCCCCCTGGCGGTGCCGCTCGACATCGACAAGGTGTACTGGCTCGCCGACGGCAGCGTGCACTCCGGCAGCCCGCTCGACCACAGCGCCGCCGTCGCACCGCACGCGGCCCGCTTCTTCGCCGACGCGCGCACCCGCTTCCCGCTGCCGTTCGACGTCACCGCCGCCGACACCTCGCAGACCGAGAAGCAAACCGTCGCGGACCGGCTCGACTCGCTCGACCTGTCGTCGTACGACAGGGACGTGCTGGACGGGGCCCTGGCCACCCTGATCCACTCCTCCAGCGAGCAGGGGGTCGCGCAGCTGCTGCTCTGGGCCGCCACCACCTTCGGTGACTGGGGCGCCTTCCTGGAGACCGCCGGGTTCTGGCCGATCGAGGGCGGCACCGGACGGCTCATCGACGCGATGCTCGGCGAGTCGAAGGCCGAGCTCCGCCTGTCCACTCCCGTCAGCGCGATCGACGACGACGGCTCCGCCGTCACCGTGACCACCCGCGCGGGCGAGCGGATCCGGGCCCGCTCGGCCGTCGTCGCGCTGCCCCTCAACACGCTGGGCGACGTCGCCTTCCGGCCCGGGTACGCCCCGCCGGTACGCGACATGATCGAGCGGAAGCACCCGATGCGCACCGCCAAGATCTGGGCGCGCGTCCGGGGCGAGATCGAGCCGTTCTTCGCGTTCGCCCCGGTCGGCGCGAACCCGGTCAACACCGTCCGGGTGGAGCACCGGCACGACGGCGACACACTCGCCGTGTGCTTCGCCTCCGACGCGTCGGCCGTCGACGGCACGGACCGCGAAGCCGTGCAGGCCGCCCTGCGCGCCTTCGTACCGGACATCGAGGTCGTCGACACGGCCGTCCACGACTGGGTGGGCGATGAGTTCTCCCAGGGGACGTGGGTCCACCACCGGCCCGGGCACCTCACCACAGCCGCGCCGCTGCTGCGTGAGCCGCACGGGCGTGTTCACTTCGCGGGCGGCGACATCGCGGCGCTGGGCGTCGGAGGGATCGACGGTGCCATCGAGAGCGGTGCCCGCGCCGCCCGGGATGCCGCCGCGGCGCTGGCCGACGACAGGGACTGACCGGCACACGCCCGTCACGCACAGCCACGGCGAACATCATCCTGGCATTGACACGGAGGCCGCGAGTCTGAAAGGTGCACCCGGGCGCCCGGGGCGCCGACCGACGAAGTGTCCGTTCGCAGAAGTGCATCGCCATCGCCGACGCCCACGCGATCGCGGCCAGAGAGGCAGAAGATGCAGGAAGAATACGGCGCGGTCAGCGTGCTCATCGGCGCCCGCCGGGGCGCGTACCCGTACGGCAACTCGCTGCTGGTGCGGGGTACGGCCGAGTCGTTGGTCGTCGATCCATCGCTGTCGCTCGTCGAAGGCGCCCCACCGGCTGACGCCGTCCTCGTCAGCCATGCCCACGAGGACCACATCGCCGGCCTGGGCAGCTATGAGGTGCCGGTCCACATCCACCAGGGCGACCTCGCGGCGCTGCGGTCGCGCGAGGTCATGGTGGCGGGCCTTGGCCTGCCTCCCGAGGCGGTCCCCGATGTCGACCGGATGCTGCGGGACGAGTTCCACGTCCACGGCCGCCCGGACGCCCAAGGTTTCGCCGACGGCACCGTGTTCGATCTCGGCTCGCGGACGGTCACGGTCGTGCACCTGCCGGGACACACGCCCGGCCACAGCGGCTTCCTCATCGAGCCCGACGGCTTCTTCTTCGTGGCGGACATCGACCTGACGTCGTTCGGACCGTACTACGGCGACTGCGGCAGCAGCCTCGCGGACTTCGAGGCGTCCATGCGCCGCTGCCGCGAGATCGACGCGCGCTGGTACGGCACGTCCCACCAGCGGGGCGTGATCCAGGGTGCGGCGGAGTTCCGGCGCCGCCTCGACACGTTCGCGGCCACCGTGGAGAAGCGGGACACCGCGCTCCTCGACCTGCTGCGCGAACCCCGGACCGTCCAGGACATCGTCGAGCACCGGCTGGTCTACCGGTCCCATGTCGAAGGCGCCCACGTGGAACCGGTGGAACGGCGCACAGCGGTGCAGCATCTGGACCGGCTGATGAGCGGCGGGCTGGTCACGGAGGTGGAACAGGGCCGGTTCCGCGCGACTGCCGGGGTCAGCCACTGAACCAGCAGCCGGTAGCGGTGTCCGCGGGCGCGGCCGTCGCGGATGGGGAGTCACACCGGGTCCGGCAGGTCCATGCGCGCGAGTTCAGCCGGGTCGACCCAAGCGGTGATCTCGGTGATGCGGCCGTCGGCGACGGTGAAGGCGAGGACGGAGAGCGGGGTGCCGTCCTCGCTCCAAGCAACGACGCCGGGACGGCCGTTGACCATCGCCGCGCGTCCTCGTGCCGCGCCGCCCGCCACGCGCGCACGGGTGGCGACTTCGGTGGCTCCGAGCGTGACGAACCGGCCGTTCGGGGTGTGCACGCTGAACTTCACTTCGGGGTGGAGGACTTGCAGCAGGCGCTCGAACTGGCCGTCGCGGGCCGCGGCCAGGAAGGCCTGGACCACCTCGCGCTGATGTCGTCCGGCGCCTGCCGACTGCCGGGCGGCCCGCACTTTCCCGCGTGCGCGGCTGGTGAGCATCTTGGTCGCGTCGGCGGACTTGCCGAGAATGGCGCCGATCTCCTCGTGCGGCACGGCGAACACGTCGTGCAGCACGAACGCCAGCCGTTCGTGCGGGCGCAGCGAGTCGAGGACCGTGAGCAGCGCGAGCCCGACGGAATCCCCCAGCGCCACGAGTTCTTCCGCGGCGGGAGCGTCGTCGAGCGTCACGGTGACATCGGCCAGCTGGTCGTCGAAGGACACTTCCGGGCGGGTCCGGCCTGACCGCAGGCCGTCGAGGCTGATGCGGCCGACCACGGTGGTCAGCCAGCCGCCGAGGTTGTCGATGGTGTCGGCGTCCTGGCGGGAGAGACGCAGCCACGCCTCTTGGACGACGTCCTCCGCGTCGCTGTGTGAGCCGAGTACGCGGTAGGCGACGGCCCGCAGCCGGTCGCGCTGGGACTCGAAGGCATCGGCGATCGAATCCATGGGGTGGGTGCCGGGCATGGTGTTACCTCTCTCAAAGCCGCTCCGTCATAGGGGTGACGGGCACGAGCCCGGCAACGTAACTCGATGAACGCAACCCCGACGCGGGAGAGCACTCTCACATGGAAAACCGCCTCAAGAACAAGAGCTCGCACAACACCGACGTATGGACGGCGATCCAGCACCTCCAGCAGGCGATCGCCGCCGGGGGCGTCGACCCGAAGCTGCTCGCGCTGGTCCACCTGCGCGCCAGCCAGATCAACGGCTGCTCCGCGTGCGTCTACGCCAGCGTCGCCGGAGGGAAGAAGGCCGGTGACACCGACGAGCGGCTGCACAACGTAGCGGCGTGGCGCGAGGCGCCGTTCTACACCGACGCGGAGCGTGCGGCACTGCTGCTGGCCGAGGCCGCGACCCGGCTGCAGGACGGCGCGGAGGGCGTCACCGACGAGATCTGGGACGAGGTCAACGCGCATTTCACCGAGGAGCAGATCGGCGCGATCAACCTGGAGATCGCGCTGACCAACTTCTTCAACCGGATCAACCGCACCATCAAGGAACCGGCGGAGCGGACCTGGGGCTGAGCCGTGCGCGACGGGCAGCGAGGCGAGGTTGGGCACCCACCCACGTACGAGGTCGCCCTGGCCAGGCCACTCCACCCGTTTCCACCCGTTCCCTATGATCAGGAAATGAACGCACCCGCTGCCCTCACGCTCCACGCCGCCGCGACCCCGACCGCGCCCGCTCTCCTCCTCCGCCCCTGGCGCGCGGACGACGTACCAGCCCTGATCGAGGCGCACCAGGACCCCGATCTGCGGCGTTGGGCGAGTTCTCCCATGGGCAGCCGGGACGAGGGGCTGCGGTGGGTGCGGGACCAACAGCACGGGTGGGCCATCGGTGACCGCTTCGGCTTCGCCGTCCTCGAAGGGGACCCTGACGCGGAAGCCCCGCGGCTGGTGGGCAACGTGGTGCTCAAGGAAGTCGCCCCCGGCAAGCCTTCCGCCGAGGTCGGCTACTGGACGGCGGCACAGGCCCGTGGCCGGAGCGTGGCCTCACGCGCCCTGGACACCCTCACGGCCTGGGCCTTCGACACCTTCCAGGCCGATGGCCTGGAATACCTCCAACTTCTGCGCCAGGAGGACAACCTCGCGTCCTGCCGCGTCGCCGAGAAGAGCGCCTACGCCTTCCACCGGGTCCTGCCCTCGGCTCCCCCCGCCTACCCGCTCGACGGCCATCTCCACATACGGCACGCGCCCGCGTGACCCCGCGCCGGTGGGACGGCGGCCGCGGCGATTCGTACAGAAGAGCCATGTGATCACTCGATCGTGAGTTCTGCCGCTCTCGTGTCCGATCTGACGCGATGCTCGAACGGACGGCGCGTGACCGGCGCCGACCAGACGTGCGGTGGGTGGGGACGGACATGACGCGAGAAACAGGGCGGCGCGGAAGCCTGGACGAGCAGGCGGTACTGCTGGCGGCCGGACTGGCTGATCTGGCGGTAAGCACGGCGAGTACGGCCCTGGGGACGGTACGGGGGCTGCTGCGCCGCTCGGACGCGGCGGACCTGGCGGCGCAGGCGGAGCACGACCTCACGGCACGTGGGCGCCTGCTCCTGGACCGGTACGCGGTCGTGCCGCCCGCCCACCTGGAGGTCCTGGCCCAGCACGCGCTGGCTCGGAAGACCGCCGATGACCGCTGACCGGTGGGGTCGGCGGGACCGGTGGGAGCTGGACGCGTTCAAGATCCGTACCGACGACGTGCTGCGCCGGTTCGTCGCCCAGGAGGCCGACCAGTTCGCCGCGATCGATCCGCTCCTCGCGCCGGTGGCCGAGCAGGTGGAGGCCGCGGTCATGGACGGCAAACGGCTGCGGGCGGCGTTCTGCTACTGGGGCTGGCGCACGGTCGGACAGCCGGACAGCGACGCGCTGGTGCGGGCGGCGGCGTCGATGGAGCTGGTGCACGCCGCCGCGGTGGTGCACGACGACCTCATCGACGACAGCCCGCTGCGGCACGGCCGCCCCACCGCCCATGTCGCCCTGCGCGGCGCCGTACGCCGCCGCCCCCGGTCCGAGGCGGCCGCCAGGTCCCTCGCGATGCTGGTGGGGGATCTGCTGATGGCGCTCGCCGGGCAGCTGTTCGCCACCAGCGGCCTGCCCGCCGCCTACCTGGCCCGCGCCCGCCCGCTGTGGGCGGTGATGGCCAGGGAACTGGTCGCGGGCGAGTGCCTGGAGATCCTGCGCACCGGCGCCGGCCCGGACACCACCGCCTCGCTCAAGGTGATCCGCTACAAGACCGCCAAGTACACCGTCGAACAGCCCCTGTTGATCGGCGGTGCCCTGGCCGGAGCCGGGGTACCCCTGCGCGAGGGCTACTCCGCGTACGGACTGCCGCTGGGCGAGGCGTTCCAGCTGCGCGACGATCTGCTCGGCCTGTTCGGAGACCCGCGCCGCACGGGCAAGGCCAACGCCGACGACGTACGCGGCCACCGGCCCACGGCCCTGCTGGCGGAGACCTGGCGCCTGGCCGGGGCCGACGACCGCGAGCGGCTGCGTTCCCTGCTGGGCCGACGCCGCCTGGACCCGGACGCCATGAACGCGGTCCGTGAGGTGATGCGCCGGGTGAAGGCGCCCGACCGCATCGAGGACATGATCAGCGCGCGGGTACGGGAGGCGCTCGACGCCCTCCACGCGCTGGACGTCCCCGCGCACGCCGCCACGGCCCTGGCCGCGCTGGCGCGGTCGGCGGCGGTCCGCCCGTCCTGACCCTCCACTCCCGGGCAGGCGCGGGCCCGCGCCTGCCCGGCCCGCCGGCCCCGACGACCCCACGGAAGACAAGGAGCGCCGCCATGACTTACACCGAGGCACAGATGGACGCCCTGCGACAGGCCGGTGACGAACTCGCCGACGCCACGGTCGCCGCGCTGTTCGAGCGCGGCCAGGTGGGCACGTTCAACACCCTGATGCGCTACGTCTCCACCGTCGGCGCTCCCCTGCCCGACGGGCTGCCCGACGTGGCACGGGAGTACCTGGAGGCCACCCGTGTCCCGCCGTCCTGGGTGGACTGGTCGGAGATGGAGAAGGCACGGCTGTTCTTCATCGACAACAACGTGCACATCTCCACCGCTCTGTCCTTCGCCTCCATGCCCGCCTGCTACGTCGTACCGCACGTGGCGAAGCTGCTCTCGGCCACCCATGGGCTCAAGTACCCCTCGAAGCGGATGGCGGAGACGGGCCAGTTCACGGTCTATCTGATGCAGCCCGACGCCTTCGAGGCCGGGAGCCGCTTCATCCCCGCCGCCCAGAAGGTCCGCCTCCTGCACGCCTCCATCCGCCACCACCTCTCGCGCGAGAACCAGTGGGACGCCGCCGCCCTGGGAGTGCCGATCTGTCAGGAGGACATGATCGGCGGGCAGATGTTCTTCTCGATGCTCGTCCTGGACAGCCTGCACCGCCTGGGCATTCACATGACGCAGGAAGGCGCGGAAGCCTACTACTACGCCTGGCGGGTGGTCGGCGCCATGCTCGGCGTCGACCAGGACGCCGTCCCCAAAACCCTCGACGACGCGCGCCAGTTCCTCGACCTGTACATGATCCGGCACATGGGGCCCTCCGAGGACGGCGCGCGCCTGACCCGCCAGCTCATCGACCTCTACGAGGACGTCGTTCCCGGCACCTTCTTCGACCCGATCGTCTCCGCCCTGATCCGCTACCTCGTCGGCGACACCTGCGCCGACTGGCTGGAGGTGCCGCACACCCCGTGGGACACCGTCGTCAAGGCCGTGCCCCACCTCCTCGGCGTCCTGGAGACGCTCGAAGACCGCTCGCCGCTCAGCGCCTGGGCGCTGGATCGCCTCGGCCACCTCACCACCGTCCTGGAGCTGTCCTCCCTCACCCGTGGACGCGTCATGCACTACGCCATCCCCGAGCAGCTCAAGAAGGACTACGGCGTCTCCCACGCGGTGCCCCGCACCCGCCGCTGGACCCCACCGGCCGCCACGGTCTCCTGATCATCACGCGCGCGGACGTCGCCCCGCTCGCCGAGGCCTGGCCAGTGACGCGGCCGTGCCGTCCAGGGCCGGGAAGTCCGGTCCTGGGTAAACCAGTTGGGCGTTAACGGCTGTATCAGGGTGTCGCTGCTGTGATCCTGTGGAGGGACCCTGAAATGGTTGTCGAACCTGTGGTGGTGGTCGTGGTGCTGGCAGGTGCGAGGCTGGTGTACGCGCTGGCGGCGCTGTGGACGCGGCCCGCGCGGGAGCGTGCGTGGGCGCACGCGCTGGCGATGGTCGTGCGGGCGGCCGGGCCGGGCGGCACGGTCGAGGTCACGCGCGCCGATGGCGACATGCTGACCGCACGGTCGGCGTCGGCGGTCGAGCCAGTCGGGGCGGACCGCCGGTGAGCGCGGAACAGGCCGTGCGGCAAAGGGACTTCGAAGCGTTCTTCTCGCACGCGTACGCACGCGTCCTGGCGCAGGTGATCATGCTGTCCGGGAACCGTCAGGACGCCGAGGACGTCACCCAGGAGGCGTTCCTGGAGGCTTACCGGGCCTGGGACCGCATCGCCGGGTACGACCTGCCCGAGGCGTGGGTGTACCGCGTCGCGGTCCAGCGGCTGTGGAAGACGCACCGCAGGCGCAGAACCGGGCAGGACCGGCTGCCGGATGTGCCGGTGCCGGTCCAGGCGAGCCCCGAGCAGAGCGCGGAGGCCCGTGAGGTGCTGCGGCTGCTGGCCGCCCTGCCGCCGCGGCAGCGGGTCACCATGGTGCTGTTCTGTCTGCACGGCTGGTCCCAGAAGGAGATCGCCAAGACGCTGCGGATGACACGCGGCGGCGTCGCCGCGAACGTGTCCAAGGCGCGCGGGACGCTCAAGGAGGCCCTGGACATGGCCGCGGACGACACGAACCGGCGCGACCCCTTCATGTCCGGCCCCAAGGCTGGTCCGAGGCGACTGGACGCGAGCGGGATCAGCCTCGGCCGCGACCCCGTCGTCATGGCCCTGCGCGGCGCGGAGGCATGGCTGCGGGCGGCCGTCGAGGCCGACCCGGAGGGGCTCGGCCGGGCCCGGGCCGCACTCGCCCGCAGGCTGGGGGAGAGACGATGACCACCGCCCTGGGATGGATACGAGGGCTGCTCGCCGTGGGACTGCTCGCCGGGTTCTACGTCGCGACCTTCACTCTCCTGGTGGTCGACACGGCGTTCGTCGGGTTCATGCTGTGGGGCCTCGTCGAATTCCCCTCGCGGGCCGGCAACTGGGCGCTCGTGCTGGGCAGCAGCATCCCAGCGGCCGCCGCCCTGCTGTACGGGATCGCCACGGTGAGCCGCACAGAGGAGCCCCCGCCCGCCGCGGTCCTCCTGCGCCGCGCCCACGCGCCCGGCCTGTGGCGCCTTGTCGATGAGCTGGCCGGGCAGTTGCGCACCCGCCCGCCCAGCCGGATCTATCTGACGCCGGAGGCCAACGCGTCGGTGTCGGAGGAGGCGCGGCTCCTCGGCTTCGCGGTCGGGCAGCGGACCATGTACCTGGGCGTGCCGTTGCTCCTGTGGCTGAAGCCGATCGAGCTGCGGGCCGTGCTCTGCCATGAACTCGGCCACTACGCGGGCCGCCACACCCGGTTCGGCGCGATCAGCTACCGGGGAGCCGCGTCGCTGCGCTCCACCCTGTTCCGGCTGCGGATGACGGCACGGTCGGAGCGGTCCGGGATCGGCTACGCCTGGCTGTTCCACGCGGCGATCGGCGCCTACGCCTGGGTCTATCTGCGCCTGTCGCTGGCGGTGCGCCGACGCCAGGAGCTGGAGGCGGACGCGGAGGCGGTCGCCGCGGTCGGCCCGGAGGCGACCGCCCAGGCGCTGCGCGCCGTCCATGCGCTCGGCGTCACCTGGGCCGGGTTCGAGAGCCGGTATCTGCGGCCCGTGCAGCGGCTCGGGTTCGTGCCCGAGGACGTGTTCGCGGCGTTCGCCGCCATGGTGGGCGACCCGCTGGTGCGCGAGCGGATGGCCGAGCTGCGCGCACACCCGGTCGAGGCGGGCCGCTCCCCGCTGGACTCCCATCCACCGCTGGCCCGACGCCTCGCCCTGATCGAGGCGCGGCCCGCAAGCCCCTCCGCGACGGTCGTCGAGGAGGGGCCCCTGGTCACCGACCCGTCACGGGTGCCCAAGGTGCAGCGCGAGCTGCTCGGCGAAGCCGGGCGCTCGGCGACGGCACTGCCCTGGACGACATGGGCCGACCTGGCCGCCGAGGCGTTCGCCATCGAACTCGCCAGCCTCCTGCTCGACGCGGCATGCGACACCCTCATGCATCCGCGCCCCACTCCCGCCACCGTTCTCGACCTCCTGGAACGCGGTGAGCACACCGAGCTGACACGCCGCCTCACCGACGCGCCCGAACCCGAGGAACAGCTCACCGAGGGTCTGTACGCGCTGACTGGGCAGGCGCTGGCGGGCGCGGGCCGCGCGCGCTGGGTGCTCAGCTGGACCCAGGGCTACGTCCTGCACTGCCCCCAGGACCCGCGCGGGCGCCTGGACGGCCTCGTCGCGGCAGCCGCACGCGACCGCTCGGCGGTGTCCGCCCTGCGCGGCGAACTCACGCGCCTCGGCGCGAACCTCGAGGCGCCGGTCGTCCTGTCCCCGCGTACCGTGGCCGCATCGGCCGGACGGACCACGGCTCGGCCGAGTACCGAGAGCGCGCCGAACCTGGTCGTCGAAGAACTCGCGCGGCAGCGCAAGGTCGCCAAGATGACCCTGGGCGTCTTGGCCGCCACAGGGGTGGTGTGGGTGGCGGCCCTGATCGGCTCCAGCCCCTCCCAGCCCTCCGTTCCGCCCTACGTTCCCAGGCTGCCGACGCCGACCTACCCGTCGTACCCAGGAGGGCCCGACACCAGAGATGTGCTGCCGGGGCCGAGCCTCCCCATCGCGCCACCCGTGCCGAGCATCCCCCCTGTGATCCCGATCCCGAAGGTCGAACCCTTCGTGCGCTCTCATGCCGTCGTCCCCGGTGACACGCTGTCCGGCGTCGCCTGCGCGTACGGCACCACCGTGGGGAACCTGCGGGAACTCAACGGCATGGGCAAGAGAACAGGCCTCACAGCGGGAGAGGCACTGCTGGTGCCGGTGCGCGGTGAGGGGTCCGGGGGCGGGGCGGCGGACTGCCGGTGACGGCCGCGGGTCAGCGACGGCGCCGCTTGGGCCGTGGCGCGTCGACGGGTTCCCACCAGGCGAACCGGTCGGCCCGCCGCCACGAGCGGCTCGGGTCGTGCGCCGGGAAGGAAGCGGCGTACCACCGCTGGTCACCGAGGGGGCCCGAGTCGGCACGCGCGCGCGGGCCGGCACCAGAGGCCCACGCGAAGGTGTCGGCCGTGGTGGGCGGCGGCTCGGCGGAGTTCTTGGACGCAGCGCGCGGCCGCACCGCGCGGCGGCGGTCGTACGCCGTACGGCGCACCGGGTCGGACAGTGTCTCGTAGGCCCGGTGCAGGTCTTGGAAGGTCCGCGCGTCGCCGCCGCGGTCAGGGTGGTGGGTCAGTGCGCTACGGCGGAACGCGCGCACGATCTCGGCTCTGGTGGCATCGGCGGGGACGCCGAGCAGCGCGTAGAGGTCCGGTTCGTCCGCCGAGGTCATCGCGCCGCGACCTCCGCCTGGCGGCAGATCAGCCGCCACGACGCGCGGTGCGCGGGGCCCGACAGACCCGAGCCGTGCCCGGACACGAACGTCACCCACCGGCGTCCGGCCAGATAACACCAGACGTCCAGCTCGTCGTCGTCCCCGAAGTAGAAGTGGTCCCCCCGGTCGAACACGTCCCCGTTGACGAACGGCGACTGCATCCTCGCCTGCGCCTCCGCGGGCAGATTGCCGAGAAGTCCGCGCAAGCGCGCCGACAGCGGCAGTTCCTCGACGCGCCCCCGCCGCGCGCCGTCGCCGGACAACGCGAGACGGTCGGAGCGCCGCCGTGTCGGCTTCCGCACGACCACCGCGTGCCGCAGCGACGACGGTACGAACGGCACGACCGTGAGCAACTGCGCGGACCCGCCCCGGTCGTTGACGGTCGGTGTGGCCACGGCGAGGCCCCGCTCGCCGAACACCACCGCGTACGGTCGCTCGCTGTCCGTGCGGTGGCAGTACGCCCACCACTCGACGATCGGGCCGGCCCTGGCGACCATCCGGTCACGGACCGGCACGCTCAGCTGACGCCACCAGTACTCGCGGCCGGGCCGGTCGACGAAGCCGAGCGTCGCGGCATCGTGCACGGGAGCGTCCACCCGCGCGGCGCGCCCCGGAACGGGAAGCGGCCCGGACCGATCCACCGGGCCGACCGCGCCGGCCTTCGGCCGGGGCACAGGTTGCGACGCCATACGGGGCCTCCCAGGGCTCGGTTCCGCCGACACCGGCCGGTCCATTGTGACCGTGCCGCTTCCGCCGGGGAAGAGCACTCGCATGGCGGGCGGACAGGGCGCTGCGGCAGATCACGTGCGGATCGCCAGCGGCCCCGTCCCCGTGTCAGCTCCTCGATTCGACGTCGAGCGCTGGCACCGGGTCGGGCACGCTCGAGGGCGACGGCAAGCCGGGCCGGTGCCGGGTATGACCCTCACTCGGACCCCATGGAGGAAGCGCCCGCCCGGGATTTCTCCAGCCTTTGGGCGATGCCCTCAGCAGTACGCTGGGAATCTCACTGACCGAGTACGCATTCGACGCGACCGCGTCCGTGGCGCACGTGGTCACCATCGTTCATTTCAGGCAGCTCGATTCGGGAATGACGCCCAGGGACACGGCCTGATCCGCCCGGGAATAGCCCAGGGGTGCCGCCCGATCGGGCGGCACCCCTCACGAACCCGCACAAAGAGCTATGCGGCGAAGCCGATGTTGGTGACGTGCTCGTACTGGCCCCATTGCGAGCCGAGGTCGACCACCGCGTCATTGACCCAGGCTTCGTCCAGCGCCTGGTCGTCGCCCGTGGACCAGGCCGCGACGATGCGGTCCCAGTGGCGGATGTTGAGCGCCCGGAATTCGACCGCTCGCTGGCGGGGGCGGTCCACGTGGGACTGGTTCAACGGGTGGAACTCCACCCGGGTGCCGCGGCCTTCGCGGTTGAGGCGCGCGAGCAGATAGCGGGCCACGTTGCGGCGGCGCACCGCGCGATAGGCCGTTTCGATGCGTTCGAGGTTCTTCTTCGACGGGCTCCGCTTGCCCTCCCGCCACGCCTTGAACGTCCGGTCGGTGACCGCAAGGCCCGCCTCACGGGCGGTGGCACGGGCGTGTTCGGTGCGGGTGAGGTAGTGCAGGCGGGCCATCAGGCCGCGGCGGGCGGTGATGGGGGTGGCGATGAAACCGGCGAGTTCGTCGAGTTGGCGGGCGACAGCTTCGTGGCCTTTGACGCCACGGGCACCGTATTTCCCGAAGTCGATATTTCGTTCCGGCATGCGCGCCCTCCTTCTCTTACGGCCCGAGTTTGCCGACCCTGCGCATCTTCAGCCACAGCATACCCCAAATCCTGTCGCTTTGCGGCGAGTTACTCCCTTCGCACCCCCTTTTCCATTCCTCGTTCCCGGAATTGACGATGCGCGAGAAGAGGGGTGCATAACCCGACAGGAAAAGCGAAGGCCCCCTCACAGCTGAGGGGGCCTTCGGCTGTCCTTGTGTCGCCTTCAGTGGGATGGTCCGATCCCCCAGGCCGCGGCCCGGGCGGCGGCGGCCGCGCGGTTGGGGACGTCGAGCTTGGCGAGGATGTGCTCGATGTGGGTGCCTACGGTGCGTGGCGTGATGTACAGGCGCTCGGCGATCTCGCGGTTGGTGCGGCCCGTGGCCAGTTCGGCCAGGACTTCCAGCTCCCGGGGAGAGAGACCACCGGGCCGCTGGGGCCGCGGTGGGCCCGAGCCGGAGTCGACCGCCGCGGCCAGCGCCTCGGTGAGCAGCGTGACCACGGCGCGCGCCGGATCAGGCCCGCGCCGCGGCCGACGCGTACTGACGTTCAGCATGCCCACGTACCGGCCGTCCGTGGCGAACAGGCACTGGGCGACGCCGTCCTCGATGCCGAGGGGAGCCAGTACGTCCTGGAAACCCGGAGACGACGCCAGCAGCCGCTCAGGGACATCGGCGAGCCACAGCCCGCCGCGGGTCGGGCTGTGGAGCACGCTGAAGACCGGATCGTGGTGGAGGTGGGCCTCGATGTAGGCGGTGGCCTCGCCCGGATACGTCCCGGCCAGCGTGGTGTGGCGCTGGCGCCGCGGGTCCCAGCGGGTCAGGGAGGCGTGGTCGTACTCCATGACCTGTGACAGCGCGGTCAGGACCGGGTCGAGACCCGCCGAGCCGCTCGTGGCGCTCTGGGCGGCCGCGCGGACGTGGACGGCCGCTTCCAGGATGTCCGCTGTGCTGTGCCGTGCCGCCATCCCCCCAGAATGATCATTTGGGTGGGATACGTCAATCGCGCAGGGTGTCGTGCACGACACGTCCGTCCATCACGGTCATCGCGACCGGCATCGTGGGGATGTCGTGCGGGTCGGCGTTCAGGAGGTCCCCGCTGAGGACACACAGGTCAGCGGCCTTGCCCACCTCAAGGGAACCCTTCCAGTCGTCGGCGAAGTCCTGCCAGGCGGCCTCGATGGTGTAGGTGCGGATGGCCTCCGCCAGACTGATGCGCTGCTCGGGGCCGCTGACGCGGCCGGCGGCCTTGGACTCGCGCAGCACCATGGTCGCCACCCCCTGACGCCAGTCGGGGTGCGTCACCGGGGCGTCGGAGCCGCTCGCGACACGTACCCCGGCATCGACGGCATCGCGGTAGGGCCAGGCGTACGCGGCTCGCTCGGCGCCGACGAAGTCCTCCTCCATGTCGGCGACGGTCCACTTGATGGTGGGGTTCATGTTGGCGCCGAAGCCGTGCGCGGCCAGGACCCGCATGCTGTGCGCGGTCAGGAAGTCGCCGTGGATGATGTAGTGCCGGGCGTCGGGGCGGGGGTGTTCGGCGGCGGCCGCGGCGAAGGCGTCCGCGACGGTGTCGCAGGCCCGGTCGCCGGTGACGTGGACGCCCAGCTGGTACCCGGCGACATGGGTGTGGCGGATCATGGCGTCGATCTCGGCGATCCGCTCGCTGTCGCTCTCGCCGCCCACGCACAGGGAGCCGCAGCCACCGCCTGTGTACGGCTCGTGCATCCAGGACGTCTTGTTGGGCACGATGCCATCGGCGAAGATCTTGACGCCGTGGATGGCGAGGCGACGCGGGTCGGTGTCACCGCTGTCGTCGGTGTCGCTGAGGTCGTTGAGGACGCGGGCGAACTCCTCGGCGGTGCTGGCCATGCCCGTGGGCAGGAGCAGCACGCCGATGCGGGCGGTCAGCGCGTCCTCGGCCAGCAGCTCGCGGTAGACCTCCAGGGTCTGCGCGCCGAGTGCGCCGCGCATGATGCCGTCGCCGCCAGGGCCGAGTCCGGGCTCGGTGTAGCTGGTGATGCCGAGTTCGGCGAGGGTCGCCAGGGTCGACCTGATGGCGTTGGCGCGCTCCTGGCGGCTCAGCGGCGGCAGCGCGTTCTGGATGAGCGCCTGGGCTCCTTCGTGGAGCAGCCCGGTCGGCTCACCGGTGTCGTCCGCGACGATGGCGCCGCCGGGCGGGGCGGGGGTGTCGCGGTCGATGCCGATGAGTTCCAGGGCCTTGGAGTTGGTCCAGGTGGCGTGGCCGGAGAAGGAGTAGAGGACGACGGGGTGGTCCGGGCTGACGGCGTCCAGGTCGTGGCGCGAGGGCTGGCGGGAGGGGTCGGTGACGCACTCGCTGAGGAAGCCGGGGTCCCAGCCGTGTCCGGTGATCCACTGTCCGGCCGGGGTGCGCCCCACGGCTTCCTGCACGGCGTCGGCGACCTCCGCGAGGGACGACACGGCGGGGTGGCTGAGGTCGAGGGAGAGCGGCGGTGTGGCCATGCCGAAGGCGCATCCGTGCAGGTGGGAATCGTTGATCCCGGGCAGCAGGCTCGCCCCTCGCAGGTCGATGACGCGAGTGTCGGGGCCGATGAACGGGGCGACGTCATCCCGCCCGCCCACCGCGCTGATGACCTGGCCGGTCACCGCCAGGGCCGAGGCGAGGGAGAACTCGGCGTCGACCGTGATCACCTGGCCGTTGACGAACACCAGGTCGGCATACGTGTCCACAGAGGGGTCCTTTCACACACCGGGCGCCCCTGGGGCCGCCCGCGAACGATCTCCTCTGGACTATGTCTGTGCCGCTGGGCCTCGCACATCGGTCATCTCACCGATACGTGCGGCGAGGGGCTTACGGGCAGCCGCCGTCTGTCGGCCTCGGGTGCCGTGGACCCCTCACGCGGGCGGCAGAGCGAGCGCGGTGCGGGTTTCGCCGATGAGGCGCAGCGAGCCGAAGACGACGATCAGGCCGCCGGGCCCGGCGAGTTCGGCGGCCCGGCACAGCGCCGACGGGGCGTCCTCGGCGGTCAGGCACGGCCCCTGGCGGCCGGGGGCGAGTCGGCTGTGCAAGGTGGTGGGGCTCGCCGCCTGGTGCGAGTCGGTGCGCGTGAGGACCAAGGGCCAGGTGGCGGGGAGCGGGGCGAGCATGCCGTCGACGTCCTTGTCGTCCATGGCGGCGAAGACGAGGACAGGCGGTGCCGAGCGGCCGTCGGCGCGGGCGAGGCGGAGGATCTCCGGAGCGACGGTCGCGACGCCTTGCGGATTGGTGGCGCCTTCCAGGAGGACGCGGCCCGTCCAGTCGTCCAACTGGGCGTGGGGTACGAGTTCGAGGCGGCCGGGCCAGCGGGTGGCCGCGAGGCGGGTGCGGAGCCGTTCGCCGTCCGCCTTGCGGATGTGGCCGCGTTCGGCCATCGCGTCCACCGCGGCGATGGCGACCGCGAGGTTGTGGTGCTGGTGCGCGCCGGGCAGGGGGCAGGGCAGGTTGCGGTGCACGGCGCGCGGAGTGGTGACGTCCACCAGAGTCACCGGGCCGCGGCCGCCGTCGCGTCCGGCGGCACGGGCGGTGTAGTGGATCTCGTGGTCGATGCGCCACACGGACAGTCCCGTCCGCTCCTTGAGGACCCGCTCCGCGCTGGCGGCCGCTTCGGGGGCCAGCCGACCGAGCACCACATGGTCTCCGTCCTGGGCGGCGGCGACCTTGGCCTGGGCGATCTGGGCCAGGGAGTCGCCGAGCAGCCGGGTGTGGTCGAGTCCGATGCCGGTGACGACCTTGACGTCCAGGCCGAGTTCCGCGGCCGCGGCCCTGCTCCCGCCGATGCTCGCCTCGGCCACCGCCAGGTCGACGCCCGCCCGCCGGAAGTGCACGGCCGCGGTGGTCGTGAAGATGCCCTGCGACAGGACGGGCAGGCCGTGCCGCTCGATCGCCTGCCACACCTCGGCGAACGCCGCGGTGTACTCGGCGCGCGTGACGGGCACCCCGTCGATCCGGATGCGCTCCCTGGGCTCCTGCAAGTGCGGGCTGGGCATGCTCCCCACGCGGGCACCGGTCGCGGCCACCGCCGACACCGCGAACGCGCAGGTCGACCCCTTGCCGTTGGTCCCGACCACCAGCATCCCGCGCAGTCCGCGCTCGGGACGGCCCAGCGCCTCCAGCAGTGTGGCGACGTTCGCCTGCCGCACCTGCCGAGGCAGCCCGTGCGGGTTCTCGTGCACTTTCGCGAGGATGTCTCTGCAGCGTTGGTAGTCCATCCTCCGGATCTTGCCACTCAGCGCGATGTGACAAATGCGTCGAGTGACGACATCCGTACCCCCACTTCCCGCTGTCCCGTCGGACGGGACCCGTCGGACCCGGCGTCGAGGGGTCGTGCGCGTACTCCGTGCTGTGGCCTGAAGTTGCCCTGTTCACCGCGGCGTACGGCGAAGCCTCCAACGGGCGGGCCGTTGGAGGCTTCTGACCGTCGGCTGCTGTCGGGGGAGGTCTTCCGGGTCAGCGCGCGGTGGGCGGAGTGAGGCGGGAGAGGAAGTTCTCGTTCCCATCGCGCGAGAGTGCGTACATCGCGCCGTCCGACGTCGTGGCCAGCTGCGCGACCTTGGTGCCGCTGGTGAGCGAGGTGTCACTCACCCACGACGTGCCGCTCCAGCGCAGCAGCTTCGGGTCGCCGGGCGTGGCGGTCATCACACCGGCGTAGACCTGCCCGCCGTGCTGGCCGAAGGAGGGGACGAAGCCGTTGACGGGGATGTCCCTGCGCGTCCACGCCGTACCGTTCCAGTGCGACACATGGCTGTCGGAAGCGACCCACACGTCGTTCGGGCCGTTGCTGAGCACGGTGCGCAGGATGTGCATCTGACCCGGCGTCTCGGGAACCCTCACCTCGCTCCACTTGGTGCCGTCGTAGTGTATGGCCAGTGGCTGGGCATCGGCCGGGGTGTCACCCGTGTCGCGGTAGCCGACGGCCCAGATGTCGTTCTCGGACCGCACGTCCACGGCCTGGAAGCTGCCCTCGATGTCGGTGAACGTCTTGGTGTTCCACTTCTGGCCGTCCCAGTGTGTGACGGTCGGGTTCCATCTGCTGTTACGGGTGTTGCCCACACCCCACAGGCTGTTCTTGGTGACCGCCTCGGCACCGAGGATCTCCAGGCGTGAGGTGTCGGGGTGCAGGTCGGCGGACCACTTGGTGCCGTCGTAGCGGTGGACGTGCCAGACGCTGCTGCCGATGTCCTTCCGGCCGATCGCCCACAGGTCGTTCGGGCCGGTCCCGGTGAGCTTGTTCAGCGCGACGTCGGTGGGCGGCTTCAGCTCCTTCCAGGAGCCGCCGGTCCGCTGCCACAGCCTCTTCCCGGGGCCGCACGGGTCACCCCCACAGGTGCCCAGCGACGTCGCGTAGGCGTTCTGGCTGTCGAAGGGCAGCACCGAGATGTCCCCGTACGAGACGGGCAGGGGTACCGGTTCCCAGGTCGCCGCGGCGTTCGCGGGCGACGCGGCCAGGCCGACGGCCAGGGACGCGGCCGCGACGAGGAGTGTGGCGGGGCGGCGGATGCGCCGACTCCGCGATGTGCTCTGTGACATGCGTTGCTCCTTGAGTCATGGGTGAGGGCGCGTAGCTCCTCCCCCGCGGTGCTCTCTTAGATGCCTGAGTGCGCCGTGGGGCTGTACTTCCGAGGCCCATACGCGGTGCGTCCGCTCGTGCACCGACTCGTCGTCGCCATCAAGGCGCGCCGCGGCCTGACACATGACGTGCTGCCGCTCGGGGACCCCCGGCGTGTCCCCCGCCCTTCCCAGGGCCATGCCCCCGACACTGGTCATCCCTGTTCATGGGAGTACCCCCACGCCTCTGTTGCGGGATGTCGTGCCGGCTTTCATCGTTGTGCTGTCACTGCTGTTCCTGTGGTCCCTGGTCTCGCGCCGCATGGCCCGCTGGAGCATCACCGCGCCGATCGCCTTCGTGGTGGCGGGCGCCGTCCTCACCCGTGGCCCTCATCCGGCGGTGCCGTTCGACCTGGAGGCGCACAGCTTCGAGGTGGCCGTCGAGATCGTGCTCGCCGTGCTGCTGTTCATGGACGCCACCGAGGCCCGCGACTACGCGCGTCTGGGCAAGTCCGTCGGGGAGGGCCGGCTGCTCGGCATCGCGCTGCCCGCGTCCATCGCTGTGGCCACCCTCCTCGGCGCCCTCGTCTTCCCCGGCGCCAGCTGGTGGCTCCTGGCGGTGGCCGCGCTCGTCGTCATGCCGGTCGACCTCGCGCCGATCGCCGGGTTCCTGCGCGATGGCCGGGTCCCCTTGCGCGTACGAGCCGCGCTGAACATCGAGGGCGGCTTCAACGACGGCCTCATCTCCCCCCTCTTCCTGTTCTGCGTGGCGAACCTGGCCACCGCGCACGGCAGTACGTTCCTGGAGCTGCTCTGGAGCGTCGTCAAGGGCGCGCTGCTCGCCGTCGTGATCGGCAGCCTGCTGGGAGTGGGAGCCTCCTGGCTCGTCCGGACGGCGTGGGACAACGCCTTGGCCCGTCCCGCCGCGCTGCGCACGGCGAGCCTCGCCCTGCCGTTCCTCGCTTACGCCATCGCCACCACCGCGGGCGGCAACGGCTTCGTCGCGGCCTTCGTCACCGGCCTGTGGTACGCCGCCACCGCCCACGCGATCGCCGAGGACAACCTCGGCCTCGTGCACGAAGTGGCGGAGCTCATGGCGCTGGCCGTGTGGTTCACCCTGGGCAAGACGGCCACCGACGCGTTCGCCGACGGCGTCTCGGCGCGCGTCGTCCTGTACGGGCTGCTCGCCTTGACCGTGGCCCGCCTGGTGCCCGTGCTGGCCTCGCTGGCCGGCACCGACCCGCCCCCGGCCGAACGCTGGGCGATCGGCTGGCTCGGCTCACGCGGCGTCACGTCCATCGTCTTCGCGCTGCTCGCCTACAACCAACTCCCGCCGGATGACGGCGCGTTCATCATCAAGGTGATGTGTGCGACGGTCCTGCTGAGCGTCGCCCTGCACGGCACGACCCAAGAACCCATCGCCCGCTGGTTCGCGCGCGCTCCGCGGCCCACCGGGTGACGCCCAGCGGCCACGCCCCGGCAAGGGGCCGGTCCCGGGCGCTCTTCCACGCGGTGCCTCAGCGCTCTTCCACGGTGTCTCAGGCGTTCCTCCACACGGTGCCTCAGCGCTCTTCCACGCGGTGTCTCAGGCGTTCTTCCACGCGGTGCGGACCCGGTCGGCGAAGTCCTTCGCGTCCTCGCGCCGCACCGCTGTGCCGTAGCGGGCCGCCAGCTCGTCGACCGGTCCTTCGGCCGCCTCTTTGATGTCGAGGACGAGCAGGCTCGTACCGTCCTCCGCGTCCGCGCTGAGCAGGATCATCGCGGCGTACTCCTCGCCCTCTCGCCGCACCTCCAGCATGCTGCCGAGCGCGGCGCCCGCCGTGACCCCGAGCAGCGCGCCCAGCGGACCGGTGGCAAGGCCGAGCAGCCCGCCCACGGCACCGGCCCCCACGGTGGCCTCGCCCGCCTCCGCGTTCTCGCTGAGCGGGACGTCCAGCGTGCCGTCCGGGGCACGCTCGAGCACGGCGGCCTGCCGCAGTCCCGGCAGCCGCAGGGCATCGGTGTAGGCGACCCGGCACTGCTCGGGGTCGCTGAAGGCGAGAGTGACAACCCGGTGGACGGCCATGCGCGAGCAACCCTCCTGCACGTAACGCTGAGTGTTGCCATCGACGCTAGGTCACACTCTCAGCCACCGCCACAGCACCGCTGCCCGCTGGCTCCGCTCCGGGCGTGGTGGGTCACGCGAGCGGTGTGTGCACGCCGCCGGTCCCGACCGGCCGCGGCGCGTCGGGCTCGGCCACGGGCGACGGGCCGCCGAACGCGCGGAGCGCCTCGGCGCAGGCGAGCTCGAGCACCTCGACGACGGACGACGAGTGCCGGGTGGGCAGGCGATGGCAGCCGCGCGGGACGACGTGGAGCCGGGCGGTGGGGATCTGCTCGGCCAGGCGACGCGAGTGGAAGGGAGGCACAGTCGGGTCGTCCTCCCCGACCAGGATGTGTACGGGGATGCGCCGCAGCGCCTCCAGCTCGGTGACGTCGTGGCGCATCAGCGCCTTGAACCATCGGCCCGCGACATCCATGGGCGGCTGCGTGCTCAGCCGCGGCTGCCAGAGGTTGTGCAGCCGGTACGCGAGGCCGGGGGCGTGAATGCACATGCTGGCCATGGCGTGGCGCATCAGGCCGATCAATCGCGTCCGGAGCGGGTACCCGGCGGCCGCGAGGTCGAGGCGGCCGCTGCTGGTGGCCACGAGCAGCGCCGCGGCGGCCTTCTCCCCGAAGGCGCGGGGGCGAGCGGCGGCCAGCGTCAGGACGGCCGCGCCCCCCATGGAGTGGCCGACGAGGACGACCGGCGCGTTCCCGGGTGCGGTGGCGGCGATGACGGCTTCGAGGTCGTCGGCCAGCAGGGACATCGAGGGGCGGGCGGTGCCGGTGGTGGAGCTGCCGTGCCCGCGCTGGTCGTAGCGCACGACGAGCGTGGTGGGGCGGGCCACTTCCGCCACCGTCTTGTCCCAGATCTCCGAGGTCGCCTGCCAGCCGTGCGCCAGGACGAGCACCAGGTCGGGGTCGCTCGGCCCGTGGAGGTAGAGGGCCAGGCGGGCGCCGTCGGGCCGCGGCAGGGTGACGCGGGCGCAGGGGATCTCGAACACGTACGTCTCCTCTTGCGGGTCCTCTTGCAGGTCCTCTTACAGGTCCTCTTGCGGGCGGCCACACGGTTTCCCAAGGCGTGCGGTGGTGCGGTGTGCCTTCTCATCAGCGGCGGCGCTTGCCGGGATCATGCCCAGCCGCTGGTAAGAAGGCACACGGACAACAGACGCAGCGGGCCGCCGCACTGGTTGTCATCGCCCCTGGGCAGCCTCGCGGGCATGATCGGCGGCGGTAGGCAGGCGGTCGTGGCGCGGAAGGCGCGCTGGGGGATCGCCGCGAGACGGGGACGCCCTCGCGCCGTGGGGTCAGGTCCTGTCACGGCGGCGTACGCGTGGCGCACCGTGGTAGCCCCCCTGTCGCGGCGGGCCCTTCTTCCTGGGGTTCTTGGGGTTCTTGGGGTTCTTGGGGCCGTCCGCGTTCGCCCTGCCAGTGCGGCGCTCCCGGAACTCGTCGATGGTCACATAGGCGACGCCCAGACCGAGCAGGACGCCCACGAAGGCCAGCCACTCGCTCATGCCGTCCTTGGCGCTGTCGGCGGCGTGCCCGAGGGTCGTTCCCACGTGGACATCGTGACTCAACGAGGGATTCTCGAAGAGCACGTTCTTCGTGTCGCGGTAGTACGCCGTCACGGTCAGGGTGAGCGTCATCGCGCCCGTCTTGGACGGCTCCACCTCCCAGGCCCAGACGGCTTCGTCGTCCGGAGTGAGCACGTTCTGCCGCTCGGAGGCCAACGCCGTGCACGTGGCGCCCGCCCCGCCGCAGTGCAGTTTGACCCCCATGAGCGTGCCGACCCAGACCTCTCCCGTGCGCTGCTGAGGTCTGTCACCCGCGCCTGCCTGTCGCGCGACGCGATGGCCCTCCACGGTCGCCACGAACCGAAAAGCGCGGCCCGCTTTGGCGGATCCCACATTGGTGTAGTTGATCCGCCCTTTGAACATCTCCTTACGGCTGTTGATCATTTCCTGGCGGTAACGAGCCTGACCGCTGGGGTCGTCGTCATTCGGCCGACTCTCGCAGGACGACATCAGAGATCCAGCGAGCACCACGACGATCGCCCAGGCGATCAGCATGAACCCCTTCAGCCGGAACCCTCTGCGCCCTTCGCGGCAAGGGCCTGCCCTAGCTGCCATCTTGGTCGCCCATCACGCGTGGCCGATTCCTGATCCACGTACGGGATCAGCCGCTACGCAGCGATGGCTCCTCCCCCCGTTCCCCACATCGTGCCCCAACCGGCAAGCGACCGCGGGACACTCACTTCAAGGCGAACGGTTTCCGCCAACTCCCTTCCGGCGCGACGCCGACGCCAGCCCCCGTCTTACGCACCAGCCGCACCCCCCGTACCACTAGCAACGGCCCGCCTCTCACGACGCTTCCAAGGGACCGGAGAAGCGTGTCTGAGAATGTTCTCCCTCACGGAGACGGCGCCCGACGGGTCGGGCCGCGCCCAGGCAACACCAGATGGCCTCCCGGCGACCTCCCGGTGGCCTCCGCGTGCGCAACCCCGGACCGACATGGAAGGCCCCGCTTCCGCATCTTCCCTCGCGATAGCGATTTTTGCGTACTGATCCGCTGCAAGTGCCGTAGTTGCCGTGCGATTTATTCCAGCGGTATTTTCCTGATGTTGACCCTTGCTTCGATGCCGTGTATATCCCTTGTCATTGCCACCGGCGCAGCGGAGAGATCGGAAATTCCCGAGGCCTGCGCGCCTCGCACACATCCGGCTGGTGGCAGGAAATCACCGGGAAATCCGCTGCCGCGCAACAAAAAGGGGGAAGAACATATGCTCCGCATCACGGCCGATATCTTCTCCGGCCGCCCCGATCCGGTATCCGACGTCACCGACGAGAACGAAGTACGGGCACTTCTCCGCGAGGTGGCCAGCAACCGGAGCCTGTTCCTCGGTGACGCGCCGGCCGAAGGCGGGCTCGGCGTCCGGGGGTTCTGGATCGAACCGCTCAACGACGAGTTCGGACGCGACTTCGGCGCCGAGACCAGGCTCTACCTGCCCGTCGGCGCACAGGCGCGCGGTGGCCGCGCGGCCGAGATCGGCGAGCGGCTCGTCACTCTGATGGAACGGGGGGACCCCGTCGCCGTCGGCGAAGAGGCGCAGCCGCTGGACGCCTCGCTGCGGGAATTCCTCATTCCGCAACTGGCGATACCCGCCCGGCTCACCGTCACGGACCGAAGCGCCCCGGGAGAAGCAGACACAGAGGCCGAGCAGGGAGCGGAACAAGGGCCGGAAGAGGCGACCCCCGCAGCCGCCTGCACCATCGAGCTCGGAGCATTCAATCCGGGATTCTGGAACAACGACTCCACCGTCCGCCTGAACAACAACTGCTACAACTACGCCAGCAACTGGCGGACGAATACGTTCGCACAGCCGGGGCGCGGTTGCGGCAACATGTACAAGGCCATCACCTGTGCCGAAGTGACGCGTGCTTCGCTGTGCGACGGAATGCACCACCGGTTCGACTGCTTCCCTGACGCCGAGAAGCCGCGCTATCTGGTGGCCCTCGTCATCGCCCCCGGCCCCGGCTTCGTCGACTTCCACTGGTTCCGCAAGCAGCAGGAGGGTTTCTGGGGCCACAAGCCCGGCGGCACGGCCGCCCGCAACACGGACAACAGCGGCAACGTCATCTACAACCCCGAGACCGCCAACCGAGGCCCGTACACGGTCTTCTGCGGGTACTTCTACGGATGTAACTCGCAGCGGCAACGGATAAGGTAACGCGAACGCGGCGCCTTCCCGGGGACGGGAAGGCGCCTTCCGCGACCGGGGCCGAGGCGGCAGCGCCAGCAGGGAATGACCGGTATGGACGTCGAGATCGATCTCTACAGCGGGCGGCGCAATCCGGTGTTCGGCCTCGCGCCGGACGCCGAAGCGGAGCTGCTGCGCCGCATCGCCGCGCTGCTCCCAGCCCCCGCCGGGGCCACTCCGCCGCACGGCCTCGGCTACCGGGGGCTGCGGATCACCGGCGGCCCGACGTCCGGCGTCCTGGAGATCGTGGTGTCCGGCGGCGTGGTCGTCGTGCGTGACCGCGACGGCGCGGAGCGGGTGCTCCAGGACGCGGGACGCTCCGTGGAGCGCTCGCTCGTCGACCTCGCCGCCGCCCATCTGGATCCGGCGGAGATGTCCGTGCTGCGCCGGGAGTCGCGGGACTGCTGACCCCGACAGTTGCGGGGCTGACCCCCGACGTCCGCGACCACGCCCGAGGGCCGCTCGAGCGGATGTCAGCGGCGGGCTTCGATCCTCAGGTCGCCCTGGGTCTGCGTACGGGCGGAGTCGCTGGCGAGATAGGTGTGCGGATAGCCGAGGTCGATCGCCCCGGCCTCGTCGAGGCGAGCCAGGTGGGAGTCGGCGAGGTCGACCTCCAAGGCCCCCAGGTTGTCGAGGAGTTGCGCGGGGGTGCGGGCACCGATGATCGGCGCCGTCACATCCGGGTTCCGCAGGGTCCAGGCCAGCGCGACCTGGGCGGGGGTGCGGCCCGCCTCCGTGGCGACCTCCTTCACGACGTCGGCGACGGCGAGGGCGCGCTCGGTGACCCACCCCAGGCTGGCGTTGAAACTCTTGCGGGTGCTGCCGTCCGTTCCGCTGCTCGTCCCGGACAGATCCTCGCGGCTGTACTTGCCGGTGAGCACCCCGCCGCCCATCGGTGAGTACGGGACCACCCCGAGTCCCATCTCCCGCGCCATGGGGATCAGCTCGCGTTCCCCGGCCCGCTGGATGAGGTTGTACTCGATCTGCAGCGCGACCAGCGGCGACCAGCCCCGCAGGTCGGCGATGGCCTGCATGCGCGACGCCTGCCACGCCGGGAGGTTGGACACGGCCACGTACAGGACCTTGCCCTGCCTGACCAGGTCGTCCATGCCGCGCAGGATCTCCTCGACCGGTGTCGTGTCGTCCCACACGTGCAGGTAGAGCAGATCGATGTAGTCGGTGTTCAGCCGTCGCAGACTGGATTCCACCGACGCGAACAGGTTCTTGCGGTGCGGGCCCCCGGCGTTCGGATCGCCGGGGCGGCGGTGCGTCGTGTACTTCGTCGCGAGGACCAGGCTCTCGCGGTGGTCGCGGGCGAACTCGCCCAGCAGGCGCTCTGAGGTGCCGTCGGTATAGGTGGCGGCGGTGTCGATGAAGTTCCCTCCGCGTTCGACGTAGAGGTCGAACAGCTTGCGCGCCTCGTCCGGCTCCGCGCCCCAGCCCCACTCGGTGCCGAAGGTCGCCGCGCCCAGCGCCAGCGGTGAGACCCGCAGCCCGGAGCGGCCGAGGAGCCGGTAGGTGTCGAGGGTGAGCGGCATGGTGTCCTCCTGTGCGGGTGATCCGTTGTCGGCACCAAGCCTGTGACCGCCGCGAGCCGTGGGTAAGGGAGAGATCTTCCTGGGAATGCCAGTCCCACCCTGGCTGTTGGACCGGCCGTGACGACCCGCACCGTGGAATCGACCGTGCCGCCCCGCACCGTGGACACCTCTCAGGAGCTGGCCGCGTTCCTGCGGACCCGCCGCGAACGCCTGGACCCGGACGACTTCGGCCTGCCGAGGCGTCGGCGGGCCCGGCGGACCCCGGGCCTGCGCCGCGAAGAGGTCGCCGAACTGGCCGGGGTCAGCACCGACTACGTCGTGCGGCTCGAACAGGGGCGCGGGCTGAGGCCCTCGACGGAGGTCCTCGAGGCGCTGTCCCGGGCGCTGCGCCTGGCCCCCGACGAACGCGCCTACCTCTTCGACCTGACCCAGCAGCGCCCCCGCGGCGCCGAGAAGCCCGCCACCGCCGCGGCGCCCGCGCTCGCCCAGCTCGTCGCCGACCTCTCGCCGCTCCCGGCCCTGCTGATGAACCACCGCTACGACATCCTGGCCTGGAACAGCGAAATGGCCCGGCTGCAACTGGACTTCGCCACCCTGCCGCCGTCGCGGCGCAACGCGATGTGGCTGTGCCTGACGCATCCGCGGATGCGCGAGTTCTACGTCGACCGTGAACGCGTCGTACGCGAAGGGATCGCCCACCTGCGCGCCGCCTGGGCGGCGTATCCGGAGGACCGGGAGCTGACCGACCTCATCGCCGAACTCATCTCGCGTGACGAGGACTTCGCGCGCTTGTGGGCCAAGGGCGACATCAAGGGCAACGGCCGCGGGCACAAGGAGATACGGCACCCTGACGCCGGTGTGCTCACGGTCCGCTTCGAAGTGCTGACGCCGCTCCAGGACCCGGACCAGCGCCTTGTGATCTACCGCGCCGCGGACACCGCGAGCCAGTCGGCGCTGGACCGGCTGTACGCGCGGTGAGGCAGACGGCTTCCCTTCGTCAGCGTCGTTCCGCTGAGGCGCCGGTGCGCCTCAGCGGAACGTCACCGTGGCTCAGCGGGTGCAGCGGATCCCGGCGTTGCCGTAGAAGTAGCCGGGGCCGAGCCGGGTGGACTCGGCGTAGAGCAGCACACACTGCTCGTTGAGGAATCCGCTGAGCAGGGCCTGACGGCGGGCCGACTTCTCGGCCTCCCGCTTCGCCTCCTTGGGGCTGTTCTCGTACGCGTAGCCGGTGAACGGCACCGTCTCCTGCGGGCTGACGTCGGCGTGCGCGACAGTCGGCGTGAGCGCGGCGAGGCCCGCGAGAACGATGGCGGCGCCAGTGCGGGCGAACATCGAGGTCATATCAGTGTTCCCTTCGTGGTCCTTGTGGACATCGGTGTGCTGCGGAGGTGGTTCAGCGCTGGCAGAACAAGCTGGCGACCGCGGCGTACACGCCCCCGCCGACCGACCTGACGTCGGTGGCGCGGACATGGCACTGGTTCGCCTGCCAGCCCGCGGACTGGGCGACCGAGTAGGCCACCCGGACCGCCCCGTCCACCGCCTGGGACGGCGAAAGGCCGGTCCCGTTGCCGGTGAACGTCCGCACCTCGGGCGGGGCGGACTCCTGGTGCTGCCCCGGGGCGGCCCCGGCCGGGGCCGCCTGGGCGGAGGTGGCACCTCCGATGAGGCACGCCGCCGCGGCGAGGGCCACGGCGGTGGAGCGCAGACGTAACGCGTTCATGGTGTGGTGCTCTCCCTGGTTCGTCGTGATGACGGGCCGGGGTCCGTCCGGCGCCGCGTGGCGGCGCCGGACGGGTCTCCCCCCCTGAGCGGTGAGCCCAGTCTCGTGATCGCGCCCCGCACCGCTCAACGCCTTTCGAAGCACATCGAATTCGGACATTCCATGGCCTCGGGCGGAGGATTTGGCCAGATGGTTCACGCCACGGCGCCGGTCGGCGCGGCGCCCGTTAGCGTGATCACGCGGCTCGGTCGACGACGGCCGGACCGACCGTCGCCGGGCGCGCGCCCCGCCCCGCCGAGCGCCTGGAGACACGACGGTGCTACGCATCCACTTCACCGCCGAGGACCTGTCCCGCGTCCGCGTCGCGGACACCCCCGACCCGCTCGCCGAAACCGTCCTGAGCCTGCCGCTGCTCCAGTCCGCACGGCCCGGCCCGCCGACGACCGCGGCCCTGTCCGGCTGGCGCGAGCGGACCCGCCGCGCCCTGCGGCCTGACATGGGGCTCCTGTTCGACCTGGCGCCCGCGGGCGCCGGTGAGTACGTCCCCGAGGTCTTCACCCACGCCGCCACCGGCAGCATCGCGGACAGCCTCGACCACACGTGGGCCCTGCCGAACGGCCAGTGGGCCGCCGACTGGCGGGCCACCCGGCTGCTGCGGTCCCGCGTGCCGCGCTGGATCCACGACCTGCACCACGGGGACCGCACCTGGGCGGCGCTCGTCCGGCGGCAGCTGCGCTCGTACCACGCCCTGGCGGTGGCGCCCTACTGGTCACAGGTCCTCGCGGCCGCCCACAACGACCGTGCCCAACTGGCCCTGACCGCCGTCGACGCGGGCGTCGAGGGGCTCCTCGGCGCCGTGCACCCCGACATCTCCTGGACCCGGGGCGTCCTGACCGTGCCCTGCGACGTGGACACCGATCTCGAGCTGCGCGGCCGCGGGCTGCTGCTCGTCCCGACCTTCTTCTGTCCACGGCCGCTCGTACTGGTCGACAACGCCGAGCCCGAGCGCCCCTTCGTCCTGCGCTACCCGCTCGCCCGCACCCTCCTCGACTGCGTGTCGGTGGTGGCCTCCGGGACGGAGGCGGCCGCCGACGGACTCAGCGCCCTCCTCGGCGCCACGCGCGCCCGGACCCTCCAGGCGGCGCAGAGCCCGGCGGGCACGGCCGAACTGGCCCGGCGCACCGGCACCTCCGCCGCGACGGCCAGCCATCACGCCTCGGTCCTGCGGGCCGCGGGACTGCTCACCACCAGCCGCGAGGGCCCCGGGGTCCGCCACACCCTGACCCCGCTCGGACGCGCACTCCTCAACGCGAGCCCGCCGCCGTCCGGCGCGCAGCCATAGCGGCCCGCCTCCGCGGTCAGTCCTCCTTCTTGCCCAGCGCCTCGCGGACGGCGTCCCGCGTGCGGTCGGCCAACGCGGTGAGCGGGCCGAGGGCCAGGTCCTTGGCCGCGGACTCGGTCCCGGGGTGGGGGTGCGCGAAGGCCATGGCCTCGGCCGTACGCAGCGCGGTGGCCATGGCGGACGAACGGGCCTTGTCCGCGTGCCGACGTATGCGGGGGAACTCGTAACGCTCCTCGGCCCGCGCGTGCTTCGTCACCTCTGCGCGCAGCGTCCGCGACTCGGCCAGGAACTTCGGGTCGTCGGTGTCCATGCCGTCGAGCCGCGAGAGCAGCTCCTTCGCCGCGCGCTCCTCGGCCAGCCGCGCGTCCGCCACCGGTGCGCCGTGGGGCACGGAAGCACGGGTGAAGGGGTGGATCACCTCCTCCTCGGCCGTCTCGTGCACGGCGAGCAGGCGGATCAGGCGCCGGAAGGCGGACCGGCGCTCGTCCCCGGCCGTGCGCTCGACCTCGTCGAAGAGGTTGCGGATGGCACCGTGCTGGCGCGTCAGCAGGGTCACCGCGTCGCTGTCGCCGCCCGCGATCCCGGCCATGTCAGCTCCTCTCCCGCGAGGCGAGGTCAGGATGGTCGCCCTGCGTCTGGACGCGGTACTCGCGGCCGAACTGCTCGCGGTGCTGGGTCAGCACGCGCTCGCTGGGCGGCTCCTCGCCGCCGTGGATCCGCTCCTGGAGTTTCACGAAGCGTTCGTGTGCGTCCCTCACATAGCCGGAGCCCAGCGTCGTCAGGTCGATCTGAGTGTCGAGAAGGCCGCGGACGTACTGTTTGTTCTGCTCGAAGGTCAGCACGTTCGGCAGTTCGGGGGCCAGGACCTCCCGCGGCTCACGCCCGTCATGACGACGCATCAGCTCACCGGCGATCCGGAGGTGTTCGAGCTCCATGTTCAGATGCAGCTCCCAGACCGCCTTCACCTTGGGGTCGGGCTCCTGCTCCATGAAGGAGTGGTAGAGGTAGCACTCGTTGTACTCGTGGGTGACCAGCTGCTCCCACCATGTCTCGCCGGGGTCGAGCAGTGACTCGTAGTGGGTGACGTGTTCCTCTTCGACCAGCCCGATCTCCTGGTAGAGCTGGCGGGCGATCGGCTCCATGTACTGCGGGCCGACGTTCATGTAGAAGTTCATGGTCTGCTGCTCCGCCGCCGTGATCGTCAGGGCGTGCAGCCGTGAGATCGGGTCGACCGCCGTGCGGTCGTAGGGATCGCGTACGTTGTCGGCCGGGTGGCGGTGGTGGAACTTGGTGGGACGCCGCGGCATCACCTCGGTCAGCCCGTCCACGATCGACTCCGCCTTGCGGTGCTCGATCATCTCGTACAGGTTGGCGTATCGGTACAGGTGGTCGAAGTCCTCCAGGACGCCGAACTCGTATGCCTGCCTCAGGTACGGGTCCGGCTCGTGGCGGGCGATCCACCCGGTGAGGTCGACGGCGACCTGCTCGTAGGAGATCGTCGTCTCCAGGACGGATGCGACGCCGGGCAGCAGCCAGTTGACTGCCTTCTGCTGCTGCTGTTCGAGATAACGGACCTCTGCCAGACACCGTTTGACCTCGGGATCGGGGCAGTGCCGGGCGAACTGGTGGCTGAAGAGGACGGCCTCCACCTCGATGCCGTTCATGGCGATGATGCGGCACGTGGTGTACGGATCACCGTGGTCGGGGTCGATGGACTCGACGTCGAGCTCCCGCCAATTGCGAAGCTGACGGTCCAGAGGGATGCCACGGTGTTCGAGCGGGTTGAAGCCCATCAGAGTCTCCTCGTCTGACGGCCGGACTCGGGCGGCCGCCGGGTACCCGGTGGCCGCCGCGGCAATCGATGCGGAGGAGACCGTTCATCGACCTCTTCGATGATCTGGACACAGCGGGAGACCCCGACCCGAGGAGAGGTCGGGGTCTAGCCGCACCGGAGGTCTGCAGAGACCTCTGCCGATGGCCGGTTTCTACTCAGACCGGTCGGATTTCTCAAAAGGACTGCACTTTTCTATGCTCTCGGCGATCTCCGTGTCACCGCCCATGGAGAGGTGTCGGGACGTCGGCCTGGGGGCCTGCTCCTGGCCTTTCCGCTGGCTCCGCTCTTCCTGGGCCCGGTCCCGCTTCTCGTCCTTCGCCATGAGTCCTCCTAGGTTGGTGAATCCGCACGAGAGGTGCGCTCAGCAGCCACGCACATCAGCCGTTCTCGTCGCTGCTCGCCTCTGCGTACGCCTCTCGAATGCCCCCGGATCAGTAGTGCACCGATGCCCCATGGTCAGAACTCGGCGGAGGCCGAATGGGTGAACACTTGCTGAGGGCCGCTGTCCTGCACCCGAGGCGCTTGGGCGCCCTGTCCCTCTGTTCCGCGTCACGCCCTGGCTGTGGCAGGAGAAGGGCGGTACGGCGGCCGCGTCCCCGCTCAGAGCGGCGGGGGCGCGCAGGTCCGGGTAGGGACGAGCGGGGCGCATACGGCAGGCGCACAACGGGCTCACGCTCGAAGGGCGCACCCCGGTGCGCCCCCTCGGCCGGAAACGGCCTGGGACCGCTCGTTCGTCTCACATGACAGAGCCGAGGGGGCGCGGCCAGGGGGCCGTGCGGCATGGGGGGGGTGCGCGGTCATGCAGCGTGGGGGACGAGCACGCCACCGGCGACTATGGGGAGCGCTTGTGGCTGCGGTGCTCCTTGTCACCACAGCGGCGATGCCGGGCGTGGCCGTGGCGGGCGGCACCGCGGCTCAAGCGGTGGCTGGAGTCCGTGCCGATGACACGCCCGGGCCGACGGGCACGTCCGCCCCGCCGTCACAGACGCAGCCGGTTCCGCGGCCTTCGGGCACCGAGACCGATCCGGGCGACACGGAGCCTCCCGTGCCCCTCGACCCGTCGCTCATCGCACCCGCCGAACCGGTGGCGCAGGGCGGGACGTTCACCGCCATCGGCAGGGACTTCGACTGCGCCGACGGGGGCGGGCTGGCAGGCCCGTTGACCTTCACCATGCGGGGCCAGGGCCCGGTGCCCCTGACGGTCGACGACAGCGGGGGCTTCGCACAGCCGGTCTCGGTGCCGGAGAACGCCGCCCCGGGACAGTACGTGATGACGGCGCGCTGCGCCTCCGTGCCCGGGCCCACCGCCCAAGCCGTCGTCGACGTCGTGGCGGCGGCCAGGCCCGACCCTCGGATCTCCCTGTCGTCCGGCTCCGGACGGCCGGGGAACCATGTGAGCGTCGAGGGCACGGGCTTCTTGTGCGAGGCGGGAGCGGGAGCGGACATCCGCTGGGACGGGCAGTCCCTCACCAGCGGCACGCTCACCCAAGACGGGGCCCTCACCGCCTCGTTCCACGTCCCGTCCGCCGCCGCGGAGGGGGAGCACGAGGTGGGTGCGAGCTGCCGGGACCCAGAAGGCGTCCAAGCCTCAGCCGTGTTCAGGGTGGAGCCGCCGCCCGTCACCCCGCCGCCGGGTGACCAGCGCGAGGTGACGATCCACATGGCCGACTACCCGGCCGTCTGCGCCCGCGGTTCCATCGTCATCGGCGGTCGTCAACTGAAGACCTGGCTGGACGCCGACTCGTACCAGGGCGGCGCCAAGGAAGGGCGCTGGGAGTTGATCGACCTCCACGCCAAGGTCCCGACGGACATGACGGGCCGTCGCAACGTGGAACTGCGGTGCGCGGGCCGCGACACGGAGAAGGCCGGTGAGATCTCCCTTCCGCCGCCGGACCCGCTGACCCTCTTCCAGCTTCCTCTGGGCTCCACCAAGCATCCGGAGGGGAAGAAGGGGCCGATCACCGCGCCGCCCGCGAACAGCCTTCCGAGCAAGCCGGGCGGCAGTTCGCCCACGCCGGGACGGAACGGGGACGATCCGGAGGAGGGCGGGGGATCGGAATCCCCAAAGGACGACGACAAGGAGAAGGACGATGGAAACGGCGGGCGGGATTCCAGCCCTGACGATCCGTCCCTCGGTCTCGCCGGAGCCCTGCGCACCCCGGCCGACGTCTCATGGGCGCTGAAGGACCTGGCCGGATCGGTCGGCATGGCCGCCTGGTTCCTGATAGTGATCCTCCTCTTGGAGAAGGCCTTCCCCTCCCAGCTGGCCGACAACGCACTGGGCCGCTGGTGGCTTCGCCGTCAGGAGCGCCGACGCACCCGGCCGCCGCGGCTGCCCAGCTGGATCAGGGTGTGCGGATTCGCTCTCCTAGGCGGTTCCCTGGCCGTCTGGGCCGACAAGACGACGACATGGGGGTGGCCGACCGCGGTGAAGATCGCCGGTGCGGCCGCGGGGATGCTGATCATCCTGGTCGCCTACGAGAAGACCAAGGACTCCTTGCTGCACCCGCGCCGCAACGCGATCCGCTCCGAGCTGCGGGTGGTCCCCGCGGGGCTGCTGCTCGCGGGCCTCATGACGGCGATGTCCCGGTACTTGGAGTTCCCGGTCCCGTACGTCTACGGACTGGTCGCCGTCTACATGGCGCTCCACTCCCCCCGCCGCGGCTCGGGCGACCCCGACGACGCCATGCCCAAGGGCCAGGCGGTCCTGATCGGCGGGATCTGCGTACTGGCCGCCGCGGTCCTGTTGTGGGTGCTGGGTGCGCCTTTGCTCGAATCCGTCCAGGAGGGGCACGCTGGGCCAGGAAGCCTCAGGTACGTGGCCGCCTACGCCGTGGGGCTGACGGTCGTCGCCGGTATCGAGGTCGTGGTGTTCAGTCTGCTGCCGCTGTCCGGCATGGACGGGCACAGCCTGAAGCACTGGAACAAGACGGCTTGGTACGCCCTCTACCTGACCGGCCTGACCTTCTTCTTCCATGTGCTGCTGCACAGCCTCCACCCAAGGGTGGGCAGTGACCTCATGGTCGACAGTGACCTGCGCTGGTGGACGCTGGGCATAGCCACCGCCTTGTTCCTGACGTTCGGGGCCTTCTCGCTGGTGCTGCGCTGGTACGTGGCGCGGTACGAGCGGCGGCCCCGGGCGGCTTGACGTCGACGGCGACGGAACCCACCCGTCGCCAGCACATCGCCCCAAGGCGTGAGGCCCTGCCTAAAAGGGCGGGACCAGTTTGAAGTAGCGCTCCAGCAGGGAGGCGTCGCCGCGGACCTCCAGGGTGTCGGTGGGGATCCGATGCCACAGGAACAGCATCAGGTCGGAGACGGTGGCGGTGAGTTCCACCTGGCAGCAGCCGGTGCCCTCGTTGAGCAGTACCTCCTCGGGGTCCGTCTGCACGATCCAGATGCCGGAGCCGTCCGACTGACGGAACCGCATCCGTTCGCCCTCCCCCGGCGGCGCCTTCCGCAGGGCGCGGCGGGCCGGTGCCATGACCCGGAAGGTGTGGGTGACGGCGTCCGCGGCCAGCAGCCGGTCGACGGGCTGGGCGGCGCCGACGGCGTTCTCGGCGTCCCAGCGGTGCACGGCCGCCTCGATGGCCTGCATGCGCTGCCAGAAGCCGACGCGCTGTTCGCTGGACCACGTCCACACCGGTTCGGCCGGGTCCCGCGTGGCGAACAGCTCGGCCAGGGTGGCGGCGCCGTCCGTGAACCAGTCGGCGAGGTCCGCGGGCAGCCGGTCACGGTGCGGGGCCTGCTCGAGGTCCGGCCAGTCGTCGGATGCGGCGGGCAGGTTGAGGTAGGAACGGTCGGTGGTGTCCGGTTGTTCGCGCAGCCCTTCGGCGATCACATGGATCACCGCGCGGTGCACCGAGCCGAGATGGAACATCAGGTCGGCCACCGACCAGCCGGGGCACGACGGCACCAGCGGCAGCCCCTCGCCGTCGGCGGCACGCGCGGCTTGTCGGACCGCGGCTTCGAACGCTGTGGTCTCACGGCGGAAGTGTGCGACGTAGTCCATGACACCTCATGCTGTGGCCCGCCTCACGAGGTGCGCAACCACCGGGCGTGGCACATAGGCGGCATCGCGTTGACGCCGTCACGGCTGGGAGCTCCGCACGCGACACGATCGGCTGTCCGCGTATCCGCTGGGATACATTCCATTACACAACGGGCACAAGACCTTCAACTCATGATCGCGATCATCCCGAGCGACTTCGGCGGCATGGCCTACCTCAACGACCGGGGACGCCCGCTGCCGCCCGAGGCCCCGGGGATGGAGGGCGCCAGCATGGTGCTCGGCCAGCAGCTGACCGACGGGGAACCCGACACCTTCGCCCACGAGTTGGGGCACCTGCTCGGCCTCGACCACGACCGCTCCGTCGACCCGGACCGGGGCGACGGCTACGACCACGCCCGCGGCTGCGTGGCGCCCAGCAAGAAGTGGCGCACCATCATGGCCTACGAAGACGCGTGCGAAGACGCAGGCACGTCATGCCCCGTCGTTCCGTACTTCTCCAACCCGAACCTGGACATCGACGGCGAACCGCTGGGCGAATCCATCGGCCAAGACGACCAGGCCCACGCTGTGAGCATGATCAACGAGTCCGCCTCCGTCGTCGCCGCCTACCGATAGCGCGACATGACCGGGAGGGGTGCGCCAGCCCCGCCTCCGGCATGCCCTCGGCGACTTCCGTCGCCGAGGGCATGCCTTACCCGCAGGCCACGGGCTGCTTGCCCTCCGTGCCGCCTCTCTGTACTCGCGGGTAACGCGATGGCGGGAACGACGGGGTCCGGAACAGCGCCCACCGGGCCGAACCAGTCGTCGGCGACGCGTCCGCGCGTGCCCGCGCCGAGCGAGTGAGGCCCATGTGTGTCGCCGTCGCCCTCAACCCCGGAGCGGCCTCAGCGGTCTTCGAAGGCGCCGGCCGCACCGCCCACGTCGACCAGCCCCACGCCGTCAACGAGCGGCTGCTCACCTTCGCCGCCTCGGTCCGCACCACCGGCTGACAACCGGCCCTGGCTGAGGACGTGGTGCCTGCCTTTCCGGACGTGCGCGGCCGATCTGAGCGTGCGCACGCATGAGGTGCCGCCCCTGGGGTAACGGGAGTGACCGGACCCTCCGAGAACAAGCCCGGCGGCGCGCCGGTTCGCGAGCGCACGCAGTGTCCTGCCACCAGGACACCCCGTCACGACCCGCCCTCGCGAGCGGACCGCCCGGGCTCCCGGGCGCGGGAGGAGACGCGCGACGCGGACGCCGTGCCGACGGGCCGCGCCTGACATCGGCGCGCCGCCTTTACTCTTCCGCTACCCCTGACACCGCTTCCGCTGTCACTGGCTACGTACACCTGGACACCGGGCGATCCCTCTCCGTTCACTTCTCTACGAGAGCGGCCGTGCCCCGCTCTCCCGGGGTGTACGAGGGCGGCCCTGACGCGGCCGCGGATCCCCCTGCCCACACCGTCAGGCACGCACCGCCCACTTCACCTGAGGGATGGACCCATGCGTTCGTTCGGCGATTCCGCTGCGCAAGAGAGCCCGCGACCAGCACAGGAGCCGCACCGGGACGTGCCGGGCAACGCGGGTTCCGACGGCCCCGACGGCCGGGCCCCGGGCACGGACGAGCACCCCGGCACCGTGCCGCTGTCGTTCGCGCAGCGCCGCATGTGGTTCATCGACCGGTTCGAGGGGCCATCGGCGACGTACAACTGCCCCATCCCGCTGCGCCTTTCGGGCGCGCTCGACGCGGCGGCCCTGGAGCGGGCCCTCAACGACGTGGTGGGGCGGCACGAGAGTCTGCGCACGCTGATGGCCGAGGACGACGCGGGCGTGCCGCACCAACGGGTGTTACCCGCCGGTACGCTCTCCGTCGAGTTACCAGTGGTGAACATCGCGCCGAGCGCTCTCAGCGACGCGATCGAACAGGCCGGCGCGCGCCCCTTCGACCTGACCGCGGAGCTCCCGATCCGCGCGACGCTGTTCCACTGCGGCCCTGAGGAGCATGTGCTCCTGCTGCTGGTCCACCACATCGCGAGCGACGGCTCGTCCCTCGCGCCCCTGGCCCGCGACCTGGACACCGCCTATGCCGCGCGCCTGGCGGGCCGGGCGCCGCGGTGGGCGGAACTGCCCATCCAGTACGCCGACTACACGCTGTGGCAGCACGAGCTGCTCGGCGCCGAGGACGACCCGGACAGCCTCCAGTCGACCCAGGTGGACTACTGGCGCACCGCGCTCGCGGGCGTGCCGCAGCCCCTGGCGCTGCCCACCGACCGGCCGCGTCCGCCGCAGGCCAGCCACCGCGGCGCGGAGGTGGAGTTCGCCCTGGACGCGGACGTGCTGGCCGCCGTCGAGCGCCTGGCGGGCGCCCACGGGGCGACGGAGTCGATGGTGTTCCACTCGGCGCTCGCCGTGCTCCTGCACGGGCTCGGCGGCGGCGACGACCTCACCATCGGCTCCCCCATCGAGGGCCGCACCGACGAGCAACTGGCCGACCTCGTCGGGTTCTTCGTCAACACCTGGGTGCTGCGCGCCGACCTGTCCGGCAACCCGACGTTCACCGAGCTCCTGGAGCGGACGCGGGACAAGTCCCTCGCGGCGTACGACCACCAGGACGTGCCGTTCGAGCGCCTGGTGGAGGCCCTCAACCCCGAGCGGTCCACGGCCTACTCGCCGCTGTTCCAGGTCATGCTCGCCTGGCAGAACTTCGACCTGAAGGACTTCACGCTGTCGGGGCTCGACGTGCGGTACGTGTGGCCGCCGACCACGACCGCGAAGTTCGACCTGTTCTTCAACCTCGTCGACCTGCCCGGACGGGGCGTCGTCGGGCACTTGGAGTACGCCACCGACCTGTTCGACGCGGACACGGCGCGGGCCCTGGCCGACCGCTTCACGCGCCTGTTGCGGCTGCTGTGCGCCGCGCCTGACCGGCGGGTCGGCTCGGTCGAGCTGCTTGAGGCGGACGAGCGAGAGCTGGTCCTGCGCCGCTTCAACGACACCGCCGCGCCCGTGCCGGACCTCACCGTGCCCGCTCTCTTCGAGCGGCGGGCCGCGCGGTGCCCCCGGTCCGTCGCCGTCGTCAGCGGCGACACCTCGTACACCTACGAGGAACTCGACACCGCGGCGGACCGGCTCGCGCGGGAGCTGGTGCGGCGCGGCGTCGGCCCGGAGACCCTGGTCGGGCTCGCGCTGTCGCGCTCGGCCGAGCTGGTCGTGGGCCTGCTCGGCATCCTGAAGGCGGGCGGCGCCTATCTGCCGGTCGACCCGCGCTATCCGAGCGCACGCCTGGACTTCGTGCTGGCCGACGCCCGGCCGCACCTGCTGCTCACAGACGCGCGGGCGGCGGCCGTCCTGCCCGACCACGGCATCCCCCGGCTGCTGCTCGACGACGTACCCGACGGCCTCGACGACACGCCCGACGAATCCGGCGGCGCGCCCGACGGCGCCGGTCGCGCGCCGGGTCCCGTGCCCGATGCGCTCCGCCCGGAGCAGGTCGCGTACGTGATGTACACCTCCGGATCGACGGGGACGCCGAAGGGCGCCGCCGTCACGCACGCCACCGTCGTGAACGGTGTCACGCGGCTCGCCGCCGCCGTGGGCGTCCACGAGGGCACCCGCATGCTGGCGGGCACCTCGGTCAATTTCGACGTGTCCGTGTTCGAGATCCTCACGACGCTCGCCGCGGGCGGCACCCTTGACGTCGTCCAGGACGTCCTCGCCCTCGGGGAAGGCGACGGCTGGCACGGCGGCGTCATCAGCACCGTGCCCTCCGTCTTCGCCGAACTCCTCGACGAGATCGCCGCCACGACCTCCGTGGAGACGCTGGTGTTCGCGGGCGAGGCGCTGCCCGCCGCGCTGGTGCGGCGCGCCCGCGAGGCCTTCCCCGGTGTGCGGATCGTCAACGCGTACGGCCAGACGGAGTCGTTCTACGCCACGCTGTGCGCCGTCGACGGCACCGAGGACGCCTGCGGTACGCCGCTGGGCGGACCGCTCGGCAACATGCGCGCCTATGTTCTCGGCCCGGGGCTCGTGCCCGTGCCGGTCGGCGCGGTGGGCGAGTTGTATGTGGCCGGACACCTCGCACGGGGCTATCACCGCAGGCCGGGCCTGACCGCCGAGCGTTTCGTCGCCGATCCGTACGGCCCGCCCGGGTCCCGCATGTACCGCACCGGCGATCTCGCCCGCTGGACCCGGGACGGGCAGCTGCACTACGCGGGCCGCGGCGACGCCCAGGTGAAGGTGCGGGGCTTCCGCATCGAACCCGGCGAGGTGGAGGCCGCGCTGACCGCGCACCCGGGGGTCGCGCAGGCGGTGGTCGTCGCCAGGGACGCGGCCGGGAGCAGGCAGCTCGTCGCGTACGTGGTGCCCGGCGGCCAGGCCGTCCGGGAGGGCTCCGTCGACCTGATGGCCGGGATCGGCGCCAAGGAGCTGCGGGCCGCGGTGGCGCGGCGGCTTCCGGAGTTCATGGTGCCGTCGGCGTTCGTGGTCCTCGACCGGCTGCCGCTCGCTCCGAACGGCAAGGTGGACCGGGCGGCACTGCCCACGCCGGAGGCCGCGGCCGGCGCGTACCGGGCGCCGCGCACCGCCCACGAGAAGGCGCTGGCGGCGGTGTTCGCCGAGGTCCTGGGCGTGGAGCGGGTGGGGCTCGACGACGACTTCTTCGCAGCGGGCGGCGACAGCATCCGCTCGCTCCAGGTCGTGTCGCGGGCGCGGGCCAAGGACGTCGTGATCACGCCGAAGCTGCTCTTCGAGTGCCGGACGGTGGCGGCGCTCGCCGAGGCCGCGGCCACGGTCACCGCCGACGACGCCCCCTCCGGGCTCGCCGAGGACGGCGGGGACGACACAGTCATGCCCCTGTTGCCGATCGCGCGGCATCTGCTGGAGGCGGGCGGCGGGTACGAGCGGTTCGCGATGGCGCTGGCCGTGGAACTGCCCGCAGGCATGGACGAGGCGGGCCTGCACGCGACGCTTACCGCCGTGTTCGCGCATCATCCGCTGCTGCGCGCGCGACTGTCGGTTGCCTCCCCCGACGAGGCCGTGACCGGGGGCGGCGACGGCGACCACCAGCCGGTTCTCCGTGTGGAGGACGCGGCCGCCTTCGACGTGAGCTCCATGGTGCGCCGTACGGCGTGGGCGAGCCCCAGTGCGGAGGCCGCCTGGGAGGACCTGTGCGCGGCCGAGCTGGAGTCGGCGGCCGGACGCCTCGACCCGCGCGGCGGGGTCATGGCCCAGTTCGTCTGGTTCGACCCGAACCCCGCCGCACAGCAGACCGGCGGGCGCGGGCGGCTCCTCATCGTCCTGCACCACCTCATCGTCGACGGCGTCTCCTGGCGCATCCTGCTGCCGGACCTCGCCGCCGCCTGGGCACAGGTACGCGACGGCAACACCCCACAGCTGCCCGGAGCGGGCACCACACCCGGCCGCTGGGCACGCGCCCTCGCCCGCGAAGCCCACTCCCCCGAACGCCTCGCCGAACTCCCCCTGTGGCACGGCATCCTGGACGGCCCCGACCCGCTCCTCGGCACCCGCGACCTCAACCCCCACACCGACACCCGCACCAGCCTGGAACACCTGCGCACCGGCCTGTCCGCCGAGGCGACCGAAACGCTGCTCACCACCCTCCCGGCCGCCTACCACGGCGGCGTGAACGACGTCCTGCTCACCGCCCTCGCCATGGCCGTCACCCGCTGGCGCCGCGACCGCGCGGTGGAGTCGTCCTCGACGCTGATCAAGCTGGAGGGCCACGGACGCGAGGAGGGCGTGCTGCCCGGCGCGGACCTGTCACGCGCGATGGGCTGGTTCACGACCGTGTTCCCCGTACGCCTGGACGTCGCGGGCCATGACTTGGATGAGGCGTTCGCGGGCGGCCAAGCAGCGGGCGCCTTGGTCAAGGACGTCAAGGAACGCCTGCGCGCCCTGCCCGACAAGGGCATCGGCTACGGCCTCCTGCGCCACCTCAACCCCCACACCGCCACCGAACTGGCCCCGTACTCCACAGGCCAGATCGGCTTCAACTACCTGGGCCGGTTCTCCGGCGCGGACATGCCGGAGGAGCTGCGCGGGCTGGGCTTCGGCCCGGTCGGCGAGCTGACGGCGCCGCGCGTGATGGACACCCCCGCCCTGTCCACCCTGGAGATCAACGCGGCCGTCCTGGACGGCGCGGACGGTGGCGCCTGCCTGGAGACCGACTTCGCCTATCCGCCCGGCGTGCTCAGCCACACCGAGGTCGGCGAGCTCGCCGACCTGTGGCGCACCGCGCTGGAGGCGCTGGCCCGGCACGCCCACGGTGCGGAGGCGGGCGGTCTCACCCCGTCGGACCTGCCGCTCGTGACCGCCACGCAGGCGGACATCGACATCTGGGAGCGCCGCTACCCCGGCCTTGTCGACGTCTGGCCCCTGACCGCCCTCCAGTTGGGCCTCCTGTTCCACACGGAGCTCAGCGGCGACGCCTGGGACCCGTACCAGATGCAGATGACGTTCCACATCTCCGGAGACGTGGACGCGGAGCGCATGCGCGCCGCCGGGCAGGCCCTGCTGAACCGGCACGCGAACCTGCGCGCCGCCGTCACGACCGACACTGCGGGCAACCGTGTCCAGGTCATCACGCCCGAAGGCGTGGAACTGCCCTGGCAAGAGATCGACTTCCGGGCGCTGCCCGCGCGGGAGCGTGACGAGGCCGTCGCGGCGTTCCTCGCCGACGACCACGCCACCGCCTTCGCGCCCGGCTCCCCGCCGATGCTCCGCATGTCCCTGATCCGCACGGCCGAGCGGGAGTCGGACCTGGTCCTGACCGCCAGCCACGTCCTGTTCGACGGCTGGTCACTGCCGCTGCTGCTACGTGAACTGCTCTTCCTGTACGCGGCAGGAGGCGACCCGTCGGCGCTGCCCCGCCCGCGTCCGTTCCGGGACTTCCTGCGCTGGCTCGACCAGCAGGACAAGGACGCGACCGCCCATGCCTGGGCGGCGGAGCTGGCGGGGGTGAGCGAGCCGACGCTGCTCCTGCCGGACGCCGCGACCGGCCCCGGCGACCGGCGCGCGGCCGCGCGCACGGGTCTCGGGCAGGCCGAGGTCGGTCTGTCCCAGGACGAGGCACGGGAGCTGTCACGGCGGGCCACGGAGCTCGGCGTCACCGTCAACACGCTCGTGCAGGGCGCGTGGGCGCTCCTGCTCAGCCAGTTGACGGGGCGTCAGGACGTACTGTTCGGCGCGACCGTGTCGGGCCGTCCGCCGCAGGTGGCGGGCTCCGACGCGATGGTCGGCCTGTTCATCAACACCCTTCCCGTACGGGTCGACTGCGCCCCCGGCGCCCCGCTCGCGCAGATGCTGACCACGCTCCAGGGGCGGCAGGCCGCGCTTCTCGACCACCATCACCAGGGCCTGACGGAGCTGCACCAGACGCTCGGCCTTCCGACGCTCTTCGACACTCTGGTGGTCTTCGAGTCCTACCCCGTGGACCGGGAAGGGATCGCGGACGCGCACGCCGCGGCGGGCGTCGAGGTCACCGGCATCCGCCCGGTCACCGGCACGCACTACCCGTTGACGGTCATCGCGGAGGCCACCCCTCATCTGCGGCTCTCCCTCCACTACCAGCGCGACCTCTTCGAGCCGTCCGCCGCGCACACCATCGCGGACCGGTTCCTGCGCGTACTGCGCCAGATCGCCTCCGACCCGTCACGCACGGCTGGCTCGGTCGACGTCCTGGGTCAGGACGAACGCGGCGTGCTGCTGGGTGCGTTGAGCGGAGCGAAGGCGACCACGCCGGCCCCGGAGGGGACAGTGGCGGACCTGTTCGAGCGGCAAGCGGCGCAGACTCCGGACGCGGTGGCGGTACTGGACGGCGGCACCACGACCACCTACGCGCGGCTCGACGCCCGGGCTGACCGTCTCGCCCGGGAGCTGGTGTCGCACGGGGTGGGCGCGGAGACGGTGGTGGCCGTGTCCCTGCCCCGCTCCCCTGATCTGATCGTCGCCCTGCTGGCCGTCTTCAAGGCGGGCGCCGCCTATCTGCCGATCGACCCCGCGTACCCCAGCGAGCGCCTCGGCCTCATCCTGCGCGACGCCGCACCCTCCCTGATCCTCAGCGACACGGGTTCGGCGGAGGTACTGCCCGCCACCGTTGTACCGGTCCTGCTCATGGACACCATCGACTTCGCGGAGCCCGCAGCGACGGCCCTCACCGGCCTCCGCGACCCCGGCTCCTTGGCGTACGTGATGTACACCTCCGGCTCCACCGGCACCCCCAAGGGCGTCCTCCTGGACCACACCACCCTCGTCAACGGCATCCACCAGCTCGCCGACCGCACCGGCATCACCGCGGGCTCACAGGTGCTGGCCGCGACCTCCGTCAACTTCGACGTCTCCGTCTTCGAGACCTTCACCACCCTCTGCCACGGCGGCACCCTCGACCTCGCCCAGGACGTCCTCGAACTCGCCGAACGCGACACCTGGACCGGCACCCACATCAGCACCGTCCCCTCCGCCTTCACCGAACTCCTCGACCAGATCGCCGCCACGACGTCTGTGCAGACACTGGTCTTCGCAGGCGAAGCCCTGCCCGCCGCGCTGGTGCGGCGCGCCCGCACGGCCTTCCCCGGCGTCTCCATCGTCAACGCCTACGGACAGACGGAATCCTTCTACGCCACCACCCACACCACCGACGACACCAGCGCCAGCACCACTCCCATCGGCACCCCCCTGCCCAACATGCGCACCTACGTCCTCGGCCCCGGCCTCACCCCGGCACCCGTGGGCACGGTGGGCGAGCTGTACGTCGCCGGACACCTCGCACGCGGCTACCACCAACGTCCAAGCCTCACCGCCGAACGCTTCCTCGCCGACCCCTACGGACCGCCCGGCTCCCGCATGTACCGCACCGGCGACCTCGCCCGCTGGAACACCCAAGGCCACCTCGAATACGCAGGCCGCACCGACACCCAAGTCAAGGTGCGCGGCTTCCGCGTCGAACCCGGTGAGGTGGAAGCCGTAGTCTCCGCGCATCCGGACATCCGGCAGGCGGCAGTCATCGCCCGCGCGCCGAGCGGCGGCACCAACGACGCCCGTCTGCTGGCCTACGTAGTCGCCCCCGGCACCCTTGATGTCACCGCGCTGCGCGCGTTCACCGCGGCCCGCCTGCCCGGCTACATGCTGCCCACCTCGTTCATCGTCCTCGACCAGCTACCCCTCACCCCCAACGGCAAGCTCGACCACAAAGCCCTCCCCGACCCCCACCTCAACGACACCACCTACCGCGCACCACGCACCTCCCGCGAGAAGACCCTCGCGGGCCTCTTCGCCGAAGTCCTGAACGTGGACCGAGTCGGCGTCGACGACAACTTCTTCACCCTCGGCGGACACTCGCTCCTCGCCACCCGACTCACCGGACGCATCCGCGCCGACCTCGGTGTGGAACTGCCGATCCGCGCGGTCTTCGACGCACCGACAGTCGGTGAGCTGGCGACGCGGCTCGTGACGGATCTCGACGTCCGCACACCACTGCGGCGCCACCCAGACCGCCCCAGCCCGCTGCCCCTGTCGTACGCGCAACGCCGACTGTGGTTCATCGACCACTTCGAAGGCCCCTCCGCCACCTACAACATCCCCCTCACCCTGCGCCTCACCGGCGACCTGGACGTAAACGCGCTGACGGCGGCACTGCGGGACGTGGTGGCGCGGCACGAGAGCCTGCGCACGGTGTTCGCCGAGGATGGCGACGGCAACGCGCACCAGGTGGTGTTGTCCGCCGCCGAGGCCCGGCTGGACGTGCCGGTGGTGACGGTCACCGCACGGGAGGTCGCGGCGGCTGTCGACGAGGAGGCGCGGCGGCCGTTCCACCTCGCCGCGGATCTGCCGCTGCGGGCCCGTCTGCTGCGCTGCTCGGCCACGGAGCACGTGCTGTGCCTGGTCCTGCACCACATCGCCGGTGACGGCCAGTCGATGGCGCCGCTGCTGCGCGAGTTCGCCGCCGCCTACACCGCACGGCTCGCGGGCGGCGCGCCCGCCCTTCCGCCGTTGCCGGTGCAGTACGCCGACTACGCGCTGTGGCAGCAGGACCTGCTCGGCGACGCCGACGACCCGGACAGCATCCTGGCCCGCCAGTGCGCTTACTGGAAGACCGAGCTCGCGGGTGTCCCGCAGCCGCTGCGCCTGCCCGCCGACCGGCCGCGCCCCGCCGTGGCGAGCCACCGCGGCGACCAGCTCGGCTTCACCCTCGACGCGGAACTCCTCCAGGCCGTCGAGGCGCTGGCCCGCGACCGTGAGGCGACGGCGCCCATGGTGCTGCAGGCGGCCCTCGCCGTGCTCCTGCACCAGCTCGGCGCCGGGGACGACATCCCCATCGGCTCCCCCATCGCGGGCCGCACCGACGCCGCCCTCGACGGTCTGATCGGGTTCTTCGTCAACACCTGGGTGCTGCGCGCCGACCTGTCGGGCCGCCCCACGTTCGCGGACCTGCTCGACCGGGTCCGCGACAAGGCCCTGGCCGCCTACGACCACCAGGACGTTCCGTTCGAGCGCCTGGTGGAGCTGCTCAATCCGGAGCGGTCCACCGCGCACCACGCGCTCTTCCAGGTGATGCTCGCCTGGCAGAACCTCGACCAGGCGGGCCTCGGCCTGCCGGGGCTGCGGATCGCCCCTGTCCCCGCGGGCACCGGGACCGCGAAGTTCGACCTGTTCCTCAACATCGCCCCGAACCCGGCCGGGGGCGCGTACGGGCAGCTCGAGTACGCCACTGACCTGTTCGACCGCGCCACGGCCGAGGCTCTGGTGGACCGTTTCCTGCGGGTGCTGCGGCAGGTGGTGGCTGATCCCGGGACGCGGCTCGGTGGCGTGGACGTGCTCACCGACGACGAGCGGGACTGGCTGGTGCAGCTGAACGACACCGCGGCGCCGGTCCCGGCGGCGACGGTGGCGGAGCTGGTGGCCGCGCGGGTGGCGTGGACGCCGAACGCGGTCGCGGTGGTGTGCGGCGAGACGGCGTTGTCGTACGCGGAGTTGGACGCCCGTGCCGGTCGCCTTGCGGTGGCGCTGCGTGCGCGCGGGATCGGCCCGGAGGTCCTTGTGGCGGTGGCGCTGCCGCGCTCGGCGGAACTGGTGGTCGCGCTCCTCGGCGTACTCAAGGCCGGAGGCGCCTATCTGCCCGTCGACCCCGACCACCCGTCCGCTCGCGTGGACCTCCTGCTCAGCACGGCCGGTCCGGCCCTGCTGCTGAGCGACACGAAGACGGCGGCGCTCTTGCCGGAGTGCCAGGCGCCGGTGCTCCACCTTGAGGACGTGGATCTCACCGGGCCCGCCGTGGAGGTCCCGGACGCGGGTGCCACGCCGGAGAACCTGGCCTATGTGATGTACACGTCCGGGTCGACCGGGGTGCCGAAGGGCGTCGGTGTCACGCAGGCCGGGGTGGTGAACGGGGTGCGGGATCTGGCCCGGACCGTCCAGGTGCGAGCCGGCTCCCGGATGCTCGCGGCGACATCGGTGAACTTCGATGTGTCGGTGTTCGAGATCTTCACCGCGCTCACCACCGGCGCATGCGTGGAGGTGGTCCGTGACGTGCTGGAACTCGGCGAGCGCGGGCGGTGGTCGGGGACCACGATCAGCGCGGTGCCGTCGGTGTTCTCCGCGCTGCTCGACCAGGTCGGCGCCGAAGGACCAGAGGGCCTTCGGCTCGATGTGCAGACCGTCGTCTTCGCCGGGGAAGCGCTGACCGCCGATGTGGCGGGCCGGGTGCGCGAGGTGCTGCCCGGGGTGCGGGTCGTCAACGCCTACGGCCAGACGGAGAGCTTCTACGCCTCCGTGTTCACGGTGGCCGAGCAGTGGACCGAGACCGGCGCGGTCCCGGTCGGGCAGCCGCTGGCGAACATGCGGGCCCATGTGCTGGGTCCGGAGCTGAGGCCGGTGGCTCCGGGTGTCGTCGGCGAGCTGTACGTGGCCGGTCTGGTGGCCCGTGGCTACCACCAGAGCGGCGCGCTGACCGCGCAGCGGTTCGTGGCCTGCCCCTTCGGGCCCGCGGGTGCGCGGATGTACCGCACCGGCGACCTGGCCCGCTGGAACAGCGAAGGACAGCTCGTGTACGCGGGCCGGGCCGACGCCCAAGTGAAGGTCAACGGCATCCGCGTCGAACCGAGCGAGATCGAGACCGTCCTCGCCGGGCACCCGGCGGTCAGCCAGGCCGCCGTCACGGTGTGGGAGGACCACACCGGCGGCAAGCGGCTCGCGGGCTATGTGGTGCCGAGGGGCAGCAGCACCGGGGTCGGCGACTTCGCGCTGGAGGCCAATGTGTCGGTGGCCGATCTGCGGCGCTTCGTCGCCAAGCGCCTGCCGGACTACATGGTGCCCGCGCATCTGGTGGTCCTTGACCGGCTGCCGCTGACGCCGAGCGGGAAGCTGGACCGGGGCGCGCTGCCCGAGCCCGAGATCGGCGGCGTCGCCTACCGGGCCCCGCGCGGCGCGGCCGAGCAGGTCCTGACCGAGGTGTACGCCGATGTCCTCGACGCCCCCCGGGTGGGCATCGACGACGACTTCTTCGCCAGCGGCGGCGACAGCATCCGCTCCATCCAGGTGGCCGCGCGCGCCAAGGCGCGCGGGGTGCTCGTCAGCACGCGGGAGATCTTCGAGCACCGTACGGTGGCCCGGCTCGCGGAGCTGGTCGAGGAGCGCGCCGACGAGGCACGCGTCACGCTGCCCGAACTTCCCGGCGGCGGTGTGGGCCGGGCCCCGCTGCCGCCCACGGCCGCCCATGTGCTCGAACTCGGCGGTGGCATCGGCCGGTTCTGCATGTCCGCGCTGCTCACCCTGCCCCAGGGCATCGACCGGGCCGGTCTGGTGGCCACGCTGCAGGCGGTGCTCGACCGGCACGACGTGCTGCGCTCGACACTCGACCGGCGGCGACCGGGGCTCGTGATGGAGCCCGTGGGCAGCGTCGACGCCGAGGCGCTGCTGCGTGAGGTCGCCTACGGAAGGGGCAACGTACAAGCCGATGTGCGGGCCGATGTGCGGGCCGGCCTACAAGCCCATGTGCAGGCCGACGTACAAGCCGATGTGCAGGCCGTCGTACAGGCCGAGCTGGACGCGGCGGCCGACCGACTCGACCCGGATGCGGGCGTGATGGCCCAGTTCGTCTGGTTCACCACCAGCACGCATACCGATACCGGCAGCGGCACCAGCACCGGCACCGGCACGAACGCGCGCGCCGACGCCGACGCCGACGCGGACCGCCTGCTGATCGTCCTGCACCACCTCGTCGTGGACGGCGTGTCCTGGCGCGTCCTCGTCCCCGACCTCGTCTCGGCCTGGCGGCGGGTGAGCGAAGGAGCCCCGGCGGAACCGTCGCCCACCGGCACTTCCCTGCGCCGCTGGACCCACGCGCTGGCCGACGAGGCGACCACGGCCAGGCGCCTCGCGGAGCTGCCGGTGTGGCAGGAGATCCTCGCCGGGGACGAGCCGGTCCTGGGCGCCCGCGAGCTGGACCCGGCGCTGGACGTCTCGGCCACCGTGGACACGGTGCGCGTCCAGCTGCCGGCGGGCGTCACGGAAACGCTCCTCACCACGCTGCCCACCGTCTTCCGGGGCGGTGTCGACGCCGGACTCCTGACCGGTCTCGCCCTGGCCCTGGCCCGCTGGCGCGAGACGCGGGGCGTGTCCGGTGCCTCGACACTGGTCCGCCTGGAGGGTCACGGCCGCGAGGAGCACCTGGTGCCCGGCGCGGACCTGTCGGGCACCGTCGGCTGGTTCACCGCGATGTACCCGGTACGCCTGGACGTCACCGGCGTCGACCTCGACGACGCCCTCAGCGGCGGCCAAGCCGCGGGCCAGGCCATCAAGACCGTCAAGGAACAGCTCAGGGCCGTACCCGACAACGGCCTCGGCTACGGACTGCTGCGCCACCTCAACCCCGAGACCGCCACCGCACTGGCCGGACAGCGCCAGCCCCAGGTCGGCTTCAACTACCTCGGCAAGACCTCCACCGCCGACATTCCCGAAGAACTGCGGGGCCTGGGCTGGGCCCCCGACACCACCCACCCGGACCTGATCGCCGCTCCGGACGCCGACATGCCGGTCCTGTCCGCCCTTGAGATCAACGCGGTGGCCGCCGCCACGGCCGATGGCGAGTGTCTGACCGCGTACTTCGGCTTCCCCACCGGCATCCTCACCCGCGAGGACGTCATCGAACTGGCGGGGCTGTGGGTCGAGGCCCTGACCGCCCTGGCCCGCCACGCCACCGCTCCCGGCGCCGGAGGCCTGACCCCCGGTGACATCCCGCTGGTCGACGTGCGCCAGGACGAGATCGAGACGTGGGAAGCGCGTTTCGGCGAGCTGACCACGGTGTGGCCCGCGATCCCCGCGCAGTCCGGGCTGCTGTTCCAGTCGATGATGGCCGGGGCCTCCTTCGACGCCTACCACATGCAGCTCGTGTTCCATCTGTCCGGCGAGGTCGACCCCGAGCGGATGCGCCGGGCCGGGCAAGCCCTCCTTGACCGCCACCTCAGCCTGCGCGCGGCCTTCGTCAACCGCGCCGACGGCGACGTGATGCAGGTGGTGCCGGAGTCGGTGACCCTGCCCTGGCACCACCTCGACCTGACCGCCACCGGCGAGGCGGAGCGCGCCGAAGCCTTCGAGCGGTTCCTCGAACAGGACCGGACGACCCACTTCGACGTCGACGCCCCGCCCCTGATCCGGCTCTCCCTCGCGGTCCTCGAACCCGACCGCGCCGAGCTCGTCCTGACCGCCCACCACGTCCTCTTCGACGGCTGGTCCACCCCCCTGCTCATGCGGGACCTGCTCCTGCTCTACGCCTCCCACGCCGACCCGGCCGGGCTGCCCGCGACCGCGGACTACGGCGGCTTCCTCTCCTGGCTCGCCGACCGCGACGACCAGGAGTCCGCCCGCGCGTGGGCGGCGGAACTCGACGGCGTACGGGAACCCACCCTGCTCGTACCGCACTCGGGCACGCGGCAGGGCGCCGCGGGCATCGGGACCTTCGACGTGGCCTTCGAGGACAAGCACGGCCTGTCGCGCCGGGCCGCACAGTGCGGAGTCACCCTCAACACCCTCATCCAGGGCGCCTGGGCCGTGCTCCTCGCCAATCTGACCGGGCAGTCCGACGTCGTCTTCGGCGCCACCGTGTCCGGCCGCCCGCCCAGCGTCAAGGACGTCGACGGCATGGTGGGGCTCTTCATCAACACCCTTCCAGTCCGGGTGCGTTGTGCGCGGCAGGACTCCTTCGCCGACCTGCTCACCGGATTGCAGGCCCGGCAGGCTCCGCTGCTCGACCATCACCACCACAGCCTCGTGGAGATCCAGCAGGCCACCGGGCTCAACACCCTGTTCGACACGATGGTCGTGTTCGAGTCCTTCCCCGTCGACCGGGAGGCCATCGGCGAGGCCAACACCACCGCCGGTGTCGCCATCACCGGCCTTCGCCCCCTGGCGGGCACGCACTACCCGCTCATCCTGACCGCCGGGATGGACCCGCAGCTCCAGATGGCCCTGCAGTACCAGCGGGACCTCCTGGACGAGGACGCGGTGGCCGCCATCGCCGACCGGTTCACGCGCGTGCTGCGGCAGGTGGTGGCCGATCCGTCGGTGCCGGTCGGCGCGATCGACACACTGGCGGACGACGAACGGGACTGGCTGGTGCGGCGGGTCAACGACACCGCACACCCGCTGGCCGCGCATACCCTCCCCGACGCCTTCGAGGCCCAGGTGGCCCGCACCCCGGACGCCATCGCCGTCACCGCCGAGGAGGAGACGCTCACCTACGCGGAGTTCAACCGGCGCGCCAACCAGCTGGCGCACTGGCTGATCGAGCGCGGCGCGGGCCCGGAACAGTTCGTCGCGGTGCGCATCCCGCGCTCGGTCGACCTGCTGGCGGCCATCTACGCGGTGACCAAGACCGGTGCCGCCTACGTGCCGCTCGACGTCGACCTGCCCGAGGACCGGGCGCGGCACATCCTGACGGGGGCGCGGCCGCTGCTGATCCTTGAGGAGGCCCTTCCGGACGTGTCCGCGTACCCGGAGACGGACCCGGAGCGGGACCTGTCGCCGGACAACGCCGCGTACGTCATCTTCACGTCCGGCTCCACCGGCGGCCCCAAGGGCGTCACGGTGGCGCACCGGTCGATCATGAACCGGATCGAGTGGGGCCTGGAGCGCTTCGGCATGACGGGCGACGACCGCACGCTGGTGAGCTCGTCGGCGAGCTTCGACGCCTCGGTGTCGGAGATGTTCGCCCCGCTGCAGCGCGGCGCTCGCGCGGTCGTGGCCCGCTCGGACGGTCCCCGGGATCCGGCCCGCCTCGCCGAGTTGATCCAGCGCGAGCGGGTGACGGGCGCCTTCTTCGTGCCCTCGCTCCTGTCCGCGTTCGTCACCGAGCCCTCGGCGCGGGAGTGCACGAGCCTGCGCTGGATCGAGGTCGGCGCCGAGGCGTTCCCGGCCTCGCTCGCCAATCGCTTCACCGAGCTGCTGCCCCAGTGCGTCGCGCACAATCTGTACGGCCCGACCGAGGCCACGGTGGAGATCACCGGCTGGGAGCACGTGCCGGGCTCGGACCGGGTGCCGATCGGCACGCCGATCTGGAACGCCCAGGTGTACGTCCTGGACTCGGCGCTGCGCCCGGTGCCTTTGGGTGTCACCGGTGAGCTGTACCTGGCCGGTGTCGCCCTGGCGCGCGGCTACCTGGGACAGCCGGGTCTCACCTCGGAACGCTTCGTCGCCTGCCCCTTCGGGGAGCCGGGCACGCGGATGTACCGCTCGGGTGACCTGGCGCGCTGGGCCAAGGACGGGCAGGTCGAGTACGTCGGCCGCACCGACGACCAGGTCAAGCTCCGCGGCTACCGCATCGAACTCGGCGACATCGAGCACGCCCTGACCGGTCACCCCGGCGTGGCCCAGGCCGCCGTCGTGGTCCGAGAGGACCAGAAGGGCGACCCGCGCCTCATCGCGTATGTGGTGCCCGACCCGCAAGCGGCGGTCAGCGACGCCGAGGCCCAGGTCGACGAGTGGCGCGACCTCTACGACGACACCTATGCCGAAGCCGACGACGAGACGTGGGGCCAGGACTTCAAGGGCTGGAACTCCTCCTACACCGGTGAGCCGATCCCGCTGGAGCAGATGCGGGACTGGCGGGAGGCGGCGGTCGCGCAGGTCCTGCGCCACGCGCCGCGGCGGATCCTGGAGATCGGTGTCGGCTCCGGCCTGCTCCTCGCCCACATCGTCGGGGATGTCGAGGAGTACTGGGGCACCGACATCTCCCCCACGGTGGTCGACCGGCTCCGGCACCAAGCCGTACAGGCAGGTTGCGGTGACCGGGTCCGGCTCAGCGCCCAGCCCGCCGACGACCTCTCCGGGCTGCCCCTGGGACAGTTCGACACGGTCGTCCTCAACTCGGTCATCCAGTACTTCCCCAGCGCCGAGTACCTGGACCAGGTGCTCGGCCAGGCCATGGACCTCCTCGCGCCGGGCGGCCGCGTCATCGTCGGCGACGTCCGCAACGCGGCGACCCTGCGCCTGCTGACGACCGCCGTGCAGCGTACGGCACATCCGCACGCCTCTCAGGACGAGGTGCGCGCCCTGGTGGAGCAGGAGCTGCTCGCCGAACAGGAGCTGGTGGTGGCCCCGCACTGGTTCGCCGAGTGGGCCCGTGAACACGCCGCCGCCGCGGACATCCGCCTCAAGCCCGGCCGGGCCCACAACGAACTCACCCGCCACCGCTACGAAGTCATCCTCCACAAACAGCCCACCGACCTCCTCGACCTCACCGACGCGCCCAGCGTGGCCTGGGGCCAGGACGTGTCCGGCCTCGACGAGCTGGGCGCGCGCCTGGACCAGGCGGAGGGCGGCCCGCTGCGCGTCACCAGCATCCCCAACGCCCGGCTTGTGGACGAGACCGCCGCCGCGGCCTCCGTCGGCGTACTGCGCGCCGCGCCCCTCTCCAAGAAGACGGTCGACCCGGCCGACCTGGCCGCATGGGCGCGCCAGCGGGGCATCGACGCGGTCCTCACCTGGTCGGGCGAGGCCGTCCACGGCTTCGAGGCGGTGCTGCTGCCGGAGCGGCGGGCCGTCTGCGGAGGGTTCGTCGCCGACGGGGCGGCCGGGCGGGCCCGGGTGAACGCCCCCGCCCTCGCCACGGCGATCGGCCCGCTGCTGGCCACCCTGCCCGACTACCTGCGCGGCCGCCTGCCCGACTACATGGTCCCTGCCGCCGTCGTGGGGCTTTCGGAGCTCCCGCTGACCCCGTCGGGCAAGCTCGACCGCCGGGCGCTGCCCGCGAAGCACACCACCACCACGAGCGACCGGGGCCCGCGCAACCCGGTCGAGGAGAAGCTGTGCGCGCTCTTCAGCGCGCTGCTCGGTCTGGAGCGGGTCGGCATCGACGACGACTTCTTCCTGCTCGGCGGGCACTCCCTGCTCGCCACCCGGCTCATCAACCGGGCCCGCGCCGAGATGGACCTGGAGATCCCCATCCGCAAGCTCTTCGACCTGCCCACGGTGGCCGAGCTCGCCGCGTGGCTGGAGGAGACGTCCACCCCGCGCCGCCCCCGGTTCGCCCTGCGCGAGCGCGCCGGTGCGGGCACCGCGATTCCGCTGTCCTTCGCGCAACGCCGCATGTGGCTCGCGCACTGGCTGGAGGGCGGGGCGGCGACGTACAACATCTCCCCGGTGTTCCGGCTGACCGGACCGCTGGACCAGGACGCTCTGATCGCGGCGATCGGCGACCTCGTCGGCCGGCACGACATCCTGCGCACCACGTACGTCAGGGGCGGCGACGGTGAGCCGCAGCCGCGGATCCTGGCCCCGGACCAGACACCCGTCGAGATCCCCGTCATCGAGGTGACGGCCGAGGACGAGGCCGACGCGATCGACGGGGCCGTGGCGCACCGGTTCGACCTGGCGGCCGAGATCCCCTTGCGGGCGACGCTGCTGCGCCGCTCCGCGCGGGAACACGTCCTGGTCCTGGTCATCCACCACATCGCCGCCGACGGCACCTCGGGCGCGCCGCTGGCACGGGACATGGCCGAGGCCTACGCCGCGCGCCTGGACGGCCGGGCGCCGGACTGGGAGCCGCTGCCCGTGCAGTACCAGGACTACGCGCTGTGGCAGCGCGAGGTGCTCGGTGACGTGCGGGATCCGGACAGCGTGATCGCGGCGCAGGCCGCGTACTGGCGGGCCGAACTCGCGGGCGTGCCGCAGCCGTTGGCCCTGCCGCTGGACCGGCCGCGGCCCCCGGTGCGCAGTTCGCGGGGCGATGTCGTCGACGTCGCGGTGGACGCGCGGGTGGGTGCCGGGCTGCAGCGGCTCGCCGACGAGCGCGGCACGACCATGTCCATGGTCATGCAGGCCGCGCTGGGGGTGCTCCTGAGCAAGCTGGGCGGCGGCGATGACGTGCCGATCGGCAACCCGATCGCCGGGCGGGCGGACGAGGCCCTCGCCGATCTGGTCGGGTTCTTCGTCAACACCCAGGTCCTGCGCGTCGACCTCGCCGGCGACCCGTCGTTCGCCGACCTGCTGACGCGGGTCAGGGAGAAGTCGCTGGCCGCCTATGAACACCAGGACCTGCCGTTCGAGACGCTGGTCGAGCAGATCAACCCCGACCGCTCCTCCGCGTACCAGCCGCTGTTCCAGGTGATGTTCTCCTGGCAGAACTTCGAGCGGCGCGACCTCGAACTCCGGGACCTCGAGGTGGAGTTCGAGCAGCACGTCACGTCGACGTCCCTGGCCGACCTGACCCTCAGCATGACCATGGACGCGTCGGGGGCGCTGTGGGGCGGCCTGCAGTACGTGACCGCGCTGTTCGACCGGGAGACGGCCGAGGCCATCGCCGCCCGGTACGTGCGGGTCCTCGAGCAGGTCCTCGCCGACCCGGCCACGCCGCTCAGCGCCATCGAGGTCCTCGCCGAGGACGAGCGGGACTGGCTGGTACGGCGCGTCAACGACACCGCGCGCCCGGTGGCCCCGGACACCCTGCCCGGCGCCTTCGAAGCGCAGGTGGAGCGCACTCCGGACGCGACCGCCCTGATCGGCGAGCACGAGACGCTGACGTACGCGGACTTCAACCGGCGCGCCAATCGCCTAGCGCACTGGCTGATCGAGCGGGGGGCGGGCCCCGAGCACCTGGTCGCGGTGCGCGTTCCTCGTTCGGTGGAGCTGTTGGTGGCGGTGTACGCGGTGGTCAAGGCCGGTGCGGCCTATGTGCCGCTGGACAGCGACCTGCCCGAGGACCGGGTGCGGCACGTCCTGGAGCGCGCAAAGCCGCTGCTGGTGCTCGATGCCGAGCTGCCCGACGTCTCCGCGTACCCGGAGACGGACCCGGAGCGCGCCCTGTCGCCGGACCACGCCGCCTACGTCATCTTCACCTCGGGCTCCACCGGCGGCCCCAAGGGCGTACCCGTGGCGCACCGGGCCATCATGAACCGCGTCCAGTGGGGCCTCGACCACTTCGCCGTCGGCTTGCAGGACCGGGTGCTGCTCAGCACCTCGGCCAGCTTCGACGTGTCCGTACCGGAGATCTTCGCGCCGCTGCACGTCGGCGCGGCCCTCGTCATCGCCCGCCCCGACGGCCGCCGGGACCCCGCCTACCTGGCGCGGCTCATCCAGCGCCAGCACGTCACCGGCGCCGACTTCGTGCCCTCGCTCCTTGAGGCGTTCCTCGACGAGCCCTCCGCCCGGCAGTGCACGAGCCTGCGCTGGATCGAGGTCGCGGGCGAGGCCTTCCCCGCCGCCCTGGCCAACCGGTGCGCGGAGGTCCTTCCGCACTGCGCGGCACACAACCTCTACGGCCCCACCGAAGCAGCGGTGGAGGTCACCAGCTGGCAGCACGTGCCGGGAGCGGACCGCCTGCCCATCGGCGCACCCATCTGGAACACCCGGGTCTACGTCCTCGACCCGGCTCTGCGCCCCGTCGCGCCCGGGGTCACCGGCGAGCTGTACCTGGCCGGTGCCGGCCTCGCGCGCGGCTACCTGGGGCAGGCCGGGCTGACCTCGGAACGCTTCGTGGCCTGCCCCTTCGGCGAGCCGGGCACGCGCATGTACTGGACCGGCGACCTCGTCCGCTGGAACAGGGACGGGCAGGTCGAGTACCTCGGCCGCACCGACCACCAGGTCAAGCTCCGCGGCTACCGCATCGAACTCGGGGAGATCGAGGAAGCGCTGACCGGGCACCCCGGCGTGGCACAGGCGGCGGTCGTGGTCCGCGAGGACCAGAAGGGCGAACAGCACCTCGTGGCGTACGCGGTCCCCGACCCGAAGGCCACCGACGTCGACGCCGAAGCCCAGGTGGACGAGTGGCGCCAGGTCCACGAGGCGCTCTACGCCGACTCCGCCGACGAGGCGTGGGACGAGGACCCCAAGCCGTGGCAGTCGGTGTACGACGGGCAGCCGATGCCGCTGGAGCAGATGCTGGAGTGGCGCGACGCCGCCGTGGCCCAGGTGCTGCGCCACGCGCCGCGGCGGGTCCTGGAGATCGGGGTGGGCTCCGGCCTGCTGCTCTCGCGGATCGTCGGCGATGTCGATGCGTACTGGGGCACCGACATCTCCGCCACCGTCGTGGACCGCGTCCGCGCACAGGCCGAACAGGCCGGGCACGGCGCTCGCGTACGGCTGGGCGTCCAAGCGGCCGACGACCTCTCCGGCCTGCCCCGGGGCGGCTTCGACACCGTCGTCCTCAACTCGGTGATCCAGTACTTCCCCAGCGTCGAGTACCTCGATCACGTCCTGCGCCAGGCCATGGACCTGCTGGCGCCGGGCGGGCGCGTCATCGTCGGTGACGTCCGCAACGCGGCGACCCTGCGCCTGCTGGCCTTCGCCGTGCAGCGCACGGCGCACCCTCGTGCCCCTCTCGACGAGGTGCGCGCCCTGGCGGAACAGGCCCTGCTCGCCGAGCGGGAACTGGTGGTGGCCCCGCACTGGTTCGCCGAGTGGGCCCATGAGCACGCGGCCGCCGCGGACATCCGCCTCAAGCCCGGCAGGGCGCACAACGAGCTCACTCGCCACCGCTACGAAGTCGTCCTCCACAAACAGCCCACCGGCCTCGTCGACCTCACCGACGCGCCCGCCGTGGCATGGGGCGGGGAGGTGTCCGACCTCGACGGTCTGGGCGCCCGTGTGGACCAGGCGGGCGCAGGACCGGTGCGCGTCACCGGGATCCCCAACGCCCGGCTCGCGGCGGAGGCCGCCGCCGCGACCTCGCCCCGCGTGGCCGCCCCCTCCGGGCGGCCACTCGACCCGGCCGACCTCGGCGCGTGGGCGCGACAGCGTGGCCTTGACGCGGTCCTGACCTGGTCGGACGAGAGCGTTCACGCCTTCGACGCGGTGCTCCTGCCCGAGCGGGGCTCCGGGCAGCGGGCTCTGTGCGGAGGGTTCGTCCCCAGCGGGACGGCCGGGCGCCCGGCGGCGAACAGCCCCGCCCTGGCCCGCACGGTGGGCCCGCTGCTCACCGGGCTGCGCCGCTACCTCCGTGAGCGCCTTCCGGACTACATGGTCCCGGCCAGGCTGGTGGCGCTGTCGGAGCTGCCGCTGAACCCGGCGGGCAAGGTCGACCGGCGAGCGCTGCCCGTGGAGCCGATGGCGGCCGCCGGCACCGCCCGCGGGCCGCGCAACTCCCACGAGGAGAAGCTGTGCGCGCTCTTCAGCGAACTGCTCGGCCTGGAACGGGTCGGCATCGACGACGACTTCTTCGCGATCGGCGGGCACTCGCTGCTCGCCAACCGGCTCAGCGCCCGCATCCACCAGGAGTTCGGCGTCGACATCCCCCTCAGGACGATCATCGAGTACCCCACGGTGGCCGAACTGGCCGCGCTGGGCCTCGTCGGCGGCACCCCCAACAACCAGACCGACTCCTACGCGGTGATCCTGCCGCTCAACCGGGCCCCGGGGACGGGCGAGCCGCCGGTGTGGTTCTTCCACGGTGGCGGCGGCCTGGGCTGGGCGTACTTCACCTTCGCGGCGCACCTGGACCGGCGCGCGTACGCCCTCCAGTCCCGCGGCTCCAACGGCGCGGACCCGGTGGCGGGTTCGGTGTGGGAGATGGTCGACGACTACCTGGAGCAGATCCTCAACCGGCAGCCCGAAGGGCCCTACTACCTGATCGGCTGGTCCTTCGGCGGCCCGGTCGCGCACGCCGTGGCGGCGGCGCTCGACGAACGCGGACACGAGGTCCGCCTCCTGGCCGTCCTGGACACCGAGCCCGCGACGTCCGATCCGAACAGCGGGTTCAAGCAGGTGGCGGGCAGCACGGCCGCGGACTACCGGGCGGAGGTCGAGGCCATCCTCAGCCAGGTCATGAGCACCGACAACCTGGACACCTTCCTGGACAACATGGCGAAGGTGGGCGCCAACAACCTCAACGCCATGGCCACGTTCGAGTCGCCGGTCTACCGCGGTGACCTGCTGTACTTCAACGCGGCGCTGGACAAGACCGACGGCAAGACGTCCTACGGGCCCCGCTGGCGGCCCTACGTCCTCGGTTCCGTGGAGGAGTACGACGTGGACGCCACCCACCACGACGTGCACATGCCGAAGCCGGCGGGCCAGGTCATGGAGGTCATCAACCGCAAGCTGGCGCGGGAGTGACCCCGGGAGGCCGCCGCCCGCCGGGCGGGCGGCGGCCTCCCCGCGCCCCGCCTCCGCCGTGCGGCGCGCCCATGACATCTCGTGGGGACGTGCGGGCGGGGTGTATCGCGGACGTATCGAAACCCGCATACGCCACCGCAACGGCCCCCGGGCTTCAGTGGAGGCGTGGACCACCGCGCGTCAACGGTCGGTTCATCGATGAGTCGATCAAGGTCGATCAGGGCCGATCCGGGCTGATCAAGGTCCATCAGGCAGTCGACCAGACAGGGGACGTGGTCATGAACGCGGATTCTCTACGTGGCGTCAACCGGCGGCGGCTGCTCGGGTGGAGCGGCCTCGCGGCCGCTGGCACGGTGGCGGCCGGTGCCGTGCCCGCGGCCGCCCGACCCGGCCGCGCCGAAGCGGCCCGCACCGGTCGCGACGCCATCCCGCCGGACACCCGGCCCGGCGGAGCCTACGACCGGTACGTGGCGAAGCTGGCCGCGGCGGGCACGTTCTCCGGCGTGGTGCTGCTGTCGCACCGGGGCCGGACGGTGCTGTCGCGCAGCTACGGCATGGCCGACAAGGAGAAGGGGGTCCGCAACCACGAGGGCGTCGCGTTCTACCTCAGCTCGGCGGGCAAGCCGTTCGGCGCGGTGGCCATCTTGCAGCTGGCGCAGCAGGGCAAGCTGAAGCTGTGGGACACGGTGGGCACGTACCTGACGGGTTTCGCCAAGGACATCGCCGAGAAGGTGACCCTCCACCACCTGCTCTCCGGCACCTCGGGCCTCAGCAGCCCGGAGGTCGACGTGCAGCGCGTCTTCCAGAGCCGCGAGGAGGTCCGCGAGTACAACGAACGGTGGGCCCGGCGGGCCACGTTGGTGTCGGCCCCCGGCACTCCCACCGACCACTCCGGCGCCGAGGTCGCCATCCCCGCGCAGATCGTGGAGGCCGTCACCGGCACGACGTACTGGGACTACGTCCAGGAACACATCTTCAAGCGCGGGGGGATGACCGGGTCGGCGTTCTACACCAGACCGCAGTGGCTCACCGACCAGCACCTCGCCCACCCGTACATGCGGCTGGCCGACGGCCGCGTGGTGGACGCCATCCGCAACCTGGACCAGGGCAGCCCGAGCCCCCACCAACCGGGCAAGAACCCGGGCCGCAACTTCATCGACGCCCCGGGGGACGGCGGCTTCGCCACCGCCCCTGACCTGGTCCGGTTCGCCCAAGCACTGGGCGACGGCACGCTCCTGGACCGGCCCTACGCCGACGTGCTGACCGGGGCCAAGGCCCCGCTGCCCCCTCAGGGTGGCGGCCTGCGCGACAGCCGGGTGGCCCCCGCCGACGCGGGGTTCGCGGCCTATTCGCTGCCGGTCCACATCACCAACGGCCAGTGGGTGTGGGGGCGCGCCGGTGGCGACCCGGGCGCGGGCGCCAGCTGGAACATCTACCCGGACACCGGGTGGGTCGGCGTCATCCTCGGCAACACCGACGACGTGCCGCTGTGGGAGATCATCGACCGGGAGATACGGGCCGTCACCGGCTGACGCCGATCCCTCGCGGATTTCGGTTTTCCATACACTCAGGCAACATCGCGGCTCGTAGCCTCGGCGCATGCGAGTGCTGATCGTCGAGGACGAGCCCTATCTGGCGGAAGCCATCCGTGATGGCCTGCGCCTGGCAGCGATCGCGGCGGACATCGCGGGGAACGGCGACACCGCTCTGGAGCTGCTTGGCGTCAACGCGTACGACATCGCCGTCCTCGACCGGGACATTCCCGGACCGAGCGGCGATGAGATCGCCAAGAGCATCGTCGCCTCCGGCAGTGGTATGCCGATCCTCATGCTCACCGCCGCCGACCGGCTCGACGACAAGACCACCGGGTTCGGGCTCGGCGCTGACGACTACCTCACGAAACCCTTCGAGCTCCAGGAACTCGTGCTCAGGCTCCGCGCACTGGACCGCAGGCGCGCCCACAACAGGCCGCCCGTACGGGAGATCGCGGGCCTGCGCCTTGATCCGTTCCGCCGCGAGGTCTACCGGGAGGGCCGCTATGTCGCCCTGACCAGGAAACAGTTCGCCGTGCTCGAAGTCCTCGTCGCCGCCGAGGGCGGTGTCGTCAGCGCCGAGGAACTCCTGGAACGGGCGTGGGACGAGAACGCCGACCCGTTCACCAACGCCGTCCGCATCACGGTCTCGGCCCTGCGCAAACGCCTCGGCGAACCCTGGCTCATTGCGACCGTGACCGGCACTGGGTACCGCATCGACACGTAGCCGGAGGCCGGGGCGACAGCAGTCGGAGGGGTCCTTCACCCGAGAGCCGGTCGACCTGTCCCTGCTCGTGGAAGAGGCCACCGAGACCCTGCTCCCGCGGATCACCACACGCACGCTCTGAAGGCTACGAGCCAGCACGTATCGCCCGCGTACCGAAAACCGCATACGTGCCGGGAACATCGCGTCGCCTTCACTGCCGGTATGACTCGCATCCCAGCGTCAGCGCGCACACCGCCCCGCCGGGTTCGGGGGCTGATCGCCGTCGGCCTGGTGGTCGCCCTGGCGGTGATCACCGTGGTGGCTCTCGCCTACCAGGCGTCGCGGCCCTCGCCCCGGGCGTCCTCCGCCGCGCCTCCCTTGCCCCGCGTGCCTTCCGCCTCGCCCCCGGGTGCGGCAGCCTCGAATCCGCCCAGAGGCGAGCGTCGTGCTGCCCCGAGCGTGGCCGACGGCGCCGTCCCCGACGGCGTGACGGTCTTCGACGACTCGATCCCGGCCGTGGCCCGCCTCGATCCGAAACTGCTCAAGGCCCTCCGCCAGGCCGCGAAGGCCGCCGCGGACGACAGGGTCGTCCTCCACGTCAACAGCGGCTGGCGCTCCCCGGAGTACCAGAATCAGCTGCTGCGCAAGGCGGTCTCCACCTACGGGTCCGAGCGCGAGGCGGCCCGATGGGTGGCCACCGCGAGGACATCACCTCACGTGTCGGGAGAGGCCGTCGACATCGGGGACTCCCCGGCGACGACGTGGCTGTCCGAGCACGGTGCCGAGTACGGGCTGTGCCAGATCTATCGCAACGAACCCTGGCACTACGAATGGCGCACCGACGCGAGCGACCGCGGCTGCCCCCGGACGTATGCCGACCCCACCCAGGACCCGAGGATGCGACAGTGAACAGCGGCGAGCGAGTACGGACGATGGCACGGGTGGACCCGGCGGAGGCCGGGCAGGGCAGCAGCCCGGCCGAGAACGGCGCGCGAGGTTCCGGCGCCGGCGCTCCGACAACCGGGACCGGCGGGGTTTGGCGTGCACGCATTCTCCGGGTGAGCCGCTCCCTCGCCGGGCCGGGCCCCTGGAAACGCGGCCCGGTGCCCGCGGCACTGGCGCTCGTACTGGGCCTGCTCATGCTGACGCACGCGCGGATCACCGACCGTGGCGGCCTCGGGAGCCTGGTGGAGACCTTCCTGCCGTGGTTCGGCCTGTGCGTCCCGATGCTGCTGGCCGCCGCGCTGTGGCGCCGCTCCGCCACCGCGGTGGTCGCGCTGCTCCTGCCGGGCACGGTGTGGCTGAACCTGTTCGGCGGGCTGCTCATCGACAAGTCCCAGTCGGGCGGCGACCTCACCGTGGCCAGCCACAACGTCGGCGCCGACAACGCCGACCCGGCCGGCACCGCCCGCGACCTGGCCGCGTCCGGCGCGGACGTGCTGGCGCTGCAGGAGATCACCGACCAGGCCAGGGGCACGTACGAGAGGGAGCTGGCGAAGGCGTACCCGCACCACACGGTGCGGGGCACGGTCGGCCTGTGGAGCAAGCTGCCCCTGTCCCACACCCAGCCGGTCGACACCCAGCAGGACGTCGGGCCGCTGGGGGACGCCAAGCCCACGGAGGCGAAGACGGCCGACATGCGGGCGCTGCGCGCCACGGTGGCCACGCGCCACGGGCCCCTCGCGGTGTACGTGGCCCACCTGGGGTCCGTACGGGTCAATCCCAGGTCAGGCTTCTGGACCGAATCCCGGGACAGAAACGCCCGGGCCCTCGGCGAGGCCCTGGCCGCCGAGCGGAACGAGCGGGTGGTACTGCTCGGTGACCTCAACGGCACCCTGGACGACGGCGCGCTCGACGGCATCACCTCGCGGATGCGCTCGGCCCAGGAAGAGGCCGGCAACGGCTTCGGCTTCACCTGGCCAGCGACGTTCCCGGTGGCGCGGATCGACCAGATCCTGGTCCGCGGCGTGGAGCCGAGGAGCTCATGGCTGCTGCCGGAGACCGGCAGCGACCACATACCGGTGGCGGCGGGAGTCAGCTGGTGAACACCACGACAGGTACGGGGCCGCCGGGCAGAGCCGCCGCACCCTGACCGCGTACGCCACACACCTGTCGTCATGTCGCGCGAAGGGCGCCCCGAAGCGGGGTCGGCGTTCCGGCCCCGCGTTCCAGGCGGCCCACATACCTCCAGGTCATGGGCGGTCCTGACGTTCCCGCATCCCGGACTGCCCGTGGTTGATGGCGGCTGGAACGGATCACGCCGCAAGATCGAGCCGCCCCGGCGACGCGTCAGCCGAACGCCGAGGCGCACGTTCAACGCGGCGCGGCGCGGCCGAGGTGACCGAAGGCCGCGGTCCCGCCCGGTCAAGGCCGCGGTCCCGCCCGGGCGTTGATCCGACGAACCAGCTTGGAGTGCCCTGGTGGCCTTGCGCATAGCGATCACCGCTGAACCGATACCCTCACACGTCTCCGCACTGGACTACGTCACCTGTCCGGCCCTCCAACAGGGCCATCAGGTCACGCTCCACGCTCCCCCGATGTTCCGCCGCGAAGCCCGGCGACGCGGCGTGGCCTTCTCCGGCGCCGGTACGGACTGGACCTGCGCCCCCGCCCTCCAGCAAACAGTCAGCGAGGTCTGGCAGAGACACGGGAACGCCCTCTTCAACCGGTACGTCTTCGGCCACCTCTGGCCCGAACACGCCGAGGCCAAAGCCCATGACCTGCTCACCGCGTGGACGCGGCGGCGGCCCGATCTGGTGATCGCCGAATGCAGCGACCTCGGCGCGCACCTCGCCGCCAGGGCCCTGCGACTGCCCCTGCTCGCGGCCGACAACGGCCTCGGCCCGCTGCTCCTGGATCTCTGGGACACCCACATCCAGCCCGCGCTGCTGCCCCTCTACAAACAGCACGAGCAGGACACGCCCACGCTTCCCCCGCTGCTCGTGCCCGCGCCGACCCACTGGTTCTACAAGAAGCCCCCGCCGTCGACACGCGTGGTCCAACGCACCCTCGCGGACTTTCGCACGGTCCTCCCCGAGTGGCTGGACCGCCCCCATTGGCCGCGCCCGTCGCGCCCGCTCGTCTACGTGAGCCTGGGCACCCTCACCACCACGATGTCCGGGCTGCGTGCTGTGGTCGAAAGCGCCTACCGGGAGATCATGGCCGCGCTCCACACCCTCGGCTGCCGCGCCATCGTCTCCGCGGGAGGCCTCGCACCGCACCTGTCCAGCACGAGCCCTCACATCAAGGTCGTCGAACACGCCCCGCAACCCGCGCTCCTGCACCGGGCCGACCTGTTCGTCACCCACGGAGGCCGGGCTTCCCTCCTCGACGCGGTCCAAGCGGCCACCCCCGTCCTGGGCCTGGGCCTCCTAGCCGACCAGCCCGACAACACCGCCGAGTTCGCCCGCGGCGGCCTGGGCCGGGCGCTGGACGTCACAGCGGGACGCGGCGAGATCGCCGACACGCTCACCGCGCTCCTGAGCGCCCCGCGCTACCGCGCCGCCATGAACACGGCAGCCGCCGAGCTGTCCCAGCTCCCGCCCCTCGACCTCACACACCTCTACAACACCCTCGACTGACCCTGCGCGGGGTGGTGTCGCGCGCCGCGCTGCCGCCAAACCCGCCGCCGACGATCCGGCCTCACACCCACGGAAACCCCGTCGCCCCCGCGTCCCGCGCCAACTCCACGGCGCGTCATGATCGTTGGACCGCACCGCCCCCGCCATTGGTTCACCGCAGCACAGCGCCCAGTTCCACCCCATCGGGCTCCCTGAACGCGCCCCCGCGCTACCCGACGTCAACGCGCCGTTTGGTTGCGCGGCTCAAGCACAGCCAGGGACACCCTCCGTGGAGGCCGGTACAGTGCTCGGACTGCCGGGCACGTACAGACAGTTCGTCAAGAGCGGTTCTCTCTCCGCGGGCCCGAACCACCGTCATCCGACTGACCTGGCGCCCACCGGGCAGCGCAGCAGCGCCTCCCGCCAAGACATCCAGCCGGACCCCGGGGCATCCGACCGGGTCGGCTTCTGTTCAGGGGAGGGTGGAGCATGCCGTCAGCGTCTTCATTTTTCACGCAGGCCACCAATTTCGAGAGTTCGGTGGCGGGCGGCGTGGATCCCCGCACGGGTCTTTACCACGTCCGGATCACGCTGGGCCATCTCGTGGGCAATCGGAATCTCGGCCCATCGCTGCCGCTGGTCCTTGGCTATTCGCCCCTCACGGGTTCCGACATCGGGTTCGGGCGCGGTTTCGGAACGAGGCTCACGACGTATGACACCGACAACGCCCTGCTGGTGCTTTCCACAGGTGAGCGGTACAAGGTCGTCGAGACCGATACGAAGGTGATTCCGCGGCAGAAGAAGCTCGACACGGTCCACGTCACCAAGGACGAGGACAGCAATCTGTACGAGATCGTGCACAAGTCCGGTAAGGTGGAGATCCTGACCGGCCCTCAGAACGCGTTCAGCCTCAAGGTGCCCACCACGCTCCTCACGCCTTCGGGACACCGCTTGACGCTCGGGTGGGACTTCAGCGGCGCGCAGCCCCGCCTCCAGGAGATCAAGGATGAGAGCGACACGCTGCTGACCGTGGACCTGGAGGATGACGCCCAGCACACCCTGCACGTTCTTCCCGGTCACTCCGAGGGCTACGACGTGGAGTTCTGGCTGCAGAACGACCAGCTGTGGAAGGTGCGCCACCTCGGGCTCGGCACGGGCGATCCGCTGGAGTGGGTCTTCTCGTACGGTGTGATGGGTGATCAGGGAGGGTGGGGTTCCTGGCTCACCGAAGTGAGCACGCCCAGCGGACTGTCCGAGGTGGTCTCCTACGCCAGCGACGGCCATCAGTTCCCGCAGAGCTGCGACCTGCCGCCGCTGCCGCGCGTGGTCCGGTTCCAGCAGCTGCCCGGCGGCGGGCAGCCAGCCATCGAGGCGACCTACGAGTACACCTCCACCAACTTCGTCGGCGGCTTCTCCGGCGCGAGTTGCGATGCCGACTCCGACAACCTGTACGGAGTCCTCGCCGACTACACCTACGGTTCCACGGAGTCCCGGACCTGCCAGGGAAAGACCCGCACGACCACCCGTACCTATAACTCGTATCACCTCCTGGTGGACGAGACGACGGCGCAGAACGGCTTCTCCCGGCAGGTTCACACCGAGTACTACGCGCGGACCGGCCTGTCTTTCGATGAGCAGCCCGCTCAGTTCCAGCTCCCGGCGCAGCGCACGGTCACCTGGACCGACCCGGCCAGAAACACGCGCAGCGAGGTCACGTCGACCAGTTTCGACGAGCAGGGAAATCCGCTGAGCCGCACCGATCCGGACGGAAGCCGACTAGATTGGACGTTCTATCCAGTGGAGGGGAGCGGCTCGGACTGTCCGCCCGATCCCCACGGGTTCACGCGCGCGCTCAAGCAGGTCACCCGGACGCCGTCGGCCACCGCGTTCGACGCGCCCGCCGCCACCGTGTCCTACCGGTACGCGTCGTACACCGCTCCGGAACCGCGCGTGAACGCTGTGGTGCTGAAGTCCCAGGAGACGCGGTCCGCCGGTGACCAGACGCTGTCGGCGGTGGACTTCCAGTACGTCACCTCGGGTGATGAGTTCGGCCGCGTCCAGAGCCTCAAGGTGGTCGAGACGCTGGGCGGCGACGAGGGCAACCCGCTCGTCCCCGTCAGTTCGACCCACACCTTTGGCTTCTCGGTGGACGGGGAAGCGCTGTCCCAGACCCACACGTTGGCGACCGGCGCCGGGCTCACGGTGACGCGGTCGGAACGGCGCTCGCGGTTCACCGGGCGCCTGTGGTCGGCCACCGATGCACAGGGCGGCGGTGTGGCCGTCACCTATGACGGACTGGGCCGGATACTGCGTCGCACCGTGCGTCCCGGGACCCCGTACCAGGCGGAAGAGACGTACGCGTACGAGAGGGGCGGCGGCGCCCCGTTCGTGGTGACGTCCGCTTCCCCCATGATGTCCACCGACATCAACGAGCCGGGCGAACAGGTCCGGGTGAGCTTCGACGGTGCGGGGCGGCCCCTCCAGCGCGAGCGCAAGGCCGTTGACGGCGACGGCGGCTGGCACGTCATCCAGCGGATGACCTACGACGAGCAGGGCCGCCCCTCGTCGGTCACCCACCTCGACTATCTGCCCGACGGCAGCACGGCCGTGGACCTGACCGAGACCTTCGTCCACGACGACTGGGGCCAGGTGTCGGCCACCGAGTCCGCCAACGGCTCCACCGTCGTCACCCGGACCGATCCCATCGCCCTGACGACCACCGCCCAACTACAGGGCGACGGCAGCCCGGTCACGGGAACGACGGTGACGACGCACAACCTGCGCGGCGAGCCGGTGAAGGTGGAACGGTTCACCCTGCGAGGGGCCTCCCTGGGCGCCCGCACGCTGGACCGTGACGGCTGGGGCAGGGTCCGCCGGGAGACCGACGAGGTCCACGCCACCACGCACTTCGACTACAACGCCCGCGGCCTGCTCACCCTGACCACGCTGCCGGACGGCACCCACGTCTCACGCGCGTACGACATCCCGCGCGGACCCGGCGCGCTCGCCACGGAACTCACCGTGGGCAAGGCCGTCTACGGCCAGCAGACCTTCGACGAACTGGGCAGGCTGACCGCCACCAGTTCCGGCGGCCGCACCTGGACTTACGACTACGCCCACGCCAGCGACGTCATCCCGGACTCGGCGACCATGCCCGACGGGCAGCGGCGCGGATACGCGGTCGTCCCTCAGCTCGACAACGCCCTGTCGCAGGTCAAGGCCGACCCCCTCGTTCAGGACCTCACTCCCCACCCCGTGACCGGTTTCCCGACCGAAGCGCGGGAAGGCGAGGTCACCCTCACGCGCGGCTACTACCCGTCGGGGCTGCCGCGGAGCGAGACCATCGCCCAGGCCGGCCGTCCCGACACCACCGCGACGTGGCAGTTCACGCTCGGCGGCAACGAATGCGGCTACACAGGGGTGGACGGCGCAACGCGGCGGACCACCCGGGACCGACTCGGCCGGTTCGAGGAGATCGCGGACCCGGACGTGCGGGTGCTGCGGCCGACCTACGACTCCGCGAGCCGCCTGACCGGGTGGACCGTCCAAGACCGCCAGTCGGGAGACACGCTCACCACCGCGCTGACCCTGGACGACCTCGGCCGCGAGGTGGAACGCAGCTTCACCTACGCCACGAAGGGCTCCGGCGGCACCGAGGTCTGGAAGCAAACCCAGGAGTGGCAGGACAACGATCTCCTGAGCCACAGGAAGTCCTACCAGAACCTCTCGCTGGTACGCGAGGAGAGCTTCAGCTACGACAGCCGTAACCGCCTCACCGGCTACGCCTGTCAGGGGCCCGTCCCCCCGCTGGACGAGCACGGCCGCCAGGTCACCGCGCAGACGTTCCAGTACGACAGCTTCGGCAACATCACCGACTGCCGGACCGAGTTCGTCGACGGCGGCTCCGACACGGCCACGTACCACTACGACAACTCACTCGACCCCTGCCAGCTGACGGGCGTCAGCCGCACCAGCCCCTCCCGTGAGATCAGCCTGGCCTACGACGCGGCCGGACGGCTGACCACCGACGACGCCGGACGCACCCTGCGCTACGACCCCCTCGGCCGCCACCAGTCCACCGGCCAGACCGCCACCTACGGATACGACCCGCTCAACCGGCTCCTGACCCAGACCACCCAGGGCGGCCCAACCAGCGTCCTGTCCTACCGCGGCGAAACCCTCGCCACCGTCACCGAGGACGACAAGCCCGCCCGCCTCCTGCACTTCGGCACCACACCTGTAGCCCAGCGCTGCCCTGGCGACCAGCAGCCCACCCGACTCCTGGGGGCGGACAGGACCCAGACCGTACGGGTGGCGGCGTCCGCCACCCGGCAGGACCAGTACGCCTACACCCCCTACGGGCAGCGCCCGCTCCAACCCACCGACGGCATCCTCGGCTACACCGGCCAACGCACCGACCCGGCGACCGGCTGCTACCACCTCGGCAACGGCACCCGCACCTACCACCCCGCGCTCCAGCGCTTCACCACACCCGACCCCCTGAGCCCGTTCGGGGCGGGCGGCATCAACCCTTACGCCTACTGCGCCGGTGACCCCGTCAACCGCGTCGACCCTTCCGGCCACCTCAGCTGGCAGGCCTGGCTCGGCATCGGGCTCGGCGTCGCGGGGCTCGCCCTCACCGTCGTCACCGGCGGCATGGCCATCGTCGCGGCGGGCGGAGTCCTCGCGGCCCTCAGCGCCGCCTCCACCACGACGCTCGTCGTCGGCACCCTGGGCGTCGCCTCCGACGTCACCAGCATCGCCAGCGGCGCCCTCGAAGCGGCCTCGCCCAAGGCCTCGTCCGTCCTCGGCTGGGTCTCTCTGGGCACCGGCGTCGCCGGTCTGGCCGAAGCCGGTGCCGCCTTCGGCCGCACCGCCACCGGTCTCAGCGAGCGCGCCCCTCAACTCGCGGGTGAAACCACCCGAGGCCTCGAGGACACTTACCCGACGATCATCGCAAGGCCCGACGGCGGGCCGCTGATCGTCCGGATTCCCCAGGACATGCACGGCGAGTACAACAGCGAGAGGTACTTCACGCGCACCCCCAACCCCGGGCACCGCAACGCGATCTGGACCACCGTCTACCGGGCTACGCCGTCCATGGTCGAGGAGACCGCCAGGACCGCACGGACACGCGCCGACGTGCGGGAAATCCACATCCTGTCCGGCACCCACGGCGCACGCGCCGGGGACCGAGGTCTAGGACACGCCAAGGCACGTTTCCTGGAGGAGGACGTGGACCTGGCGAGGACGATGAACCGAGAGAACCCGCACGTGTTCGTGAAGGCCCACAACCTCCCCACGATGACACGGGGCGACCTGGAGGCGATCCTGTCGCGCCCCAACGCCGAGATCATCGCGGCGTTCTGCTACAGCCGCAACGACCAGGCCCTCCAGGAGATCCTGGGTCTGCTCCCCACCGTTTCGTTCACCAAGGATTAGGCGCCCTGGGCGCCACGTCACACGGACCGCGAAGGAGACCGCACATGACCCAATGGGCAGGAGTGTCCAAGCTCTCGGTGATGCTCGAGACCGGTGGCAACGCCGCCAGCATCTACGCGAACGGCCGGAACCAGGTCGCCGTGACCATCAGCGTCAAACCCACCGACGAGAACGGCAACACCTACGACGGGACCATATCCTGGCCGAACCAGGTGAACCTCGTCGACTACGTCACCGGCACCAAGCTCAACTGGCAGGGCCACTCGGACTGGTGCTTCACGAACAACGAGAACCAGCATTTCCATCACGTCCCCGGAGCGGGCCAGTCCTTCGAGACCGAGCTCCTGGATGACGGAACCCAGAAATTCACGTTCTATGTGAGCTGCTGGCCCGGGGTGAGCCAGAAGCCGATCGCCGCCTGGGTCAAGACCGACACCGGGAAGGTCTATGCCACCACGGCGGGGTCAGGCGCCTTCGAAGGAAAGGTCACGCTCAACCCGCTGGTAGGCATCACCTACCGGAGGTCGGACGTCAACTGGGACTACTCAAGGACGTCGACCCAGTCCGAAGGCGACACCAAGTACGTGGTTACGCAGGCGTGGAACTACTACCTGTCCCTGAAGTCCACAGACAACTACTTCGTCACCTTCTCGGTGTCCGGCTACTGGAGCGACCCCGGCTACGAGGGGTTCTTCGCGTGCGACATCACGCCCGACAGCCACCACAAGAACTTCTACGGCTCCTACGTCTGGTACCAGGAACCCCACGAGAGCGCGTACAACACGTACGACGGATTCGGCGGGAAGATCGTCAACTTCCCCGACGGGAACAAGTGGTCGGACTACGCGAAGATCTACGACCGGCCCTATCCGGATCAGTACCTGTGTTTCACCTGGGTGCACTCCACCACCGGCGGCAACGGCTGGCACATACCGAACGGGCCGATACACACGTGGCGGGTGTACTTCAGCCCGGTGATCACCGCTTGGGACAGGTACGGCAACACGGGGAAGTTCGGGATCGACGGCGCGGGCGTCGACAACGGGATCGACCTCACCGACCAGACGTAGGAACACCAGACGCACGTACAGGGGCGGCTCGCCCCTCGGCCACAGGCCTGTCCGCCGTCACCGCCCGTGGGTGAACCGCCCGCCCTCACACGCCCATGGGCGCGAGGACCGCGTCCACCACCCGCAGCCGCCGCTCGGGTGGCCAGTCCCCAGGCGACTCGAATCCGACCAGGACCAGGCCGTCGACCAGTACGTCGACCACGTCCGCCCTGCCGGGACTCCCAGCCAGGCGTCGCACCACCGCGCCCCACCAGCTGATGAACTCGTCGAGTTCGGCGCGCACGACCGGCTCGGTCCGCGCGCCGAGGACGATCGCCAGCCAGGTCCGCTGGGCGTCGGGGTCAGGGCCGAGCACCGCCCACTCCACCAGCGCGCGCATGGGCCGCTCGCTGCCCGCGAGCAGCTCGACGATCTGGGCCTGCCGGGTCTGGACCTCGCGCCGCACGGCGATCCTGAGCAGTTCGTCGCGGCCGCTGACATAGTGCGTGACCTGCGAGGTGGAGGCACCGACCGCCGCGGCGACGGCCCGGATGGTGACCTCGCGGAAACCGCGCTCGGCAGCGATCCTCAGGACCGCGGCCGCGACGTCACGACGGCGAGCTGTGTGATCAACCTGGCGAGGCACACGAGCACTGTTGCACGCCCCGCACACTTCGTGCAACGCTCGTTGTAAAACGCCTGTTGCACTACGGGGATGGGGTCGAGATGCACGATGTCGTGGTGGTCGGCGCCGGGTACGCGGGCCTGTGCGCCGCACGCCGACTCCGCGCGGCCGGGGCCGACGTCGTCGTCCTGGAAGCGAGTGACCGCGTCGGCGGCCGGACCCTCACCGCACGCCTTCGCGGAGACTGGGCCGTCGACCTGGGCGGCCAGTGGATCGCCCCCGCTCACACCCGGTTCTCCGCGCTGGCCCGCGCGTACGACGCGAAGACCTTCACCGGCCACACGCGGGGCGACCACCTGTTCCTGTCCAAGGCCTCGCCCCGCCGCTACACCGGAGCGGTCCCTCCGCTGCCCCCGCACGCGACCGCGCTCCTCGCCGCGGCGCTGTGGAAACTGGACCGACTCGCCAAGCGCACCCTCACCACCTCCGAGGCACAGCTCCTCGACTCCACCACCATCGCCACCTGGCTGCGCCGTCGGCTCCCCGTGCCCCAGGCCCGCCGACTCGCCGAGGCGGTCCTCGGCACGGAACTCTGCGTCGATGTGGCGAGCGTGTCCATGCTCGCCCTCATCACCGCCATCCGCGGCACCGACGGAGTCAGAGCCGGTGCGGAAGCCGAGACGGCGGCCGCGCTCTTCACCCAGGGCGCGGACGGCCCCGCCCGGTCGATCGCGGCCGAACTCGGCGACGCCCTACGCCTGAACACGCCCGTGACATCCCTCCACGACACCGGCGACGCGGTCCTCGTCGCCGGTCTCCGGGCCGAACGCGCGATCGTCGCGATCCCCCCGCCCCTGGCGGGCCGCATCCACTACACCCCGCGCCTGCCCGCGGTCCGCGACCAGCTGACCCAGCGCATGCCGATGGGCTCCGCGCTCAAGACGTTCGCCGTGTACGACGACCCGTTCTGGCGTGCGGAAGGACTCTCCGGCCTCGCGCTCGGCCTGGACGGCCCCATGACCTTCGACGTCTCGCGCCCGGGCGGACCGGGCCTGCTGTGCACACTCGCCACGGGACGCGCGGCCCAGGAACTGGCCCGGCTGGACCCCGGGGAACGCCGGGCGGCGATGCTCCGCTCCCTCGTACGCGCCTACGGACCGCGCGCGGCCCACACCGTCGACTGGCGGGAGAAGAACTGGGCCGACGACGCGTACTGCCGCGGCGGCTACAACGCCTACTTCCCGCCAGGGGTCCTCACCACCGTCGGCTCGGCGCTGCGCACCCCCGTAGGGCGCGTCCACTGGGCCGGGAGCGAGACCGCCACCGAGTGGGCCGGTTACATCGAGGGCGCGATCCGCTCCGGCGAACGAGCCGCCGACGAAGTCCTCCAGAAGTGACGAGGTACTCCGGAGGTACGGAACCGTGTGACCGCCGCGCGCGGCCGCCCCTCCGCGCCTCCAGGGACGCGTGGGAAGCCCGCCTGACGGGGCGAACGCGTCGATCGCCGAGGCCGCGCGCCCCGCTGAGCCTCCGGCGTGCGGCGGTCGTATCGTCGAAGCCTCTACCGAGGAGGCCCTCTGATGCGCAGCGTGACCTATTCGATGGGCGTCTCGCTCGACGGCTACATCGTCGGGCCGGACGGCGGCTTCGACTGGACGGCGCCCGACGACGACGTCTTCCGCTTCTGGATCGACGAGATCCGCGGGGTCGGCGTCCACCTGCTGGGACGACGGCTGTACGAGACGATGCTGTACTGGGAGACCGCCGAGCAGGACCCGGCACTCGACGCCGACCAGCTCGAGTGGGCCGCGCTCTGGAATCCGCTGCCCAAGGTGGTGTTCTCCACCACGCTGTCGGAGGTGCGGGGCCATGCCCGACTGGCCTCGGGCACCGTGGCGGAGGAGATCGAGCGGCTGCGGGCCGAGCCGGGCGAGGGCGAGATCGCGATCGGCGGCGCGACCCTCGCCGCCGAGGCGGCCGCGGCGGGTCTGATCGACGAGTACCGGACCGTGGTCTACCCGGTGCTGGTCGGCGGCGGCATCCCGTACTTCCCCCGGCACGAACGCCAGGTGGACCTCGAACTCGTCGAGACCCGCACGTTCAACTCGCGGGTCGTCTACCTTCGCTACCGCGTGAAGCGCTGACCACGGCGGGAGAGTTCCCCCGCGCCCCGTCGCGAGTCGTGGTGTCCGCTCCCTCGGGATCGGGCAGGGTTCTCGCGGTGCACGGTGGTCTTCGGGAGGCGGGCGGCGTGAGTATGGATCGGCATGGCCAGGTGATGCAGGACACCGGTGTCACTGCGGTGCGGCACTATGAGAAGGCGCTTGAGGACCTGCTCTTCTTCCGGGAAGCGGTGGTCGGGGAGGTCGGTGCGCTGCTCGAGGCCTCGCCCCGGTCCGCCATGGGCAACGTCTTCCAGGCGTACCTCGGGCTGCTCGGTACGGAGGAGAAGGACGCCGCAGAGGCGGCCACGGCGTTCGGGAAGTTCCGCCAGGAGGTTCCCCTGGGCGGCCTGACCGCGCGCGAGCGCATGCACGTCGAGGCCGCTTCCGCCTGGCTGGACGGCGATATGCACCGGGCCGGCGGCCTCCTCGGGGAACTCGTGGTGGCGTACCCCAAGGACATCCTCGCTCTCGCCGTCGGCCACCAGATCGACTTCTTCACCGGCAACGCCGTGCTCCTGCGCGACCGCGTCGGCGGCGCGCTGGCCTCCTGGGACCGGGGCGACCCGCATTACGGCCTGCTCCAGGGCATGTACGCGTTCGGCCTGGAGGAGGCCGGTCACTACACCCTGGCCGAGCAGGTGGGCCTGGAGGCCGTCGAACGCAACGCGCGCGACGTCTGGGGCATCCACGCCGTCGTCCACGCCTACGAGATGCAGGGGCGGCACGAGGACGGCATCGGCTACCTCGACGCCCGCGCGGAGGCCTGGTCGACCGGCAACTACCTGAACGTGCACAACTGGTGGCACTACGCCCTGTACCTCATGGAGACGGGGCGCACCGACAAGGTCCTGGCCGTCTACGACGCCGCCCTGCACCACGAAGGATCGGCCGGAGCGGCGATGGAACTCCTGGACGCCTCCGCACTGCTGTGGCGCCTCTACCTCGCGGGCGCCGACACCGGAGACCGCTGGCCCGCCCTGGCCGACGCGTGGGCGCGACGGCACGACGGGCCCCACTACGCCTTCAACGACGTCCACGCCGTCATGTCCTACGTCGGGTCGGCTCGCGTCTCCGAGGCCGAACGGCTCATCCGCGAGCGGGAGACGTGGCTGCGCGACGCCGGTGCGGGTCTTTCGAACGTCCCGATGACCGCCGAGATCGGCCTTCCGGTGTGCCGGGCGCTCGTGGCGTACGGGCAAAGGCGCTACGTCGACGTGGTGGACCTGCTGCTTCCCCTGCGCTACCGCCTCCAGGAGTTCGGCGGCAGCCACGCCCAGCGGGACGCCCTCCAGAAGACCCTCGTGGAGGCCGCCCTGCACGCGGACCACGACCTGGGCCGCACCCTGCTGAGCGAACGCATCAATCTGCGCTCCCACTGCCCCTACAACCACCAAGCGTGGGCGCGCCTCACCGCGACAGAGGAGCAAGGCCGCGCGTGAGGGCGGGGCCGGGGAGCGTACGGGTCAGTGCGCCCCGCCCTGACCCGCACGGTGACCACAGTGGCCGCCGCCCGCGGGGAGCGGACGGCGGCCAGGGCGCTCTCGGCCTGCGCGGTCCTTCACGCGGCCTTGGTCAGGGTGGACCGGTCGTTGCCCGGCGTGTGCAGGGCGGGGGTCGCGGGGCTGGTCACGGCGGAGCGCACGTCGTGGCGGGGCCAGAGGAGGAGGGCCCCGATCGCTCCCGCCCCGGCGAGGGCCGCGAGGACGGACCAGGCGAGGGTGAACCCGGCGCTCGTGCCGAGCCAGCCCGCGAGGGGATAGGTGATCAGCCAGGCCAGGTGCGACAGGGAGAACTGGGCCGCGAACGCCTCGGGGATCGCGTGGCGTGCGACGGAGGCGCGCAGGACCGTACCGGTCGGCGTGATGACCAGGGCCATGCCGATGCCGATGACGGACCAGATGATCGCCGTACCGGTCCAGGTGGTGAGGCCGGTCGCGGTGAGCGTCACGGCGGCGGTGGTGGCGCCGACGAGGACCGCGGCGCCGGTCATCATGACGGTGCGGGCGGCGATCCGGTCGAGGACGCGGGGCAGGACGAGGGCGGCCAGGAGGGTTCCGGCGCCGGAGGCGGCGAGCATCTGGGCGACGTCGGACTGCGAGCCGCCGAGCTGGTCACGGACGTGGTTGACGGTGTTGACGACGACGATGGCCCCGGCCGACGCGACCACGAGGTTGAGCGCCATCACGCCGCGCAGCCGCGGTGTCCTGAGGAAGGTCCTGATCCCCGCCGCCGCCTTGTCCCATGCCTTGGTGTGGGTGCTGGGGCGGGCGTTCGGGACGTGCGCCGACAGGACGAACAGGGCGGAGACGAGGAATCCGGCGGAGGTGCCCAGGAACAGCCAGTCGAAGCTCATGAACGTCAGGGCGACGGCGGCGAGTACGGGGCTGAGCAAGCTCTCCATGGTGGAGGCGACCTGGGAGGCGGACAGGGCGCGCGTGTAGTCGGACTCGTCGGTGACGATGTCGGGGATGACGGCCTGGAACGTCGGGGTGAACGCCGCGGCGGCGGCCTGGAGCAGTCCGATCAGGACGTAGATGTGCCAGACCTCGGTGACCAGCGGCAGTGCCAGGACCACCGCGCCCCGGACCACGTCCAGGAGGACCAGGAGCGTTCTTCTGGGAAACCGGTCGACGTAGGCGGCGGCCAGCGGGGCGATGATCACGTACATGACCATCTTGATGGTCAGGGCGGTACTGAGGACCATTCCGGCGTGCGGTCCCGCGAGGTCATAGGCGAGAAGGCCGAGGGCCACGGTGGTCAGGCCGGTGCCGAAGAGGGCGATGACCTGGGCACTGAACAGGTGGCGGTAGTCGCGGTTGGCGAACAGTCGCATGACGGGTTCCTTCGGGTTCCACGCGGCGGGGCACGGCCTCGGGGTGGAGGCCGTGCCCCGCGCGTACAGGCGGGGGTGTCGCTACGCACCGGTGTCGCTTCCCGGCGTGAGACCGGCGAGCAGGTTGAAGGCGCCGGTGAGGATGTTGAGTGCGACGACGCCGACGACGTCGGCTATCTCGCGGTCGCTGTAGCCGTGCTCCCGCAGCGCGTTGACCTGTGCGTCGGTGATCGACGTCGGTTCGCGGTAGATCTGGAGGGCGAGGGTGATGATCGCCGCGATCGCGGGATCGGCCGAGGTGCCCGTGCGGGCGCGCTCGATCTCCTCCTCGTCGACTCCCCTGGCACGGGCGGCACGGACGTGTGCGTCGAGGCAGAGCCCGCACCCTTGCCGGACTTGGAGGGCGATCGAGATCCGTTCGCTGGTCGCGCGGTCGAGTTTGGCTCGTCCCATGGCCCGGCTGAGCTGGAGGTATCCGCCCAGTACGGCCGGGGAGTGCGCCATCGTGGAGACCATGTCACCGAGTTGGCCGTGGCGGGAGGCCAGGTCGGCGAGGAGGTCGCGCGAGGCGCCGACCGCCGTGTCGGGCGTGAGTCGGGTCAGACGGGGCATGACGCTCCTTCCGGTGTGGGTGAGGCGCGCCGGGGCGGGGGGGGAGGCGCCCCGGCGGCGGTGTTCCTGCGGTCAGTGGTGCGCGTGGTGGCCGTGGTGGTGGCCGCTGTGCTCGGGCGCGGCCTGGGGTGCGGCGGCCGGGCGGGGCGCGGCCGTCGTCGTCCGCACCGTGAACTCGGCGGTCCGGACGACGTCGTTGTGCTGGAAGTCCAGGAACAGGCGGTAGGTGCCGGGCGAAGGCGCGGCGGCTATGAAGGCGATCTCGGGTCCCGGCGCGGTGATGCCGTCACCGGGCTCGCCCTCCGGGTGGACGTGGAGGTAGCCCAGGTCTCCGACGCGCAGGGCCACCAGGTGCCCGTACGCGGCCAGGTAGGGCTGCAGGTCGGTGACGGGGTGGCCGTCGCGGCTGACGGTGAGGGTCAGTTGGCGCGCCTCGCCGGGCACGAGGTCGCCGTCGAGCGCGACGGTGTACTCGCCGATCCGCGCGACTCCGGTGGCCTCGGGCAGCGGCCGCGGGTTGTACGGTCCGGCGACCGCGGCGTCGATCCCCAGCGTCATGGTCCCGTCGTGGCCGACCGGGTGGACGTCGGCGAAGAATCTCCAGTCCCCCGGTTCCAGGGCGAGTTCGACGCTCCAGGTGCCCTTCTCGTCCCGCACCGGGTGCACGTGCTGGAACCCGGCCGTGTCGCGCCGGACGGCGATGAAGTGCAGTTCCTTCTCGTGCTCGGCCGTGAACTCGGTCACCGGCCGCCCGTCCGGGCCGATCACGCGGAAGCTGACCGGCTGCGCGCCCGCGGCCAGGATCGTCGAGTCGAGCTCCAGGGTGTAGCCGTCCTGGGAGACCGAGAGGCCACCGGGCTGGGCTCCGCCGTGGTTGGCGTGACCGCCGTGACCGCCGTGGTTGGCGTGGTCGCCATGGCTGGCGTGGCCCCCGTGGTTGGCGTGGCTGGCGTGCTCGTGTCCGGTGTGGTTGTTCATGACGTCTCCATGGGTGTGCTGCGCCGTCCGGCGTTGTCCGTTCAGGACGATGATCAGAACCATATACCCCCGGGGGGTATTCCGGTAGCCCGGTCGGGGAAATCTCGTGAGGGCTCGCCTCCGTGGGCCCACCAGCGGAATCGGCCGCCCCCGCGGTGCGGGAACCGCGCGCCCGTCCGCGCGCCCCATGAACCCGGCGCCAATCTCCGGTGAACCGCGTACAACCAGCGCCACCCTTCGGCGGTCACACCAGGCGAACCCGCACCCCGCCAACACGAACCCGCACCCGTCAACCCGAACCCGCACCCCGTCAACCCGAACCCGAACCCGCACCCCGTCAACCCGAACCCGAACCCACACCCCGTGCACCCGAACCCACACCCCGTCGCCCCGAACCCGCACTCCACCGACCGAGTGGGAGCCCCCGTGCCACACCGCCGCCGCACCTTGACGTTCGCCATCGCAGCCGCCGCCGCGGCCACCGCCGGGTTCGTGCTCCCGGCCGGTGCCACCGCCGCCGCACCCCGTGCCACCACAAGCGACTTCAACGGCGACGGCTACGCGGACCTCGCCGTCGGCGTCCCGGAGGGGACCGTCGGCGGCAAGGCCAAGGCCGGGTACGTCAACGTCGTCTGGGGCGGCCCGCAGGGCCTCGGCGCCCACGGGAGCATCCGTGTCACCCAGGCCACCCCCGAGGTCCCCGGCGTGCCGGAGGCGGGCGACCGCTTCGGCGCGTCCGTGGCCCTGACCGACCTCAACGGCGACGGCATCGCGGAACTCCTCGCAGGCGCCCCCGGCGAGGACGTCACCGACCGAGGTGCGGACGCGGGCATGGTGACCGTCGTGGGCGGCTCGAGGAACGGGCCGGGGCCGGGGTCGACGGTCCTCACCGGCCCTTCGCCGTCGGCCGCGTACGGCAAGTCGGTCGCGGCGGCCGAGATGACGGGCGGCGCCAACAAGGTGATCGTGGTCGGCGGCACGGACAAGGTCGTCGCCCGTGTCATCCAGGGCGAGGACAGCCTGGTCACCACCGTCGTCGCCGCCCCCATGGGCGGCCGCGCCCCCGCCCTGGCCACCGGCGACTTCGACAGCGACGGCCGCGACGACCTGGCCGTGGCGTACTGGACCGCTGGCACGCCCCACACGCAGTCCCACGTACGCCTGTGGAAGTGGGACGCCGACCGGTCCGAGATGGCCAACTTCTGGAACACGGACAACGCCGGAGTGACCGCCCTGGCCGCGGGCGACTTCGACGGCGACGGCCACGACGACCTGGCGCTCGGCGAGTGCCGTGAGATCGCCGACGAGAACATCGACGACCCGTGCGGGCCCGAGCGACTCGCCAAGGGCGGCGGCGTCCACGTCCACTACGGAAGCCGCGCGGGCGGCTCGTTCGGCAGCCGCGCCCAGACCCTCAACCAGGACACGCCGGGCGTCCCGGGCGTGGCCGAGGACGGCGACCGCTTCGGCGCCGCCCTGGCCGTCGCCGACGTCAACCGCGACGGCCGCGACGACCTGATCGCGGGCGCTCCCGGCGAGGCCATCGGAAGCGATGCGAGGGCGGGCGCCGCCTGGCTGCTCCGCGGCGGCGCGAAGGGTTTGCTCGACGCGGACGGCGCCGCCAGGTCCGTGTCCTGGAACCAGGACACGCCCGGCGTCCCGGGCGTCGCCGAGGCGGGCGACGCCTTCGGCGCGGCGGTCGCCGCGGGCGGCTACAAGGGCGGCGGCACACCGGGAGTCACCATCGGCTCCCCCGGCGAGAACGCCTCCCTGGGCGCCGCGTGGCTCCTGCCCAAGGGCGCGGCCCGCGACGCGGCGGCCTTTTCCCCGCGCACGCTCGGCCTCCCGTACCTCTCCACGGCTCAGCAGTACGGCAAGCCGCTGAACAGCCACTGAGTACGCGTGCGCGGCGGCGGCCCCGCGCTCAGGACAGGGCGCGGTCGTCGCCGAAGTCGGGTGCGTCGGTGGACAGCAGGTGTTCGGCGCCGTGTTCGAGGGCCTTGGCCGTCTCGGCGGAGCGGGGGAGCATCGTCTTCTCGTACGTGCGCAGGGCGTCGTCGACGGTGGCGGCGCTCGCGAGGGCGAGGGCGAGTTCGCTGGCGTCGAGCATGGCGAGGTTGACGCCGACGCCGAGCGGGGGCATGAGGTGGGCGGCGTCGCCGAGCAGGGTGACCGTCGCGTCGTGGTCCCAGGTGTGCGGGACGGGCAGGGCCAGGATCGGGCGGTCGACGTAGGGGCCGTCGTTGCCGGTGATCATCTGGCGCGTGCGGGGCGACCAGTGGGCGTACGCGTCGCGCAGCACGGCGCGGATGCCGCCGGTGTCCTCGGCGGTCAGCCCGTGGGCGCTGATCCAGTCGACGGGGACGCGCTGGATGGCGTAGACGCGGATGTGGTTGCCGCTGTTGCGCTGGGCGAACAGGGCGCGTTCGCCGTCGGCCGCGTGGGCGCTGCCCGGACCGACCAGTTCGGCGATTTCGGGGTGCCGGTTCTCGACGTCGGAGAACCACGCTTCCAGGAAGCTGACCCCGCTGTACTCGGGTACGGCCCGGGACACGGCCGGGCGCACCCGGGAGAAGGCTCCGTCGGCGCCGATGACCAGGTCGGTCTCGGTGCTTGTGCCGTCGGTGAAGCGCAGTCGCCGCGGCCCGTCCGGAGGTCCGCTGACGGTGTCGAGGGCGTGGCCCCAGCGCACCGTTCCCGGCCGCAGGGAGCCGAGCAGGAGGTCGCGCAGCTGGCCGCGGTCGATCTCCGGCTTGAAGAGCTCGCCGGGGGCGGGGACTTGACGGGCTGCGATCGTTCCGGTCGGGTCCAGCAGGCGCATCTCCTGCCCTTCGGGACGGGCGAGGGCGAGGAACGCGTCGAGCAAGCCCGCTTCGCGCAGGGCGACTTGGCCGTTGTCGGCGTGCAGGTCGAGGGTGCCGCCCTGGTCGCGGGCGTAGGGGCCCGGGTCGCGGTCGTAGACGGTGACGGCGATGCCGTGCCGCTCAAGGACGCGGGCGCAGGTCAGCCCGCCGGGTCCGGCGCCGATGACACTGATGCGGGCGTTGGCGGGTGCTGGGGAGTTCATGGCTGTTCCTTCCAGGGCGGTGTGGTGCGGACGAGGGCCATGACGGCGAGGACGTGGCGTCCAGGCGCCCCGGTACCCAGGCACCCAAGTGCCCAGACGCCCCGGCACCCAGGTGCCCAGGTGCCCAGGTACCCAGGTGCCCACAGCCTCACGAAATCAGAACAAGCAGAAAAGTGCAACGGTTCTACTTAGCGACCCATTCGACTATCCGATACGCTCTGACCATGACCGTGCCCCCGACCAGCCGCCGCGACCGCAAGAAGGCGGCCACCCGGCAGTCGATCGCCGACGCCGCCCTGCGGCTCTTCCTGGAGCGTGGCTACGACCACGTAGGCATCCGTGACATCGCCGACGCCGCCGACGTATCGACCGCCACGGTGTTCAAGCACTTCAGCGGCAAGGAAGCGCTGGTCTTCGACCAGGACCAGGACCGCGAGTCCCAACTCATCGCCGCGGTACGGGAGCGCGCCTCCGGCCAGAGCATCCTCGACGCCCTCCGGCACCACGTCCTCGACACCTGGCCCTCGATCGACGCGCATCCCCAGGCCGCCGAGTTCACCCGCCTCGTGGACTCCACGCCGGTGCTGCGCGCCTACGCCGAACGCATGTGGACCAGGCACACCGACAGTCTCAGCGCGGCCATCGCCGACGAGCTCGGCGTGGGCCACGACGACCTCGCGTGCGCGGCCCTCGCGCGCTTCGTCCTCGACATCCCGGCCCTCACGCGCGGCCGCCAGGACCGCCGAGCCGCCGTCGAGGCCGTCTTCGACATCCTCACGCGCGGCTGGGAACCGCCCGCGGTTCCGTCCGCGCCGTAGCCCTCACCCCGCGCCGCACCCTGATCGGCCCCGCCCCGGCAGCGCGATCCGGACGATGAGGCCGCCCTCGGGGCGGGCCGTCGCCGTGGCCGTGCCGCCATGGGCGTGGGCCACCGAGCGGACCAGAGCGAGGCCCAGGCCATGGCCGCGCTCGCTGCCCACCCGGGGCACCGCCCGGTAGAACGGTTCGAAGAGGCTGTCGGTACTCGCCGGGGCGATCGGCGGGCCGGAGTTGGCGACCTCCAGCACCACGCCCTCCGCGCCACCGCCCACGCTCACCCTCACGAACGCTCCCGGCGCCTCGGTGTTGTGAGCGACGGCGTTCTCGACGAGGTTCGTCACCAGCTGCCTCAACAGCGTCGCGCTGCCCCGGACTTGGCAGCCAGCGGCATCGGCGTGCACGCGGAGAGCGGGTCCTTCGGCGGGCGGGGCGGCCGCCGTGGTGGCCTCGCGTACGAGAGCCGTGAGGTCCACCTGCTCGGTGTCGCACGGGACCTGGTCCGCGGCGGCGAGCGCCAGGAGTTCCTCCACGATCCGGATGTTGCGCTCGTTGGTCTCCGTGAGCATCGGAAGCAGCTCGCGCAGGGACTCCCCTGAGGTGTCGGCGGCCGCGAGCTGCAGCGCGGCACGGGTGGTGGCCAGCGGGGTGAGCAGCTCGTGCGAGGCGTTCGCGGCGAAGCGCTGGTGCGCGGCGAAGGACCCCTCCAGGCGTTCCAGGGTGGTGTCGAAGGTGTCGGCGAGCTGCTTGAGTTCGTCGTGCGGGCCCTGCGCGTTGATGCGGTACGCCAGGTCGCCTTCGCCCGCCTGGGCGGCCGCCCGGTTGATGGTCCCCAGTGGAGCGAGCAGCCTGCGTGAGACGACCCAGCCCGCGGCGAGCCCCACGGCGGTCACCACGAGGAGGCCGCCGATGGAGATGGCCAGCACCGAGGCCCAGACGTCCTCCTTGTCGCGGATCAGCCCCGAGGAGCCGATCTTCTGCCCCGGTTCGGGGGTCGAGTCCGGGCTCACGGTGTGCGGTTCGACCCACTTGGGCTCACTGGTGGAGCCGCTCGGCAGGGAGTTCGGCACCTCGATGGTCGTCGCCAGGTCGTACGTGGGGACGAAGCGGATCCCCACGTAGATCACCGCGACCATCAGCGCCGAGCAGGCGATGAGGGCGCCGCCGAAGCCCAGGAAGAGGCGCACGTGGATGCTGAGCGTGCGGGGCCGGGTGCGCGGCCGGGGCAGCCTCATGCGGCACCCAGGTAGTAGCCCGCGCTGATCGCGGTGTGCACGAGCCGGGGCTCGCCCAGCTTCTTGCGCAGCGTGTGCACGACGAGGCGGACCGCGTTGGTCAGCGGATCGGTGTGCGCGTCCCACGCCTTGTCCAGGAGGAACTCGGCGCTCAGCACCCCGCCGTCGGCGCGCATCAGGAGCTCCAGGACCGCCAGTTCCTTGGGGGTGAGGCGGATCTCCTGGCCCGCGCGGCTCACCCGGCGGCGGTGGGTGTCGAAGGTGAGGTCGGCGCAGGTGAGCACGGGGGCGTGGGCCTGAGGGCTGCGCCGGTACAGGGCGCGCAGGCGGGCCACCAGCTCGGGGAAGTCGAAGGGCTTGGCCAGGTAGTCGTCGGCGCCGAGCCCGAGGCCCGTCACCTTGTCGCCGAGGCGGCCCGCGGCGGTGAGCATGAGGATGCGGCAGTCCAGGCCCTGGGCGACGATGCGGCGGCACACCTCGTCGCCGTGGACGCCGGGCAGGTCGCGGTCGAGGACCACCGCGTCGTAGTCGTACACCGACGCCTTCTCCAGGGCGGCCGCCCCGTCGTGCACCACGTCCACCGCCATGGCCTCGCGGCGCAGCCCTATCTCGATGACGCGTGCCATGTACTGCTCGTCCTCGACCACCAGCACCCGCACGCCGTCCGCCCGTCCTCGCCTGATCGGTCCGTCCCGCCCCGGGGCGCCGTGAAGTCGGTGCCGCGCGGCTGAGAATTCCATGAATTCAGGGCACTGATATCCCGGTCATTCACTCTTGCCGTGTCCACACTTATCAGATCGCGTCTGTGAACCGTGTATGAGGAAGACGGCCTCAGCGCCAGAGCCAAACACGGTGGAAAGCGGCGGCTGCCTAGCGTCCCTTGGCATGAACCTCTTCGGCTTGAACCTCTTCAAACGGGCCTGGTGGCGGCTGACGGGCCACCTGGGGAAGACGCTGATGCTCATCGGTCTCTTCTTCGTGATCTGCACCCTGGTGCTCTCCGGGTTCCTCATCCAGGCCGCGGCCGCCCGGGCCGCGGACGCCGCGAAGCAGCGGGTGGGCGCGGTGGCGACCATGCAGCTGGACGTGAACGGCCTGATCAACTCCGGGAAGATGGACAAGCCCGAGGGGACGCAGGGCGGGACGATCGGCGCCGAGGGCGATCTGCGCGCCAGTCTCGTCGACAAGATCTGCGAGTCGTCCGTGGTGGCGAAGTGCAATTACACCACTGACGGCGGGGCCTTCCCCACGAACTCCACCAAACTGCACCAGCCCGTGCCGCCGCCCAAGGGCCAGGACACTCTGGCGAGCGATCTGTTCAGCGCCTCGGGAATCCTCGACCTGAACGAGGTCAAGGAATTCCGCAACGGCGACAGCAAGCTGATCGCCGGGCGCGGCATCACCCCGGACAGCGAGAGCGACGAGATCGTGGTCGAGGAACGCGTCGCCAAGGACAACCACCTGAAGGTCGGCGACCGCATGAGGCTCATGGTGGGCGTCCTGCCGAGCGCCGGTCAGAAGCGCGACGAGCGCGAGTACGTCTTCAAGGTCGTCGGCATCTACAAGAACAGCACCCCCGACAGCGGCCAGTACGTCCCCGCGCTGATGGACCCCGCCAACCTCCTGTACGTCACCCCGGGCGGCGGCTCCAAGCTGGACGGCAAGGGCGACAAGGACACCGTCCTCACCAACGCCACCTTCACGCTCAAGGACCCCGGCGACCTCGCCCGGCTGAAGAAGGACGCCGAGGCCGCGGGCGCCGACCCGCGGATCTTCCCCATCACCGTCAACGACAAGCAGTACAAGACGCTCGTCGGCCCCATCAACAAGACCGCGGACTTCGCCGCCGTCACCGTCTGGCTGGTCGCCCTCGCGGGCACCGTGATCCTCGCGCTGATCGTCGCCTCGTCGCTGCGCGAACGGCGCAAGGAGCTCGGCATCCTGCTGTCCCTGGGCGAGAAGAAGCCGCGGCTGCTCGGCCAGCACCTGGTCGAGGTCGTGGCCTGCGCGGTGATCGCCATCGGCCTGGCCGGGGCCTGCAGCCAGGTCCTGTCGCAGGGCATCGGCGAGAGGCTGCTGGCCGGGGAGGTGTCCTCGGCGAAGCAGGACGCCGCGAACGCGCCCCCGGAGCCGGACCACTCCAACTCCCTGGGCGACGGCGCCACGAAGGAGCGACCCGAGGTCGAGCCGATCAGCTCCCTGGACATCCGTCTCGGCCCGGCCGACATCGGCAAGGTCGGCGCCACCGGGCTCGGCATCGCGGCCCTGGCCACCCTGATCCCCGGTTCGCGCGTCCTGCGCCTCAACCCCCGCGACATCCTGACGAAGGGCGACTGACGTGACCGCCGACATCCCCCGCGCCGACCACGCCCTGCTCGAACTGACCGGCGTGACCCGCACCTACCAGAGCGGCAACCGCCGCCGCACGATCCTCAAGGGCGTCGACTACCGCTTCGAGGCCGGACGGATGTACTCCGTCGTAGGCCCCTCCGGCTCCGGCAAGACCACGCTCCTGTCCCTGGCCAGCGGCCTGGACGCGCCGAGTTCCGGCACGGTCAGCTTCAAGGGTCAGGACGTCGCGCGGCTCGGCCTCGGCCGGTACCGCAACCGGCATGTGGCGACCGTCTTCCAGTCCCTGAACCTCCTCACGTACATGACCGCGGTGCAGAACATCACCTCCGCCATGGACATCACCGGCGTCGCAGGGCGCCGTCGCAGGCAGCGCGCCGTCGAACTGCTCACGCTCCTCGGCGTCGAGCCCGCCGAACACCACCGCCGCACCCTGCAGCTCTCCGGCGGCCAGCAGCAGCGCGTGGCCATCGCCCGCGCCCTCGCCTGCGAGGTCGACATCCTCTTCGCGGACGAGCCCACGGGGAGCCTGGACCACGAGACGGCCGACGGCATCATCGAGGTCTTCCGCGCGCTCGCCCACGACGACGGCAAGTGCGTGATCGTCGTGACCCACTCCAAGGAGGTCGCCGCCGCGTCGGACGAGGTGCTGCACCTCAAGCGCGGCAAGCTGACTGCCTAGTCCCGCGGCGTGTGGGCCGGTGGCGGCCGGGGCACAGCACCAAGCCCCGGTTCTTGCTCAGAGCTGCTCGATGTAGCCGCACGTGACTTGTCGCGGGATGTCTCCCCATTCAGTGGGAGACCAGTTGAGGAAGAAGTAGTGGGTGGTGTGCCTCCTCAGGACGCGCGGGTGGGGTCACGGGGCGTCGGCACGTCCTTGGAGGTCCGGGGTGCTCCCCCGTCCCGCCGGGCCGCCCCCTATCTGGATCCGTATGCAGTCCTACACGATCGGCCAGGCCGCACGGCTCCTCGGCGTGAGTCCCGACACCGCGCGGCGCTGGGCCGACGCCGGACGGATGACCACGCACCGCGACGAGGGCGGGCGGCGACTCATCGACGGGAGGGACCTGGCCGCCTTCTCCGTGGAGCTGGCGAAGAGCGGCGGTGCCGAGGAGGACACCTCGTACACGTCCGTCCGCAACGCGTTCCCCGGCATCGTGACCGCGGTCAAGCTCGGCGACGTCGCCGCCCAGGTGGAGATCCAGGCCGGGCCGCACCGGCTCGTGTCGCTGCTGACGCGGGAGGCCGTCGAAGAGCTGGGGCGCGAAGTCGGTGTGGAGGCCACCGCCCGGGTGAAGTCGACGAACGTGCACATCGGTCACCCGCTGACCGGCCCGGCGCGCCGGGCCGGTCAGCGGGTGACCGAGTAGGAGTGCGCGCCGGTTCCCGCCAGTGCGCCACCGTCCACGATCAGGTACTCGTCGCGGATCGGCTCGCCCGCCAGCCAGGACTCCAAGATCTCCCGGGTGCCCGCCGCGTACCTCGCCTGCGCGGACAGCGACGACCCGGAGATGTGCGGGGTCATGCCGTGGTGCGGCATCGTGCGCCAGGGGTGGTCGGCCGGGGCGCGGGCAGATCGAGGGGGCCATCACCCAGGGCGTGGGCACCGCACTGCGAGAACAGCTCCTCACCGACGGCGCAGGTCGCGTCATCACGGCCGACCTGCGCACCTACACCATCGCCCACCTCGGCGAAGTACCACCGCCCGAAGTCCACTTCGTCGCACCCGAAAACCCGGAAGGTGCTCTGCCCAAGCCCATGAGCGAGCTCCCCTTCAACCCCGTCGCCCCGGCTCTCGCCAACGCCGTACGCGACGCCACGGGCATCCGCTTCACCGACCTTCCCCTGCGCCCGGACACGGTATGGGAAGCCCTGAACACTGCCCGGGCGGGCGGCGGCGTCGTCAACTAGCCTTATACGCCCCCGTTGGCGCGGCGGAGTGTTCGGTCATGTGGCCAGAACGCGGTCTCCCGACTGAGCCTGGCCGAGGACGGGCTGGTCTCCTCCGCCTTGAAATGGTCGCTCCCGAGGGCTCCTTCGGCGTGCGCCCCGACACCTGGCAGCCCCTGCTGGAAGGCCTGAGTCTGGACGACGGTCATCCGTGGGGCACCGGCCTGGCGGCTGTCGAGCGCGCGACCGGTGCGCGGTTCGACGGCGCCTGGGTACGCGGCCCGCACCGCGCTGTGGAGATCATGCGGGTCCCGGAGTACCTGCTGGGGCATCCCGCTGCGAGTCGATGAGTCCCGTCACGTCCCGGGTGAAGCCGGGGATGAGTTCGACCTCGTTCGGGTCGGTCTTGAGGTAGACGAGGCCCGGCGGCGCACCGGCGTACCCGCTTGGCCAGGGCCGTGTGCCCCGTGACGGATGCCACGGTCTCCAGGCCGAAGTGGTCGTTGCTGAAGTACCGGTAGCGGACCAGGTCGATCGAGCAATGCCACGAAGTTAAGGCCCCGATGACGATGTCAAGGCGGTCGCAAGATGTGGCAGGACCTCTGCTATCCAGGGGATCGACCAAGATCTTCCT